>JAFQQT010000018.1 GCA_017410455.1 Clostridia bacterium
GCGGCCCGTGCTGGCCTCGATGAAGGCCATGATGGCGCCCATGTCGGGGATGAAGCCGGTCTCCGTGGGGCAGTTGAAGTCCGGGTGGGTGGCGATGTAGGGCTTGCCCGCGCGGATCAGGTCGCACACGCGGCACATCTTGGCGTAGTCCAGCGTGGTGTCAAAGGCCACCAGGACGTAATCGGGGTCGTCCTCGGTGAATGCCAGGCCCATCTCCTGCAGCTCCTGCGTCAGCACAGGGTTGCCCAGCAGGTATCCCCTGCCCCCCGGGAAGCGCTCGAGGATGTAGCGCGCCGCGGCATGCCCGCTGGTCATCACCTGCTGGCAGAACCGCTCCGGTACGCCCATGCGCCTGAGCTTCTGCGTGTAAACGGCGGCGGACTTGGAGGAGTTGTTCGTCAGGAACCACGCGTCGCGCCCGGTTCTCTCCAGCGCTGCGAGGAAGTCCAGCGAACCCTCGATCAGCCGATCACCCAGATAAAAGGTGCCGTCCATATCCAGCAGAAAGCAGCGCACCTGCGAAAGCTGCTGGCCATAATCCATGTTCATCGCATTGTCCTCCTGCGTTATCCCTGCCATTGTACCACATCCCCGGCAAAAACGGAAGGGGGCGGGTAGAAAAAGAGCCGTGCTGACAAGAGCACGACTCCACAGGGGATCAGTCCGTGGCGTTGGAAACCGCCTTATCGCTGATGAAGAGCACCAGCGAGCGCTCCTGCGCATCGTAGATGACATTGGCGTTCAGCGTGCGGCGCAGGAAGTTGCCGCTGATGCACATCACGCCATTGCGGAAGCGCACATCGGCCGCATCCAGGGTGACGCTGCGGCCATCCACCGTCACGCGGACGCTGTCGCCCGCCATGATCAGGCGGATCTCGTAGCCCGCAGCAACCAGCACATAGCCGCCCTCGGCCTCAGAGCCGGTGAGCGACCAGCCCTCGTAGCAGTCCACCAGATCCCTCAGGGCCACATAGGGCTCGCCGTTCTCCCCCTCCCACAGCTGGGGGCGCAGCGGAACGATCTCGCCATCCACCAGCTGATTGATGACCAGGGCCTTGCCGGTGTTGCCGGAGATGATCAGGCCATCAGGCACTTCCGTGAGGGTCAGGGGCGCAGCCGTGGCCGGAGCCTCCGTCACGTCCGTCAGCAGGGGCAGATCATCGCCCGCCGGAGGCACGATGGTGGCCTCCGCCGCAGGGGTAGGCGTGGGCGTCACCGGTGCAGGCGTGACGGGCTTTGGCGTGGGCACCGGCGCCAGGGTGGGCGTGGGCGTGGCGGTGGGCACGGTGGTCGGCGTGGTCACGGGACGCACGTCGGGGTTCTCGTACAGGTGGGTCAGCGTGGTCGGGCCAGCCACGCCATCCGCATCCAGGCCATTGGCCCGCTGGAAGTCCCTTACGGCGTTGTAAGTCTGGTAGCCATAAGCGCCGTCGTCGGAGCCCTCGGGCATGTAGCCCAGCTCAATCAGCCGCTGCTGGAGCTTGCGCACGGACGTGCCGCGGTCGTTGAAGCGCACGGTTTCATAGCGGCTGTTGGGGGTGATCTGCGGCGTAGGCCCCGGAGTGGGCGACGGCGTGGCCGTTGGCACCTCGGTGATGAAGGGCGCGAATTCCACCGCAGCCGTGGTGACAGGCGCCGCCGTGGGCGTGGGCGCATCCTGGGGCAGCGGCCCCTCCTGCACGGACAGGGTCGCCATCAGCGCCATATAGAGCATCAGCGTCTTGAGAAAATCCACTGCATCTGACCTCCCGAGATTCTTTCGTCCTATCATTATACGACATTTTCGCCCGAAACACAACCGTTTGCACCAATATCGCAAAGTTTTACATGTTGGGTTGCATTTTGCCGCCGGATGGGGTATGATGGAAGAGATTACGGCAGGACGCACGCTCCGCCGGATACAGGAGGGTATGATCATGGAACCGATTCTCGTTGTGCTGGCGGCTGGCATGGGCTCGCGCTATGGCGGGCTCAAGCAGATGGATCCCCTGGGCCCCGGCGGCGAAAAGCTGCTGGACTACAGCGTCTATGACGCGCGCCGCGCCGGCTTCCGGCGGGTCGTTTTCATCATCAAGCACGAGATTGAGGCCGACTTCCGCCGCCTTGTCAGCGCGCGGATCGAGCCCCATATGCAGGTGGAATACGCCTTCCAGCAGCTGGAGATGCTGCCCGAAGGCCATCAGGTCCCCGAAGGCCGCGTCAAGCCCTGGGGAACGGGCCATGCGGTGCTCTGCGCTCAGCACCTGCTGGACGCGCCCTTCCTGGTGATCAACGCCGACGATTATTACGGCGTGGACGCCTACCGCGTCGCTTACCAGACCCTCGCCACCCTCCGGGACGATGACAAGGCCCGCTACTTCATGGTGGGCTACCAGCTTCAAAACACCGTGACGGAGAATGGCTCGGTGGCCCGCGGCGTGTGCGCGGTGGATCAGGATGGCAACCTCATCAGCGTCAACGAGCGCACCCACATCATCACCAGCTGCGACGGCCCCCTCTACACCGAGGACGGCCGTACCTACCACCTGCTGCCCGGCGACACGCCCGTGAGCATGAACATGTTCGGCTTCACCCCCAGCCTGCTGGAGGAGATGCGCAGCAGCTTCCCCCGCTTCCTGACGGACACGGTGCCCGCCAACCCCATGAAGGCCGAGTACTACGTCCCCGGCGTGGTCAACGACATGCTGCAGCGGGGCGCGGCCAGCGTGCGCGTGCTGACCTGCACCGACCGCTGGTATGGCGTGACCTACCAGGCTGACAAGCCGCAGGTGATCTCCGCGCTCAGGCGCATGCACGACGAGGGCCTCTACCCCACCCCCATCTGGGGCTGATCGCAACAGAAGAATCCCCCTGGGCCGCATTGCCGCGGTTCAGGGGGATTGTGTTTATTCGCCGTACAGGTAGGGCTTGTTGTGCTGCACCGTGCGCTGATACATCTTGTAGTTGGAGGTGTGCAGCATCTCGCGGCTGATCTCCTTGCCGTTCTGGTAGTAGACCTTCCAGGTTTCCACCGTGTAGCCGGTGCGGGCCTTGACGGTCTGCTTTTCTGTGCCGTACTCCAGGTCGGGGTTGTAGACGTAGAGGGTTTCCTCCGGCGGCTGCTTGACGTAGGTCACTTCGCTCTCCAGGTCGATGGTGACGCCATCGCCCAGGCTCATGCCGTAGATCTCCACCGTCACCGTCTTGGCGCTCTTATCGCACCAGGCGACGATGTAGATGGGCCACTCCGTGTCATTGCGGAACTTGAAGTCCAGGTCGGGCCAGTTGACGGTGGCGTCCTCGCCCTTGGGGACGTAATCCGAGGGCCACGCGTGGGGCTTGCGGCTGACGATTGTCAGGTCCGCGCGGACGACGGCGTTGAAGAGGGTCGAGCTGGTCTGGCACACGCCGCCGCCGACCTCATCGATGGTTTCACCGCCCGCGATGGCCGCTGCAGGCTTGTAGCCCTTGGCCTCGGTGCGCTGACCGGTGGCCTTGTTGAAGGAGAAGGTCTCGCCGGGCGCGACGGTCACGCCGTCGATGGCTTCAGCCGAAAGGGCGATGTTCGTCGTGCGGTTGGTGTTTCCAGTTTTCTTTGTGGTGAAGGAGGAGATCAGCCCGAAGCCCTTGGCCAGCTCCGCCCGGGTCACAGGCGCCAGCACGATCTCCGGCGTCACGTGGATCGTGCCGGTGTACACGCCGCTGTCCAGCCAGGTCACGACGCTGTTGTAGATGCCTTCCGCGTCCACATAGACGCCGTTTTCATCGGCGTTGAAGGTGAACGTGCGGCTGCCCTGATCAAAGTAGGCCACCGAGGCATTGACCGGCTCGCGGTTGACGGATGTGGCGATGCTCAGGCACATGTCATAGACCACCTGGTGGTCATAGGTCGTGGTCGTCCACAGGCCCACGGGCTGCGCGGCCACATCCTGCACCGCCGCCAGGCGCTGTCGGAAGGGCGTGGTGCTGGTGCCGCGGATGCTCATGGTGTTGCTGCGGCCGATGGCATAGGCCTTCGCGACCATCTCCTCGGTGTTGCGGTAGAGGGGCACGATGCCGGAATTGATGGACCAGACGTAGCCATCCACGCTGATGGTGATGTCAAAATCGCCGCCGGTGCTGCTGGGTACGGCATTCACCGCGTCGATGGCCTCCTGGCGGGTCATGCCGCCCACATGCACGCCATCGATGAACACGCCCTGGTGGATCCGGTCTGTCTCCAGGGCCGCGCGGGCAGCGGCGACCTGATCGATCTGGCCCTGATCGCGGATGATGACGCTGCCGTTGACGAAGGCGAAGTTGCTCAGCTCGCCCAGCTCAAGGTTGAGCAGCTGCGGCGCCACGAAAACCACCAGCGCCCCGGAGAGCATCAGGCAGATCAGTGCCACACAGAACCATAGCAGCGTGTGGGAGTTCCTGCGGGGCTTCTGCCGCCGCCGCACGGGGGGATCGGAATAATCATAATCGCTGTATACACGCCGGGGCTGCTCCTGCTGAGCCATGCGGGCCTGCAATTCCGCCGAGCGGCCGATGGCCTGCTTGGCCTGCAGGGTGCGGCGGGGCCTGGAAGGGTCGATATCCTCCGGGCGGGACGCATAGCGCTGCGTACGGCGCACGCGGCTGTTATCGGGCGTCTGGGTCATGATGCCTCCTGAATGGTGCGCAACGACAAAAGCGCCGGCGGGGTTCAGCCGCACGCGCTTTTGTGTTTCCTGCTGTTGTGGTTTTCTGTCAATCGTCCCGGTGGGCCATGCGGTAGGACAGCTGCTGCAGACTGTCCATCAGGTGGACATTGACCACCAGCATGTCATCCGGGTGAGCCAGGTCCGTGGGTGCAAAGTTCCACACCGCGCGGACGCCGCTGTCGTAGAGACGATGCAGCGCATCCTGGGCAAAGCGCCGAGGCAATGCCAGCACGGCGATATCCACATGGTTTTCGCCGAGGAATGCCTCCAGGTCGTCCATGGCATGAATCGGGATGCCGTCGGTCGTGCCGCCGATCTTCTCCGGATCCACATCGAACATGGCAATCGTGCGGAATCCCTCGCGGCTGAAGCTGGGATACCGCGCCACGGCACATCCGATGTGGCCCGCGCCCACGATGATGCAGACATGCTCATTCGTCAGGCCAAGAATCTCGCCGATATGGCCCTTCAGCTCCGACACGCGGTAGCCATATCCCTGGCGGCCGAAGCCGCCGAAGCAGTTGATGTCCTGCCTGATCTGCGAGGGGGTCAGGTGCATGCGGTCGCCCAGCTCCTGCGAGGATATCTGTGTCACGCCCGCAGCTTCAAGCTCGCGCAGGTGGCGGTAATAACCCGGGAGACGGCGGATCACCGCGTCAGAAACATGACCAGCCATTGCCATCCTCCTTTATCTGGTGCGTACAAGGCTTCCTTGTCATTATCAGATGGATTATAGCACACTTTTTCCGGAATGGCAATGCATCATCTGGAAATTCCTTGCGCCCGATTCACCTGCGGTGGTTGCGCACCTGCCCGCGCAGGATATCCCCCGCCTGCACGCGGCAGGGCAGCGCCATGGCGATGGTCTCTCCGCCCACGCCCAGGGTTTCAACGGTCTCGCCGGTCTTTTCCCGCAGGAAGGGCGGCGCGTTGAAGGACGTCACGCCATCAGGGCTGAGCAGCTCCAGCGTTTCACCGGCGCAGAAGCGGTTCTTGAGCACGAACCGCGCGCTCTCCCCCGCCTCACTGTCCGCAATGGCACGGGCGATGAACTCCCGCTCCTGATGGAAGCCCTCCGCGCCCGCAGGCTGCTCCGGTGCGCCCAGCATGAAGCCGGTGTCGCTTTCCCGGTGGCTGGCACAGGCCAGCTCCGCCATCAGGCCGGGCAGCGCAGCATCGAAGACTTCGCGGTTCTCCGCCAGCAGGTCGATGGCGCGGCGGTAGGCCGCCGTCACCGTGGCGACGTAGTACTCCGTTTTCATGCGGCCTTCGATCTTCAGGCTCGCCACGCCGGCGTCCACGAGATCCGGCAGCAGGGGCATCAGGTTCAGATCCTTCGCGGAGAAGATGTAGGTGCCGTTCGCGTCCTCGCTGACGGGCAGGTACTCGCCGGGGCGCTTCTCCTCCACCACCGCATACTGCCAGCGGCAGGGCTGGGCGCATTCGCCCTGATTGCCGCTGCGGCCGGTCAGCACCGCGCTGAGCAGGCACCGCCCGGAGTACGCCACGCAGCTGGCGCCGTGCACGAAGGTCTCGATCTCAACGTCAGGCACGCTTTCGTGGATGGCTTTCGCCCGGGCAATGGAGGTCTCCCGGGCCAGGATGACCCGCTCGCACCCCAGCTGACGATAGTGCCGCACCGCCGCGCTGTTGACCGTACTGGCCTGAGTGCTGACGTGCAGGGGCAGCCCCGGCACGCGCTCCCGCAGGGTCACGATGGCCCCCAGATCGCTGACGATGGCGGCGTCCACCCCGATCGCGTGAGCCAGACGGGCCGCAGCGACGAAGTCTTCCAGCTGATCATCAAAGGGGAAGACGTTCATCGTCAGGTAGAACTTCGCGCCCTTCTCGTGGCACAGAGCCACCGCCTCACGCAGCTGCGACTCGTCGAAGTTGCCGGCAAAGGCTCTGAGGCCGAAGCGCTTCATGCCGCCATAGACGGCGTCCGCGCCAAAGTGGAGGGCCGTGCGCAGCGCCTCCATGCTGCCCGCCGGGCAGAGGAGCTCCGGCGTCTTTCTCATCGGGATTCCTCCTCAGTTCACGCCGCGGCTCTCGTCGTACTCCCGCCACAGGGGGGCGTACTTCTCCACCGCGCGGAGGTGGTCTTCATAGGTGATGGAGAACTCCAGCTCGCCGCTGGCGGGATCCCTGGCGCAGAAGTAGAGGTACCCCATGGCCTGGTACTCCTGATCCGGCTCCAGCGCCGCGCGGATGGCGGCCTCGCTGGGCGCACAGATGGGGCCCGGCGGCAGACCGGCGTTGGTGTAGGTATTGTAGGGGCTGGAGATGTGCAGGTCGTCGTCATCCAGGGCCATCTCCCGCTGCCCGGTGACGTAGTGGATGGTCACGTCGCTCTGCAGGGGCATGCCCTGGTTCAGGCGGTTGTGGAACACAGCCGAAACCCTGGCGAAGTCCTCCTCCTTGGCTTCCTTCTCGATGATGGAGGCCAGGATGAGAATCTCATCCATCGTGTAGCCCAGGGCGTCCGCCTGATCCTGCCGCGCGACGGGGAAGGCGTTCTCCGTCTGGCTCAGAAGCTTGCGGACGATGTCCTCCGCCGTCGCATCCACATAGACCTCATAGGTGTTGGGCGAGAGATAGCCCTCCAGGACGTACTTGCGCAGGTGGGCGTTGCCCCCGCCGATGACATCGGCGACATAGTAGAAGTCGGTGAATTTCTCGCCCGTGCGGCACAGCTCCAGGAATTCCGCGCTGTCCGCCAGCACGCCATCCTCCACCAGCTTTGCGGCGAAGTTCTCCAGCGTCCAGCCCGGGATGAGCGTGATGTTGCGCACGATGGGATTGCCGTCGCCACGGGTCAGCTGGTCGGCAATCTCCGTCATGGTCATCGAGGGCGTGAGCAGATAGCTGCCCGCCTGAATCTTCTGGCCCAGGCCCGCGAAGTCGCAGTAGTACTTGAACACCGTGCGGTTGCGGATGAGCCCCGCCGCCTCGAGGTTGTTGGCCACGCGGGTCAGGCTCTGGCCGCTCTCCACGGTGAAGCCCACCGCCGTCTGGCTCAAGGGATCCGGCGGCGCGAGGTACTCCTCATACACGCCGCTCCATATGCTGCTGATGATGCCGATGACCACCAGCAGGCTCCCCGCCAGAATCAGCACCGGCCGCAGCACCCGCCACAGCAGGCTGTACCAGTAGGGGCCGTACTCGCGCTCATCGCGCACGCTCTTGTAGGTGTCCTTACGCTTGCTCAAATGAAAACACCCCGCTGAATATAATTATGAATTAGGAATTATGAATCAGGAATTACAGGTTGTCACGTCAGGCGCACACCAGTGCAGCCATCCGCATTCATAATTCATCATTCATCATTCATAATCCGTCCATCATTCCGCTCCCGGGAAGCCAAAGTCAATCCCGGCGGCGTCGCTGATGATTCTGAAGATGTCCGCCATGGCCTGCTGCAGGCGCATCTCGGCCAGCATGAAGCGGCTCACCTCCGGGTTGGTGAACAGGAGGGACGTGATGCCCTGGAAGCGCTGCATGTCGGTTTCATCCGCCTGATGACCGCTGACGGCGCCCATCTGCAGCTTCACCTGGAGCTTCTTGTATTCCCGGATGAGGGCGGCGGTGGTTTCGTCCGCCATAACAGTGTCCTTCAGGCCGTGGTAGGTCTGATATTCCTCGCTCTGGCGGATCTCCTGCGCCAGGCGGTGGGCCGTACCATATTCCATATTGATTCTAACCGTCCTTTCGCTGATTGAAACGATTCTGCGCTGGTGATTCATCCCAGCGGCGTCAAAAAGGGAGGCACTGCGCGTACCTCCCTCTATGATAGCAGATATATGCGGTTTCGTCAAACACGCCGCGCCTGCGGGATCACACGTCCAGGATGATGGGCAGGATCATCGGGTTGCGCTTGATCTTCTCGAAGATGAAGCGGTGCAGCTCATCCTTGATGCGGTTCTTGAGCATGGGCCAGTCCTCGCCGGCGAGGCTGGAAGTGGACAGGATCTGCCGTACCACGTCGCGGGTGTTGTCGATGATGTCCTCGTTTTCGCGGACGTAGATGAAGCCGCGGCTGATGATGTCCGGGCCGGAAACCAGCTTGCGCTCGTCGCGGTTGATGGCCATCACCACGATGATCAGGCCGTCCTGGGAGAGGTGCTTGCGGTCGCGCAGCACGACATTGCCCACGTCGCCGATGCCCAGGCCGTCCACCAGCACGCCGCCGTTGGGGATCTGCTCGCCCAGGTACAGGCCCTCTTCGTCCATCTCGTACACCTGGCCGATCTCCGGCAGGATGATGTTCTGCGTGGGCATGCCCATGGACTCAGCCAGCTCGGCATGCTGCCAGAGCATGCGGTACTCGCCATGGACGGGGATGAAATACTTCGGCTTCACCAGCGCATGGATGAGCTTGAGTTCCTCCTGGCAGGCGTGGCCGGAAACGTGCACCTTCTCCATCGTGTGGTACACCACCTGGGCGCCGCAGCGGTAGAGCTGGTTGATGACGCGGCTGATGCCCCGCTCGTTGCCCGGGATGGGGCTGGCGGAGATGATGACCATATCCGAGGGGCGGATCTGCAGCTTGCGGTGCTCGGAGTAGGCCATGCGGGTCAGGCCGGCCATGGCTTCGCCTTGGGATCCGGTGGTCATCACCAGGATCTCGTCGTCGTTGTAGCGGTCCAGGTCGTCGGCTTCGATCAGGCATTCCTCGGGGATGCTCATCTCGCCGATCTGCATGCCCACGCGGCTGACGTTGACCATGCTGCGGCCGATGAAGCACACCTTGCGCCCGTAGGCGATGGCGTTGTCGATGACCATCTGCATGCGGTGGATGTTGGAGGCGAACATGGCCACAATGACGCGGCCCTTGGCGTCACGGAACATCTTCTCGAATGTGCGGCCGATCTGTCGCTCGCTCATCGTCTGACCCGGACGCTCCACGTTGGTGGACTCGCACAGCATGCACAATACACCCTGCTCACCCAGGGCTGCGAAGGTGGCAAGGTCGGTGACCTGGCCGTCAATGGGGGTGTAGTCGATCTTGAAGTCGCCGGTGACGACCACCGTGCCCGCCGGGCAGGTGATGGCGATGGCGCAGGCGCCGGCGATGGAGTGGCTCACATGGATGAACTTGGCAGTAAAGTGCTTGCCCAGGCGGATCTCATCCCGGGGCTGCACCACCTGCATGGGAATGCCGCCCACGCGGTGCTCCTTGAGCTTCAGATCCACCAGCGCCAGGGTCAGCTTGGTGCCGTAGATGGGCGCGGGCACCTGCTTGAGGATGTAGGGCGTGGCGCCGATATGGTCCTCGTGGCCATGGGTGAACAGGTATCCGCGGACGTTCTTCTTCTTCGCCACCAGGTAGCTCACGTCCGGGATCACCAGGTCGATGCCCAGCATATCCTCCTTGGGGAAGATGCTGCCGCAGTCCACCACGACGATGTCATCCTCATATTCAAATACGGTCATATTCTTGCCGATCTCATCCACGCCGCCCAGGCTGGCGATGCGCAGCCGGCTCTGCTGTTTTACGGTTCTCGGGCTCACATTGTTCCTCCTTTCGGTCATGGTCTGCTTCCAGACCGCTTCCCGCTACACGGGCAATATACATAACGAACGTTACCTAAACGCAGTCCTCGCTGCGCATCATGTGCCCTATCGTCCGTGGCTTTCTCGCGACACAGGAATGGCATACTCCCGCCACGGAGCTTTCAGCTATAACGTTTCCGTTCCGGTTTGCCGGGCGATATCTGCCTGCGGCAACACCTTTCATTTTACTATTATAGCACACCCTGCGGAAAAAATCCATACCCTTCCGGCCGGAAATTTCAATTTTGATGACTCATCCGGTCTGATTCTGCACCACATTCTTCGCAAGGCGAACAAAAAATTCCGGCCCGGAAATTCATCCGGGTCGGAACGCATTTGCTCACATATGGATCAGGCATACAGGGGGAAGTTCGCCATCAGCGCTTCCACCTCGGCCTTCACGGCGGGCACGGCAGCTTCGCCCTCGCGCACGATGCGGGCGATCCACTTGGCGATCATCACCATGTGCTCCTCCTTCAGGCCGCGGCTGGTGATGGCGGGGGTGCCCACGCGCACGCCGCTGGTGACGAAGGGAGAGCGCTTCTCGTTGGGCACGGTGTTCTTGTTGACGGTGATGTTGGCCTCCTCCAGCAGCTGCTCGAGCATCTTGCCGGTCATCTCGGTATCGGAGAAGTCCAGCAGCAGCAGATGGTTGTCGGTGCCGTCGGACACCATCCGGATACCCTCGGCGCGGAAGGCATTCTCCAGGGCCTTGGCGTTGAGGATGATCTGGTGCTGATAGGCGCGGAACTCCTCCGTCAGCGCCTCGCCGAAGCACACAGCCTTCGCGGCGATGACATGCATCAGCGGGCCGCCCTGGGTGCCGGGGAAGATGGCCTTGTCGATGGCCTTGGCGTACTGCTCGCGGCACATGATCATGCCGCCGCGGGGGCCGCGCAGGGTCTTGTGGGTGGTGGTGGTCACGAAGTCCGCGTAGGGCACGGGGGACGGATGCTCCCCTGCCGCCACCAAGCCCGCGATGTGGGCGATATCCACCATCAGCATCGCGCCGACCTCATCGCAGATCTCGCGGAGCTTCGCAAAGTCGATCGTGCGGGGATAGGCGGAGGCGCCGGCGACGATCAGCCTGGGCTGACAGGCCTTCGCCTTGGCGAGCACATCGTCATAATCGATGTAGCCATCGTCGTTCACGCCGTAGGATACGAAGTTGAAGTACTTGCCGGACATGTTCACGGGGCTGCCGTGGGTCAGGTGGCCGCCATTATCAAGGGCCATGCCCATGACGGTGTCGCCGGGGTTGAGCACGGCGAAGTAGACCGCCATGTTCGCCTGGGCGCCGGAGTGGGGCTGCACGTTGACATGATCACAGCCGAAGAGCTGCTTTGCGCGCTCGCGGGCCAGATCCTCCACCACGTCCACGCACTCACAGCCGCCGTAGTAGCGGCGGGCCGGGTAGCCCTCAGCATACTTGTTCGTCAGGCAGGAACCCATCGCCGCCATGACCGCCGGGGACACAAAGTTCTCAGACGCAATCAGCTCAATGTGGGTACGCTGGCGCTCCAGCTCCGCCTCGATGGCCTGGGCAACGGCGGCGTCCGCCATCCGGATGACTTCCATTTCCATGGTTACACGACCTCCACGTTGATGTTATTGTCACAGACCTTTTCATTATACATAAAATTCCCCTCCTGTCGAGGGGAAATACACATTTCGTACAACGGAAAACCACCAAAAACATAAAAACCGCACGCTCAGAACGGGCTCTCCCGCAGCACATCCGTCTAATGCTTAATGCTGCTACCTTCCGGTCCTGACATGGTTCACACTGAAGGATCGCACGGGACCCGGTCGTCATTGCGATACGGCTTGTATATTGTATCGCATATCATTGCAAATTGCAAGGGGAACGTGTGTTTTTGCCAAAAATTTCGTTGATGATGCATTTTGTTTTGAACATCAAAACATTCGCCGTTGACAGAGGACTCCGATTGTGATATCCTTCACCTGTTGATTCGTCAACATTTCTTTTTAACCCGAATGTTTGAACTTCAAAGAATCGAGGCGTACCCTTGGAGAAGCACGAGAAAATGATCGACCAGGTGCTGGTGCACCTTTTCAACGACCTGCTACGCATTGAGGAGCGGACGCTGCAGAAGCAATGTCCCGGCCTTTCCATGCGGGAGATCCACATCATCGAGGCCGTCTGCCGCGCCCAGGAGGAGGACAACACCATGACCGTGCTGGCCGCGACGCTGCGCATCACTCCCGGCTCGCTGACCGTGGCGGTGTCCACGCTCATCCGCAAGGGGTACCTGGAACGCCGCCCTTCCGGCACGGACAAACGGCGTGTGCACGTCCTTCCCCTCCCCGCCGCGCTGGAGGTGGAAAAGCATCACCGGGAGTTTCACCGGCGCATGGTCGAGGCCGTGACGCAGGCCATCCCGCCCCAGCAGCTGGACGTGCTCATCGACGGTCTGAAGGGCATCAACGACTATTTCTACGGTCAGGAGGAAATGTGACCCATGATCCGCATCATCACGGACAGCATGTCCGATTACATTCACGCCGCCCACCGCGACCCGGGCGTGCTCTTCGCCTTCCAGCCCGTGCGCTTCGGCATGGAGGAGTTCACCGATGATGGCGTGACCCTCACCCAGGCGGATTTCTACGCCCGCCTGCGCACCGCCATCGAGCTGCCCAAGACCTCCATGGTACCCGAAAGTGCCTGGAAGGCCGCGCTGAAGACCGCCCTTGCCGATGAGGACGACTGCGCGCTGATCATCGCCGGTTCCTCGCAGCTCTCCGGCGGCTACCAGAGCGCGGTGAATGCCGCTGCCGCCATGAAGCAGCCCCACCGCATCGCCGTGATCGACAGCCTGAGCGCCACCTGCGGCGAGATCATGCTGATCGACTGCGCCGTGCGCATGCGGGACGCGGGCGCGACGCTCGAGGAAGCCGTAAATGCCGTGGAAACCCTGAAGGAGCGGCAACGCCTCATTGGCCTGGCGGAGGATCTCAGGTACCTGGTGATGGGCGGCCGCCTGAACCCCATCATCGGCAAAGTGGGCACGGCCCTGGCCATCAAGCCCACGCTGAAACTGGAGGGCGGCGCCATCGAAAAGGCCGGTATGGTGCGCGGCGTGAGAAAGGGCTATGCCTGGTACGTTGAGCAGATCAGGCAGAACCCGCCGGACCCCGCCGTGCCCATGTACATCGGTGGCGCGGACTGCCCGGAGACTGCAGCCATGATCCGCCAGATGCTGCTGGATAGCGGCCTGCCCCTGCCCGAGATCCGCTGCGTGGGCATTGGCTGCCTCATCGGCGCCCATGTCGGCCCCGGGTTGACGCTGGTGTGCTGGGCAAAGGAATAAGGTCTTGCATTCTCCCGCCAATCCTACTATAATATAGGCGACACCGGGCCAGGCCCGAGCGCGAAAGGAGATTCCCCCATGAACGAGCAGAACATCCCCCAGGAAGGCGCCGAATTCGACCCCATCGTGACCATGACGGACGAAGACGGCAACGACGTTGAGTTCGAGTTCCTCGACATTGTCGAGTACAACGGCAAGGAGTACGCCATCCTCCTCCCCGTGGCGGACGACGACGGCATGGTCGTCATCTTCCGCATTGAGCCCGTGGAGGGCAGCCCCGACGAGGAGACCTACATCGGCGTGGACGACGAGGATGAGGCCGAGGCCGTCTTCCAGATCTTCCAGGCCGAGAACGCCGACGAGTACGACTTCACCTGAGCACATCGCGGAGGCAGTCCATGTCTGAGATCGATAACATCATCACCCTGACCGACGAAAAGGGTATGGACATCCGGTTCGAATTCCTCGATCTGGTCAGGTTCCAGGGCACGGAGTATGTGGTGCTCCTCCCCGTGGCAGACCGCGAGAAAGGGCAGGTCGTCATCCTGGGCGTCCAGCCGGGTGAGGATGGCGAACACGAAGCCTACGTCAGCATTGAGGACGTCGCGCTGCTGGAAGCCGTTTTCGACGCCTTCCGCAAGCAGAACGAGGTCTTCTTCGACTTCCCGTGATTCCCCGGCCGCAGCGGCGCAGCACACCTGCCCCTGCGGCTTTTCGCTTGCTATTTTGCGTCCCATGCGTTACAATGGTGCTGACTGAGTGGAGGTGAACCCATGCTCTCCAAACGCGACAAGCTCTTTCTCGCCGCAGACCGCCTCGGCTGCCTCGTCTGCCCCGTGTGCCGTGCGCCCCTCACCCGCGCCGGCGACGACCTCGCCTGCCCTGCCCGGCACCGGCTGAACGTCAACCGCAAGGGCTGCCTGAACGTGCTGAGCCAGCAAGTCGATTCCTGCTACGACGCGGCCCTGTTTGACGCGCGCCGCCGGGTCTTTGCCGCCGGATGCTACGACGCGGTGGCGGAGGCCATCGAGGCCCTGCTGCCCACCGGTGATCACCGCCTGCTGGACGCGGGCTGCGGCGACGGCTGGTACCTGGACGCGCTGCTTTCCCGCCACGAAAGCTGGTGCGGCGCGGGCGCAGACATCAGCCGAGACGCCATCTTCCGCGCCACGGACCTCCCCTGCACGGCCCTGTGGCTGGTGGCGGACCTGCGTCGCCTGCCCTTCGCAGATGGCAGCTTCACCGCCGTCATGGACGTGCTGACCCCCGCCAGCTACGACGAGTTCCGCCGCGTGCTGGCTCCCGGCGGCCTGCTGATCAAGGTCTACCCCGGCTGCGGCTATCTGAAGGAGCTTCGTGCCGCCCGGGGCATGGCCCCCTATGAGGAGGGCCAGGTGGACGCGTATCTGCGGGAGAAAGCGAGCGTCGTGGGCGAGAGGCACGTCACCGTCACCCACCCCGTCACGCCGGAACTCTGGCACGATTTCGTCTGGATGACCCCGCTGATGCAGGATCTGTCCGCGGAGGAGAAGGATGCGATTGCCGCAAAGCCCGCAGAGACCGTGACGGTCGATCTGCATGTAGCTGCATGCCGCCTGGAGGTATAACATGAAGAAACCCGA
>JAFQQT010000019.1 GCA_017410455.1 Clostridia bacterium
CTACACGCTGGAGCTGGTCATTCCGTGGACCTGCCTGGCTGGCGGCGACATCCCCGTGTTCACGCCTGCTGCCGGCATGACCGTTGGCGTTGACTTCGGCATGTTCGACCTGGACTTCCCCTGCCCCGGCGTTGCCACCGTGCGTATGCAGTGGGCTGGCACTGACACCGTCGACACCGACCCCTCCCAGTGGGGCAGCCTGACCTTCTGCGAGTAAGGAGCAAAAGATGATGAAGAAACTCATTTGCCTGTGCCTGGCGCTGGTGCTGCTGCTCAGCCTGGGCGCCCCTGCCCTGGCGGCGAAGAACAAGAAGATCACCGAGCTGGACATCACTGCTGTCCTGGCTGACACGAAGACCAAGGGTAAGGTCAATGTTTACCACTGGTGGACTGCCGGCGGCGAGAAGCAGGCCATCAATGAAGTCATCGACGGCTTCGAAGGCGCCTACCCCAAGCAGCAGGCCAAGTCCAACGCGATCCCCGGCGGCGCCGGCGGCGCGATGGTCATGAAGGTCAAGGTGCTGCAGCAGGCCGGCAAGAGCCCCGAGGCTTTCCAGGCTCATCCCGGCCAGGAGATTCAGCCCTACCTGGCGGCTGACATGCTCTTCAACCTCACCGGCCTGTGGAACGAGCTGGGCCTGCAGGAGCGCATGATCGACAAGATCGAGGAGCTCTGCGTGGCTTCCGACGGCGGCTACTACATCGTGCCCGTTGGCGTCCACAAGACCAACACCATCTTCTACAACAAGCACATGTTCGAGCAGTATGGCATCGCGATCCCCGACCATACCGACATCACCTGGGATGAGTTCTGGGCCATCTGCGAGCAGTTCAAGGCCGTGCTGCCCGAGGGCAAGTACGCCCTGGACCTGGGCGACCGCAAGGGCTGGACCGCCGCGCAGCTGTTCGAGAACATCATGATGGGCACCGATCCTCAGATCTACGAGGACTTCATCAACGGCAAGGCCACTGCCGATCAGGTGCAGCAGGTGCTGGACACCTTCAAGCGCATGATGGAGTACGTCGCTCCTGACCACGCCGCCCGCGAGTGGTTCGAGACCGCTGGCCGCGTCGTCGCCGGTGACTACGCCATGTACATCATGGGCACCTGGATGCAGCCCTTCCTGACCAGCCAGGGCTGGGTCTACGGCGAGGACTACGGCGTGTTCACCATGCCCGGCACCGCCGGCTTCTACGGCATGTGCATCGACGGCTTCGTCGTGCCCAACGATTCCTCCAACGTCGAGGGCGGCGTGCGCTGGGCGGCTGCTGTGGCCGATCATGAGGTGCAGATTGCCTTCTCCGCTGTGAAGGAGTCCGTCTCTCCCTATCTGGACACCCCCGATTCCACCTACAACGAGCTGACCCTGATCTTCAAGAATGAGCTGCTGGACGACAGCATCATCGCTTACCCCAGCTTCACTCATGGCACGGCGCTGCCCTGGGCTGCGTCCACCGACCTGCAGACCCGCATCACCGACTTTGCCACCTCTACCGACCCCGATACCGCCCGTTATGCCAAGATGATCACCGAGGCTCTGAAGGAAGCCGGCGTGGAAGGAGACTGGAACATTGTTGATTAAGCGTTTGATCGCCCTGGCGGCCGCGATGCTGCTCTTCGCCGCCGTTCTCCCGGCTTTTGCCGAGGAGAGCCTGAACAACTACGTTACCATCGAAGGCACCGACACCCAGCATGTGCTGACCTACATCGAAGGCATCACCACCATCATTGAGGTGGATGGACTGAAGTTCAAGGATCACAACAAGAACGGCACCCTGGAAGTCTACGAGGACTGGCGCGTGGATCCCGAGACCCGCACGCAGGACCTGATTTCCCAGATGACCGTGCGCGAGAAGATCGCCCAGATGCAGCACCCCACCTTCGTGCCCAAGGCGAATGGTAAGGTGCCCTCCTACCTGGAGAAGTGGGCCACTACCGAGAACATCGGCCTGGTGCTGGTGCGTGAGCTGGACAGCGTTGAGAACGCTGCCAAGACCATGAACCAGGTGCAGGAGTGGGCCGAGGCCTCCCGCCTGGGCGTGCCGATCATCGTGTCCATGGACTCCGTGCACGGCACCTCCTACGTCTACGGCGCGACCGTCACCCCCCACAACCTGGGCCTGGCCGCTACCCGCAACGTGGAGCTGGTCTCCAAGCTGGCTGACATCGCCCGCCAGGAGCACATCGCCATCGGCACCCGCATGACCCTGTCCCCCGAGGCGGACATCGCCACCGAGCCCCGCTGGGGCCGCACCATGGAGACCTTCGGCGAGGACGCTGACCTGGTGACCGAGATGGTCGTGGCGCAGGTCATCGGCTTCCAGAACGGCACTGAGGGCCTGAACGAGGACTCCATCATCGCCTGCATGAAGCACTTCCCCGGCTCCGGCCCCCAGATGGACGGCATCGATATGGCGCCCATCGTGTCCGACGAGGAGACCCTGCAGTACCACCTGAAGCCCTACTACGCTGCCCTGGAAGTCAACGTTGCTTCCATCATGCCCTACTACTCCTCCTCCATCTACCTGGACATGTTCACCGCTGCTCTGGGCTCCGAGGCGATCCTGCAGGATCTGCTGCGCGAGGAGATGGGCTTTGACGGCCTGATCCAGACCGACTGGGGCATGATCTGGGCCATCCAGCAGACCCGCGCGCTCTTTGACGGCGAGATCAGCGAGGAAGAAGCCATCCTGATCGGCGTCATGGAGGGCCAGGTCGACGGTATCGGCGGCGAATCCATCCGCCTGATCGACCAGATGGAGCAGTACCACAGCGAAGGCAAGATCACCGACGAAGTCCTGAATGCTGCCTGCCGCCGCATCCTGCTGCCCAAGTTCCAGATGGGCGTGTTCGAGAATCCCTACTGCGACGTGGCGTACGCTGTTGAGTACGTGGGCAACGACGAGTCCCGCGCGCTGAACCTGCAGGCCGCCCGCGAGTCCATGACCCTGCTGCAGAACAACGACAACATCCTGCCCTACGACTCCACCGGCAAGAAGATCCTGGTCACCGGCCTGCGCGCTGGCGATATGGACTCCCTGTGCGGCGGCTGGTCCTCCGCTCAGCCCGGCCTGACCATTGAGCAGGCGCTGCGCGAGTACGCCGGCGAAGGCGCGACCATCGTGTACGTCGCTGAGGATCTGGAGCAGATGAAGATCGAAGCTGCCGACGCTGACCTGATCATCGCGGCCGTTGGCGAGCCCAGCTACATGCACTCCTCCGCCTGGGGCACCGAGGACCTGAGCCTGACCAACTCCCAGCAGGAGATGATGGAAGTCCTGGACGCCACCGGTAAGCCCATCGTGACCGTGGTCATCAACGGCCGTCCGCTGATCCTGACCTGGTGCGCTGAGAACACCGAGGCGATCCTGATGGCCTACTACCCCGGCTCCGAGGGTGGCATCGCCATCGCTGAGACCCTCTACGGCATGAACAACCCCACCGGCAAGCTGCCCGTTCAGCTGCCCCGTGACATGGAGAGCGTGCTGAACCAGTCCGGCGACGTGGCCTTCGACCTGGAGAACCCCCTCTTCGATTACGGCTATGGCCTGAGCTACGCCGAGTAAGACAACATGAGCATGGGCGGCGCGAAGGAATGCTTCGTCCGCCCATGTTTTCATTCGTCCTGACAAGGAGAAATGTCCAATGGCTACGATTAAGAAATTTTTTGCCCGGCATCCGATGCTGCCGCTGATCATCCCGGCCGGCCTGCTGATCTACTTCGTGTATGTGGCGCTGGGCTGGAACCTGTGGGTGTCGGTGTCCGACTGGGAGCCCGGCAGCCTGGAGGCGACCTACGGCTTCGCAGGCTTCAAGTGGTACATCGAGATGTTCCAGGATGACACCTTCTGGATCTCTCTGAGGAACACGCTGCTGCTGTTCTCCATCATTCCGATCTGTCTGGTGATCGGCCTGCTGCTGGCGCTGCTGATGGACCAGGGCCTGAAGGGCACTGGCCTGTTCCGCACGCTGATCCTGCTGCCTTTCGCCCTGTCCTACGTGGTGACCGGCACGGTCTGGGCGTGGATGTACAACCCGTCCTACGGCATCATCAACTCCATCCTGAAGATGTTCGGCGTCAGCACGACAAACCTGCTGTGGCTTTCCAGCCAGAAGACGGTGATGATCTCCATCATCATCGCGCTGGTGTGGCAGTTCTCCGGCTATGTGGCGCTGATCTTCTTCGCCGGCATCCGCTCCGTGCCCCAGAACGTCATCAACGCCGCCAAGCTGGACGGCGCCTACTCGCCCCGCATCTACCTCAAGCTGGTGCTGCCGGCGCTCAAGGGCTCCCTGTCCTCCTCTGTCACCATTCTGGCGATGTACGCGCTGCGCTCCTTTGACTTCATCTGGCAGCTGACGCAGGGTGGCCCCGGCTACTCCTCCCACACGCTGCCGGTCATGATGTACCGCGAGACTTTCGAGCAGAACAACTTCGCCTATGGCGCAGCGATTGCGAACTTCCTCCTTGTGCTGGTGCTCGCTCTGATCCTGCCCATCACCTACCTGAGCAACAGAAAGAAGGGATAAAATGGCGGCTGTAGAAATTGCGAAGACCATGGCGGCGCCTGAGAAGAAAAAGACCATGGAGGCTCCTGTGAAGGAGAAGGTGCCCGTGCACATGACCATCCTGCGCGTGGTGTACTACGCGATCATGATCGTCACGGTGCTGCTGTACCTGCTGCCCTTCTGGACCACTGTCACCACCTCCCTGAAGACCAACAACGAGGCCATGACCACCAACCCCCTGGTGTTCGGCTCCGAGCTTTCTGTGGAAGGCTATGTGGAGTCCTTCGAAGAGCTGAGCGAGTCCCTGGTGACCTCCCTGCTGGTCACCCTGGGCGGCGCGTTCGGTTCCATGGCCCTGGGTTCTGTGTGCGCATACGGCCTGTCGAAGTTCCGCTTCAAGTTTGACGGCGTCTTCTTCCTGCTGCTGTCTGCGGCCATCTACCTGCCCTATCAGGCCATCCTGGTTCCCCTGTTCAAGACCGTTTCCAGCCTGGGTCTGTATGACTCCGTCTGGGGCCTGATCATCATCCACAGCATCTACGGCATGCCCATGTGCATGTCCATGTTCCGCGGCTTCTATGCCGACATCCCGGACGCGCTGATCAAGCAGGCCATGGTGGATGGCAACGGCCCCTGGCAGATCTACTGGAAGATCGTGCTGCCCAACACCACCATCGCCACGGTGACGGTGCTGGTGTTCCAGTGCACCTCCGTGTGGAACGAGCTGCTCTTCGCCATGACCATGGCTGGCTCCTGGACCACCCCCGCGACTCTGGCGCTGAACCAGATGGTCGGCTCCCTGAGCGCGAACTTCTCCACCCAGATGGCCGGCTCCATCTGGCTGACCCTGCCCGTCCTGGTGCTGTACATGTTCCTGGGCAAGTACCTCATCCGCGGCTACATGGCCGGCGCGGTGACGGCGTCTTAAGGAGGAAGAACAATGATGAAGAAATGGATCGCCCTGCTGATGGCGATGATGATGCTTCTGTCCGTCGTGCCTGCTTTCGCTGAGGACGACGAGGAAGAGGAACAGCTGGTTGTTGAGGTGCTCTACATCGAGGCTTCCGGCGAGCAGGTGAAGCTGGGCTACACCGCCGAGACCGAGATCCTCGACGTGGATGGCCTGAAGTTCAAGGATCTGAACAAGAACGGCGAGCTGGACGTCTACGAGGACTGGCGCAAGCCCGTTGACGAGCGCGTCAACGATCTGCTCTCCCAGATGTCCGCCACCGATAAGGCGGCGCAGATGCTCCACATGACCCTGGTGACCCTGAAGGAATCCTGGTTCACCGACCTGGGCGTGGGCTTCGTGCTGGCTTACACCTACCTGTCTGCGGGCGCGGAGGACGCTGCCCTGAAGACCAACGAAGTGCAGTCCCTCTCCGAGGCCTCTGCCTTCGGTATCCCTGTCATCTTCTCCATGGACTCCGTCATCGGCGCGTCCTGGGTGCAGGGTGCGACCATCATTCCCGATCAGATCACCCTGGCTGCCACTGGCAATGTTGAACTGGTCCGCCAGCTCAACGACATGCAGCGCGAGGAGATGCTGGCCCTGGGCGTGCGCATGAGCCTGTCCCCCGTGGCCGACATCGCCACCGACCCCCGCTGGGGCCGCGTGCAGGAGTGCTTCGGTGAGGACGTGGAAATCGCCACCGCCATGACCGTCGCCGCCATCGAGGGCCTGCAGAAGGGCAACACCCTGACCAGCGAGTCCGTGATGACCTGCGTGAAGCACTTCCCCGGCTCCGGCGCCCAGACCGCCGGCGTGGACGGCACCCCCCTGGTGTTTGACGATGATTCCTTCCAGATGCACCTGAGCATTTTCAAGGCTGCCATCGAAGCCGGCGCTGCCTCCATCATGCCCTACGGCTACTCCACCGTGCCCTACCTGGGCGGTGACGCCGTGGAAAACTACGCTCACGAGTCCTCCACCGTCATGACTGAGCTCCTGCGCCGTGAGCTGGGCTACGAGGGCATCATCCAGACCGACTGGGGCCTCAACCACACCGCTGCTGCTCTGGCCGGTGCGGACGCCCTGGGCGGCGCGGGCCAGCGTGAATCCAAGAAGCTGACCCAGAACCTGACCGACGAGCAGTTCAACGAGCGCGTTGGCCGCCTGCTGAAGGCCAAGTTCGAGCTGGGCCTGTTCGAGAATCCCTATGTGGATGTGGCTGCTGCCAAGGAAATCGTCGGCTCCGACGAGCATTACGCGCTGGTCAAGCAGGCTGCCGCCGAGGCCCTGACGCTGGTCAAGTATGACAACGCCGTGGCGCTCTCCGGCCGTCAGCTGATCGTTGCCGGCTCCCTGGCGGAAGATACCGCCGCCCTGTCCTCCGGCTGGAAGATCGCCGATTACCAGGGCAAGAATATCCTGACCGCCATCACCGAGAAGGCGGGCGCTGAGAACGTCACCTACATCGGCGATGACCTGTCCCTGGTGGCCGCTTCCTATCCCGAAGGCACCACCGCCATCGTGGTGGTCGGCGAAGCTTCCGGCACCCATGAGCCCGCCTGGGGCACCTCCACCCTGGAGTTCCCCGCTGTGCAGGCTGACATGGTTGCGGCCCTGAAGGCCTCCGGCGTGAACGTTGTGACCGTCGTGCTGATGAACCGTGCCTACGTCATGAGCCCCATTGCGGATAACAGCGATGTGATCCTGCTGGCCTACCGTCCCGGCTGCACGGCTGGTGCGGAGGCGGTGGCGAAAGCCCTCTTCGGCGAGGCGCCCATCACCGGCAAGACCCCCTTCCAGATTCCTGCGACGATGGATCAGGTGATGCTCCAGCGTGAGGATCTGGCCAAGGATATCGTTGATCCTCTGTATGAGTTCGGCTTCGGCATCGAGGTCGAGTCCTTCGGTAAGTAATGTGGTTGCACGCCCGGCGCGAGCCGGGCGAGCCCCGCACGCCTGAGGGCGCCGCAGGGGCAAAGCCTGCAGCACGGGACGCCGCGCTGCAGGCCGACAACAGATGAGGTGAAAACAATGGCTTCTATCACGATCAAGGACATGACCGTGTCCTATAACAAAGGCAAGACCCTGGTGCTGGATAACCTGAGCCTGAAGGTTGAAGATGGCGAGTTCTGCGTGTTCCTGGGCCCCTCCGGCTGCGGAAAGACCACCGCGATGCACTGCATCGCCGGCCTGCTCAAGCCCCAGGGCGGCGAGATCTACTTCGGTGACAAGCTGGTCACCGCGCCCCGGAAGGGCGTGTTCGAGCAGCCCCAGGAGCGTAACATCGCCATGGTGTTCCAGGAGTACGCCCTGTACCCCCACATGACCGTTCGCCAGAACATGTCCTTCGCCCTGGAGACGATGAAGACCCCCAAGGATGAGATCGCCCGCCGCGTGGAGGCGATGGCCGATATGCTGGCCATCACCCCCCTGCTGGATCGCCGTCCTGCCCAGCTGTCCGGCGGCCAGCGTCAGCGCGTGGCCCTGGGCCGCGCCATGGTGCGCGACGCCAACGTCTTCATGCTGGACGAGCCCCTGGGCAACCTGGACGCCAAGCTCCGTGAGCAGGTCCGCTACGAGCTGAAGAAGATCCAGCGCAAGCTGGGCATCACCACCGTTTACGTCACCCACGACCAGACCGAGGCCATGACCATGGCCGATCACATCGTGCTGATGAACGGCGGCCACATCGTGCAGGAGGGCACCCCCAGCGATCTGTACGACCATCCCGTGAACCTCTTCGCCGCGATCTTCCTGGGCACCCCCAAGATCAACCAGTTCGACTGCGTGGTCACCAAGAAGAACGGCGCCTGGTTCTTCGAGCATGAGTACTTCACCCTGCCTGTGCCCCAGGACATGGTCGAGTGCGTCAAGCCCTACGAGGGCAAGGTCATCATCCTGGGCATCCGCCCCTCCGACCTGGTGCTGGTGGAAGGCAGCGGCGAGGGCTGCATCACCGGCGTGGTGGACGGCGTGGAGCCCCTGGGCGAGGCGTACCTGGTCTACCTCAAGGTGGGCGAGCAGGTCATCGTCTTCAAGTACAATGGTGAGCAGGACAGCTTCTCCGGTCAGCTGAATCTGCGTCCCAACGCTGCGAAGATCCACCTGTTTGACAAGGACACCGAAAACCGCATCAACGCTTGATGGGAAACGATGCCATCGCCCGGTCCGACGGCTGGGCGATGGCTCTTTCGCTTGATGAGGGAAAGAACAAAAGTCAGTCTACCCTCATTTTGCTATGTACAAATGCTTCGATTTGTGATAAGATATGATATAATATCTGCCATTATGGACAGAATGTAGGAGAAGTGTATATGGAAGAAATGAAGAAGCTCCTTGCAATCCTGAAGGATGCGAACGAGGACGTGGATTTTGAGAATGAAACTGCCCTGGTGGACGATGGCCTGATCGATTCTTTCGACATCAACATCATCATCGCCGCCCTGGATGAAGCGTATGACATTCACATCGAGGTGGGCGACATCGAGCCGGAGAACTTCAACAGCGCAGAGGCGATCCTTGCCACTGTGAAGCGCTATCAGGGGGCAGAATGATCCGCAATGTGCTGGCCTGGCTGGAGGATTCCGCCCATCGGGACCCGCAGCATGTGGCCTTTGAGGATGACGCCTCCCAGCTGACCTACCAGGAACTGATGCAGCGCGCGCAGGAGATCGGCTCCTTCCTGCACCGGCTGCTCCCGGCCCAGAGCCCCGTGCTGGTCTACATGGACAAGAGCCCGGCCTGCATCGCGGCGATGCTGGGCGCGGTGTACGCGGGCTGCTTCTACACGCCCATTGACCCGGCGATGCCCCGCAGCCGCATGGCGCGGATCGTGTCCGTGCTGCAGCCGGCCTGCATCCTGTGCGAGCGGCGCTACCTGGACAAGGCGGAGACGCTGGACGCCCAGGCGCGGGTCATCTGCGAGGAGGACATTCCTGCCCGCACCGATCCCCTGGGCCTTGCGGAGGTTCGCTCCCGGCATATTGACAACGACCTCCTCTATGTGCTCTTCACCAGCGGCTCCACGGGCCTGCCCAAGGGCGTGGCGATCACCCACCGCTCGGTCATTGACTTTGCCGAGTGGGCCTGCGACGCGCTGGACGTGAATGCCGACTGCCGCTTCGGCAATCAGGCGCCGCTGTACTTCGATAACTCCGTGCTGGATATCTACTGCGCCATCCGCATGGGCGCGGCGGTGCACTTCATTCCCCGCAAGTACTTCACCTTCCCGGGGAAGATGACCGAGTATCTGGCGCAAAAGGCGATCAACACCGTCTTCTGGGTGCCCTCGGCGCTCACGGGTGTGGCCAATGCCGGCGCGCTGGAGAAGTGCGTGCCCCCGCTGGAGCACATCTGGTTCTGCGGGGAAACGATGCCCTGCAAGACCCTCAACGCATGGCGGCGGGTTCTGCCGGAGGCGCGGTACGTCAACATGTACGGCCCGACGGAGATCACCGATGTGTGCACCTGGTTCCCTGTGGAGCGGGAGTTTGCCGACACGGACGCGCTGCCCATCGGCTTCGCCTGCGCCAACACGCGCATCCTGCTCATCGACGGTGAGATCTGCGTGACGGGCACCTGCCTGTCGCCGGGGTACTACAACGCCCCGGAGCGCACAGCGGAGGTCTTCGTGCCCAATCCGCTGCGCCCGCAGGTGAAGGAGATGATGTACCGCACCGGCGATCTCGGCGCGTACAACGAACGGGGAGAATTGATGTTCCTGGGCCGCAGGGACACGCAGATCAAGCGCCAGGGCTACCGGATCGAGCTGGGCGAGATCGAGTGTGCGCTGTGTGCCCATCCTGAGGTGGATGGAGGCTGCTGCATCTACAACGCCCAGACGGAGCAGATCATCGCCGTGTACACCGGCGTGGCTGAGGAAAAGTCCCTGCAGCGCGCGCTGAAGGAGAAACTGCCCAAATACATGCTCCCGGACGTCTATGTCCACCGCGATGCGCTCCCGCAGACCGGCAATGGCAAGATCGACCGGGTTCTACTGAAGAAGGAAGTCGGGGCGTGAAGATTGCCCCGTCAATGAATGCAGAAGGAGGGGACGCATGAGCATCCTGTCCCTGGAATTCCTGGTGCTGCTGGCGGTGCTGCTGGTGGTACATTACTGCCTGCCGGTGCGCTGGCGCTGGTGCAGCCTGCTGGCGGCGAGCATGGCGTTCTATGCCTTTGCCGGCTGGGTGGGCCTGGCCTATCTGGGCGGCGTGACGCTTGTGACCTGGCTGGCCGGCCTGTACATGGGCCGCTGCCGCCGCAGGGAGAAGGAAGCCTCTGCCGAGGGCGACAAGGCGGAAGCCTGGCGCAGGGCGCAGAAGCGCAAGTGCTACCTGACCCTGACTGTACTGCTGGTCATCGGCGGCATGGCCTTCATCAAGTATGCAGACCTTATCTACACCTGCGCGAACGCCCTGTATGTGTTCCTGACGCAGAGCCGCACCCCGCTGACGGCGATGCAGCTGATCACGCCGCTGGGCCTGAGCTACTTCACCTTCCAGAGCGTGGGCTATGTGGTGGACTGCGCCCGCGGCAAGGCGGAGCCGGAGAAGAATCCGCTCAAGTACCTGCTGTTCGTGTCGTTCTTCCCGCAGATCACCCAGGGTCCCATCACGACGTATAAGCAGCTCATGCCCCAGCTGAAGTCGCCCGCGCGCTTTGAGCCGCAGGAATTCGTGGCTGGCTTCCAGCTGATGCTGTGGGGCTACTTCAAGAAGATGGTGCTGGCGGACCGCCTTGCCTGCATCACCACGGCGGTGACCTCCGGCACCGAAATGCCCGGCTGGCTGATTCTGCTGGGCGCGGTGACCTATGCCATCCGCCTGTATGCTGACTTCTCCGGCGGCATGGACGTTATCCGTGGCGCGTCGAAGATGCTGGGCGTTGATGTGGTGGAGAACTTCCGCAGACCCTTCTTCTCTCAGTCCGTGGCGGAGTACTGGCGCCGGTGGCACATCACCCTGGGCACCTGGTTCCGCTCCTACCTGTTCTATCCGCTGACCACCTCCCACTTCGGCCTGATGCTGAGCAGGTGGGGCCAGCGCGTGCTGGGCAAGAAGGCGGGCCGAGCGCTGCCCGGCGTGGTGGCGACCTTCGTCATCTTCTTCCTGATCGGCGTGTGGCATGTTGCCAACTGGAACGCTGTGATCTACGGCGCTTACTTCGGCATCCTGCTGAGCGGCGCCCTGCTGATCGATCCCCTGCTGAAGACGCTGCGCAAGAAGCACCACGAATTCGACCAGAAGCTGGGCGCGAAGGTGCGTGACCTCTTCCGCAGGAAGCCTGAGGCCGTGCTGGCAGGGGAGAATGATGCTGAGCAGGCCGGGAGCACCGAAGTGCCCCAGGAGCAGCCCGTCAAGGAAACGCCCCGCTGGGTCCGCGGCCTCTGTGCGGTGGGCAAGGGTGTGGGCAAGGGTATCACTACGGCCCTGCGTTTGCTGCGCACCTGGGTGCTGATCCTTCTGCCGCAGTATTTTGCCTTCACCTCGGGTCCTGCCCAGGGCTGGGCGCTGCTCAAGGGTACGTTCACGAACTGGGATTTCTCCAATGTGAAGAATACCCTCATTGTCACCATCGGCATGAAGACTTCGGGAGACGGTGCGTGGCAGAAGGCGCTGACGGAATACAGGATCCTTTTCATTGGCCTGGTAATCTTGCTGGCGGTGGATCTGCTGTGTGAGTTCAAGGTGGACGTCAACCGCAAGCTTGCCCGTTCCTTCTTCCTCATTCGCTGGGTGGTGCTTTTCGCACTGATCCTGTCGGTGCTCCTGTTCGGCGCATATGGCGCTGACTTCGATGCAGCGGCATTCCTGTACACGAATTTCTAAGGGAGGGGGAGGAAGATGAAACGCGCAAAGGTGCTGGCGGGCTTCTGGGTCCGTCTGATCGGCTTCGTGCTGGCCCTCGTCATGCTGCTGAGCTACACGATCTACGTCCTTACGCCCAAGCATGATTACGGCATCTGCCCCATCATGAACTTCTACACCCTGCCGGAGAACAGCGTGGATGTGCTGGTGATCGGCACCAGCTGTGCCTACGCAGGCGTGAACACCAACGTGCTCTGGGAGGAGCATGGCCTTGCGGTCTACAACCTCTGCGGCGCGGAGCTGCCCTACTGGGTCGCCTACTCCTATCTGGAGGAGGCGCTCAAGACCCAGCAGCCCAAGGTGCTCATCATTGACGCCAAGGCGTCCATCTACACCGCGGATTACTCCAAGCGTGGCCGCACGATCCTGGCTACCTCCGGCATCCGTGACCTGAGCGTGCGCCTGAAGGCCATCGCCGCCTGCGTGGCGTCCGAGGACTTCATGGGCTACGCCCTGGTCTTCCCCCAGCTGCACAGCTACTACACCAAGGTGAACGCAGAATCCTTCATCTACCCGCCCACCAACGGCGGACGCGGTGAGGACTGGATGGGCTACATCGAGATGGACAAAACCGAGACGCATCAGAAGCCCTCTCTGGTGTGGACGAACATCAAGAAGCCCATCAATGCCCGCCAGGAGGAGTACTTCCGCAAGATCCTGGAGCTGGCGAATGAACACGGAATCCCCACGATGCTCGTCGGTTTCCCCAACCCGGACTACGCCAACGACCACATGTACTACAATACCCTGTGGGGCATTGCGGAAGAATACGGCGTGTCCGGCATCAACTACAACGATCCCGACCTGCGCCTGCGCCTGTACTATTCCTCGAACTTCGCGGACTGGCAGCACCTGAATGTTGAAGGCAGCGTGATCTTCAGCCGCCGCCTGGGCAGTGACCTGCGGGAGAATTATCCCGACCTGCCGGACCGCCGTGGCGAAGAGGGCTGGGAACGGTGGCAGAGCAGCGCGGACGCCTGGTATGTGAAGTACCCCGACTATCTTCCTGAGGAGGAATGAAAATGATTGGTAATGTACTGCAGTATCTGGATGACGCCGCTGTGGCATGGCCTGAGCGTGTGGCCTTTGTGGACGATCAGGGTGAGATGGGCTTTGCGGCCCTGCGCGGAGCGGTCCGCTCGGTCGGTACTGCCCTGGCTGGCATTGTTGCGCCCCGCAGCAGCGTTGCCGTGCTGATGAACGACCGCAGCACCACTGTTGTGGTGGGCATGCTGGGCGTGGTGGCAGCCGGCTGCGCGTATGCGCCGCTGGACGCAACTATGCCTGCGGAGCGCCTGGAGGTCATCCTGGACCTGCTTCAGCCTGCTGCCGTCCTCTGTGACAGCACGACGCGCCAGGCGGTGGAGTGCGTGACGCTCTCCTGCCCGCTGGTTCAGTACGAGGAGGCCGTGGCCACTCCTGCAGTCGACGCGATCCTGGACGGGATCCGCGCGCAGAGCAGCCCCGACGACGTCCTTTCCGTGCTCTTCACCTCCGGATCCACTGGTGTGCCCAAGGGCGTGGCGCAGCCCCAGAGCAGCTACATCAACTATGTGGAAACCAACACTGAGCGCTTCGGCTTCACCATCGACGATGTGTATGCCAATCAGTCCCCCTTCTTCTACGCCAATTCCATCACGGATCTCTATCCGCCCATCAAGTTCGGCGCGACGGTGTACATCATGCCCGGCCGCTGCCTGTCTTTCCCGCGCCTGCTGGTGGATACCCTGCGGGAGCGCAGGGTGACGGTGCTGTGCATGACTCCCTCCAGCTATGTGAAGGCGGCGCAGTCCGGCGTGATGGAGGCTGGGTGCCTGCCGGCGCTGAAGTACATCGTGCTCTCTGGCGAGGCGGCACACTGGCAGACGCTGGAAGTGTGGCTCAGGGCTGCCCCCAACGCTGCGGTGTGGAACTTCTACGGCAGCACGGAGATGATGGGCGTGGCCGTCAAGCGCCTGGAGCGCACCTACGCCGACGATGAGCTGATCCCGGTGGGCGCGCTGTACAAGGGCGTGGAGGTCCTGCTGGTGGATGAGGACGGCGAGGAAGTGCCCCAGGGCGAAAGGGGAGAGATGTACATCGCCAGCCCATGGCTCTTCTGCGGCTACTTCCGCGATGAGGAGCTCACCGGCGCGGCCTTCGTCACCGATCCCCTGGAGCGCGGCAATGGCGTGCGCTACTATCGCACGGGCGATATCGGCTCCTTCAGCCCCACGGGCGAGCTGCTGGTGCACGGCCGCAAGGACAGCCAGATCAAGCGCGCCGGCTACCGCATGGAGCTGGGCGAGGTGGAGGCGGCCCTGCGGGTCATCCCCGGCTGGGAGAACGGCCTGGTGCTCTACGATAAGGAGAGCATGAAGCTGGCCTGCTTCTGGACCGGTCCGCTGACGAAGAAGGAGATCATGGCGGAGCTGAAGAAGACCCTGCCCCGCTACGCGCAGCCGGACACCTACATCCACCTGGATGAGATGCCCTACACCGCCACCATGAAGATCGACCGCGTGACGCTCCGCAAGATGATCTGAATGTAGACAGTGAGAAAGGGAGGATCACCGCGTGTGATCCTCCCTCAGACCATCAAAAAAGCCCGCAACCGCATCCTTTCCGGCAAGGGTGCAGGAAAGGATGCTTCCTGCGTTGGCTGCAGCTGCAAATCCGGTCATTTACCGCGAAGTAAACTCCCGAATATGCAGCTTTGCCGCCTTGTCTTGCAGACTTTTTTGAAGGTCTGCAAACCATCGACTTTGTCGATGCTTTGAGGGAGGATCACCGCGTGTGATCCTCCCTGCTGTGCTTTGAAGCAAAAATGAAAAGGAGGGTTCCGATGTTTGGCAATGTGCTGGAGTACCTGGAGAATGCCGCGGAGAACTGGCCGGACCGCGTGGGTTTCGCGGATGAGCGGGAGGAAATGACGTATGCCGGGCTGCTGGACAAGGCGCAGCGCATCGGCACCGGCCTGGCAGCCCATGTGTCGCCCCGCCAGCCTGTGGCTGTGCTGATGACCGACCGCAGCGTGCACTGCGTGGCGGCGCTACTGGGTGTGCTGTATGCCGGCTGCCCGTACGCGCCTCTGGGCGTCACCATGCCTGCTGAACGCCTGCAGGCCATCTTCCGGCAGCTGCAGCCTTCGGCGATCCTCTGCGACGAGGCCAACCGCCGGGCGGTGGAGGCCATCGGGTGGAACTGCCCGGTCCTGGTCTATGAGCAGTTGCTGCAAGGGGAAGCCGACGCGGCTGTCCTTGCGGGCATCCGCGCCCAGGACAGCGTGTGGGATATCCTGTCCATCCTGTTCACCAGCGGCTCTACCGGCGTGCCCAAGGGCGTGGCCCAGAGCCAGTACAGCTACCTGACCTACACCGATATCACCATCCGTAAGTATGGCTTCACCCGGCAGACGGTCTTCGGCAACCAGTCCCCCTTCTTCTATGCCAATTCCGTCATCGACATTTACCCGCCGCTGATGCTGGGGGCGAAGGTGTACATCCTGCCTGTGCAATGCCTGTCTTTCCCGAAAATGCTGGTGGATACCCTGCGGGAGCTGCATGTTACCGAGCTGACCATGACCCCGTCGGCCTATGTGAAGATTGCCGGCTCCGGCGCCATGACGGCGGGATGTCTGCCGGAACTGGAGTACATCATCCTCTCCGGCGAGGCGGCCCACTGGCAGACGCTGCAAACCTGGATGCAGGCGGCGCCCAATGCCGGCGTGTGGAATTTCTATGGTAGCACGGAAGCCTTCTCCGTGGCCGTGTGGCGGCTGGATCGTGCCTACACCCAGGGGGAGGTGATTCCCGTGGGCGTGCCTTTCCCGGAGGTGGAAGTGCTGCTGGTGGATGAGGAGGATCATCCCGTGCCGTCGGGGGAGAAGGGGCTGATGCTCATCTGCAACCCGTGGATGTGCTCGGGTTATTACCGGGATGCGGAGCGTACTGATGCAGCCTTTGTCATCGACCCGCTGCACCGGGGCTACCGCACCCGCTACTATCGCACCGGCGATATGGGCAGGTTCAACGAGCGGGGGCAGCTGATGGTGCTGGGACGGCAGGACGGCCAGATCAAGCGCGCCGGCTATCGCATGGAGCTGGGCGAGGTGGAGGTTGCCCTGCGGGTCATCCCCGGCTGGAAAGACGGGCTGGTGCTTTACGACCAGGACAGCGGCAAGCTGGCCTGCTTCTGGACCGGTCCGCTGACGAAGAAGGAGATCGTGGCGGAGCTGAAGAAGACCCTGCCCCGCTACGCGCAGCCGGATACCTACATCCACCTGGACGAGATGCCTTACACGGCGACCATGAAGATCGACCGCGAACGGCTGCGGAAAATGCTGTGATTGACGGGCGGGCTGCATCATGCGGCCTGCCCTTTTGCATGTGGGCAGAATTCTGCAAGGGGTTGTGCTGGATATTCCATTGAAAATTTGGCAGAATCCAATATATAATAGTGTAAACGTGGAGCTCTGACTCCCGAAAAAGAGAAAGGATGAACACAATGAAGAAGCTGCTGTCCCTGATTCTGGCGCTCATGATGATGCTGAGCTGCGTCGTCGTGTTCGCTGAGGGCGAATCCACTGGCGATTCCACCGGTGAATCCGCTGGTGAAGCTGCTGCCGAGACCACCGAAGTGGTCGAAGAAGAAGACGCTGGTTCCAGCACGATTTCTCTGTCCGAGGAAGAGAAGTCTGCGGAGCTGATCCGCGTCAACACCCCCCTGGATTTCGCTGTGATTCCTGCCGATGAGACCACCGGCCAGGAAGAACTGTCCTACGTGCCCGGCACCACCGAGATCCTCGAAGTGGACGGCCTGAAGTTCAAGGATCTGAACAAGAACGGCCAGCTGGACGTGTACGAGGACTGGCGTAAGTCCGACGACGAGCGTATCGTTGATCTGCTCTCTCAGATGACCCCTGAAGAGAAGATCGGCGGCCTGCTGACCTACAACGTCGAGCTGTCCCAGGCTGCTGCTGACATCGTGACCTACCACATCACCAACCTGCTGTTCAACCTGAACGGCACCCCCGACGTGGTGGCCACCCAGCTGAACAACCTGCAGCACACCGCTGAGGGCACCCGCCTGGGCATCCCCATGATCTTCTCCTCTGACCGTGAGTACAACGCTTTCGGCGGCTACATCGACAAGGCCCACAACGCCTTCGGTAATGCCAACGATCCCGAGCTGGCTTACAATCTGGCCTACTACTACGGCCAGGCCATGCAGGCTGTGGGTATCCACGTGACCTTCGAGCCCTACGCCAACGAGATCGGCGCCCAGTACGGCGAGAACCCCGAGCTGATCGCTGAGATCGTTGCTGCTGAGGTCCGCGGTCTGGAAGAGTCCGGCTTCGCCTCCTGCATCAAGCACTGGATCGGCCGCGGCGGCGACTCCTCCTTCGGCAACGCCCGCTCTGTGGCTCAGAACTTCGACAACTGGATGGTCGGCTGGGAAGCTGCCCTGGGCGCTGGCGCTGAGTGGGTCATGACCAACTGCGGCGGCACCGGCATCTCCAACAGCTGCGACGTCAAGTTCGACGACGCGACCATGAACTACCTGCGTGAGACCCTGGGCTTTGACGGCGTCGTCGTCACTGACTGGTGGGCCTTCGCCAACCTGAACGCCGGCACCGGCATCGACAACCAGGGCAACCACCTGAACAGCATGTCCTACACCTGGCTGTTCAACCGCGCTCTGGAGCTGGGCTCCGACCTGATGGGCACCGCTGGCGGCTGCGCCACCGGTTCCGTGAAGGCCTGGGAAGGTTCCAAGATCACCCACTTCCCCAACATCCTGGCTGACGGCATCCGCTCCGGCGAAGTGAACGAGGCGTATGTGGATCGCTCCCTGACCCGCCTGTACCGTTTCGCCATGCGCAAGAACATCTTCGACAACCCCTACCGTGATCCCCAGGCTGCGCTGGACTTCTGCGCTTCCGCTGAGTACGCCGCCAACCCCACCGAGCTGCACTCCAACGAGGATCTGCGTGCTGCCCGTAACCCCTACGAAGTCGAGCTGACCGAGCAGCTGCAGGCCAAGTCTGCCGTGCTGGTCAAGAACGACAACAATGTCCTGCCCCTGCAGCAGGGCGTGAAGGTCTACCTGGAGTCCTCCAACGCCGATCGTAAGACTGGCTACACCAAGTACCTGGCCAACTTCGCCACCATCGTGGACAGCATCGAGGATGCGGACGTCGTCATCGGCGACTTCTCCTCCATCGACGACGCGGCTGAGCTGCTCATCGACGACGCCATCTACTTCGGCAAGACCCTGGTGCTGACCATGAACCAGACCAAGCCCAACCAGTTCGTGCTGGAGAGCGCCGACGCCGTGCTGTACATGAGCTACAGCCAGCAGGCTGACCACGGCACCACCGAGGCTGGCTTCATCACCGCCACCGAGCCCTGGGTGTATGCTGACATCCTGTTCGGCGTGCGTGAGCCCGGCGGCATCATGACCAAGGAAATCGTCCGCGGCAGCGACGCCACCGAGTGGAAGGATCTGGCCGGCGACATGGGCGCTGATCCCTACGTCCGTCTGATGATCCAGGCCACCATGATGGCTGACACTGAGAACCACGCTTCCCCCAACAACTGGGGCGATCCCCTGGTGCAGGCCCTCTACGGCATGAAGTACGGCGAGCAGCCTGAGTTCGTGTACTCCTGCCTGATCCTGCCCGTGGTCGTGGTTGAGGAAGAAACCACCAACAGCATGGGC
>JAFQQT010000020.1 GCA_017410455.1 Clostridia bacterium
ATGCAGGCCTTCAGCGACTCGCTGTCCGCCTCCGAGATGCGCACCGCCATGGGCCTGGACGAGATCAACCCCGAGGTGTGGCGGAACCTGGTGGAGTTTGACAACCTGGCCGAGGCCATCTACATGGGCAGGGAGACCAGCAGCCTGACCATTCAGGACTTCCTGAGTACGTTCATTTCTACAGTTTTGAGCACGTTCACCCAAACAAGGCCTCACTCCGGTTGAAATCCGGAGCAAGGCCGCGGAAACTATGCTCAAAGCGACGGCTAAAGGCTTCTTTTGTCAACACAGGTATACCCTCCTGATATACACATTGTACTCCGTAATCCATCGTGGTGCAATGTGCATTTTCTTTCATAAACTTTCAAAAACAAATTGACGGACAAGTGCAAGCAAGCTATAATGGATTCGACAAATGAATAGCCGGTGTATCTGCGCAGCGATGCGCGCTCCGGAATCGAAGGTCGGGCGAAACCAACTGACCCGCGATGGCCGGAGCATAGGAATCGGATGAAATTTCCGGGCTATCCCAGTAACCGTGAAGCTGACGAAAGCGTGTTGGCATGCTTGCCATAGGAAGCCACTGCGAAAGCGGGAAGGTGCGTGAATCGGAGGTCGGGTGCAACCCGACTAACGAGAGCGATTACTTGTAATCGCCGAGTGTAGCCAGCGCTGCCCAAAGGGCAGTGATGGCCGGAGTAGGATGAAGCCAAGCCGGGAGACTTGTTTACACCGTGAATCAATCATTCCCCTGGGGGTGGGATATGCTATCTGGGCTGACAGCCTCTTTTTCGCGTGTCGGAAATGGCTGGCGGTCTGTTTAGTGTTCCTCAGGGAGGGACGCTTTTCTTTTGCGGAAAGAGCCCTCTCGCCATTCATTTGATCATCGGTAAGTCAGGTAAAGCCTGACAAACGAGAGCGATTCCCTGCAATCGCCAAATGAAGGAGGGACATATCATGTCCAGGAAGCTCGTTTCCCTGTTCCTTGCCCTGCTGATGATGTTCAGCATGGCGACCGTGGTCGCTGAAAGCAGCACCATCACGGTGACCGACATGTTTGGCCGCGAAGTCACCATCGAAGGCCCTGTCACCCGCATCATCGCCCTGGAGCCCAGCGATTGCGAAATGCTCTGCGCCCTGGGCTGCGAGGATGCACTGGTTGGCCGCGGCAAGTACTGCGACTATCCTGCTTCTGTGCTGGAGCTGCCCGCTGTGCAGTCCGGCGCCAACACCAACCTGGAGGAGATCCTGGCGCTGAACCCCCAGGTGGTGGTCATGTCCGACATGGCCCACACCACCGAGCAGGTGGAGCTGCTGGAGCAGAACGGCATCCGCGTCATCGGCACCGACGCCAACAGCATCGAAGAAGTGTATGCCAACATCCGCCTGCTGGGCATGGTCATGGGTAAGGAGGCCGAGGCGGAAGCCCTGGTTGCCCGGATGCAGCAGACCTTTGCCGATGTGGCCGCCATGTGTGAACAGACCGACAAGACCATCTACTTCGAGGTCATGCCCCTGGAGTGGGGCCTGTGGAGCGCCGGTACCGGTACCTTCATGCATGAGCTGGCTGAGATCTGCGGCATGAAGAACGCCTTCGCTGATATCGAGGGCTGGCAGCAGGTCAGCCAGGAGCAGGTCATCGAGCGCAACCCCGACTACATCGTGCTGGTGACCGGCATGGGCGAAACCGCCGTGGATGAAGTGATGGGCCGCGCAGGCTGGGAAGGCATCACCGCCATCCAGAACGGTGATGTTTACAACGCTGACTCCTACGCCATGACCCGTCCCGCTCCCCGTCTGATGGAGGCGGTCATTGATCTGTACAACTTCCTGTACGGCATCGTGGAGGAAGAGGCTCCCGCCGCCTGATCCACCGGAACCCACGGGGAACCATCTGGTGCGGTTCCCCATCTTTGGTACATAACTTTGGTACATAACGATGAAGAAAATATCTGACCGATTCACATGGCGGACGTATGTACTGTTTGTGGCCGCGCTGATCGGCACGATGCTCCTGTGCATCTGCGTGGGCAGCGTGTCCATCCCGCTGGGCGATACCGTTACTGCCATGTGGAATAGCCTGTGGGGGCTGGAGATCCCCGCAGGGATTTCCAAGAGCATCATCCTCAATGTCCGTCTGCCCCGCGTGATCAACGTGGCGCTGGTGGGGGCGGCGCTGTCCCTTTGCGGCGCAGCCATGCAGGGACTTTTGCGCAATCCGCTGGCGGATGACTCCACGCTGGGCGTGTCCTCCGGCGCATCGCTGGGCGCGGTCATCGCGCTGGCCTTTGGCGTGACCATCCCCGGCACCACCTACGGCGGCACGATGATCATGGCCATGGGCTTTGCCTTCCTGTCGCTGATCATGATCCTGTCTCTGGCCTATGTGCTGGACAGGTCGCTGTCTACGAACAGCATCATCCTCATCGGTGTGATCTTCTCCATGTTCGCTTCCAGCGTCATCAACCTGATCGTCACCTTTGCGGAGGAGCACATCAAGTCCATCACCTTCTGGACGATGGGCTCGCTGTCGGGCACGAATTTCGGGCATTCCCGCATTCTGGCGCTGGCGCTGCTCCTGTGCGGCGGCGTGATCCTGCGCTACAGCCGGGAACTGAACGCTTTCGCCATCGGCGAGGATAACGCCCGCCACATCGGCGTGAATGTCCGCCGGGTGAAAATGATCATCCTCATCACGGTGTCCGTGCTGATCGGCGTATGCGTGTCCATCTCCGGCACCATCAGCTTTGTGGGCCTCGTCATGCCCCACATGGCGCGGATGATCACCGGCCCCAACCACAAGCGGCTGCTGCCTGCATCGATGTTCTCCGGCGCGATCTTCCTGCTGCTGGCAGACCTGGTGGCGCGTACGCTTCTGCGTCCCATCGAGCTTTCCATCGGTGTGGTCACGTCGCTGGTGGGTGCAGTGGCCTTCATCACCATCTTCTACCGCACCAGAAAGGCAAGGTGAGCGACATGCTGAAGGCAAATCATATCACCGTGCGCTATGGCGATCATACGGTGGTGAACGACCTCTCCTTCCAGCTGAAGGAGGGGCAATGGCTGATGCTGGTGGGCCCCAACGGCGCGGGCAAGTCCACGCTGATCGAAACGATCTCCCAGGGCGTGCCCTATGAGGGCAGCATTGACCTGGAAGGGAAGGACATCCGCCGTTACAGGCCCGCGCAGCTGGCCCGGAAGGTCGGCGTGCTGGCGCAGAAGAACACCGTTGGTTACTCCTATTCCGTGGACGAGGTGGTGGGGCTTGGCCGCTATGCCCATGCCTCCGGCTTTCTTTCTGCCCGGGACGATGACGGCAAGGATCAGGTGGAAAAGGCCCTTGCGCTGACCGGCCTGACGGAGCTGCGCCATGCCAGCGTGCTGACGCTCTCCGGCGGCGAATTGCAGCGCACCTTCCTGGCGCAGGTGTTTGCGCAGAATCCCCAGATTCTGATTCTGGACGAGCCTGCCAATCACCTGGATCTGGTGTACCAGAAGCATATCTTCTCCCTGATCGGTCAGTGGCTGAAGCAGCCGGGGCGGGCGGTGATGTCCGTCGTGCATGATCTGAGCCTGGCCCGGCGCTACGGTACCCATGCTGTGCTGCTGAACCAGGGCAGATGCGCCGCACAGGGCGCCATCGGCGATGTGCTGACGCCGGAGAACCTTCGCGCTGTCTACGACATGGACGTGTACGAATGGATGCGCGAAATGCTGCAACAATGGCAATGAAAAACGGATGGAACCAGGCGGTTCCATCCATTTTTCATATGGGTTCATAGCGGCCGTCATCCTGCAGGATAAACCCGCCGCCGTTTTTCACCTGAAAGTCGTAGTAGCTCCCGCAGGGACGGGCATAACGCTCCATAATGGCCATGATGGTTCCCCCGTGGGCAATCAATGCGCAGTCCGTCTGCTGCTTCCGGATTGCATCAAACGCCCCGACGCAGCGCAGCGCAAACGCAGCCCGACTTTCGCCGCCGGGGAAGGGCTTCTCGCCGCCGGAATCAATCCACGCCTGATAGTCGGCGCGGCCATTGAGCTCGGCGTAGTTCTTATTCTCAAACCCGCCGAAATCGCATTCGCGGAAGTCGTCAATGATTTCCATCGGCACACCGGGATAGAGGATTTCCGCCGTTTCCAGGCAGCGCTTCATGGGGCTGGCATACACCCTGCTGACAGGCGGGTATTCCTGTGCCAGCAAAGCGGCGACGCCTTGCCCGCACAGGGGCTCATCCGTGCGGCAGCCGATGTAGCGGTGCTCCCGGTTGCCCTGTGTCTGCCCGTGGCGGATCAGGATCCACTTCATTTGATGCGCACCCCGATTCCACATACGCAGCGGGTGACCTGCTCCGCCTGCTGGGCGATGATGCACAGCGCCCGCCCCACGGCCTCCCGGAAGGCGCGGTCGGCGGCCTCCATGGGCACCACGCCTGCGCCCACCTCATTGGCGATGACGATGGCCCGGGGATGCTCTTCACAGAAGCGCCGGGCAAACTCGCGGGGCTCCTGGCCCTGCAGCAGCACGGCATGACGGATGGTTTCGTGGAAATCCGGGTAGTATTCGCCGCCGGGATTTTCTGCCCGTGCCAGCTCCTCCTGACCCTGATATGCGCCGCCGATATACAGCTTCATCACAGTTTTCCTCCCAGAATCATCACAGCTGTCAGCGCCAGCTCCGTTACCTGCACAAACCAGCCTGCCAGGTCGCCGGTCACGCCGCCGAAGTGCCTGTAGGCCATGTGGCGGTAGTACACAAGACACAGCGCGGCCGTCAGCAGGCATGCCAGCGCCAGCCATCCGCCGCAAAGCGCCCACACCAACGCGCAAACCGCCGCATAGACAATACAGCCGATGGTCACCATGCGCTTGTGTGCCGCCTGAGCGAAGCTGTCCAGCATGCCCTTGGGGCGGGCGCTCCTGAAGGCCGCCAGCGCCCATGCGCTCATGGCACGGGAAATCACGAACGTGCACAGCAGCATGGGGCCATGTGCGGCAGCAGCTTCGCTCAGCAGACCGGCGGTCAGCAGCAGATAGCCCGCGCAGCCCATCACGGCGAACGCGCCCACATGACTGTCCTTGAGGATCTCCAGCCGCCGCTCCCGGGACTGCCAGGAGGCCAGAGCGTCGCTGGTGTCCATGAAGCCGTCCATATGGATGCCGCCTGTCACCACAAGGGGCAGCAGCGCACCGACTGCGCCGCGCAGCAGCAGCCCCACGCCCAGCACGTCGCACAGCCACAGCCAGCCCCAGAGCAGCAGGCCGATCACCGCGCCGATCAGCGGGAAGAAGCACATGGCGTATTGGCGGTTTTCATCCGACCATTCCACCTGGGGCATGGGAATGCGGGAATAGGTGGAAAAGGCGATGATGAAGGAACAGATCACACGCATGGGACTTCTCCTTTCACGGCAACGGGGATGGAATAGACAACCTCCACGACGCAATCGGCCAGATCAGCCGCCTGACGATTGATGTCCGCCAGCTGCCGCAGATATCCCTGCGTGGATTCGGCATAGGCCACGCCGTCGGAAAACACATCGTTGGTGACCATCACCAGATGGCGGCACTTTTCAGCAAGGCCATGCAGCGCGGGTACAATGCGCCCCGTGTCGCCGCCGTCGAACATCTCGTTGGCCATCAGGTTCACCAGATCCTCCAGCAGGACGATGCTGCCTTCCGGCACATCGGCAGACGCCAGATCCTTCTCGCATTCGATGGTACGGAAGCCCTTGTCTGCCCGCTGTGCCCGGTGCCGGGCAACGCGCCGGACGGATTCCTCATCGTAAACCTGCATGGTGGCGATGTAGATGCGGTTTTCCTCCGGCAGGGAAGCGATCAGCTTCTCGGCCCAGGTGGATTTTCCGCAGCCGCTGCCGCCTGTTACCAGTACGATCATGACTTGTCCTCCTGCGGGGTGTATGCGTCCATGCCCAGGTCCACAAAGGTGTGGGGGCCGTGGTACACCTTCAGCGCCATATCCAGCAGCGGAATGACCGCCGCCGCGCCCGTACCCTCGCCCAGGGCCATGTCTGCATGAAGGACAGGCGTCAGCCCCAGCTCGTCCATGATGCGCATCATGGCGGGCTCACGGCTCATGTGGGAGGGCAGCATGAATGCCTTGGCCTCGGGGTTGATCCGCGCCGCAATCAGCGCCGCTACGGCAGAAATCACCCCGTCAATGATGATGGGCACGCGGTGCTGCATGCCGCCCAGAAATGCTCCCGCCATGCCGGCGATCTCAAAGCCGCCGACCCTGGCCAGCACATCAATGGGATCAGCAGGGTCAGGATGATTGACTTCCAGTGCGCGGGCAATGGCGCAGCGCTTGCGTTCCAGTCCGGCATCGGAAAGCCCTGCGCCGCGTCCGGTCAGTTCCTCCGGCTTGCATCCCAGCAGCGCACAGGCCAGCGCCGTGGATGCAGTGGTGTTGCCGATGCCCATTTCGCCGGTGGCGATCAGCTGATAGCCGCGCGCCTTCATGTCGCCCACCAGATCAATACCGGCCTGCAATGCCTGATTTGCCTGAGCGCGGGTCATGGCGGGGCCGCAGGCCATGTTCTGCGTCCCGGCGGCGATGCGGCATTCGATGGTTCCCGGCACAGGCGTGAGCATGCCCATGTCCACGGCAAATACATCCGTGCCGGACACGCTTGCCATCAGGTTGATGTTGGCCGTCCCCTCCGCAATGGACTTGGCCACCAGCGCCGTCACTTCGCTGCCGGACTGGCTCACGCCCTCGGCCACCACGCCGTGATCGGCGCAGAACACCAGCGCGCACCGCTTGCCGATGCGCACGTCGGCGGTCTGCTGGATATCAGCAATCTGCACGATCATGTCCTCCAGCCGCCCCAGGGAGTGCAGGGGCTTGGCCACATGATCCCAGCGATATTGGGCTTGCTCTCTTGCGTTCATGCGTCCTCCATATCCGAGCGTTTCACCACATCGGCAATTTCGCCATAGCGGGCGATGATGGCGTCGTAATGCGTTCTCTCATGCGGAAAAGAGCAGTTTTTGCAGCTCTTGCAGCCCTTTTCGGTATAGGTGTAATCTCCTCCGCACTTCCTGCCCAGCGCATACAGCGGACAGAAGCAGAACAGGCAGTTGAAGTCCTCCACGGGGACGCCCCTGTGGCAGGGGAAATACTTGCATGCGGTATTCTGAAAGAATCGGTGGCTCTGCATCTGGTCTGTCATGATCTCACCTCACAGAATAACAGCCGCCAGCACGATCAGCGCCAGCATCAGCCCGCTTGCGGCATACAGCAGCCGGTTGGCCCTGCCGATGTCACTGCGCTGCGCATTGCGCTGTGCATCCTCGGTAAGCTCCTGCATATGCTCCGGGAGCTGGCTTGCGATCTCTGTCGCCAGCGTGCCCAGCGCCCACGGCAGACTGCGGCGCTCCAGCTCTGCGATGACCTCCGGCACGGCGCAGATGTACCCCAGCCGCACACCGGGAATGCACAGCGTTTTTGTCAGCGAACCAACAACGGTCAGCCCGTGCTGCACCTTGCTGCATACACTGCGCTCCGGGTAATAGCGCACATTCAGCAATGCCTTCTGCATAACTTCCATCACCCATGCAGGCGTTCCTTCCGGGCGAAGATTGGCTGAGAAGTCCAACCACTGCGCGGGCGTATTCCCTTCCCACACATTGCCACCATGTATCACGCTGATTCCTCCAAATAAAACGCATCCGCCGGTATGGAGGATGCAGGAACAGCGCGGATGGAAAACCATCCTCGCCAGTCACGCATTTTCCCCTTACCCAGAAAACCGTTTTTTTCTCACAAACAGGGCAGGTCTCCTGACTGATTGGCTGGATGATTCCCTCGGCTGCGCCTTCTCAGAACAATGTCCAATGGCATGTGCAGCCGAACCACCAAAACACAGTAATGGCTGTTGCACCGGAATCGCACCGGCTTCCCTTTTCATCCGGGCCAGCTTACGCCCCGGACACCTTGCTCGCGTATACAATTTGCATGCACATGATACCACGAAAGGTGATTTACGTCAATTTGTTTGCGGTGATATGCGAAAGCCGCTGTTATTGCTTTCCAGGGATTTGCAGCAATTTCCGCATCACTATACGCGGTGTGCCGTGTTTGTTGTCCACGCCTTAAGGGGACTGTTCTGCTGTGCCCGCCCGGCGGATGATCTGTCAGTCATTTTTCTGTATTGTTGGTTTCAAAGAAAACAGTCAGACACATCACCCGGAGATGCCCCGAATAATGTGTCTGACTTTTATCCTGTTCAATCGATGGTCACGTCATAGGCGTAGTCACACACGGCGATGCGGCCCTCCTCCAGGGTTTCCGCCCGCTTGCCCGCAACCGTCAGGTTTTCAAAGCGGACGCCGCGCACGCAGTGCTCCGCGTCATAGCCGCCCACGCGGGAAGGGATGTCCGGCTTCACCGCGATGTTGCGGAAGGTCACGTTGCGGATGTTGCCGGCGTCCCGCGTCTTGGCCCAGAAATCCTTGGTGATGTGCACATGGGTCGCCAGATGGACCTCATGCTCGATGCGGATGTCCTCAAAGAGGACATTCTGCACCAGAGCGTGATCGCAGATGTACACCAGCAGGGACCCCAGCTCCAGCGTCCAGTCGGCGTAGGAACGGATCACGTCGCAGTCGCGGAAGGTCAGGTCGGCAATGTCCTCCACGGACTCCGCCGCCACGCCGAAGCAGCGGACCTTGTCGTTCCACACCACGCAGCGCTGGCAGAGGATGTCCTTGCCGCCGCATATGCCGCGCACCATGGCCTTGACGACCACTGCGTCATCGCCCGTGCGGATGAAGCAGTCCTGCACCACCGCCCGCTGGGTGGACACCACGTCGATGCCGTCGGAGTTCTCGCGGTAGCCGATGATGCGGATCTGGTCCACCAGCACATCCTCGCAGCCCACAAAGGTCAGATTCCATTCCGGCACATTGACGATGGTCACGCCCTGCACTTTCACATCCTGGCAGGAGCGGAACACGATGGGCTTGCGCTCGTGCCAGTCCAGGAGCGAGAAGTCAATCAGACCAAAGCCCTCGATGGACACATGCTTCTTCCCCTCCGCCAGGATGCCCGTGCGGAAGTTCTGCTTGCCCGCCCAGTCCTTGAGGTTGACGGGCTGCTCCTCCGCCGGATGGGGCTGCATGGTGACAATGGCGCCCGCCGCGAGGTACAGCGTGTCGCCGTCCTCGAAATCGAAGGTGTCCAGCTTATGCAGGCCCGGGCCAAAGTAGCGGCCCTTCACCTCCTCGGGCTTCTTCTCCTCGCGGACGCTGTCAATGGAGATCGTCAGCGGCTGCAGGATGTCCCCGTCCGCGAGAATCGTGACATGGCCATTGCGGCAGACGCTGAAGCGCACCGCGCCATCTGCGACCTCGTGAGTCAGGCCATAGGAGGCGGGCAGCAGCTCGGCCTTCTGCAGCCCGCCATCGCGCACGGCCACAAAGACGACAGGCTCATCGCCCTCCCAGCACAGCCGGGCAAAGGAATGCGGGCCGCCCCGCGTCACCGGTGCAGCGTAAACGGGGACCTCCACACCATCTGCATACAGCCGCCAATCGGAGGAAAGGCGCACGCCCTCCTTTGCCGCCGCATGGGGTTCGTCACCCTGGGCACGATGAGCCTGGCGATCGTTGGCACAGGTCAGCCCCGCCGGAAAGGGCGGAATGATGATCTTCTTCACGGTCGGTTCACTCCTTGTCAAAGGTGATCTTCAGTGTGGTATCCTGGCCGGCATTCTCCATGCCCCAGGTCAGCTTCAGCACGCCCGTAAACCCTTCGGGAGGCGTCAGGGTGATCTCTCCGTCCAGGGGCAGATCCATGGCGTCCGCGCCGGGCAGGGCTTCGCTGGTCCCCCGCTGATAGCGCAGGGCGTCCACCACATTGCCGGCCTCGTCCAGATACTCAGCCGTCAGCCAGATCACTGCGCCCGCGGCCGCCTCCCGGGTCAGGGTGGGGCGGGCCACCAGCTGCCCGGGCAGGTTGTCCAGCACCACGGCGCCGCGGGTGTTGCCCTGCGCCGCATTGCCCATGCCTGCCCAGGCAGTGAAGGAACGCAGATCGAACTCGGAGAACATGGTGGTGCTCCGGTCCTCAAAGTAGTACTCGCGGCGCAGCACCGTGGCGATGCCGCCCTGCAGCACCTGTTCGCTGCTGTCGATGGCGCTCACCTGGGTTTCCTCAGGAACGTAGCCGCTCTCCACGATTTCCACGTAGATCATGCCATTGCTCAGCAGGCTCCCCTGGATGCACAGGTTCTCCGGGGACACGCCCGTGGCCGACATGATCACCGCCGCCTCGTCGCTCCCGCCGTTGCGGCCATAGTTGGAGTGATCCTCATCGATGCAGTAGACCGTCACGTCCACCGATTCATAGGGCAGGTTGTCCAGGGCCAGCACGTAATCCCGGGCCTTGTAGGTGCGGTTGTAGAGGATGACGCCCGCCTGCTGCCCATCGATGGAAGCCACGCCCTTCAGGCCGTTGTTCTCCGTCATCGCCACGCGGTCCACCGGCATGCGGTTGTAGAAGTACAGCACATGGTATGACGCAAAGCGCATGCCGTTGCGGCTGTTGATCATCTGGATGCCGCTCTCGCTGCTGACGCGGTAGCAGGCCCAGTTGACCGAGGTGATCTGCGGGTTCTCCAGGGTGTAGAGGATGGCGTCCATCATGGGGCCGACGCACTTCTCCGTCGCCGTCACGCTTTCATTGAGCGAAACGTGGAATTCGTTGAGGTGCAGGGCCGTGGTGGCGAAGGTATCCCCATAGGCCGCCAGGGAGCTGTTGGCCAGGCTGGTGTAGACGGGGTAATTCTTCGTCACATAGCAATGGTAGGAGATGAAATCCAGGGGCAGCGCCTTCTCCTGCACATAGTCCAGGAACATGCGCACATTGCCATTGCTGTAGTACTTGTCAAACTCCGCCAGGGACATGCCGCCCACCGTGGCGTAGGGGTTGCCCTCGCGCACGCCGGTGGCGCCGTATTCGTAGATCTTCAGATACTCCTCCCAGGTGCCGTCGTAGAAGGCGTCACCCCAGTCGGGCTCGTTCCAGATCTCGTGGGCCGCGAAGGTCCAGCCCTTATCCGCATACCGGGCTGCGATCTCCCGGCACACCTCCTGCCAGCCCTCATAGCTGCTGGGCGGATACTTCCACGCCGCAGCAAAGCCGCGGTCCTTGTCCTGCAGGCCATCCGGCGTGGCGAAATAGACCACATAGGGCATCACGCCGCCGCGGTAGAACTGCTTGAAGGTCATGTCCAGCTGCATCCAGTAGTAGGTCAGCTCCTCCGAGTTTCCCTTGCCCAGGGTGGAACCCACGCCGCCATTGCCCATGAACAGGTCCACGCGCTGGCTCTCTGCCTGCAGGGCTGCCAGCGCAGGCGTGTCCCGGACCACCTCGCTCATGTAGTTCCCCACAAAGGAATGGGAGGGCGAGAACACGTTCTGCCGCTTGAGCAGCGGCACGCCCGTGTAATCCGCAAAATCCACGCGGACAGTGGTCTTTTCCGGCGTATCTTCCATCCAGCAGATGGCGTCATCCGCTGCACACGCTGTCAGGCAGGTCGTCAGCATGCACATCAGCAGCGTCACGCTGATCCAGCGAAGCATTCTTCTCATCGTCGTTCCTCCCGGGCAGGCAACTGAAGCTTCTTTCAGCCGCCGGATGGTCCAAAATGGGGAGGGAATGGCGACCCACTCCCTCCCCGGGGTATCAGTGCTTCAGGATCACTTGATGGCTTCCACCACAGCAGCGTCATGCACAGCGCCGCCAATAATCTTGATCTCGTCCACCGCGCCGATGAAGCCTTCACCGGTCACATCGCGGTTGCCGCCATTGAACCAGTCCCACTGAGCCCAGGAGCCGCCGATGCACAGGGTGAAGGCAGAAGCAACGACCTCTTCCTCAGCATAGGCCTCGCCGACCTTCACGCCGTCCACGTATGTGGTCACGGTGCAGTTCTCAGCGTCATAAACATGCATGTAGTGGTGCCAGCCAGCGGGATCCTCCGCAACGGTGGCCGCAGCGCCCCACCAGTCACTGCCGCCGGTGACAGCGATGAAGGTCAGGCCGGTCACGGCGCCATCCTCGGCCACATTCTTCTTCAGCACATTGGTGAAGCCCTCCGCAGAGCCGTTGATGCCCTGATCCACCACGCGCATGTTGCCGGTGTGGGCATTCTCCAGGTCCACCTTGGCCCAGAAGGAAATGGTGAAGGAACGATTGCCATACACATCCATGGGGTCGTTGTTGGCGTCATCAAAGGGAGTCATGCCGGAAGCGCCGCCGAAGCAGGCAGCAGTGCCCACATGGCCCTCCACGACGGAAATGCCGTCGGGGTTGATCACGCGGATCAGGTCGTTGCCGTAGGCAGAGGAGTCCTTGCCGAGGTTCTCGGCGTCGTCGAAAGTGTAGTAGGCCAGCAGGACGGGGCCTTCCTCCGCAAAGGCAGGCAGGCACAGGCACAGGGCCATCAGCAAGGCCAGAACGAGGGACAGCTTCTTCATGGGGGTACCTCCTTAGAAAAATGTTGTATGCTGAACGCACAGTACAGCCAATGTCAGGGGACGACGCTTCACCTTACTTGGTGTACAGCTCCGTCAGGCCGGCCTGCTCCACCAGGGTGTCGATGGTATCCTGGTACATGCCAGGCCAGTAGCGGCTGATGGCGGTGTTGCTGGAGTAGAAGCTGGCGATGTTGCACACATACAGCAGGGTCTGCTCCGCGCCATTCAGATCCGCAGAAATCGAGTAGGTCTCGCCGAAGGCAAACGCAGTCTCCGCGCCATTCTCCAGCTGCTCGGCGGTGATGGCGGAGTAATCGCTGAAGAAGTTCAGGTACTGGGCAACATCCTTCGTGGCGATCTCCACCATCTGAGGATTGTAGTAGCGGTAGTTGACCGTCAGCGCATCGCCATCCACGGTGATGGTCACATCACCCACGATGTGGGCGCCTGCGCCGATCAGCGGCCAGGTCTGGGAGCCGGACACCGTCAGATCCACGGGCAGGAAGGTGTACCACTTGCCCGTCACCGGGTCCTGGAAATCCTTGAACGCGGGGCCCTGCACACACACGGTGTTGTTCAGGTTGCCCCTGGTTTCGTTGCGGGTCACGATGACCTCGGTCACCTCAGTGATGATCTCGCCCACGCCGGCATTGGCGATGGTCTCCATGTCATGGATGGCCTCGGTGAAGATCTTCAGATCGTCCACGTTGCCGGTAAGGCCCTGCACGGACACATCGTGGTTGCCGCCGTTGAACCAGTCGTACTGGCTCCAGGCGCCGCCCACCGCGAAGGAGAAGGAGGAATCCAGGTTCTCCGTGCCATTGAGGGCCACGACGGACTTCTTCTCGCCGTCGATGTAGGTGGTGATGGTCTGGGTATCGGGATCCACCACCATCACATAGTGGTGCCAGCCATCGCGATGGGCCTCGTCGCCCCAGGTGTCGGAGTAGGTGTCCCACCAGTGGTCGCCCGCCACGCCGAAGGTATGGATACGGCCGTACTGGTCGCTGTTGTGGATCAGGAAGGAGAAGCCGTCGGCGCTGCCATTGATGCCGTTGTCCACCACGCGCTGATCCACGTCAGCGTTGGAGGTCTGGGCATAGAAGCTCAGCGTCATGGCGTTGCCGATGTTGGCGTCCACAAAGTCAAAGGCGCTCTCTTCGCTGGTGGTCAGGGCAGAGGCGCCGCCAAAGACCGCCGCAGTGCCGCTCACGCCCGCGGCAGTGCTGATGCCGTCAGGGTTGATCTGCTTGTCCAGATCATGACCGTTGCCGGAGGAGTCCTTGCCGATATTGTCGGCATCGTCGAACTCGTACCAGGCCAGCAGGTTCTCGGTGGGAACCAGGGTTACCTCTTCGCGGGTGACGATCTCGATGGTGCCGTCAAAGCGGTAGGTCGCGTAGCTCTTCACAGGGGCGGTGCTCAGGGGCAGCTTCGCCCTTGAGGACGTCGATGTCATACACCGCGCCGGCGTAGATCTTCACCTCGTCCACCGCGCCGATGAAGCCGTTCTGGGTCACATCATGGTTGCCGTTGTTGAACCAGTCCCACTGGGCCCAGGAGCCGCCCACGCAGAAGGTGAAACCGGCTGCAAGGGTCTCGTCCTCGGCATAGACCTCGGCGCACTTCACGCCATCGATGTAGGTGATGACCGCGCAGGCCTCGTTATCGTAGATCATGACGTAGTGATGCCAGCCGGCGGGATCTTCCGCGATGGTGCAGACGCTGCTCCACCAGTCGCTGCTGCCGGCGACCGCCACATTGGTCAGCGTGACGCCGCCATACTGCCAAAATGAAACCCTTCGCTGCATCCGGGGTGCATCTGCAGCGAAGGGTTTCTCTTGTTTTATCAGGATCAGAAGCCGAAGCCAAAGCCGGGGAAGTTCATCGTGGGCATGCCGCCACCGGTGCCGCCGCCCAGGCCGGAGAAGTCGGCATCGCTGGTGTCCAGCAGCTTTTCGGGCTCGGCGGCCTGGCCTTCGCGGGTGGAGGGGATGGAACCATCGATCTGCCCCAGCACGCTCCGGGCACGCAGGCTCACCGCCTGGATCAGGCTGTTGGCAGCAGCCTCATACTCCTCGTAGGTGCAGAACTTGGTGGGATCCTGCATCACCGCCTCGTCGATCATCGCGCGGATAGAGGCCATGGTCTGGTCGAAGGCGCCGCCCTGGACATACTCCTCGCAGAGTATGCGCAGGTACTCGTGGTAGCAGGCCAGGTACTTCTCGTTGGCCAGCAGCGCCATGAAGAAGCTGCGCTCGGACAGGTCGGAAACGGTGAAGGGCGTATCGATGGGGAAATTGACATAATCGCTGCCGTCACCGGAGATGGTGAAGGCCTCGTTCATGTCCCAGGGGATCAGGTTGAGCTCGCCGCCCTTCTCGTAGAGGTAGTAGTTGTGGGTCACATTGCCGGTCAGGCCGTCGTGGTTGTAGATGAAGGTCTGGATGGCCAGGTACTTCAGCACGTTCTCCACGTCCAGGTATTCATCGATGTCTTCGCCCTGGCAGATGTGCTTGAGGGCTTCCACCACCTGGGCATGGTCCTCTTCGTCGCTCTTGAACTTGGAGGACTCCCAGATGCCGTAGTAGTCATCCAGGTCATCGCCCACGTAGTTCAGAGCCATGGCCAGGGTGGTGGTATCCTGCGTGCGGCCGCCGCTGGAGCCGCCGAAGGAGGAACCGTCGTCCTCATTCCCGGCGGCGGGGCGCTCCGTGTTGGCGTCGGGCGCGGCAGTGGCCGAGTCGCCGCTGGAGCCGCCGAAGGAGGAGCCGTCGTCCTCATTCCCGGCGGCGGGGCGGTCGGTGGCGTCGTTATCCGCAGCCTCTTCGCCTTCGTTGTTGTCGTTCAGGCCGATGATTTCCGGCTTGTACAGCTCGCCGTAATCCTCGCCGTAGACGCGCTCAGCGAAGGACTCATCCACGCACTCCAGGGCCAGATAGCAGCCGAAGTACTCGCCGTTGACGCTGACGATGGCGTAATTGTACAGGCTGGCGTCAGCGTCCAGGAAGGCATACATGTCGTAGGCGATGGCCTCGCGCAGCTGGCCGGGATCCTTGAAGCCGTTGTTCAGGATCAGGATGTCCAGGCCGTCGCAGGTCTGCTTCTTCTCGTACTTGTCAAACTTGATGCGCCAGCTGAAGCGCTCAGAGCCCTTGCCCGCCACGCTGGACAGGCTGGAATTGCCCTTGGGCCGGATGGCCACGTTCCTGTACAGCGTGCCGTTGACCTCCACGTCGCAGGCGCAGTAGACCTCGTCCTCGGCGGTGGCGATCATGTTGTCCCAGGTTTCCTGCTCAATCATGATGTTGATCACGATGGGCTGGCTGCGGTCAAAGAGGGTCTGCTCGTAGCTGCTGCGCCTGGCGGCAACGACCGGCGCGGGAACGAGGGACGTCAGCAGCAGAACCAGGACCAGCAGGAGGGAAAGCTTTCTCACAGGGATTCTCCTTTCATTCTCGGGCGGGCAGGATTGGGGGGGACGCGTCGTTGGCTGCATTGCAGGAGCGGCTCATTGCGCCGCATCCACGAACAGGCCGGGCAGAATGTGGTATGCGTAGGTGTACATGGCGGATGTGGTGTGGGTGCCGTCGCTCATCATGGAGCAGCTGGTGTTCGTGCCGACGATGAACATGTCGTCGTAGGCCAGCAGGGAGATCATCTGATTGGTGGTGATCTCAAAGGCCTCGTCATCCGAGCCGGTGGCCACAAAGAGCATGAAGTCCTCCGGGCCGTACCCCTGGCTCTTCACGGCGTCGTAGATGGCCCGGGCGGATACACTACTGTCCAGGATGCCCGTCAGGCCGCCGTCGCCGTCATCCCAGCCGGCTTCGCTGATGGGCAGGAACCAGCGGAAGGCCTGCATCTGCTGCTGGAAGGTGTACCAGGTGGCCACGCCACCCAGGGAGAAGCCCGCAATGGCGCGGTGATCGCGGGAGTCCACGATGCCCTCCAGCGTGGTGGATTCGGCCCAGGTCCGCACCCGGCTCTCCACCTGGGGGATGATGTCCTCCACCAGCTCGTCGGGGAAGGTCCGCACGGCCTGCACCTTCATGGCCAGGGGCAGCACCTTCACCATCTCATCCTGAGGATAATAGGTGGCCGCCACGACGATCAGCGGCTCGATGAGCCCGTCCTCGATCATATGGTCAAGGATGCACTGGAATACAGTGACCTCCTCCGGGTCCAGGTACCGCCGGGGCTCGCTGCTGGAGCCATGCAGCATGTACAGGATGTTGTAGCGCTCCTCCGACTCGTCATAGCCTGCAGGCAGGTACACCATCGCATGCTTGACGATCGTCCCGTCCATCATGACGGTATGGAACGGGACATTCCCGCCCGCGAACAGATCCGCCATGGTCACGTTGTTGTCGGTGGAATAATTGATCTTGACGACCCGGCCCTGGTTTTCCGCAGGGGTCTGATAATGCTCCGGCAGGTCATCCGCATCAAAGTCCGACTTGGTCAGCTGCGTCATGCCAAGATCCGCCATGGTGCCGCCGAAGGAGGCGTCGTCCGGGTTGAAATCATCCGGTGCGGTGCCGTCCGGCTCCTCCGCCAGCGCAAGGCTGCCGCACAGGCACATGATGGCAGCCAGCATCGCCGCGAGCCACCTGCGCAGTGTCTTCCCGGCAGGCAATGACCCGCCGTTCCGTTGAGACAATCTTATCATACTTCGCTCCCTTCTCAGCATACGGGCAAGACCATCTGCGGGAATGAATATCTTCTCACTGCGTCATTCGTATTCACGGCGGCTCTGTATACAGGTCGCCTTACTGAAATTATATCATGCAAGTGCGTCATTTACAATATGACCGAAGGCTCTCGCGGCGTCAGGAGGGCCTGTTCATGTTAATTTACTGTGAATTCTTCCATCCGGCTGGCAGGGTACAGCGAAAAAGGCGCCTCCCGCGCGTTGAGCACAGTACGGGGCAATCCCCTGCTGATACAGCCCGCACACCCCGCCGATCATTGACAGTCTCCGGTGCACCATGGTATAATGCCTGCACACAGAACACCATAGCCGCGCAGCGTTATCCGCGGTGCTCCAGGCCCGATCCGGGCGGGGCTGCCGCAGCATTTTCCCTTCTGCCACCGACACCCGTCAAAGGAGCCATACGATATGAACGAGCAAGAAAGACAACACATCATCGATCTACTTGACCGCCATGTGCTGGAAAATGGCAACCCGGTGCTGCTTTCCGATATCGGCACGCTGCTCAAGAACGACAGCAAAGCCGCCGTCACCCGTGCCAGTTATTCATCCCTCAGCGCCCTTGTGGATGATCTGGCGCCTGAGTTCAGGCAGATTCTGGACAGCCGCGGCGTGAACTGGGTGGAATCCACCCGCCAGGCACGCAACGAGATCCTCCCCACGCCCGATGGTATCCCCGGCTATCCCTGGATCATCGGCGACGATGACCCCCTCATCGCCTCCGAGATCGAGAAGATGCACGAGTTCGCCTTCATGGGCTGGTGGAACAGCATCTACAAGCGCCTCAAGCAGCTCACCGGCTACTCCGGCAACGACCCCAGCATGTGGACGCGCATCATCGCCCGCGAGCTGTCCATCGCCCGCGCATCCGGCGGCCTGATGGAGTGCACCTGCGATCAGCAGCAGCTCTGCCTCTTCCGCACCCGCCTGACGACCCAGAGCGGCGCAACAATCATCGCGGTGCTGCAGGCCAACATCAACTTCACCCCCACGCCCTGGTATCTCAAGGAATACACCTATGCCGGCCAGGAGAACAGCGAATTCGGCATGTGGCTGCTCAACAGCATCAGCCCGGCCTTCCACGGGCAGGCTGCCGGCAACACGAAGGCCATCTGCTGGCGGATGCTGGAGAGCCTGCAGGCCGAGGGCGAGAGCGTGATGGAGGATCTGACCCGGGTGGTCGGCGGCTACCTGCTGCCGCTGGAGCGCATCTCCGCCATCAGGGTCTACCTGGACAGCATGACCCGGGTGGTGCACAACCTCAACCCCGCATGGCTGAGCATCCCCGATCCCATGACCAGCACCATCGCCGCCCTGACCGAGAGCGTGCGCCCCTCCGGCCTGCTCAGCACCCTCGCCCCGCTGGAGAAGGCCATGCAGGAGCTGATCCGCCGCATCGATCATGTGCTGGTGACCTTCCTGATGCACGATACCGCCCGCGAGGATCACACGCTGGCCATCATCCAGGCTTTCATGAGCGACGCCGGCGGCATGATCCGCAGCGGCGGCGACGCCACCGTTTACCTTCAGGACTATCGGAACTGGATCAGCCTGCTGTGCAACACCGCCCGTGCCCTCTGGCTGAAGGACACCGCACACCACGAGGACATTGCCAGCCATTTCCGCATCCCCGGGCCGATGCTGAACCTCTTTGCCGCCTCGCAGGCCCCGGACTCCGAGGAAGTGCAGCAGGTCAGCGCGGCCATCACCCAGCTGGAGAGCTGCCTGGATGAGTTTGCCTCGGCCATGGAGGCTGTTGCCGCCGAAGCCGCCAGCAATGCGGCCGATCCCCTGGCGGAGGATCTGGCTCTCCCGGCTTTCGGCAGCGACGAGGACGCCCCTGCCCTGATCGGCGCAGAATCCGCGCTGACGGAAGCTGATGCTGCGCTGTTCAGCCCACTGATTGATGAGGGCAGCCACATCCCCGGGGATGACGAGGCCGCCCTGGCCCCCGGACAGGACCTTCTGGCCGCCCTGACGCGGCGCGCTGCGGCCCCTGTGGCACCCGCTGCGCCGCAGGATGCGCCGGCCTCCGCCGGGACGGAGGAAATCCCCACCGAGCGCGTGACGCTCAGCGACAACATCGATCAGCATTTGCGGGATCAGGCCCGGTCTGGCAGCCTGGACGCCGAGGAGGAGCTGATGTACCTGGGCGCGTGGACGCCCGGACTGCATGGCGAACCCGTTCAGAGCGATACCTCTGCAAAGGCCCTGGCCCGCCTCATGCTCAGCGAACCCTCCGCTCGCACGGAGGAGAACCTCGTCTTCTGCATTCAGGATGCGCTGCATCGCAACGGCCTGCCCCAGGCGCAGGCACTCCTGTCCAGCCTGCAGGCCGGCTGGCAGCGCCTGCTTTACGATTATCTGCTGACCGTCCGCAGCCTGGCAGAGAGTCAGTACCCCGTATCCCGCATGTCCATCCTGACCGACGAACTGCCCGGAAAGCTGTCCAGGCTGCTGGATCAGAGCAACAGCCTGCCCTATGCCGTGCGCCGCGAGATCATCCTGGCGGTGCTGGCGCACATGCCGCTGATCATCTCCCACTGCCTCTACCCCGTGGGCATCACCAATCTGCTTTCCGTGCTGCAGGAGCAGCAGAACCTCATCAACGACCTGGGCATGGCACGCACGCTGAAGGATCTGCGCACCTTTGTTGCCAGCTGCAGCGGCGCCTATCAGCACAATGACCTGTCCGCCGGCCTGCGCAAGACCTACTCCGCCACCATGCAGGCAGCCGTTATTGCGCAGCTGCAGCGCCAGGGCCGGATGATGGAAGATAAGTTCTCCAATTGTACCCTGACTTATCGCAACGCCCGCGAAGTCGTGCAGAATTTCTCCCGTCCCGATCTGGAACGGACCCACAGGATGTTCAACTGCCTCTTCAGCGGCCAGGCCGATCCCGACCTGCAGCCCTTTGAGGGCGATGACGAGATGCGCGCCTACATCAACGAGGCGCAGCGCTACATCGGCTTCGGCAACGCCGGCGACATCGGCGGCCCCGGCATGAGCGGCGCGCTGCGCTCCCTGCGCGAGCTGAACAACGCATACGCGGAGCTCCTGGACGTCAGCGGCGCATCCGGCCCGATGGCCGAGCTGTCCGGATGGTTCCGCAATGGCATCGAGCACCTGAAGGACTGGAACCGCACCCTGCAGGCAGCCCTGCACAACTACATGGACGACAGCCCGCTGCAGAAGTATCTCATGCTGCTGTGCGGCAGCATCTACCCCGACTTTGCCAATCCGCTGGAGTCCGCTTTCGGTTACCAGCGCGGGGACGATTCCTGCTGGCCCTTCTGGGATGAGGACCGCCTCGTCACGGCCCTGTTCGACCTGTCCGGATGCACGGACGCGCTGAGCACCTGCGAGCTGAGCCGGCAGATGTTCTTCTCCTGCGCCACCGACGCGGAGAAGCTCGCCCATCACAGGACCCTCGATCAGCTGGCTGCCGTCTGCGATAAGCTGATCCATCGCTGCAACACGCTCCTGCAGCAGCTCAACGACCTGTTCACCTTCAACACCATCGATCAGGCGGAGTACAAGGCGCTGATCGATTCGCTGAGCAAGACCTACGGCTGGCTTGAGCGGACCCGCGATCTGCTGACGACCCACCCTGACGATCTGAGCCACTGCGCGCCGGTGGTGCGCTACGAAATCTGCCTGTGGTATGTCGATAACCGCATCAGCAGCCTCTTCAACGCCCTGACGCAGTCCGCCAAGGCGCTGCTGGGTCAGGGGAACGCCCCGGACAGCGCGCAGCTCCTGCAGGACATCGACGAGGCCGCAGCCCAGCGCAACATCCAGTTCATCGCCGACCGCTTTCTGGATGAACTCACCGACGCCACCAAGCTCAGCCCCCGCCCCTGCTATGCGGACCACTTCTTTGCCCTGAACACCCAGGCCGCGCTGGCCAACCTGTGCAGCAACAAGAGCGAGGACTGGCGCAACGGCCACTATGTGGCTCCGACGGATCCCTCCCTGCGGCTCTATCCCATCATCGCAACGCCGGATCAGTCCAAATCCGTGGGCCTGGCCCTGCGCTACGCCGGCCGCTACAGCCAGGATTCCGGCGGCTTTTCCGACGATGAGCTGGCGGAGCTGAGGGCCATGTTCGCCTTCCTGGGCTTTGACAGCCCCGAACTCAAGCAGGAGGGCGGCAGCATCACCCTGTCCTTCATCGCCCCCGAACGCTCCGTATGCCCCCTGCCAGCCCTGGGCGTGGGCAATGCCGAGCGCAGGGACAACGGCGAATGGCGCGTGACCTACCGCGTGCGCATCATGAAGGACATTGACGCCGTCACGGCGCTGCTGGCCACAAAGAACCATGTGGCCCCCGGCGGGATGTGCACGATCCTGCTGTGCCCCTTCGCCGTCACCTTTGCCGAGCGGATGAAGCTCAAGCGCCAGACCCACGGCACTGTTGCCAGCTACAACTGCTTCCTGCTGGACAAGAGCTTCCTGCGCTACGCGGTCTGCCTGCCGGATGCGGCCCGCCTGACGGCCTTCTACGCCTGCGCATCCCACCTGATCCGCCTCAACCCCTACTCCACCGAGACCAACCCCAAGCGCTGGCAGGATGCCTTCTTCGGCCGCGAGAAGGAGATCCTGCGCCTGATGAGCACGACCGACTGCTCCGTCATCTACGGCGGCCGCCGCCTGGGCAAGACCAGCATCATGCGCGAGCTGGAGTTCCGCTGGAACACCACCAGCAGCCAGCACATCGCCATCTACATCAACCTCCAGTACACCACCCCCTTCGGCATGTGGTACCGGATCGCCGAGGGCATGCACCCCTACATCCCGGAGATGGTGAACTACCGCACCGAAGCGCCCACGGCCGAGAAGGTGGAGCAGGACGCCCAGGAGATCCGCCAGCTGCTGATCAACTTCATGAACCGCGAGGGCGTCAACCTCCTGCTGCTGCTGGACGAATGCGACACGCTCGTCTACACCGATACGCTCCTGGTGGTCAACGACAAGAACCGCGTCAGCCGCCTGCATGAGCTGATCGCGCTGCGCAACACCTGCAGCCGGAACTTCAAGTTCATCCTGGCCGGCCTGCAGGGCGTGACCCGCTTTGTGCAGCACATGGACGCCTTCACGCTGGTGCGCAACACCAACGACCCCGTCTACCAGTGCCTGGCCGACGCCGTCCGCGTGCGCCCGCTGATCGAGACCGACTCCGTCAGCGCCTACGACCTGGTGGACATCCCCTTCCGCGCCATGGGCTACCGCCTGGAGCACGAGAGCATCCTCCACATCCTGCGCGTGTGCTGCTTCCGCCCCAATCTGATCCAGAACTACTGCCGCTGTCTGCTGGACGCGCTGCACAGCCGGCACGATTTGGCTTTCATGGAGGACAGCCTCTACATGCATGTGCCCCACCAGCTGGTGCAGAGCGTGGAGAACAGCAGCAACTACAAGGACAACCACCGCCGCCAGGGCATCACCATCCCGCTGAACGCGGGTTCCACCGCCGTGTACGAGCCCATCGCCTACGCCGTGGCCCTTCTGAGCCTGCGCAACAGCACCAAGGGCCGCTTCACAGGCTTCTCCGCCCTGGAGGTGCTGGAGCTGATCAACAGCTACAACCCCGCCTTCACCAACAACCGCCCCATCGCCCACGACTACATCAGGACCATCCTGAGCGAGCTGGCCTTCATGGGCGTGCTGCGCGAGATCGGCACCGATCAGCGCTACGTGCTCTTCTCCAGCTACATCCTGCGCCTGCTGGGCGACAGCAGCACCATCGAGGAGACCCTGCGCGCCTCCATTGACAGCCACGTCCACAACCGCGACAACGCCCCCGACCGCACCGAGCTCTTCTCCCTGCGCCGCATCATCGATGACTTCATCCTCCCCCTCAACAACGGCCAGCTGGTCACCCTCAACAACGCCCTGACCGAGCACGGCTTTGCCGTCATCACCGGTTCGCCCATGCTCAGCCTGGAGTCCGTCACGGATATGCTGCAGTACATCCGCTTCAGCCAGAACCCCGGCCGCCTGCACGAGATGGCCGCAGCCGATCTGACCGACGTGGACAGGATGAATGGCCTCCTTCGCGATCTGGCCGAGGACACGGACCTCAACATCCTCCTGCGCGGCGCCTGGCCTGAGAACGCCATCAGCACCATCCGGGAGATCCGCAGTGCGCACCCGAATGTGCGCTTCATCCTGCTCGTCCCGCCCAGGACCTGCATGGCGCAACTGGACGCCCTGGCCGCCCTGCCCCCGGAAACCATCCTCCACCCCACCCGCCTGTCCCTCTCCAGCCGCATGATCCTCTTTGAAGCCATCGCTTCGGATCGCTTCCAGGAGTCGGACGAGATGGACAACATCCGCCGCATCAGCGAAGCCACCGGCGACTGGCCCGACCTGTTCAACCGCCTGATGAACCTGATCCGCAGCCAGCCCCAGGACAGCTTTGACGATATCATGCAGGCCTTCAGCGACTCGCTGTCCGCCTCCGAGATGCGCACCGCCATGGGCCTGGACGAGATCAACCCCGAGGTGTGGCGGAACCTGGTGGAGTTTGACAACCTGGCCGAGGCCATCTACATGGGCAGGGAGACC
>JAFQQT010000021.1 GCA_017410455.1 Clostridia bacterium
AACTTCAGCTCCTTGATCTCGCCAACCAGGGGGATCATGATCTCGGGAACCATGGTCCACTCGGGGTGCTTGTTCTGCACGGCGATGGCGGCGCGGATGACAGCGCGGGTCTGCATCTCAGCGATCTCGGGATAGGTGACAGCCAGACGGCAGCCACGGTGACCCATCATGGGGTTGAACTCATGCAGGCCGGAGATAATGGCCTTGATGTCGGCGACGGACTTACCCTGGTTCTTAGCCAGCAGCTCGATGTCGGCCTCCTCAGTGGGGACGAACTCGTGCAGGGGGGGATCCAGGAAACGGATGGTGACGGGGCAGCCTTCCATAGCCTCGTAGATGCCCTCGAAGTCGCCCTGCTGCATGGGCAGGAGCTTAGCCAGAGCCTTAGCGCGCTCCTCGGCGGTGTCGGAGCAGATCATCTCGCGGATGGCGGGGATACGGTCGGCGTCAAAGAACATGTGCTCGGTACGGCACAGGCCGATGCCCTGAGCGCCCAGAGAGCGGGCCTTGGCAGCATCGTAGGGAGTGTCGGCGTTGGTGCGGACCTGCAGGCGGCGATACTTATCGGCCCAGCCCATGATGCGGCCGAACTCGCCGGCGATCTCAGCGTCCATGGTGGGGATAGCGCCGTCGTAGATGTTGCCGGTGGAGCCGTCCAGGCTCATCCAGTCACCCTCAACATAAGTCTTGCCGGCCAGTTCAAACTTCTTGTTCTCTTCGTCCATCTTGATCTCGGAGCAGCCGGAAACGCAGCAGGTGCCCATGCCGCGGGCAACAACGGCTGCGTGAGAGGTCATGCCGCCGCGAACGGTCAGGATGCCCTGAGCGGCCTTCATGCCCTCGATATCCTCGGGAGAGGTCTCCAGACGGACCAGCAGCACCTTCTCGCCGCGCTCGGCCCAGGCCTTGGCGTCCTCAGCGGTGAAGACGATGCGGCCGCAGGCAGCGCCGGGAGAAGCAGGCAGAGCCTTGCCGACGGGAGCGGTGGCCTTCAGAGCGGCAGCGTCGAACTGGGGATGGAGCAGGGTGTCCAGGTTGCGGGGATCGATCATGGCAACGGCCTGCTGCTCGCTGATCATGCCCTCGTCAACCAGATCGCAGGCGATCTTCAGAGCGGCCTTGGCGGTGCGCTTGCCGTTACGGGTCTGCAGCATGTAGAGCTTGCCGTGCTCAACGGTGAACTCCATGTCCTGCATGTCGCGGTAGTGGTTCTCCAGGGTCGCGCAAACCTGCTGGAACTGCGCGAAGGCCTCGGGGAACTTCTCAGCCATCTCGGAGATGGGCATGGGAGTACGCACGCCGGCAACGACGTCCTCGCCCTGGGCGTTGGTCAGGAACTCGCCCATCAGGCCGCGCTTGCCAGTGGCGGGATCGCGGGTGAAAGCAACGCCGGTGCCGCAGTCATCGCCCATGTTGCCGAAGGCCATGGACTGAACGTTGACGGCAGTGCCCCAGCTGTAGGGGATGTCGTTCTCACGACGGTAGATGTTGGCGCGGGGGTTGTCCCAGGAACGGAACACGGCCTTCACGGCGCCCATCAGCTGCTCCTTGGGATCGGAGGGGAAGTCGGCGCCGATCTTGGCCTTGTACTCGGCCTTGAACTGGGCAGCCAGCTCGCGCAGATCCTCAGCGGTCAGCTCCACGTCCAGGGTGACGCCCTTCTTGGCCTTCATCTCGTCGATGAGGACTTCGAAGTACTTCTTGCCAACTTCCATGACGACGTCGGAGTACATCTGGATGAAACGACGGTAGCAGTCGTAAGCCCAACGGGGGTTGCCGGACTTGGCAGCCAGGACCTCAACGACTTCCTCGTTCAGGCCCAGGTTCAGGATGGTATCCATCATGCCGGGCATGGAAGCGCGGGCGCCGGAGCGGACGGAGACCAGCAGGGGGTTCTCGGTATCGCCGAACTTCTTGCCGGTGATCTCCTCCAGCTTGGTAACGTACTCCATGATCTCGGCCTGGATGTCAGCATTGATCTGACGGCCGTCGTCGTAGTACTGGGTGCAGGCTTCGGTAGAAATGGTGAAACCCTGGGGCACGGGCAGGCCGATGTTGGTCATCTCAGCCAGGTTGGCGCCCTTGCCGCCCAGCAGCTCGCGCATGCTGCCGTTGCCCTCAGTGAAGAGGTACACAAACTTCTTCGCCATTGGAAACAACTCCTTTTCTGTATTGCCGGGGCGTGACCCCCGGTCGTCGGAAAGCCTTGCGAAACCGTTTTCCGGCCTCAGGCTGATCCATCTCTCACAGCTCTTTATTATACATGGTCTTTCGGGATTTTGCAAGATGTCACGGCCATTTTTGGCGGATATTTTCCCATGATAATGTTTACATTCCCGGGAAATCGCTCCCCTGCCCCTGCATGCACACGAAAGAGCCCCTCCCGGATTGTGACGGAAAGGGGCTCGCTTGTTATGCTTTATCAGCCGGCTTGGTGAGCACAGGCTTGGTCGCCGGGGCTTCCACCGCAGCCTTGGGGTCACGGGGGGCAGTGGCATCCTTCATGGTGATGCACTTCTTGGGGCACTTCTCGGCGCAGGCGCCGCAGCCCGTGCAGGCGGCATTCACCTTGTGGGGCTGCTTGAGGCTGCCCTCGATGGCGCCGAACTGGCAGTTCCTGGCACAGATGGTGCAGCCAATGCAGGTGCTCTGGTCAATCTCGGCCACGCGGCGGGTCTGCAGGGCACGGATCGCGCCGGTCGGGCAGACCTCGGCGCAGACCTGGCAGCCGCGGCACTTCTCGCGGTCAATCACAGGGAGGTTGTTCTCCATGGTGATCGCGCCGAACTTGCAGGACTTGGCGCACTTCTGGCAGCCGATGCAGCCGTTCTTGCACACGTCCATGACCTTCTTGCCCATGCCGGTGTTGTGGCACAGGAGCGCGACCGGGGCAGAAGCGTACTGCAGCTCGATCACGCCCTTGGGGCAGGAGGACACGCACTTGCCGCAGGCGGTGCACTTCGCTTCGTCCACCACGGCGATCTGCTTCTCGGGATCGATGTGGATGGCGTCGAACTGGCAGGACTTCACGCAGGTACCCAGGCCCAGGCAGGCAAACTGGCAGGACTTGAAGCCGTCGGACACGGTGGACGCGGCAACGCAGTCCTGAATGCCGGTGTAGACATACTTGATCTTGGCGGACTGGCAGTCGCCCTGGCAGATGACGCGGGCAACCTTGCGGTCCGCACCGGAAGCGGGCTCAACGCCCATGATGGCAGCGATCTTCGCACCGACGTCCGCGCCGCCCACAGGGCAGGCATTCACAGGGGCCTTGCCGCAGGCGATGGCGTCCGCGCAGCCGTCACAGCCGGGGTAGCCGCAGGCGCCGCAGTTGGCGCTGGGCAGCACATCACGGATGGCGTCGCGGGTGGGGTTGGCGGGCACGGCGAAGAAGTTGGACGCAAAGGTCAGCACCAGGCCGAAGATCAGGCCCATCGCGCCCAGAATCAGAGCAGCATACAGAATTCCCATACTCTTGTTGCTCCTTTCGTCAGATCAGGCCGCCGAAGCCCTGGAAGGCGATGGCCATCAGGCCGGCGGTGATCAGCGCGCCGGGGAAGCCATCCATCCACTTGGGCATCTTGGCCAGGGAGAGCTTCTCACGGATGCAGGCGAAGAGCAGCATCGCCAGGGTGAAGCCCAGGGCGGCGCAGAAGCCGTTGAAGGTGCTCTCCAGCAGGTTGTAGCCCTCATCCGTGTTCAGGATGGCCACGCCCAGCACCGCGCAGTTGGTGGTGATCAGGGGCAGGTACACGCCCAGGGCCTGATACAGGGAGGGAGAGAGCTTCTTCAGCGCCATCTCCACGATCTGCACCAGCACGGCGATGACCAGGATGTAGGCGATGGTCTGCATGTAGGCCAGGTCGAAGGGCAGCAGGAGGAACTCGTTGACGATCCAGGTCACAAAGGAGGCAGCCGTCATAACGAAGGTAACCGCCATGCCCATGCCCAGTGCGGTGTCAAACTTCTTGGACACGCCCAGGAAAGGGCAGATGCCCAGGAACTTGTTCATGACGAAGTTGTTCACCAGCAGGGAGCCAATCAGGATGGTCATGTAGGTATTCATGCCTGAACCTCCTTTGCGGCGGCCTTCTTCTTGGCCGCGTTGCTGATGGCGTTGACGAGGATGAGCAGAATGCCCAGGGTGACGAAGCCGCCGGGCACCTGGGTCATGATGGCCATGGGCTGGTAGACGGGAGCCACCAGCTCAAGGTTAAAGGTCGCGTTGATCCAGTTCGTGCCGGCCTCCAGCACCAGACGGATCACTTCAACGCCGAAGAGCTTGCCGGCGCCGATCAGCTCACGGATGCAGCTGAGCAGCGTGATGGCGAAGGTGAAGCCCAGGCCCATGCCCAGGCCGTCGGCGATGGACAGCACAGGCGGGTTCTTGAACGCGAAGGACTCCGCGCGGGCGAAGATGATGCAGTTGACCACGATCAGCGGGATGTACATGCCCAGGCTGGCACTCAGCGCGGGGATGTAAGCCTTCAGCAGCAGGTCGATCATCGTCACGAAGGACGCGATGACCACGATGAAGGCAGGAATGCGCACCTTGTCGGGGATCACATTGCGCAGGATGCTGATCAGCAGATTGGAGCAGACCAGCACAGCCGTGGTGGCCAGGCCCATGCCCAGGCCGTTGGAACCGGCGATGGTGATGGCCAGCGTGGGACACATGCCCAGCATCAGCGCGAAGGTGGGGTTCTCAAAGATCAGGCCGTTGAGGAAAACGCTCAGGAACGTGGGCTTCTTGTTCTTAGCCATGCTTCTTCACCTCCCCGAAAGGACGCGGCATCGTAAAGCGGTCGATCATGGGTGTGGCGACGTTCATGAACAGGATCGCGAAGGAGCATCCTTCAGGATAGTTCGCGAACGCGCGGATGACGAACAGCAGCAGGCCGCAGCCGACGCCGAAGATCACGCGGCCCAGGCCCGTGATGGGGCTGGTGGCGTAGTCCGTGGCCATGAAGAACGCGCCCAGCAGCAGGCCGCCGGAGAGCAGCTGGTACAGGGCCATCTCCGCGCCGCCCATGAAGAAGTAGCACACGAACACGGTGCCGATGAAGGCCGCCGGAATGCGCCAGTCCGCGATGCCGCGGATGCACAGGTACACGCCGCCGATGATCAGCGCGATGGCGCAGGTCTCGCCCAGCATGCCACCGTGGGTGCCCATCAGCAGGCTCATCAGGCTCAGGCCCTCGGTGGAGCCGGCGTTGAGGGCATTCAGCGGGGTCGCGCCGGAAAGGACGTCGATGCCGCCAGCGCCCAGCTTGCCCACGAAGTTCGCGATGGGATCATAGATGGCGCTGATGGGCGCGGGATCGGCGGCACTCATCAGCGCGGACCAGCTGATGAAGAGCACCGCACGGGCCGTGAGGGCCGGGTTCATGAAGTTGCTGCCGATGCCGCCGAAAAGCTGCTTGACCAGGATGATGGCCAGGACGCTGCCGATGACGGCCATCCACACCGGGGCGGAGGCAGGCAGGTTGTAAGCCAGCAGCAGGCCGGTGACGACCGCGCTGAAATCGTTGACGGTCACCTTCTGACGGGTGACGAGCTGCCACAGGAGCTCGGAGACGATACAGGTCGTCACGCAGACGGCAATGAGGAGCGCCGCGCGCCAACCGAAGAGAATGACGCCGGCAATGCCAGCCGGAGCCAGCGCCAGGCAGACTTCCAGCATGATGCGCTGTGTGGTGGCCTTCGACCGCAGATGCGGCGAGGAAGCCACGGCAAAGTTGTTCCGCATGATAGTACGTGCTCCCCTTTCTTAATCTTTCGCTTTTTCGGCGGCGGCCTTTGCAGCCTCCTGCTTGCGGCGCATGCTGATCACGCGCTTGCCGTGGCGGCAGCTCTGGGTCAGCAGGCGCTTGGCGGGGCATGCGAAGGTGCAGGCGCCGCACTCCATGCAGTTCAGCACGCCGCACTTCTCGGCCTGGTCGAAGTCGCCATTGCGGACCAGCAGGTCCAGCCTGGCGGGCACCAGCTGCATCGGGCAGGTCTTCACGCACCGGCCGCAGTTGATGCAGGGGTTCTCCTCCGGGTCGATGGCTTCATCGCCCAGGGCCAGCACGCCGCTGGTGGTCTTGGTCACAGGGACTTCATCGCTGTGCAGGGACGCGCCCATCATCGGGCCGCCGCTGATGAGCATCTTCGTGCCGTTCTGCAGGCCGCCGCAGGCTTCGATCAGCGCCGAAACGGGCGTGCCGATGCGCACCATGAAGTTGCCTGGATTGTTGACCAGGCCGCCCATGGTGACCACGCGCTGCACAAGGGGTTTGCCCTCGCGGATGGCCTGCTGCACGGCGTAAACCGTGCCCACGTTGCACACCACGCAGCCCACGTCGATGGGCAGCCCGCCGGCGGGCACCTTGCGGCGGGTGGTGGCGTAGACCAGCTGCTTCTCGCCGCCCTGGGGGTACATGACGGGCAGCGCCATGACCGTGATGCCGTCGCCGCCCACGCCCGTGCAGCAGGCGCGCAGGGCTTCGATGGCGTCGGGCTTGTTCTTCTCCACGCCGATGATGGCGCGCTTGACGTCCAGCGCCAGCATGATCAGACGGATGCCGTCGATGATCTGCCCGGCCTTCTCCAGCATCAGCCGGTGATCAGCCGTCAGGTAGGGCTCGCACTCCGCGCCGTTGATGACCAGCGTCCGGATGACCTTGTCGCCAGCGGGGGTCAGCTTCACGCTGGTGGGGAAGCCCGCGCCGCCCATGCCGACGATGCCGGCTTCGCGGATGAGCTGCTGCAGCTCGGCTGCAGACATGGTTTCCGGATGCGCAGCGGGCGTCAGCTCGACCCACGCGTCCTGATGATCATTCTCAATGACAACGGCCTGCGTCCTGGCGCCGCCGGCGACTTCGATCTCCTCCACCGCCACGACCTTGCCGGACACGGAGGCATGCACAGGCGCGGAAACGAACCCGCCAGCCTCGCCGATCTTCTGGCCCATCAGCACCGCGTCGCCCTTCTTGACAAGGGCCTTTGCAGGGGCGCCGATATGCTGCTGCAGCGGGATGACGACGCGCGCAGGCGCCGGCAGATCCACAATGGCGTTGCCGCCGTTGACCGACTTGCCGTTCACACGCTCATGCGGATGCGTGCCGCCGGGAAACATTCTCAATCCAAACACGGATGGAGTTCCTCCTTCCATAAATACAGATATCCCCTTGCCGGGATTCTGCAGTTGACATAGGTTGAGTACATTATACCATGAATCACACGAATCCGTACAGAAAAACTTTCACCAATTCCGCCGGACATGTTTCATGCATTCTTCACAATAGATACAACTAACCACCCTGATCCCACGCGAAACAGCCAATCACTGGCGCATCTCGCGGGCCACTTCCAGCATGTGCGCGGCATGGCTGCGGGCGGAATCCTCGCTGCCGTCGGCGCCGCCCAGCATGCGTGCCACTTCGCCGATGCGCTCCTCGTGGGTCAGCGTGCGGACGGTGGTGTTGGTGCGCTCGCCCTCCACCCGCTTTTCCACCAGGAACTGGTGGGCGGCCATGGCGGCAATCTGCGGCAGATGCGTCACACAGATGACCTGCCGCTTGCGGGCGATGAGCGCCATCTTTTCGGCCACCACCTGCGCCATGCGGCCGGAGATGCCCGTGTCGATCTCGTCGAAGACCATCGTGCCCACGCCGCCCTTTTCGGCCTCCAGGCTCTTGATGGCCAGCATCAGGCGGGAGAGCTCGCCGCCGGATGCGATCTTCGAAAGTGGCTTGAGAGGCTCGCCGGGGTTGGGAGAGATCATGAACTCCACCACATCATCGCCCACGGACTGGGGCATGAGGACCTTCCCTTCCGGCCGCAGGGCAAAGGACACGCGGAAGACCGTGCTGCCCATGCCCAGATCCTTCAGCTGCGCCATCATTTTGGCTTCGAACTCCTCGGCCAGGGCGTGGCGCGCCTCCGTCAGCTGCCGCGCCAGGCCCCGGTAGGCCGCCAGGAGCCGCTTGTGCTCCGCGCCCAGGGTGGCCAGCTGCTGATCCATGCTGGCGAAGTTGTCGTACTCCTCCTGCATGCGCTCCTGTTCGGCCAGGATCTCCTCCACCGTGTCGCCGTACTTGCGCTCCAGGCGTCGGATGAGGTCCAGCCGGGCCTCCACCTGCTCGGCGCGGGCGGGATCGAATTCGCCACGCTCCACCAGGTCGCTGAGCTCGTAGCCGATCTCTTCCAGTTCGTAGTAGGAGGATTCGCACCGCTGCGCCAGGGACGCATAAGGCTCCCCGAGGGGCGAAAGGCCGCGCAGGGCGTCGGCGGCTTCCTTCAGGCGCGTGAGCACGGATTCGCTGTCCTCGCTGGCAGAGATGGCATGATGCGCCGTCTGCACAGCGGTCGCGATCTTCTCCGAGTGGCGGTAGCGCTCCTTCTCGGCCTTGAGCTGCTCCTCCTCGCCGGGGCGGAGCTTCGCCTTTTTCAGCTCCGCCAGCGAAGCCTTGAGCGATTCCATGCGGTACTGTTTCTTCTCGTTTTCCCGCACAAGCCTGCCATACTGGCGGTGGTTGACGATGAAGGCCTGATAGGCCGCATCCACCCGGGAGAGCAGCGCCTGATAGTCCTCCCCGCCCGCCGCATCCAGGAAGAGCAGGTGGTACTGGCTGTTCATCAGGAACTGGCCCTCATGCTGGCCATGAACGTCCATCAGGAGAGCCGCCACTTCCCTGAGCGCGCTCACGGGCATCACCAGCCCGCACACGCGGCAGAGGTTGCGCCCCGTGCGGGTGATTTCGCGGTAGAGGGTCACCACGCCGTCGAAATCCTCAATGGACTGCGCTGCGGCCCATGCGGCGACCTCTTCGTTCCCGCAGGCGTCAAAGACCGCCTCCACCCAGGCCTTGTCCGTGCCCGTGCGGATCAGGTCGCGGTCGGCGCGCCCGCCCAGCACCAGGTTCACCGCGTCCACCACGATGGATTTGCCCGCGCCGGTTTCGCCCGTCATCACGTGCAGACCGTCGCAGAACTCCAGCGTCAGCTCCTCAATCAGCGCAATGTTGTGCATGCGCATGGATAGGATCATTTTCTGATGCTCCTTATCGTATCGTCACTTCATCATGTCCTGAATGCGGCTGACCACGCCAGGCACCTCATCCTGGGTGCGGATGACCAGGAGGATCGTGTTGTCGCCGGCGATGGTACCCAGGATCTCCGGCCAGTGCAGGCTGTCCAGCGCTTCGGCCGCCACGTTGGCAGAACCGTTGAGGGTCTTTACCACGATCAGGTTTTCCGATGACGCAACGCTCAGGAGCGACTCCGCCAGCATGCGGATGAAGCGCTCGGACAGGCCGTTCTCCGCCTTATCCGCCGTGGCGTACTTGTAGGTGCCCACGGGGGTGAGCACCTTGAGAAGCCGCAGCTCCTTGATGTCGCGGCTCACGGTGGCCTGCGTCACTCGGATGCCACGCTGGCGCAGGGCGTCAGCCAGTTCCTCCTGGGTCTCCACGTCCTGCTTCTCGATGATATCCAGAATTGCCACCTGACGGATGGTTTTCATGGCTGTTCTCTCCTTTTCTGTATTCTGTATGATCAGCGGGTCCATTCGGTCAGCTTGCCCCGCACGGTCTGGAAGAAACGGGTCTGCCGCAGGCGGATCAGGCGCAGGGCGCGCTCATCCTTGTGAACGTCCACCTGCATGCCGCCCTGCAGCTCCTGGCAGGTCTGGCCGTCCACCTCCAGCGTGGCGCGCTGCACATCCTCCTCGCACAGGCGCAGGCGGATGTTCGCCCCGCCATGCACCACGCAGGGGCGGTGCTGCAGCGTGTGGGCGCAGATGGGCGTGATGACCATGCAGTCCACCCGGGGGGATATCACCGGGCCGCCTGCGGACAGGCTGTATCCCGTCGATCCCGTGGGCGTGGCGACGATCAGGCCGTCCGCCACATACCTGCCGGTGGAATCGCCATCCACCAGCGCGTCGATGGTGATCAGGCGCGAATAGCCGCCGCGGCTGATCACCACATCGTTGAGGGCGTACCAGCCCTTCTGGCCGCAGCGCACCTCCAGCAGGGGGCGCAGCTCAGTGCGGTACTGGCCGGTCATGACGGCGTCCAGTGCCGCCTCAAGGCCCTCGGGCTCGACCTCCGCCAGGAATCCCACCCGGCCCATGTTGACCCCAAGGAGCGCCGCGTCCCAGCGCAGGGCATACTGCGCGCCCCGCAGGAGCGTGCCATCCCCGCCCAGGGCAACGATGAAATCCGCGCCGTGGGCCTGGCTGAAGGGCATGACCTCCGGCCCCAGCAGGGCCGCAGCGTCATCCTCCGCAGTGACGGTCACGCCCCGCGCCAGCAGGTACTCCGCCGCCTGTTTCGCCCGGCTCACCGCATCCTCGCGGCGGCCGTGTACCATCAGTCCGATGCGCATCGCGTCACCTTCCTTCCGTGTTGCTGCCTCAGCCCTTCATCTCCCTGTGGGCGCGGCTGACCAGCTCGCGGATCACCTCGGGCGTGCAGGGCTCTTCCTCCGTCTGCCGCAGGGTGATCTTCGCCAGGAACTCGATGTTGCCCTCCGGGCCCTTGATGGGCGAATAGTCCAGCTGCTGCACCTGCCAGCCCATGGTGGGGCAGAAGTCGACGATCTCCTGCAGCACATCCATGTGCACCTTCGGGTCGCGCACGACGCCCTTCTTGCCCACGCGCTCCGGGCCAGCCTCGAACTGGGGCTTGATCAGCGTGTAGAACACGCCGCTCTCCCCCATCAGCTGCGCCGCCACGGGCAGGATCAGCCGGATGGAGATGAAGCTCACGTCCATCACCGTGACCGTGGGGTGCAGCGGCAGCATCTCCGGGGTCAGGCTGCGGGCGTTGGTGCGCTCCATCAGCGTGACCCGGGGATCGTTGCGCAGCTTCCAGGCAAACTGGCCATAGCCCACGTCGATGGCGTAGACATGCGCCGCGCCGTTTTGCAGGCACACGTCGGTGAAGCCGCCGGTGGCCGCACCGATGTCCATGCAGACAAGGCCGGTCAGATCCGCGCCGAAGGAGGCGATGGCCTTCTCCAGCTTCAGCCCGCCACGGCTGACATATTTGCTCCCCTGCCCCTTCAGGTGCAGGTCGTCCTCGGGTTTGATGATCTCGCTCGCCTTATCGATGCGGCGGATGCCCACATAGACCTCGCCCGCCATGATGCTGGCCTGGGCCTTCGTGCGGCTCTCGCACAGGCCGCGCTCCACCAGCGCCACGTCCGCGCGCTGTTTATCGCTCATTGCTGTTGCTTCCTTTCGTGGAGTTCTGTGAGGATGCGCTGCGCCATCTGCTCCGCCGTCAGCCCCAGGTACTTCAGCAGCTGCGCCCGCTGGCCGTGCTGCACAAAGGTATCCGGGATGCCGAAGACGATCATGGGCGCAGGCCGCCCCTCGTGCTGCATATGGCTGCACACCGCCGCGCCGAAGCCGCCGGTGTGCACGTGCTCCTCGATGGTGACACAGGGCTTGTCGCCCAGGGCTGCCAGGTATTCCGCGTCCAGGGGCTTTACGGTGGCGCAGCTGACCACCTCGGCCGACACGCCACCCCGCTTCAGGGCGTCGCGCAGCAGCAGCGCTTCCTCCACCATGGAGCCCACGGCCAGCAGCGCCACGTCTTCGCCGGGCAGCAGCACCTCCCACCTGCCGGGGGTGAACTCCGCCCGCACCGGGAAACGCTGGCTCATATCCACCGGCTGACGGCCATAGCGGATGACGCAGGGCCCGGTGCGGGTGGTCGTCCAGCGCAGCATTGCCCGCAGTTCCCCCAGGTCGCGGGGCGCAAGCACCGTCACGCCGGGCACGGGCAGCACCGACGCCAGATCGTACACGCCATGGTGCGTCGCGCCGTCCTCGCCCACCAGGCCCGCCCTGTCCAGCAGCAGCGTCACATCCAGCCCGGGCATGCACACATCGTGGATCATCTGATCGAACCCGCGCTGGAAGAAGGACGCGTACACGGCAAAGTAGGGTTTCATCCCGCCCGCCGCCATGCCTGCGGCCATGGTGACCGCGTGCTCCTCGGTGATGCCCACGTCCAGCATCCGCTTTGGATGGCGCTCGGCGAAGTGATCCAGCCCGGTACCCGAAGGCATCGCCGCCGTGATGGTCACGATGCGCTCGTCCTCATCGGCCAGCTCCGCCAGCGTCTGCGCCATCACCTTGCCGAAGGAGGGCAGCGATGAAGCCCGGCGCTTGTCGCCCGTCTCCACATAGAAGGGCGGCGTGCCGTGGAAGATCTCCGGGCGCTCCTCGGCCTTGTCGTAGCCGTAGCCCTTGCGGGTCAGCACATGCACCACCACGGGTTCCTCCAGCGCCTTGACCTTCTCCAGCGTGTGGATCAGCCCCGACAGGTCGTGCCCGTCGATGGGGCCATAATAGTGGAAGCCAAGCGCATCGAAGAAGCCCTCCCGCTCCTCGCTCATGAACACGGACTTCACCGTGTCCTTCAGCCAGGCGGCAAAGCGCGCCAGGGGTCTGCCGATGAGCGGAATGCGGTTCAGCCCGCTGCGGACGGCCTTCTTCGTGCTTGTCCAGCCCCGGGAGGTGCGCAGGTCCGTCAGGTGGCGGGACAGCGCGCCCACATTGGGGGCGATGGACATCTCATTGTCATTGAGGATGACGATCATCCGCGTGCGGGTGTTGCCGGCATCGTTGAGGGCCTCATAGCACATGCCGCCGGTCAGCGCGCCATCACCCACCAGGGCGATCACCTGGTGATCCTGCCCCTGCATGTCGCGGGCGCGGGCCAGACCCAGGGCGGCGGAGATGGCCGTGGATGCGTGGCCGGTCTCGAAAACGTCATACTCGCTCTCATTTCTTTTGGGGAAGCCCGAGAGGCCGCCAAAGGAACGCAGCGTGTGGAACTGGCGGTAACGGCCCGTAAGGAGCTTATGGACATAGGACTGATGCCCCACGTCAAAGACCAGCTTATCCTCAGGCATATCAAACACGCGGTGCAGCGCGATGGTCAGCTCCACCACGCCGAGGTTGCTGGCCAGATGGCCGCCCCTGCGGGAGATGGTGGAGATCAGCTCCTGCCGGATCTCCCCGGCCAGAGCCTCCATCTCGCTCACCGACATGCCCTCCAGCATCTTCGGTGAAGTGATCTCCTCAAGCCGCATGCTTTCCCTCCGTTCAATAATACCGGCTGATCACGCGCTCCAGCGCCGGGGGCAGCAGATAGCCCACCCCCTGCCAGGCATGGCGCATCAGCTGCAGGCGCACAACCACCAGCAGCACCAGCGCCGCAATATACCCCAGCATGCTCAGCAGCGTCACCATCAGCCCGATGTAGGGCACACCGCCCAGGATGCCGCTGAGAAGCAGCGCCGTCACGCCCGCCGCGACATGCAGCGCCGTCAGGCAGGCGCTCTGCACGCTGAAGCGGCGGATCACGCGGCTCTCCTGCTCCGCCCAGCACAGGAACAGAGCGAAAAGGCCCATCATCGCGGCCATCGTGCAGGCCAGGCGAACGCCGGTGTTGGTGGCCATCAGGTCACGCGCAGCCGGGGCAGGGGCAGCTTCCGGCGGGACGGGCGGGGCCTCGTCCGGCGCGGGCGGTGCTTCCTGCACGGGCGGCTGCTGGTGTTCCTGCTGCTCAGTCGTGCGCCCGGCGCGGCGGTTGCGGGTCATCATGCTCACAGCTTGGCTCCCTTGCTGCCCTTGGCGCCCTTCGTGCCCTTCGCGCCGCCCAGGGACACGCCCTTGAGGATGTCGGACGAATAGGCGTAGTTGCGCATGTTGCGATCCTCATGGGCGCGCAGGGCCGCCTTCACCATGCGGTCGATCAGCCGGGAGTACTTCACGCCGGCGTTCTCCCACAGGTAGAAGGAAAGGCTGCCGGGGATGGTGTTGATCTCGGTGATCCACACCTTCTCGCTCACCCGGTCGAACATGTAGTCGATGCGCACCACGCCCTTGCAGTCCAGCATGCGGAAGATCTCGCAGCTCAGGCGCTGGATCTCGTCGCGCAGGCTGTCCTCGATGGGCGCGGGCAGCACGCGGTGCAGGCTGGCCATGCCCTTGGAGCCTCCGCTGGCCAGGTACTTCTCGCGGAAGTCGAGGAACTCCTCGCCGGAGATGGGCATCTCGATGGGGCTGGCCTCCACGTCGTCATCATAGCCCAGCACGGAGCAGTTCAGCTCGATGGGCTTGTCGAGGCCCTTCTCCACCAGCACGCGGCGGTCGTACTCGAAGGCCAGCTCCAGGCTGTCGATGAGGCCCTCGCGGTCATTGGCGCGGGAAACACCGATGGAGGAGCCCAGGTTGGCGGGCTTGACGAACACGGGGTAGCCCAGCTCGCTTTCCACCTTGTCCAGTACAGCCTCGCGGTCATGCTCGAACATGCTGCGGGTGAACCAGCAGTCCGGCAGGCAGGGCAGCGTCCCCGCGCCGCGGAAGAACTGCTTCATCATGATCTTGTCCATGCCGATGGCGCTGCCAGCCACGCCCGTGGAGGTGTAGGGCAGGTTCGCCAGCTCCAGCATGCCCTGCAGGGTGCCATCCTCGCCGTTGAGGCCATGCATGACGATCACGCACACCTCCAGGCGGGCCACTACCACCTGGGTGGGATGGCCGAAGAGGCCCTTGCCGGGGCGGGTGGCAATCAGCGCGCCGGAGCCCGCCGTCACGTCCAGTGCAACGGCCTCAACGCCCTTCGCGTCAGGGTTGAAGGGGGTGTAGGTTCTGATATTGCGCAGGGCCTCGCCGGTATACCACACGCCCTGCTCGCTGATGTAAACGGGGATCACATCGTACTTCTCTGTGTCGACGTGGTTCATCAGCTGAACCGCGCTGATGATGGCCACCTCGCGCTCGCAGGAGCGGGAGCCGAAAATCACGCCAAGCTGGGTCTTTGCCATAACAGTCTGCCTCCAAGCTGTCAGTTCTCCGAATAGTTGTCGGGAAGATCGTTTTCAAACAGGGCCACGTCGCCCGGGCGGCCGAGCTGGCGCAGCAGCGCCGAGGCCTCCTCCAGGGACGCAACCACATGCAGGTCCGCCTCCGGGAAGCCGGCTTCCTTCAGGCCCTCTGCGATGGGCGCGGTGTGCTTTTTGCCCACGAGGATTGCCACATCCACGCAGTCGGCCATCATGCGGCCGAACTCGCGGTTGAAGGCGGCTTCCTCCCCGCCCAGCTCCACCATGCCGGGGGTGATGATGATGCGCCGGCCGGGGAAATCGCGGATGACCCGCAGGGCGGCCTTCGCGCCGTTGGGGTTAGAGTTGAATGCGTCGTCAATGATGGTGACGCCCGCAGAGGGGATCAGCTGCAGGCGATGCTCCACCGGCTGAATGCGGGCGATGCCCCGGGCGATCTGCCGCAGATTCATGCCCAGATGCAGCGCCACCGTCGCCGCCAGGAGCACATTCTGAATGTTGTGCTCGCCCAGCAGCCGCGTTTCGCAGCGGATGGAATCGCCGATGGTGTGCAGCGTGAAGGCGCTGCCTGCGGGCGACACGGTGACGTTCGTCGCCCAGACGTCCGCGTCGTCGGCTTCGTCGCCCACGCAGCACAGGCGCTTTTCCTTGCGGGTCCTGTCGAACAGCTCGCGGCAGATGGCGCCGTCATCCGGGAAGAAGCAGCAGCCCCCGTCGGGGATGGCGTCCATCAGCTCGTACTTGGTGCCCTTGATGCGCTCGATGGTGCGGAAGGTGTCCAGGTGCTGCGGGCCCACGGAGGTCAGCACGCCATGCTGGGGATGCACCAGGCGGCACAGCTCCCTGATGTCGCCGACGTGGCGCGCGCCCATCTCTGCGATGAACACCTGATGGGCCGGCATCAGCTTCTCGCGGATGATGCGCGTGACGCCCATGGGAGTATTGAAACTGGAGGGCGTGGCCAGCACCTGGAACTTCTCCTCCAGGATGGTCTTCATGATGAACTTGACGCTGGTCTTGCCGTAGGAGCCGGTGATGCCGATTTTGATCAGGTCGCGGCGTGCGGCCAGCTTGCGCTGCGCGTCGCGGAAGTACATCTCGCTCACCAGCTTTTCCACAGGCCATGCACACAGGCCGCCCAGGGCAATCCACAGGGGCATGAGCAGCGGGAACAGGCCCAGCATGTAGTACCGGGGCAGCTCATCGGGCATCAGGAAGCCCACCGCCGCCAGCAGGAGCGTGAACACCAGGGCGGACATGATGTACGTGCGCTTGACGCGCATGGTGACCACAAAGGGCTTCTTGGCCTTCTTCACCTGCAGGATGCGGCGGCACCACAGGCCGCCCACCAGCGCCAGGCCAAGCCCGGCCAGCACCAGAGGAAGACGCAGCAGGCTCCCCTCATCGATGAAGCGGTCGATGGAGCGGTGGATCAGCAGCAGCAGCGTCAGGTACACCGCCATGATGATACCGGGCAGGACCGCCCGCTTCCAGTTGCGCCTGAGCGTGCGGAAATACCCCGCGAACTGATAGCTCTCCAGCTGGAAATAATGCATCAGGCTCTGACTGGCCAGCAGCGAGGCCGCGGCAATGCCTGCACAGATGATCCACGTGACAAGGGTACTCACAATCCATGTCCCCCCATATCTCAGAATATCAGTTTGTTTCTACAAGGAAGCTGTGAGCGATGGCGTTGAAGCGGCCGATCTGCTCCAGATATGCGAAGTGCGTGCCGCCCTCCAGGACGATCAGCGCGCTGTCCGGGACGTCCTTCTCTATCCGCTGACCCATCCACAGGGGCGTTTCGGTGTCGCCGCTGCCCCAGACGAGGAGGGTGCTGTTCTTCACTTGCGGCAACTTCTCCGACTGGTCGTAGTTGACGACCTTCACGAAGGTCCTGCGCATCTCCGGATCCAGGGCAGCGTAGTCCTTCGAGCCATACTTCTGCACCAGGGCCTCCTGCCATTTGTCGGCCAGGGGCGCGAATATCTTCGTTTTGCGCAGGAGCTCCGCCAGCTTCTTGAGGCGCTTGTAGTTCTGCGTGCGCTTGCTGGCCTTGCCGGTGGCTTGCGGCCTGATGCCCGCCGCGCCGGTGAGGATGATGCGCTCAAAGAGCGTTTCGTCCGCGCTGGCCAGCTCAATGGTCACCCGCCCGCCAAAGGAATGAGCGATGACCGAGCAGGGCAGGAAGTCCGTCTGTTTCAGCAGCGCCAGCAGGCAGGCGGCGAACTCCGGCACGCCCCAGGGCTCCGGCGGGCGGCCGCTTTCCCCGTGGCCGGGGAAGTCCACCAGCATCACCGTCATGTCCTTGCTGAGATGATCGGCAACGGGCTGCATCAGCTTTGTCGAGCACCCCCAGCCATGGAGCAGCACCACGCGCTTCGCCCCGCTGCCCTGGATCTCATAATGCATATTCACGCCGGAAATCTGCATTTCCATACTGCGTCCTCCAAGCTTATTTCTCTTTTCCGGCCGACAGGCGCCAGATGTAACGGCACTTGACGGCGCTGATCTCCCAACGGCGCTGGATGGCCAGCGGCACGTCGACGATGCGCTCCAGCTCGCATCCCAGCCCCTCGATGGTGCGGCGGGATGGGATGTTGTCAGGGTCGCAGGTGATCACGACGCTCTCCTTGCCGTGGAAGGCCATCAGCGGGCGCAGCAGCTCGCAGGCGCGCCGTGCGTAGCGGTGCCCGCGGTAGGGCGGGTCGATATGGTAGCCGATGTGCCCGAAATAGTATACGCAGGGGCTCTCCCCCACACGCAGGGAAATGCGCCCGATCTCGTAGCGCTGGCCATGCAGGGTGATCATATAGTCATAGTTCTCCCCGAAGCCCATTTCCTCCTCCGGGGGATACAGCCTCAGCGGGATCAGGTCGATCACGCCGTCGGTGTATTCAACCTTCGTTCTGCGAAACCACATGTTCCTTGTCCTTTACAGATTCTCGATGCGCACGCGCGGCAGAATGCGGCGGAAATCATCCGGGTGCACCAGCTGCGTACCCTCCGTCATGACCGAAGCCGTGCCCGCCGCCACGCCGCAGCGGAAGGCCTCGCGCAGGCTGCCATGGGTGGTCAGGCCCCAGAGCAGGCCGCCCACCAGCGCGTCTCCCGCGCCCACGGTGGAATGCACCTCCACCGGCACCTCAGGCGCATAATATGCACCCTCCGCGCCCACATAGAGCGCGCCATCGCGCCCCATGGACACCACCACATGCTCCGCGCCGGCCTGCATCAGGCTCTCCGCGCCACGGCGGATGTCAGCCATCGTCCGCAGCTCCGTGCGCAGGGCCGCCGCCAGCTCGTGATGGTTGGGCTTGACCAGGAAAGGCCGCGCCGCCACGCCCAGCACCAGCTCCGCGCCGCCCACATCCAGGATGCAGCGCGAGCCGGACAGCTGGCGGATCAGCTCCCGGTACGTCCCTGCCGGGCAGCACGGGGGCAGCGAACCGGTGATGACCACCGCGTCAGAGCCAGCAGCCTTCTCCCTTGCCAGACGGAAGAACTCCGCCAGCGCTTCCGCGGTCATCGCAGGGCCGGACTCGTTCAGCTCCGTCACGCCGGAACCGTTCAGGCTCACGACCTTCGTGTTTACGCGGACCGCGCCCTCCACCGGGAGAAAGGCATGCTGCACGCCCTCAGCGTCCATGGCCTGGTGGATGCGGGCGAGTCCGTCCTCCCCGGCGACGCCGATGACCTGCGCATCCAGCCCCAGCCGCCGCGCCACCACCGCCACGTTCACGCCCTTGCCGCCCACGTCCGTGCGGGAGGCCCGGATGCGGTTGACCTGCCCGATTTCCAGCCCGTCCACTGTGACCGTCCTGTCCAGCGCAGGGTTCATACAGACTGTGGTGATCATGGCAGCGCCTCCCCGGAATTCATTCCGTTTATTATAGCATGAATATTCACTTTATGCAATATGCAAGTCTGCATAAACGCGGTTTTCCTCCCCCGACAGCAGGCCGGTTTCATGCCGTTCCTCCGCAGCAAAAGGACGCCCCCATTCAGAACGCGCGCCAGACTGTCAAAGGACATCGCGCTGCTGATTCGCCGTCGGCAGACTGAAATCGTATCCGCCAGGTTCCCCGGCGGGGCGGGGCGGTTTCGGCTTCAGCCGAAACCATTCCTCACATTTTTCACGGCCGTCAGCCTGGCTGACAGTGAAAAATGCCCGCTTCCGCAGAAGCGGAATCCCTTCCTGAACTCGAAAAAGTGGCCGCAGCCACTTTTTCGACACGCAAGGACGCCCCCTCGAAAGGGAGCGTCGGTGATTCATCTGATGCGGTATACATCCATGGCGTTGCGGGTGGTGATCTCTGCCAGCTCCGCCGCCTCCATGCCGCGCAGGGCCGCGATTTTCTCGCACACGAAGCGCACATGGGTCGGCTCGTTCCGGCGGCCCCGCATGGGCTCGGGCGCCAGGTAGGGGCTGTCGGTCTCGATCAGCAGCCGGTCGAGGGGCACGTTAATGGCCGCCTCCTGCAGCTTCGGAGCCTTCTTGAAGGTCACCGGGCCGGCGAAGCTGATGTAGTACCCCATTTTGAGGTACTCTTTGGCGATCTCCCAGCTGCCGGAGAAGCAGTGGATGATGCCGCCGGAGAGCTTGCCCTTCTGCCTTTTCATCAGGTCGATCATGTCCTGATGGGCGTCGCGGACATGGTAGGCCACGGGCGCGTCCAGCCGGTACGCCAGCTGCATCTGCTTCTGGCACACATCGATCTGCACATCGCGGGGAGACAGGTCGTAGTAGTAATCCAGGCCGATCTCACCGATGGCCTGTACCTTCGGGAGCTTCATCCACTCCGCCAGGGTGTCGAGGTCGCCCTCCTGATACGTTTTCGCTTCATGGGGATGGATGCCCACCACGGCATATGCGCCCTCATGGCTCTGAGCGAAGTCGATGGCATGCTTCGATGATGCCATGTCCGACCCGACGACGGCATAGCGCTTCACGCCATGCTCCGCCATGCGGGCCAGGACTTCGCCGAGGTCGCCGTCAAAGCGGCGGTCATCGACGTGGCAGTGGGAATCGAAGAGGCTGAGCCTCGTTTCATGCAATTCGCTCATATCAGCCCAGCAGCGCGCCGTCGGCCACGCCCTCGCCCACGGAGGCCAGACGCAGGTTGCCCTCGTCATCCACGGCGGAGAGGATCATGCCGTGGGACTCGATGCCCATCATCTTGCGGGGCGCAAGGTTGGTGATGGCCACGATCTGCTTGCCCACCAGCGCCGCAGGGTCGGGATAGTACTGGGCGATGCCGGAAAGGATGGTGCGCTCGCCGTCCTTGCCGAAGGAGAGGCGGAACTGCAGCAGCTTCTTGGACTTGGGGACATTCGTGCACTCCAGCACGCGGCCCACCTGGATCTTGGACTGGAAGAAGGTGTCGATGTCGATCACTTCGGGGTAGGTCGGCTCCTCGTGCTTTTTGTCAGCCTTCTCAGCCTTCTTCTCAGCCTTGTCGGCCTTCTTTTCGTCCTTCTTCTCCTGCTTTTCGGCCTTCTTGTCGGCCTTGTCATCGGCGGGGCTGAGGACCTCCAGCTCCTTCTTGATATCAATGCGGGGGAAGAGCGCCTCGCCCTTGCAGACCTTGATCCCCTCGGGCAGAGCGCCGTAGGACTTGAGGGAATCCCAGGTCTTGAGCGCCTCGTCGGTCACGCCCAGCTGCTGGAAGATGCACTCCGGGGTGGTGGGCATGAAGGGATAGATCAGCACCGCCACAAAGCGGACGCACTCCGCCAGGGTCAGCAGGACGTTGCCCAGGCGGTCCTTCTTTTCAGGATCCTTGCCCAGAATCCAGGGCTGGGTCAGATCGATGTACTTGTTGCATTCGCCGATGACCTTCCAGATCTCCGCCAGGGCCTGGCTGAACTGGAGCTTGTCCATCTGCGCCTCCACCAGAGAGGGCAGCGCGGCGCAATGCTCGTGCAGGGGCTTGTCGAAGGTCTCGTCAAAGGCCTCCTGCTTCCAGGCGGGCAGCACACCGCCGAAGTACTTTTCCAGCATCGCCACGGTGCGGCTCACCAGGTTGCCCAGATCGTTGGCCAGGTCGGCGTTCATGCGGGTCAGGAAGGCCTCGTTGGTGTAGTTGCCATCGGAGCCGAAGGGCATCTCGCGCATGAGGTAATAGCGCAGGGCGTCGCAGCCATAGCGGGCCACGATGGGCTGGGCATACTGCACATTGCCCTTGGACTTGCTCATCTTGTCGTTGCCAAAGAGCAGCCAGCCGTGGGCAAACACCTGCCTGGGCAGCTCCAGCCCCAGGGCATGCAGCATGATGGGCCAGTAAATGGTATGGAAGCGGACAATCTCCTTGCCCACCAGATGGACATTGGCAGGCCAGAACTTCCGCATCAGCTGATCATTTTCCGTGCCATAGCCCATCGCGGTGATATAGTTGGACAGCGCGTCGATCCACACATACACCACATGCTTGGGATCAAAATCTACCGGCACGCCCCACTTGAAACTGGTGCGGCTGACGCACAGATCCTGCAGACCGGGCTTGAGGAAGTTGTTGATCATCTCATTGGCGCGGCTGGCGGGCTGAATGAAGTCGGGATGGGTCTCAATGTAGTCAATCAGCCAGTCCTGATACTTGCTCATGCGGAAGAAGTAGCTTTCCTCCGTCACCAGCTCCGTGGGACGGCCGCAGTCGGGGCAGACCTTCACGCCATCCTTCTCCGCCAGCTGGCTGGCCGTCCAGAAGGACTCGCAGGGCGTGCAGTACTGCCCCTCGTAGGAGGCCTTGTAGATATCGCCCTGCTCGTAGAACTGGCGGAAGATCATCTGCACGATCTTTTCATGGCGCTCATCGGTAGTGCGGATGAAGTCATCGTACTCGATGTTCATCAGCTTCCACAGCTCCTTGGTGTTGGCCACGATCCTGTCCACGTACTCCTTGGGGGACACACCGGCCTCGGCAGCCTTCAGCTCGATCTTCTGGCCATGCTCATCGGTGCCGGTCAGGAAGTAAGCGTCATAGCCGGTCATGCGCTTGAAGCGGGTCATGGTATCGGCAGCCACCGTGGTGTAGGTGTGGCCGATGTGCATGTTGCCGCTGGGGTAGTAGATGGGCGTGGTGATGTAGTAAGGCTTCTTGCACTCACACATGGGGAAAACCTCCTTGCTGAATTCGAGGGAACAAATAAACTCCGCCCCTCTGTCGTTCGAGGGGCGGAGTGTGATTACACTTTCCGCGTTGCCACCCTGATTTATCGCTTCGCATACGGATAACGGCGCGACCCGTTGCACCCTACTTGGAACGGCCAACACCGTCCCCTGTTCAGGCGCAATGCTCCGGAGCCATCTTCCCCTGCCCCCGACGTCCGCGTTTCACCAGGCCGCGGCTCTCTGAGCGTGCGTGATGCAGGGTACTCTTTCCTTCATCGCATGGGATAGTTTTACCACAAGTTCCGGGGATTGTCAAGACATTTATAGCAGCCGAACACTCATTTCGACCAGAAGACCCACTCGATCTCCGGCTTGAACCCCACCCTGTCGTAGAAGGGATCTCCGCCGCCGGTCATGTGGGTCGCGCCAAGGGGCTTTGTCCGCCGGTACAGTTCCGCCATGGCTGCAGCTGCCAGGCCTTTGCGGCGATGCTCCGGAACCGTGCACAAAGGCTCCATGTATGCCAGCTTGTTCTCCGGCGTCCACCACATGCCAGCGTAGCAGACATACTCCCCCGCTTCGTTCTCAATGGCGACCGCCAAATGTGCCGTTGCATGGGGCGCGGCGAGCAGGGCGCCTGCGTACTCCATATCGCCGTCCCAGGGGCCTTCCTCCGCCTCATGGTCAAAGCCTTTCCAGCAGCATTCGCTGCACCTGGCAATATCCAGCGGCGCCTGGGCAAAGCGGTATCCCTCCGGCAAAGCACGCTCCAGCGGCTCGCTGAAGTCGCGCACCTTCTCCCAGTATCCGAATTCCTTGTGCCAGCCGGCTTTCTTCGCCGCTTCGGTCAGGGCCTTCTGTGCGCCGAAGATGACCAGCCGCTGCCTGCCGTCCTTCTTTGGCATGCCCGATGCCGCGTAGGCGACCATCTCCTCCGCCAGGAACTCATACCCCGGGCGCAGGCTGAAATACACATCCGTCACGGGATTTTCGTAGAACGCCAGCGCGACGATCCTGTCCCCGTCGAACCAGAGGCGGTTTCGATGCAGGAGGGACTTGTCCATCCAGTCCGAGCACAGCGCGTATTCGAGGAAGGGCGCGGCCACGCCATTGCGCCAGTCGCGCTCGTAGATCTCCGTCATGAAGTCGTAGACCGCCATGTGGTCCTGCAGCAGGCGGTACTGGCGATGGGTGATGCTCATCTCTTCTCGCTCCTCGTGATGAAGTAGGTTTCGGTGATATCCTCCGTCTGGTTCTCCAGATACCCTGTGATGGCGAAGCCCGCAGCGATCTGCCCGCCCAGGTAGCTCTCCATCGTGTGTCCGTACTCGACCCAGTCCCCCTGATCAGCGTGGTCTATGGAGCGGTACGGCAGGCGGTTGACGGCCTTGTAACACTGCGCTTCGCTGTCCCAGTCGCAGATGTAGGCCAGCGGGCTCATCGACGTCAGGATGAACGTCCCGCCGGGCGCCAATACCCGGTGCACCTCGCGGAAGACCGGCTGCACATCCGGCACATAGCACAGGGAGGGCGGATTGAGCACCAGGTCAAAGGAGGCGTCGGCGAAGCGGCTCAGGTCGCACATGTTGCCGTGCTCGATGCGGATATCGAGGCCCTCCCGCGCGGCGAGCTCGCGGTCCTTGTCCAGCATGCGCTGCGACAGGTCGAGCACCGTCACTTCCGCCCCGGCGCAGGCCAGCAGCGGCGCCTGCAGCCCGCCTGCACCCGCCAGGCACAGCACGCGCCGGCCGCGCACATCGCCCAGCCATTCCGGCGGGATCACGCCATCTACGCCGAATGTCAGCAGCAACCGGCCATTGCGGGCCTGCTGCAGCTGTTCCGGCGTGGCGCAGGCAGACCAGTTCACACCGTCCTCCACAAGCCTGTCAATGTTGCGCTCCACGCGCCCGAACACATCCATCTCATGCACCTCCGTCACCATCATACCACATCCGGCACGCCCCCGCAAGTCGCCCCACGCTGTAAACGCGCACACAAAAACGCCGCCCGACACCATGCCGGACGGCGCAACACGCGATCGAAAGATGCTCCCAGAATGCCGATGCACGCTGTTATTCACCCGCTGTTAAAGCAGGGAGGTGCCCTGCCGCCGGCGTCTGCCGTCCCCTGGCGTCAAAAGACGGGGGCATGACATAGCCGAACTGTAGACCCGGGCTCCATTTTTTGAAATGTGGGGAAAACCAGAGCGCTGTCGCTCACCCCAGGAGCATCCCTTGGTTTGTATTATATCCCGCAGGCAGACGGCTGTCAAGCGGAAATTTGTTTCAATTCGGGTCAGTCTTTGTCCTCTGTGCGGCCGGGAGACGACTGCTCCTGCGTCATGGCGCGCACCAGCGGGAGGAAGTGCCGCAGCGTTCCATCAGGCACATCCGGCAGACGCCGCTTCCCGAGGGCCAGCTGGCGCAGGGCCTGGCGCGGCAGCACCGCATCGGGTTGCACGCCCTGCTGATGGGCCAGGGCATCCCGCTGCCACGTGAGCAGCCACATCAGCAGCTCCGTTTCGTTCATGCGGGGCAGCGGCGGCACGCGCACCGGCCCGGGGTGATTCAGGCACGCGCTGCAGCATCCGCACCGCTGCACACGCTGCCCGAAGGTAGCAGCGATCCCCTGCGGGATGCACCCGCCGCCCAGCAGCAGCTTCAGCATCGCGCGCATGGGCAGCCATTCCGAGCGCACCACGCGCAGGCGTGCAAGGGGCTGCCAGCGCGTCTGCAGGTACCGCGCCATCAGGAGCGAGCTGCAGAAGGCCAGCTCCTGCGGGGAAAAGAGGAGGATGACGTCCGCGTCTTCCCCGTCGCGTCCCGCGCGTCCGGAGCGCTGCACCAGCTCGGTGATGCTGTCGGGCAGCGCGTCGTGGATGACGCGGCGGATATCGGGGATATCCACACCCATGCCGAAGGCCGTTGTTGCCGTGAGCACCTGGATGGCGCCGCTGGCAAAGGCGTCCTGCACGGCGCTGCGGAAGTCGCGGTCCATCCCGGCGTGGTAATGCACGGCATTGACGCCCGCGCGGCGCAGTTCCTCCGCCAGGGCCTCGGTGCGGTTGCGGCTGCGGCAAAACACCACCGTCCGGCAGGGCTGCTCCACCGCCAGGCGGAGGATCTCCCGGGTGCTGCTGGCGGTGGTGCGCATGGTGTATCTGAGGTTCGGCCGCAGGACGCTGAGCATCACCCGGCGGCACTTGCGCATGCCCAGGCTCTGAGCGATGCGCCGCTGCATGGCGCCGTCCGCCGTAGCCGTCATGGCGCAGATGACCGGCCGGAAGGTCAGGCAGCGCAGGAAATCGCCGATGCGGCTGTACGCCTTGCGGAAGGAATCGCCCCACTGCACCACGCAGTGCGCCTCGTCCACCACCAGCAGCCAGGGCTTCATCTGCTCCATCAGCCGCAGCAGGCCGCCGCTTTCCAGCCGCTCAGGGGATACGAAGAGGATGCGGACCTCCCCGGCACGGATCTGCCGCTCCGCCTCGCGCTGCTCCTGCGCGCTCATCAGGCTGTTGAGCGTCACCGAGGGAATGCCGCGGCAGCGCAGGCCCCGAACCTGATCCTGCATCAGGGCGATCAGCGGCGATACCACCAGCGTCAGCCCCTCGTGCACCACCGCCGGCAGCTGCCAGCACAGGCTCTTGCCTGCGCCGGTGGGCAGGATGCACATTAAGTCCCGGCCCGAAAGCAGGCACGAGGCCGCCGCCTTCTGGCCGGGACGGTAATCCGCTACGCCGAAGATCTCCCGCAGGGCGTGCCTGCAGGCCCTGCGCTGCTGCATGTTCATCAGAAGCGCCGCCCGCCGCCGCCATGGGAGCGGCCGGAAGAGGAGCGGTGCACGCCGCTGCCGCCCGAGCGCCTGCCGGAGCCGCTGTTGCCGCCGGAGCTGCTGCTCCGCGCCACGCGGGAAGTGGTCTCGCGCAGGTACTGCTCCTCATCCTGCGTCAGCTCGCAGTGCGCATTGGCATTCACGTCGTACTTGTAGGTGCCGCCCTTCAGGCCATAGGCCGCCGCCACCGAGGCGATCATGATGGCGGCCACAGCCGCGCCTGCGCCCAGGGCGATGAGGATCTCATGCAGCATCAGCGTGTTGTAGTAGCCCGAGATGCGCAGGCCGGTGGCCTCGTCGTAACGGAACTCGCCATTGCTGCGCCCGGCAGCCATGAACCGCTCCGTGCGCTCCATCGCCGCCAGCGCCGCCCGGCCCCAGTCCTCGGAGCGCAGGCCCGATCCCGCGGCGTCGAAAATGGCTTCCTCCCGCGAATCGGTGATGAAGTCGATCATCACACCCTCGGTGGAGATGTACTGGACGCGGTTGTTCAGGTCGATCAGGTAGAGCATGCCCGAATGGTCCGGGCCCAGGCCATAGCCGCCCTTCTCGTAGTAATCGTCGGCAAAGCGCTGCACGCGGTACAGCTCCTCTGTGTAATCATCGGGCACGTCATCAGTGACAAGCACCACGATATCCACCTGGTGCTCCTGCTCGATGCGCGAGATCACCTCAGCGATGCGCGTCTCCATGCTGTCGGAGATCACGCCGGCGTCATCCACCACCTGCACCGCAGCCATGTCCGCCAGCGCGGCAAAGGGCAGCAGCGCGCAGAGCAGCAAAAGGATCATCCGCCTCACCATATGAACATCCCTCCCGCCAGCAGCAGGCCGCACACGGCAACGCCCGCGCCCACTGCCCAGCCGATCAGCTTCTTCCAGCTGACGGGGAGCTTGCCGCAGACCTTGCCTGTCTGGCCGTTCATGAGATAGTAGTAGGGCGCGCCGTCGCTGCCGCCCTTCCAGGTGAGCACCCACACAGGCAGCAGCACGTAGCGCCTGCTGACCGCACCGGCCTTGAAGCGGGTTTCGCCGCTGAGGCTGTGGAAGCCATGGTTGCTGCGGATGAGCCGGTCTGCATAGCCCTGCAGCTCCTGCAGCACGCCGCCCTCCAGCGCATCGGCCTCCGTATCGCGCGTTTCGGCCAGGAAGCCGCTGAGGTAGCCGGGGGCGTAGGGCTTCACGCCGCCGGGCTCGAAGGGGTGGATGCCGTCGGCCAGCTTGCCATCCACCTTGCCCAGGGCCTTGCGCGCCAGGTCGCGGAAGCTCATCTTCGCCTTGCGCTGGACGCTGAAATACCGCGTGGTGGTGATGATGTGGCTGGGCGTGGTCCGCACGCTCCGCCGCGTGCCCTGGCCCTCAAAGGCAGCTTCACCCTCAACGTCGAAGTACCAGAAGGGGTAGTACACGCCCGTGAACATCTCCAGCTGCGCATCGTCAAAGAAGCGCTTATCCACAAAGCGCTTGCTGCGGATGTAGGCCATGAAGCGCTCGCGGGCTGCTTCCCTGTCCATGGCAAAGGGCACCACGCCATCGGGGCGGAAGGCGTCGTCCAGACGATCCTGCAGCACCACGGGGCTGTGGCAGAAGTAGCAGCGGGTGGCGGCGGTGGTCGCTTCGGTCACGATCTCCGCGCCGCACATGCGGCAGTGGTAGCCCTTCATGGCGCTGCTTTCCTGGGTGGGCGCGCTTTCGGCCTGCCGGGCTTCAGCTTCTGCCTCTCGCCGGGCGGATTCCGCCTGCATCTCCTCTTCCGTCAGCACCTGACCGCAGTAAAGGCACCTGAAGCGCTGCTGCCCGGCGTCAAACTCCAGATAGCCGCCGCAGCTCGGGCACTTGAACATGATCGTGCTCATGCGATCTCCCCCTCTCTTCACATTCTGTTCATATCATATCATATTCTGTCCGTTTGCGCAAGTACAGCGTGAATCGCCCGATTTCAGTCGCGGATGTTTCCTTTTTTACTTGACGGAATCGCCTGAACGTTGTATTATGAAGGTGGTTATACATGTGGTTCGTCAACAGCAGAGTCTGCCCGGAAACACCTGCCGGGATGGATTCTGCGCAGAGATGTAACCGCTTTCAAAACACTGACACAGAAAGGACGATGTCCCATGGAGTTCCTGGAGAAGCTTTCCCTCGCCGGTCTGGTTCCGGTCATCGCCATCAACGACGCTGACGACGCTGTGCCGCTGTGCAAGGCGCTGGCTGACGGCGGCCTGCCCGTGGCTGAGATCACCTTCCGCACCGCCGCGGCTGAGGAGTCCATCCGCCGCGTGCATGAGGCGCTGCCCGAGGTGCTGCTGTGCGCCGGCACCGTGCTGACCACCGAGCAGGTGGACCGCGCGGTGAACGCGGGTGCTGCCGCCATCGTGTCCCCCGGCCTGAACCCCACCGTGGTCAAGTACTGCATCGACAAGGGCATCCCGGTCTGCCCCGGCACCGGCAACCCCTCTGACATCGAAGTGGCCATCTCCCTGGGCCTGGATGCGGTGAAGTTCTTCCCCGCCGAGCCTCTGGGCGGCCTGAAGCTGGTCAAGGCCATGGCTGCGCCCTACACCACCATGAAGTTCATGCCCACCGGCGGCATCAACGAGAACAACATGCTCGACTACCTGGCCTACGACCGCATCCTGTGCTGCGGCGGCTCCTGGATGGTGCCCGCTGACGCGGTTGCCGCCAAGGACTGGGGCCGCATCACCGAGCTGACCCGCTCTGCGGTCAACAAGATGCTGGGCTTCGAGCTCCGCCACGTTGGCCTGAACACTGCCGACGCTGAGACCTCCATGGCCGAGGCGAAGAAGCTGGCTGCCCTGATGGGCTGGCCCATCAAGGAAGGCAACAGCTCCAACTTCGTGGGCACCGCCTTTGAGATCAACAAGTACCAGGGCCGCGGCGCCCATGGCCACCTGGCCATCGGCACCAACAGCGTCAAGCGCGCCAAGTGGCACCTGGAGCAGCGCGGCTACCGCTTCATCGAGGAGAGCGCCGTCATCAAGAACGGCAAGCTCATCGCCATCTACCTCGAGGACGAGATCGCCGGCTTCGCGGTGCATCTGGTGCAGAAGTAATCAACGGACATATCCCTGATCTCTTTCCCGCTGCTTTCCACCTCATCACCCGCTGCGGCGGGAGCTTCCCCTCAGGGGGAAGCCAAGGAACGCCGCAGCTGCGCCTTCCCCTTGAGGGGAAGGTGGATCCGCCGCAAGGCGGAGACGGATGAGGTGGAAACCTGCACACCATACCAAGCAACAAAACAGAAAATGGAGGTACCCTACCATGGGCAAGATCATTACTTTCGGCGAGATCATGCTGCGTCTGAAGTCCCCCGCTTACGAGCGCTTCTTCCAGAGCCCCTCTCTGGAGGCCACCTTCGGCGGCGGCGAAGCCAACGTTTCCGTTTCCCTGGCCAACTACGGCCTGGACACCGCTTTCGTGACCGTGCTGCCCAAGAACGATGTGGCTGACGCCTGCATCCGCGAGCTGCGCGGCTTCGGCGTGGACACCACCAAGATCGTCCGCGGCGGCAACCGCGTGGGCATCTACTTCCTGGAGACCGGCGCTGTGCAG
>JAFQQT010000022.1 GCA_017410455.1 Clostridia bacterium
ACCCTGAACGAGGACGGCACCATCGCCACGCTGGACATCGACGTGTCCGGCGAGGTTCCCCCGATCTGCAACAACATTCTGGTTGACGCCTTCGTGAACCAGTTCATCGGCAGGAAGGGCCCCTTCGTGGCCGGTGAGGGCGTCGACATCGTGAGTGGCGCGACCTACTCCTCCAATGGCGTGATCGAGGCGCTGAACAGCCTGTTCCCGGCGGAAGAAGTCGCCGAAGTCCCCGCTGTGGACGTGACCACCGAGGCCACCACCGGCGCGACCGCCGTTGCGGAGCCTGCTGTTGAGGCTGCCGCTGAAGTGCTGACCGCGAAGGGCTCCGGCTACGGCTCCGGCGTTGTGGTGAATGTGACCCTGAACGAGGACGGCACCATCGCCACGCTGGACATCGACGTGTCCGGCGAGGTGCCCCCGATCTGCAACAACATTCTGGTTGACACCTTCGTGAACCAGTTCATCGGCAGGAAGGGCCCCTTCGTGGCCGGTGAGGGCGTCGATATCGTGAGCGGCGCGACCTACTCCTCCAACGGCGTGATCGAGGCGCTGAACAGCCTGTTCCCGGCGGAGGAAGTCGCCGAGGTCCCCGCTGTGGACGTGACCACCGAGGCCACCAGCGGCGCGACTGCCGTTGCGGAGCCTGAAACCGAAACTGCCGCCGACGAGCCCACGCAGGACATGTCCGTGACCGGCGAGGAAGGCCCCGTTGCCCCCGCTGCCGCCACGGTGACTGTCCCGGCCTATGGCGGGCAGGACGTGACCGTCACGGTCACCTTCAACGAGGATGGCACGATCGCGGCGCTGGTGGTGGATGCATCCACCCAGAGCCCCGGCCTGGGCAGGAAGTGCGGCGAGGAGCGCTTCACCAGCCAGTTCATCGGGCTGACCGCGCCCCTGACCATCGACGACATCGACGCGGTGTCCTACGCCACCATCACCTGCCAGGCCGTGGTGGACGCGGTGAACGCTGCGGCTGACCAGCAGTAATCCCGTTACAGCATGGAGCCCCCAGTCGGTGCTGATCGCCGGCCGGGGGCTCCTCCTTTATGCCACCGGCGCGCCCGATGGCCCATATGCAAACGCCCCGCCCCGGATCTCCGGAGCAGGGCGTGTATTGCTGCAATGTCAAAGCTCCCCCGGGTGGGGGAGCACAGGGGTTCACTCCTCGTCCGGCGCGGAGCAGGTGGGCTGCTCCGGCTTGAAGACGGGCACATCGTCGTCGGAGACGGGCTCTTCCACGACCTCGATGGTGGGGACGGGGGCGGGCTCGGGCTGTTCCGCCTCTTCCTCCTCGGGAAGGACGATGGTGGGCACTTCATCCTCCGCGGGCTCGTCGTAGGTGCAGGCCGCAGCGGCCTCATCATCCAGCGCGTCCTGCTCGTCCAGCTGCTGGCGGACGGCGTCGCGCTGCTCGCGCGTCAGGCAGGAGGCGTCGATCACGCCATCATCCATAAAGCGCTCGCAGAACTCGCGCACGCGGCGCTTGAGGTCCTCAGCGGTCTCGCGGATCTGATCCACGGTATCCTGATTGGCGCGGATGGTCTCCTGGCCCTTTTCCACCAGGGAGCGGGCGATATCGCCGCCCTTTTCCACGATGGTCGCAGCGACGCCGATGCCGCCGTAGACCACGTTTTTGACAATCTTCTCAAATTCACTCATGGGGGGTTCTCCTTTCATCTGTTGGTCATTGACCTGATTCATCCGGTCTGCACTGTTATCCTGCCCTGTTTCCGGTAACAGTATACACACTGTTCAACGCTGGAAACAAGGCTTTTTTCATTAGAATACGTTAAGAAATGATTAAAGGCCGCAAAGGCTCAGAACCGCAGCGCAGCTTCGGGGATGAGCTGCTCCAGCAGGGCGCTGTGGGCGGCGGCGTCCTCCGGCACATCCACCCAGAACTGCACATCGGGCGGCAGGAGCGCCCCGAGCACCTGCTTTGCGGAGTCGTCGCCGGCCAGCACCAGGGGGATGTCCCCCTGCAGGCAGTCGCACACCGCCCGGCGGAAGGCGTCGTTGGCCAGCACATCCCCCCGCAGGCCGGAGAGCAGCATTGGCGTGCGCAGGCGCAGGGCAGCCCGCAGGCCCGGGGCAGCGACTTCCTCCATCACCCGGGGCACGATGACCATATCCTCCGGCGCGATGCGGATGCGGCAGGGAACCCCGTTGAGCGGCGGGGGCGGCAGCAGCCAGAGCGCATCGCCCCGGGGCGCGCCATCCACGGTGAAGGGGAGGATGCGCAGCCCCACCGGCTGCACGTTGAGCGCGCTGAAAAGCTGCTCCGCCACAAGCGGGGCGCCGGAGCCGCACAGGCACAGATGCTGCATGATATACCTCCTCACAGGCGGATTGGAACGCTGGTTTCTGTACATATTATAATCGCCGATGGGGGAAAAAGTCAATCATGTGTTGCTGCACATGCAAAAAAATGGTATAATGGAGTCAACTCTTTGCAGGGGGAGCCAACGATGGGAACGGTTGTGATATGCAATGCGTGCGGCCACATGATGGAAACGCACGATACGACCAGCCTGCTGATCACATGCGACAAATGCGGCAGGAAGAACCGCCGCCCGGCGGTGAGCGGCGATGCGCTGGAGAAATTCAAGCGGGCCAATGAACTGAGAAAACAGCGTGAGTTTCAGGACGCCATTGCGAGCTACAAACTGATGCTCAACAGTGCTCCGGATGACGTGGACGGTCTCTGGGGCTGTTTGCTGTGCACATATGGCGCGCATTGCGAGGTGGAGAACGGCCGGCGCATCTGGCAGATCCACACGCTGGAGTTCACCTCGGGCCCCTTGCGGGAGCATGGGGATTTCAAGCGGATCCTGGAGCTGACGGAGGGCGACCCGGAGCGGCAGCAGCAGTTCATCGAGGACGCGACCGCCATTGACCAGGTGATCACCGAGATCCGCCGCCTGGCCATGAATGCGAAGGATTATGACATCTTCCTCTGCCATAAAACCACGGGCAGGGACAAGGGCGAAACCGTCGAGTACCACAAGGCCCTGCGCCTGTACAGGAAGCTGACGAAGAAGGGCTTCCATGTGTTTTTCGCGCCCGTGGAGCTGCAGCGGACCATGGCCGGCGCAAACTATGAGGCGGGCATCTACAAGGCGCTGTATTCGGCCCGGGTGATGCTGGTGGTCTGCGCGGATAAGGAGTATCTGCACAGCCAGTGGGTGTACAGCGAGTGGAGCCGCTTTGTGAAGCGGATTGACAAGGATTCAGGCCTGCGGCTGGTTCCGGTGCTGTATCCGCCGATGCAGCCGAAGGACCTCCCGCCGGAGTTCGTGAACAGGTCGCTCAATGCTGTCACCATGAATCCGGAGAAAGAGGGCATGAAGCACCTCCAGGAGATGCTCCGGCCCTATGCACCCCCGGCGAAACCCTGGCGCGCGGCGGTGGCGCTGGCCATCGCGGTGGTGGTGCTGGCCGGTGCTGCGGCGTTTTACATGCTGAACAAGGGGGAGGAGGCGCCCCCGGCTGCGACTGCCACGCCGGCTGCGACGACGCCCGAAGTGGTTCCCACGGCGGCGCCTGCCACGGAGGATTACCTCGTGCGCGAGGGTGACACGGGGGAGACTGCCCAGCAGGCCATCCGCGCGCTGCAGCGGCTGTACTATCTGGAAGAGGGCGACTACGAGAGCTTTGACAGGACCTGTCAGGCGGCGTATACGGCGTTCTGTATCGACAAGGGGCTCGAGCCGGACAAGAACATCAGCCGGGACGCTTTCACGCTGCTGGTGAGCTATGAGACCGAGGCCAAGAGCACGCCGATGATCGTGGCTGAAGTGGCGACAGCTGAACTGAGCGGCGACGGAAATACCCGCCGGATCAGCGTGACCTCCAACGGCTCATGGCAGGCTGTGACAACGCACGACTGGATCGGGCTGTCCAGCAGGAGCGGCAAGGGCGACGCCGAGCTGACGGTCACACTGGCGAAGAACCCATCCGATGTCGAGTCCCGCACGGGCTATATCACCTTCACCTGCGGCACGGCCGTGCAGACGGTGGCGATCACGCAGGCGCCCCGGGACAGCATTTCGGCCACGGTTGATGGCACGGGTGACAGCCGCACCATGCGCATTCAGGCCAATGGCCCGTGGACTGCGACGACGGATGCGGACTGGGTCAACATGGACGTGAGCAACGGCACGGAGGATGCAACCGTGCTTATTACCCTTGCTGCGAACCCTGACACCGAGCACCCCCGCGAAGCTCAAATCACCCTGACCTGCGGTACGGCCACGCAGACGGTGACGATCGCACAGGCGAAGGCGGATCGCGTGGCTGCGACGGCCAACGGAGGAACGCTGCCGCATCAGGGCGGCGAGGCAAGCATCGCAGTCGAGGCAAACGGCGCATGGACGGCGACGACCGACGCGACCTGGCTGAAGCTGAGCGCGACCACCGGCAACGGCAACGCCGGCATCAAGGTGACAGCCGCTGCGAATAAGGACACCGAGCACACCCGCGAAGCCCAAATCACCCTGACCTGCGGCACAGCCACGCAGACGGTGACCATCATGCAGGCGAAGGCGGATCGCGTGGCTGCGACGGCCAACGGTGGAACGCTGCCGCATCAGGGTGGCGAAGCGAGCATCGCAGTCGAGGCGAACGGCGCATGGACAGCGACGACTGACGCGGACTGGGTCAACATGGACGTGAGCAACGGCACGGAGGATGCAACCGTGCTTATTACCCTTGCCGCGAACCCTGACACGGAGCACCCCCGCGAAGCCGAGATCACCCTGACCTGCGGCACAGCCACGCAGACGGTGACCATTGCACAGGCGAAGGCGGATCGCGTGGCTGCGACGGCCAACGGAGGAACGCTGCCGCATCAGGGCGGCGAGGCAAGCATCGCAGTCGAGGCGAACGGCGCATGGACAGCGACGACCGATGCGACCTGGCTGAAGCTGAGCGCGA
>JAFQQT010000023.1 GCA_017410455.1 Clostridia bacterium
CATTGTGGGGATCGCAGTAGCGCAGGAAGTACCAGGAGGAACCGGCCCACTGGGGCATGGTGTCGGTCTCGCGCTCCGCATCCGCGCCGCACTTGGGGCACTTGCACTTCACGAAGCTCTCGATGCGGGCCAGGGGGGACTTGCCGTCGGTGCCGGGCTGGAAGTCGTCCACCGCGGGCAGCTCCAGGGGCAGCTCCTCATAGGGGACGGCCACCACGCCGCAGCAGGGGCAGTGCACCAGCGGAATGGGCTCGCCCCAGTAGCGCTGGCGGTTGAAGGCCCAGTCCTTCATCTTGTACTGCACACCGGCACGGCCGTAGCCCTTGGCCTCAATCTCCTGCAGCACGCGTTCGATGGAATCCTTCTTGTTGGTGTAGCCGTTGAGGAAGTCGGAGTTGACCATCTCGCCGTCGCCGGTGTAGGCTTCGACGGTGATGTCGCCGCCCTTGATGACCTCGATGATGTCCACGCCGAACTTCTTTGCGAACTCCCAGTCACGCTGGTCGTGGGCAGGCACAGCCATGATCGCGCCGGTGCCGTAGCCCATCATGACATAGTCGGAGATGAAGATGGGCACTTCCTTGCCGGTGAGGGGATTGATGCCGGCGATGCCCTCGATCTTCAGGCCCGTCTTGTCCTTGACCAGCTGGGTGCGCTCAAACTCGGTCTTCTTGGCGCACTCCTCGCGGTAGGCAAGGATCGCGTCCATGTTGGTGATGCGGTCGGCATACTTGTCGATCATGGGATGCTCGGGCGCCATGACCATGAACGTCACGCCGAAGAGGGTGTCGGGGCGGGTGGTGTAGATCTCCAGCTTCTCGTCGGTGCCCGTCACGGCGAAGTTCACGAACGCGCCGGTGGACTTGCCGATCCAGTTGACCTGCTGCTGGGCGATGTTCTCCGGGTACTCGACGGACTTCAGGCCCTCCAGGAGCTTGTCGGCATACTTGGTGATGCGCAGGTACCACACGTCCTTGGGCAGCTGGATGACGTCGCCGTGGCACACGTCACACTTGCCGCCCTGGCTGTCCTCGTTGGACAGCACAACCTTGCAGGTGGGGCAGTAGTTGACCAGGGTCTTGTCGCGGAAGACCATGCCCTTCTCGAACAGCTTCAGGAAGATCCACTGCGTCCACTTGTAGTAAGCGGGATCGGTGGTGTCCACCTCGCGGCTGTAGTCGAAGGAGAAGCCCAGGCGCTTGAGCTGCATGCGGAAGTGATCCACATTGGTTTTGGTGACGATGGCGGGGTGGATGTTGTTCTTGATGGCGTAGTTCTCCGTGGGCAGGCCGAAGGCGTCCCAGCCGATGGGGAAGAGCACGTTGCAGCCCTCCATGCGGCGCTTGCGGGCGATGATGTCCATGGCCGTGTTGGAGCGGGGATGGCCCACATGCAGGCCGTTTCCGCTGGGGTAGGGGAACTCGATCAGGCCGTAGAACTTGGGCTTGCTGTGGTCCATGGAGGCAGCGAAGGTCTGGTGCTCATCCCAGTGCCGCTGCCACTTCGGCTCGATCTGAGCCGGGTTGTAGGGCTTGAATTCCATGGGTGGTTACCTCCTTGATGTGGGTTGAAAGGGGTATGGACAGCTTCTGCAGGGTAAGAAAAAGACTCCGCCCCTGCAAAACGCAAAGACGAAGTCGCAATCATGTCACTTCGCGGTACCACTCTGCTTGCCCGCGCGTGGCGGGCCACTCTTGCGCGTAACGTGCGCCAGGCGCCGGATATGCCGGTCTCACTCCCGGGCGAGCGGCTGCCTGTTGCCTGTCCGCGCTTCCACCGACCGCGCGGCTCTCTGTACAGGGGAATGGGGCAGCGTTCCCGTTCATTGTGAATGATAGGATTATAGCACGTTCGGCGGCGGTTGTAAAGCGGGAAATTGCACTTTGTGTGTGTCGCTGCAGGTGAAGAAAGCGTCACTGGATTTCCCGAAACCCACCCCATGAAATGCGTTGTATACTTCCTTTTCCACCTTGACGCTCCCTGCCGCCTTTGCTATAATGCAGGAAGGAACACCCCTGATGAAAATGCTATTCAATGTAGGAATCCCGAAAGGAATGATGCCTCATGCGCAGGATGTGTGTGCCCCTGCTCCTTATGCTGCTCCTGCTGATGGCCCTGCCCCTGGCTGCCCATGCAGATGTGCTGGGCGTGCCCGTGCCCGAGGGAACCACCACCCTGGACCTGACCGGCGTCACGAAGGCGGACAACCGGATCAAGACCCTCATCAGCGACCTTGAACAGCACCCGGAGATCGAGACCGTCGATCTGACGGGCGTGAACCTCTCCACCGCCAACAAAGCCAAGCTCGTTGCCGCCTTCCCGGAGGTACACTTCGTCTGGACGGTCAAGCTGGGCAACGCCACCATCTCCTCCGAGGATACGGTGATGGACCTGGACACCCCCAAGGGCGAGGTCAAGCTGAGCCAGATCGCCCAGGCGCTGGACGCGCTGCCCAACATTGAGCGCGTCATCATGAACAAGTACCGCCCAAGCCTGAACGGCATGCGGGATTACCTGCTCACCCCCTACCCGGACGTGTGGTTCGACTGGACGCTGAACTGGCTCATCTGCGATGGCCGCCGGGTGTATCTGCGCTCGGATGCCACGGCCTTCTCCACCGGCAAGGGCCGTCAGGATCCCCGCTACACCGCCACGCAGATCTGGGAGCGCCTGCAGCACTTCCCCCATCTGCTGGCCATCGACGTGGGCCACAACAACGTCACCGACCTGAGCTTCCTGAGCAACTTCCCCAAGCTCCGCCGCCTGATCGTCATCGACTCCAAGAAGCATGTAACGGACATCTCCGTCCTGGCGCAGCTGCCGGATCTGGAGTATGTGGAGCTGTTCATGCAGGACATCACGGATATCTCCGCCCTGGCGAACCACGAGCACCTGCTGGACCTGAACCTGTGCCACAACAATGTCACAGACCTCAGCCCCCTGTACTCCTGCCCGAACCTGCAGCGGCTGTGGATCTCCTACAACCCGAACCTCACCCAGGAGGAGATCGACAAGCTCCAGGCCGTGCTGCCGAACTGCGTCATCGAGACCGAGTCCTACGAGTCCACCGGCGCGGGCTGGCGCGAGCATGACAGGTACTTCATCCTCATCGAGTCCTTCGAGAACAACACCTACATCCCCTTCGCAGAATCCCAGCCGGTGGAGTGAGTCCCGGCGTCATGCACAAGAACATCCCCCCATCCATCATGAGAGGAGCTGACCCACATGAACATCATCCGCGGAGAACGCTTCACCACCAAGTGGCTGTCCGACCCGGAGATCAGCCTGGTAAACGTGCTGCCCCCCTACTCTGACCATGAATTCTTCGCCAGCAAGCAGGAGGCAGAGGAGGGCGTGTCCTCCCTCGTGCGCTCCCTGGACGGCACATGGAAAGCGCACTTCGCCCTGAACCCCGCCGGTGCGCCCCAGGAGCTGCTGGAGAGCGGCGCCATGGACGGGACCCTGCGGGAGATCACCGTCCCCTGCGAGTTCCAGCTCGTCGCCCCCGAATGGGATCCGCCCCACTATGTCAACACCCAGTATCCCTGGGACGGCCACGAGGCTCTGCAGGCCCCCGAGGTCAGCGACGAGTACAACCCCACCGTCACCTGCGTGAAGACCTTCGCGCTGTCCCTCAAGGACATGCAGAACCGCATCGTCCTGCACCTGGCAGGCGTGGAGGCCGCCGTGCTGGTGGTGGTCAACGGCCACGAGGTAGGCTATGCAGAGGATTCCTTCACCGCCCACGCCTTCAACATCACCCCCTTCGTGCGCGTGGGCGAGAACCGCATCGCCCTGCGGGTGTTCAAGCGCTGCAGCGGCTCCTGGATGGAGGATCAGGACTTCTGGCGCTTCTCCGGCATTCACCGGAGCGTCACGCTGCACTTCTGGCCCGAGACCCATCTGGCGGACGTGCGCGTGCGCACTCCTCTCACGGATAACTACACCACCGCCCACCTGGAGGCCCTGCTGAGCATCGCCGGCCAGAAGGGCGGCCAGGCCCGCGTGACCCTGTCCGACCGCAGCGGCCAGGTGCTGTACGAGGAGACCCGCGCCATCAGCGGCCAGGATCAGGTGGAGTTCTCCTCTGTCATTTCCGGCGTCCACCTCTGGAGCGCCGAGGCTCCCACCCTCTATCCCCTGACCATCACCCTCACCAATGCCCTGGGCCGCGTCACCGAGGTCAGCCGCGTCATGGTGGGCTTCCGCCAGTTCGAGATGATCGACAGGATCATGTGCCTCAACGGCAAGCGCATCGTCTTCCACGGCGTGAACCGCCATGAGTTCGACTGCGACCGCGGCCGCGTGATGACCCGCGAGCTGCTGCTGCGCGACATCCACGACATGAAGGCCATGAACATCAACGCCGTGCGTACCTGCCACTACCCCAACACGACGGAGTTCTACCGCCTGTGCGATGAGTACGGCCTGTACGTCATCGACGAAACGAATATCGAATCCCACGGCTCCTGGGCCCCCTGGCACGACTGGGTCGTCCCCGGCGACAAGCCCGAATGGCGCGAGGCCGTGCTCAACCGCGGCCGCCACATGCTGGAGCGCGACAAGAACCACGCCTGCATCCTCCTGTGGAGCTGCGGCAACGAGAGCTGGGGCGGCTGCAACCTCTTCGACCTCTCCGAGTACTTCCGCCGCACCGATCCCACCCGCCTGGTGCATTACGAGGGCTGCGTGCATGACAAGCGCTACCTGCACACCTCCGATATGCTCTCCCACATGTACATGAAGGCGGCGGACATCGAGAAGTACCTGAAAAACGACCCCCAGCGCCCCTTCATCAACTGCGAATACACCCACGCCATGGGCAACTCCTGCGGCGGCATGAACGAGTACACCGCCCTGGAGGACAAGTACCCCATGTATCAGGGCGGCTTCATCTGGGACTATGTGGATCAGGCCCTGCGCGTCACGGGCCCCAACGGTCAGGAGCGCCTGGCCTACGGCGGCGACTTCGGCGACAAGCCCACCGACTGGCAGTTCAACACCAACGGCATCATCCTGGGTGACCGCAGCCAGACCGGCAAGTGTCAGGAGGTACGCTACCTCTTCCGCGATGTGTTCCTCAAGCCCGGCAAGACCGGCGTCACCGTCTGGAACCGCAAGCTTTTCGCCTCCCTGACCGGCTACACCCTGCGCTGGACGGCGGAATGCGACACCCTGCCCATCGCCACCGGCTCCCTGCCCCTGCCGGAGATCGCCCCCGGCGAGAGCAGGCATATCAACCTCCCCTATGGTAAGCTCCCTGCACAGGGTCAGGTGGTGCTGACCTGCTACCTCGTCCTGGCGGAGGACAAGGGCATCCTGCCCGCAGGCACCGTCGTCAGCCACGGCCAGACCGTCTATGGCGAGCATGCCGCCGTGAAGCCCGAGGCCCCCAGGGCGAAGGTCATCCCCTGCGACAACAACATCGGCGTGCGCGGCAATCAGCTGGGCGTGCTCTTTGAGCGCGGCGCGGGCCCCATCTCCTTCCGCGATAAGCTGGGACGCGAGACCCTGCTGCGCGCCCCGCAGCTGAGCCTCTTCCGCGCCCACACCGACAACGACCGCGGCAACGGCACCGCCATCCGCCAGGGCGTTTACCACCTCATCAGCCGCTACAGCTGGCGCCGCCACTGCGAGCTGGCCGAGGGCGAGGAGGCCACGACCCTGACCTACCGCTACGCCTGCCCCATGCTCAAGGACTTTGAGATGACCGTGGTCTACACCATCCGCCGCGACGACGAGATCGAGGTGACGGTGAACTGGCCCGGCGTCGCCGATCTGCCGGACATGCCCGCCCTGGGCCTTTCCTTCCAGCTGGATCCCCGCCTGGACACCGTGACCTACTATGGCCTGGGCCCGGACGAGAACTACATCGACCGCTGCGACGGCGCGCTCCTGGGCTGGCACACCTACAAGGTGGCGGACGGCATGACCCGCTACTGCAAGCCCCAGGAATCCGGAAACCGCTGCGGCGTGCAGGTGATGACTGTCACTGATGCGGACAGGCACGGCGTGATGATCACCGGCGAGAACCTGCAAATCAGCGTGACCCCCTGGCTGCCCGAGGAGCTGCAGGCCGCCTACCACCCCGGCGACCTGATGGGCTCCGTGCGCACGGTGCTGGACGTGGCCATGTTCCGCAAGGGCGTGGGCGGCGATGACAGCTGGGGCGCACCCACCCTGCCCAAGTACTGCTACCCGGCTGACAAGCCCTATTCCTTCACCTTTACCATGAAGGCTCTGTAATAATCCGTACCCCCGATGGGCCGCGCCCGCCGGGGGTACACCCATACCCATTATTATTCATTATTCATTTCTTGTCATCCCCCGCACGGCAGGGGGCAATTAATGAATAATTCATTTTGGGGGCACAGGAGGGACGCAACTTTTTTTGCGTGTTCCCCTTGCAAACCTCTGTTCGCTATGTTAAGATGGAAGCACCCCAAAGACATCCACGGGCATCCCCCGTTTGCGAAAGGAAGGAACCATTATGGCAGCAAAGAAGACCGCCAAGGCAGAGAAGGTCGCCGCCCCTGTGAGCGATACGCGCGAAGAGAAGCTCAAGGCCCTTGAGCACACGCTCAGCGGCCTGGACAAGCAGTTCGGCAAGGGCACCGTGATGAAGCTGGGCGACCGCGCCGAGCAGAGCGTGCAGGTGATCCCCACGGGCTGTCTGACGCTGGACGCGGCCCTGGGCGTGGGCGGCATCCCGCGCGGCCGCATTATCGAGATCTATGGCCCCGAATCCTCCGGCAAGACCACCGTGGCGCTGCACATCGTCGCCGAGGCGCAGAAGGCCGGCGGCATCGCGGCCTTCGTGGATGCGGAGCACGCGCTGGATCCCGTGTACGCCGGCAAGCTGGGCGTGAACATCGACGAGCTGTACGTCGCCCAGCCCGACACCGGCGAGCAGGCCCTGGAAATCGTGGAGAGCCTGGTGCGCTCCGGCGCGCTGGATGTGGTCGTGATCGACTCCGTGGCGGCGCTGGTGCCCAAGGCCGAAATCGACGGCGAGATGGGCGACTCCTTCGTGGGCCTGCAGGCCCGCCTGATGTCCCAGGCCCTGCGCAAGCTGGCCGGCATCATCAACAAGACCGGCTGCGTGGCCGTGTTCATCAACCAGCTGCGCGAGAAGGTCGGCGTGATGTATGGCAACCCCGAGACCACCCCCGGCGGCCGCGCGCTGAAGTTCTACTCCTCCGTGCGCCTGGACGTGCGCCGCGGCGAGCAGCTCAAGAGCGGCAGCGAGGTGGTGGGCAACCACACCAAGATCAAGGTCGTGAAGAACAAGGTGGCCCCGCCCTTCCGCGTGGCCGAGTTCGACATCATCTACGGCGAGGGCATCAGCCGCGAAGGCACCCTGCTGGATATGGCCGTGGAGCGCGACATCATCCACAAGAGCGGCGCGTGGTTCTCCTACAAGGATCAGCGCATCGGCCAGGGCCGCGAGAACACCCGCCTCTTCCTGCGCGACAATCCGGAGATCACCGCCGAGATCGACGCCATCATCCGCGCGGAGATCTTCGCCAACCCCTCCGCCCCCGTGGCCCCCGAGGAGCCCGGCGATATGCCCGAGGAGGAAGAGGACGACCTGCTCGCCCTGCTGGAAGAAGACCTGGGCGACGAATAATATCATACACCACCGGGGCGGAGCAGCGCGCTTCGCCCCTTTTGCGTGCCATGAAAAGGCCGGCCGGCCGGAGCATCGGGGAGTGGGAATCCGCCCCCGGCCATGCGTTGAAGGCATTGCAGTCGCCATCGGAGAATGGATTGACAAACAATGTGTTATGTGGTATAATTACATAACATCGAACACATGAAACGAGGTGTAAGGATGAACGCTGAACGCATTGCGCTGCTCTTGAACAACTATGCCGCTCTCCTGAAAAAAACCGGCGTGCCGGAACGCCTGCAGGCGATCTGGAATGCAGCGGAACGCTGCGCCGGCAGCTTTGATCCTGCAGCGGAGGATCTCCCCGGGATGATCCGCGCGCTGCAGGAGGCCGCAGCCCCGGCCTTTGCCCACGTCGGCAGCGCACAGCCCCTGAACGGCCTGCTCTGCCTGGCCGAAAAGGATCCGGCCCTGCTCAGCGATGCGCTGCTCCGCCTGCTGGCCGATGACGGCGGCGACCTCGCCCTCCGCCAGGCCATGATGCAGGCCTTCTGCCAGCACTGCAACGAGCGGCTGGCCCTGTACCCCGAGGCAAAGCGTACCTGGGCGCAGAACATCCGCGCCACGATGAACCTGCTGGCGCTCATCCGCCCGGAAGACAACTTCCTCTACAAGTCCACCGAGGCGCGCTATGTGGCGGACATGGTGGGCTGCACGGCGGATGTGTCCAGCGGCGCCCTGTTCTCCCTGGCGGGCTACCATGGGCTGGCGGGCGGCGTTGCCCAGGCCATCGCCAGTCACCCGGTGCTGTCCGGCCTGGTCCCGGCGGATGGCGCGCTGCCGCCCACTGCCCTGCGCAACCTGATGGCCGCCGATATCCTGCTGAACGCCGGGCCAAAGAAGCTGGGGCTCTTCGGCGAGGCGACGCCGCTGGTTCTCACCCGCAGCCGCACAGGCCAGGCGGCGCAGGAACGCGCCGTTCAGGTGAACGTGCTGCAGCTGCAGCTGGATCAGCTGAACGCGGCACAGGCGCAGCTCAATGAGGAGATCGCCGCCCTGCCCGCGCCCGATCTGGTGGGGCAGCGCTTCACCAGCCCCGCCTTCGGCACGGTCACCTGCCTGCAGGTGCAGGGGAGCATCCTCACCCTGGAAACGGCCGCCGGCCCCAGGCGCATGTCGCAACCGGAATGCTTCCTGAACGGGTTCCTCCTGCCGGAGGATGCGGCCCTCGTCGCCCGCTATGAGGCGGAACGCGCCCTGCTGCGCCGCCTGAAGAAGACCCGCGCCGACGCCGTGAACCTGCTCTGCTCCATCCGCCGCCTGCAGAGCAAGCCCTGATACACGAACGCCCCTCTCCCGGTCGCACGGAGGAGGGGCGTTTTCGCAATAAAAAGGCAGACCCGGAAGGCCTGCTGAATGTTCAATTCCCGCATCAGGGCACAGCAAACAGACCCGGCACAGCTGCCCTGTCCGTCAGCCCCGGGGCGCGTGTCCCGCCAGATAGAACCGCACCAGTTCCTCGACGATCTCATCCCGCTCCAGGCGGCAGATCATGCTGCGGGCGCCGTTGTGGCTGGTGATGTAGGTCGGGTCGCCGGAGATGATATAGCCCACAAGCTGGGTGATGGGGTCGTACCCCTTGGCCTGCAGCGCGTTGTACACATACAGCAGGATGTCCTGCGCCTTGTTGCCCGAATCCTGCAGGGGCTGGAGCTTCGTCGTTTCAAACCTGTCCACGTGCGCACCTCCTGGTGAATGACTCGCACCTATTATACACGATAATGCCGCGAAATGAAACCCCCCCGGCAGCAAAAACTTTGGCAAAGAACGGGGAAAGTACAACAATTGCTCCATTGATGCAGGCACAGGGTGGCAGCGGTGCAGCCCGCGCGCAGTTGACAGCCCTGTTGTGGTTGGTGTAGAATGAAAAAAAACGTCCGCAATGACCTCTGCCCGCCCCCGGTGGGATCCGCCGGGACGGATGAAAAGCAGGAAGGAGAACATACTGTGGAAAAGCTGTCTATCGAAAAGAGCCGCCGCCTGGCGGAGCTGGTGCTGTCCGAGCAGCAGCGCAGGGCGCTGGACGAAGCGCCCGACGAGGAGCGCCGCCGCCTGCTTCGCACCCTTTATGCCCGGCAGAAGAGCGCCCTGTCCTATCTGGACCTGATCACCCTGGACATGGGCAAACCTGCCGTCCACCGCGACGATGAGGAGCCGGAGAAATGGCTGCTCTTCCTTGCCCACCCGCTGATGGACCTGCTGCTGATGGTGGCCGTGCTGACCTTTATCGTGCTGGAATGGGAACTGCCCACCGTGGCGGCTGCCATCCTGGCCGCGCTGCACACCCTGCTGCGGGTGACCCACCCTGCCCTGCGCCGCAAGACGCGGCCCGTGCTGCCCGAGGTACACGAGGCCTATGTGGAAGAAACGGAGATGACCCGCTTCCTGCAGCAGCAGGCGGACGGCATCCGCGCCGATGCGGCCAGCATCGCCGACCGTCAGGCCGTCACCCTGGTGCGGGAGCGGCAGGACATGGGCGCCGATGCGGTGGAGCTGTACTGCGCGCTGTGCGAGGCGGCGCTGGACATCCCCGACCGGGAGCTGCTGGCCTATCCGCTCTCGGTGCTGAAGATGACCCTGACGGAGCGCGGGCTGGAAGCCGTGCCCTACACGCCGGAGACCGCCTCGCTCTTTGATGTGATGCCGGCGGACTGCGCCGGGGGCATGCGCTGGCCGGCCATCCGCGAGAAGGGCACCGGCGTCGTTGTCAAGCGGGGCCTCTGCCTGCGTCCCGCGGCTGATATCCAGCATTGATGATGGAGGAAGTTTATGTATTACTTCGGTTTTGACCTGGGTGACGGCGAAAGCTGCATCACCTGGAGCCGCGATATATCCGCCAACGAACCCACGCCCATCCCCGTGGCCGGGAAGCTCAGCTTCATTTCCGCCGTGGCCATGCTGGGCGATACGCCCATGGTGGGCAGCCTTGCTTCGGCGGACAACCCCGCCCTGACGGACCTGCAGGTGTGCTTCAAGCGGCACTTCCTGGAGAACCGGCCGGAGATCAACCAGGCGGTCCTGCGCTTTGCCACGGGCGTGATGAACGCGCTGCGGCAGAACGAATCCGTGCGCGACATCGTGGATGACCCGGAGCAGACCTGCTTCATCGTGGGCTGCCCTGCGGGCTGGCAGGATGAGGCCCGCGCGCGCTACCGCAAGCTGCTCTCCGAGGCGGGCATGCCCAACATCCGCCTGGCCTCGGAGTCCCGCGCGGCCTTTGAGAACGCGCTGTGCCGCCGCGTGGCCCATGTGGACGCCGGCATGATCCAGGACTGCGTGCTGGTCATCGACATCGGCTCCTCCACGCTGGACCTGGCCTATGTCTGCGATGGCGAGGAGCACAATGTGGAGGTCGTGGGCGATGTGAAGCTGGGCGGCGGCCTGATGGACGAGATGATCGTGCAGCATGCGCTGTCGGCCATCTCCAACCCTGCGGCCCGCGAGACGCTGGAGGGCTTCCTGCAGCGCAATCCCGCCTGGTACAGCCGCATCATGCTCGAGGCCCGCGCGCTCAAGGAGCGCTACTTCCTCAAGGAGGAGTTCTACTTCTCCTCCGGCGAAACGCTGGAGAAGTTCATCCGCATCCCCGGCCTGCCCGGCGTATCCGGCCTGACCATCCGCCTTTCCCCCGATATCGTGCAGTTCGACATCATCTCCCGCCCCCACCCCCTGCTGGACGGCATGTCCTTCGAGTCCCGCCTGAGCAACACCCTCACCAGCGTACACCAGCGCATCCGCGAGCGCGAGCCCCGGGTGGTCATCCTCACCGGCGGCCCCTCCCGCATGCGCTTCTTCCGCGAGATGTGCGAGGAGGAGTTCAGCGATTCCCTCGTGGTCACCTCCACCGAGCCGGAATTCGACATCGCCCGCGGCCTGGTCTATGCCGGCAGCGTGGACGAGGGCGCGGCGCGCCTGCTGAACGACATGCGCGCCTATGTGGCCGGCAACGCGGTGGAAACCCTGGTCAGCCAGCGCATTCCGGAGCTCATCACCCTCATCTCCGACGCGTTGGGCGAGAAGCTGATCAACCGGTGCGTACTACAGACCTTCCGCCTGTGGCGCAGCGGCGAGCTGGAAACCCTTCGGGACTTCGAGACCCGCACGGGCGAGGCCATCACTGATTACCTGCGCAGCGCCCAGGGCCGCCTGGTGGTCGAGAGCGCCTGCAAAACCTGGACGCACACGCTGATGGACCAGGTGCAGAAGGCCCTGGACGAGATCGCCCGCAGGCATGGCATGTCCCTGGGCCGCCTGCAGGCCGGCAGCATCCGCCTGGGCAGCGACGATACGGACTTCGGCGCAGATGGCGCTGCGTCCAACTTCGTGACCATCGTGCAGGCCATGGTCACCGTGGTGACCAGCGTGGTGCTGGGCATGATCTGCGGCGGCAGCGGCGCGGCGCTGGTTGCCGCCGGCCCGCTGGGCGTCATCGTGGGCGTCATCATCGCCCTGGCGGCCAGCATCGTGGGCGGCGGCATCGTCCGCGAAACGATGATGAGCCTGCGCATCCCCCGGCCGGTGCGCCTGCTGTTCCCCGAGGCGGCCATCACCACCCAGGGCAACCAGAAGCGCACAGCCGAAAGCATCCTCAAGGTACTGACGGAGGATGAAGCCTTCGTGGGCAACCTGGCCAGCCAGATCAGCGCCCTGATCGACGAGAACCTCGCCTCCCTGATCCGGGACAGCGAAGTGAAGTTCGTCGCCTGACCCGCCTTTGCGCGCCGAATTCCCCAAAGCCCTTGACGCACCGCCGGGTGTGGTGCTATAATAAAGCGTTGCAAGTTTCATTCTCTTTCATATACAGGAGGTAACACCCATGTCCGGACATTCCAAATGGCATAATATTCAGGCCAAGAAGGGCAAGGCTGACGCTGCCCGCGGCGCGATCTTCACCAAGATCGGCCGTGAGATCGCCATCGCTGTGCGTGCCGGCGGCCCCAACCCCGACAACAACACCAAGCTGCGCGATATCATTGCCAAGGCCAAGGCCAACAACATGCCCAATGATAACATCAAGCGCTCCATCCAGAAGGCCAGCGGCGAGCTGTCCAACGTGGTGTACGAGGAGATCACCTATGAAGGCTATGCCCCCGGCGGCGTGGCCGTGATCGTCACCACCATCACCGACAACCGCAACCGCACCGCCTCCGACGTCCGCCACTGCTTCGCCAAGAACGGCGGCAACATGGGCACCACCGGCTCGGTTTCCTTCATGTTCGACGAGAAGGGCGTTATCGTCATCGAGCGCACCCCCGGCATGGACGAGGAAGAGCTGATGATGATGGCCCTGGACGCGGGCGCTGAGGACATGAAGGCCGAGGACGACGTGTTCGAGATCTACACCGCCCCCGCCGACTTCTCCGCCGTGCGCGAGGCGCTGGAGGCCCAGGGCCTGTCCTTCCTCTCCGCTGAGGTGGACATGATCCCCCAGAACACCGTGGCCATCTCCGACCCCGACACCCTCAAGGCCATCCAGAAGATGCTGGAGATGCTCGAGGAGAACGACGACGTGCAGAACGTCTACCACAACGCCGAGCTGCCCGAGGAGGACGAGGAGTAATCCGCGTCAACAATTTGAACGCCCGAACCATGCGATTCGGGCGTTTTGCATTGGGGGCCTTACGATTTCTCATAGGTAGGATGCTGCATATGTCAGATTATCCCTTCACGGCATTGTGATAAGACGAATGCGTCGGAGCTGGCGAGGGTGTGTGGGCTCTGAAGGCCGACGGGGAATAAGTATATGAAGATGATGGGATGAAGCGTTGGGGGACTACTATTATCATGCTATTCTGTTGGTACTTGTGTGGCAGCAGGAGTCGGGGAAGGTGTAGGTTAATCATCAAATAGCATTATTGAATTACCGTACTCCTTTGCATAGTTCCGAGCCACATAGCACGTATAAGGTATATGAAAATACAAGTCACTTCCGCCGCGGAAAGCATTTTCTTCAATGGAATAGCAGTTTTTGAGCCTTACATAAGTCAGTTGACTGCATCCTATAAAAGCTCCCGTTCCAATTGACCCTACAGTATCAAGGTATATTCTAGAGAGGCTTTTACATTCAAAGAAGGCATATTCTTCTATATACTGTACTTGCGGCAAACTGAGACTCGCCAATGCTGTACAGCCCTGAAAAGCACTTTCCCCAATATCTATTACTTGTGGCAAAGATAACGAATTTAGTCTTGAGCAATTATAGAACGCAAATGCACAGATACTTGTTGCCTGTGGTAATTCTATAGTCTTCAGTTTGGTACAACCAGCAAAAGCATACTCATTTACCGACTTTAGTTGAGGAAAATCCACAGTAACTATATCACTACCAGAAAATGCACGAAAGCCTATATTGACTACATTAGGGAGTCCATCTACACTTGCAATGCCACTATTATAGAAGGCATATTTGTTGACGGATTCAACCTGCGGAAACGAGACATCCTCCAAGTAAACCGTGTCACTAAACGCATAGGCACCAATAGCGGTCACCCCTTCACCGCATACAGATTTAATACTCTTTCGATGAATCCAGAAAGGAGAATCACTATATGTGCTATAGTAATTGTAGTTTGCCATAGGTCCTTCGCCAACAATAACGAGACGCCCATTCTCATCCAAACTCCAAGTCAAATTATCACCACAAACACCCGCCGTTGGTACGGGAGTGGGTGTAGGAGTAGGTGTGGCCGTGGGAGTAGGCATAGGGGTAGGTGTTGGCGTAGGAGCGGCATCCCTGAGCCGATAGGTCACGTCATTTGCAATACACCATTCATGCGCATAGCTACCATCATAAACAAACACAATGGTATTGCGGCAGGATGTTTCAAAGGTATAGTCACCAATGGAAGTTACGCTTCGAGGCAGATAAATCTCCGCCAGTGCAGTACACTCGCCAAAGACTGATTCGCCAATTGTCATAACACCTTCTGGAATTGTAATCGAAGTAAAGCTTTCACAGGTCATAAAGGCATAGTCATCAATAGTTCGGAGCGATGACGGAAGTTCTATTGACGAGAGAATGTAACAACCACCAAACGCATCAAAACCGATAGTTGCAATATTACCCGGAATAGTGATTTCATTCAAGGCCTGACATCCCTTAAATGCCATTTCACCAATCTTCAGAGCATTTAGTGGAATGTTTACCGTTTCAAGATTCATACATGCAAAAAACATACCGTCGCTGATGCAATCAAGTGCTTCCGGCAATTGAGCACTTTTCAGATTAATGCAGCTCTGAAAAGCAGAGTCGCCAATGCTTGTAACCGTGTCAGGAATGGCGATAGATGTCAAATGGGTACAATTGGAGAAAGCCAATGCAGAAACAGCTACAACTTCACATCCGCTAATCTCTCGGGGGATAGCTAATTCAGCAGTAGTGCCAATACACTTACTGATGGTTACCTTCCCATCGGTAATTGTGTACTCGAAATCAACAGTAGAGCCTTCAATTAGGTAGTCAGGATGATTCACAATGCACCAGGACGCTGCATATGTACCGTCGGTTGCATAGAGGCGCACATCCGAGCCTTCGAAAGTATCAGGAGCAATATAGGTCAGCGAATCAGGAAGGTTGATGCTAGTTACTCTGCTATATGCAAAGGATTGAGAATGAAGCTCTCGCACACCTTGGGGAAGAACAACGTCACCTGCAGCAGTAGTGCCATAGAACGCTTGCTCTTCTATAACCGATACGCCAGCCGGTATACTGTATGTAGTTTCTGCGTTCGCTTCGGACCAACACATAACAAAACAAACAAGCAGAATAGCGAAAGTAATTGCAATACGTTTCATCGCAAAAGCCCCCTTGATGAAGTACGTGAATGAAATGAACTGCCTTATGCTAACTAAATTATACCATGTAACAACAATTCTGACAAGCCACAATTCACGCAATCATCGTATGCGCTGCTGTGAGCTTTCGCAGCAGCGCTTTTTCATGCCGCTTCTGCCATTTACAAAGCCCAGAAAATCCTGTAAAATGACACTTGAATATATCAGATACGGAGGTACCCGCCATGACCTTCACCCCCCGTTTCCCCGCCTTCCTGCACGGCGGCGACTACAACCCCGACCAGTGGATCGACCGCCCCGACATCCTCGACCGCGACGTCGAGCTGATGCACGAGGCCCACGTCAACTGCGTGTCCATCGGCATCTTCTCCTGGGCCATGCTGGAGCCGGAGGAGGGCGTGTACCGCTTTGAATGGCTGGATTCGGTGATCGACCGGCTGTGGAAGGGCGGCATCCGCGTCATTCTCGCCACGCCCAGCGGCGCGCGCCCGGCCTGGATGGCGCAAAAGTACCCCGAAGTCCTGCGCGTCAACGACCATTATCAGCGCGCCCACTTCGGCGGCCGCCACAACCACTGCCTCACGTCCCCCGTGTACCGCCGCAAGGTGCGGGAGCTGGATACCCGCCTGGCCCAGCGCTACGCCAACCACCCCGCCGTCATCCTCTGGCACCTGTCCAACGAGATGAGCGGCAGCTGCTGGTGCCCCCTGTGCCAGGAGCAGTGGCGCGGCTGGCTGAAGGAGAAGTACGGCACCCTCGATAACCTCAACGCCGCCTGGTGGACCACCTTCTGGTCCCACCGCTACACCGACTGGAGCCAGGTGGAAGCCCCCGGCGGCCTGGGCGAAAGCAGCACCAACGGCATGTTCATCGACTGGCGGCGCTTCTCCACCTGGCAGTGCAAGACCTTCATGACCGCCGAGAAGGAGGCCGTGCAGGCGGTCAACCCCGACCTGAAGGTGACGGCCAACCTGATGGAGCGCTTCTGGGACTACGACTACTTCGACCTCGCCGAGGGCATGGACGTGGTGTCCTGGGACAGCTACCCCATGTGGCATTCCGGCGATGACGTGGCCCGCGCGGCGGAGTTCGCCATGAACCACGACATGATGCGCTCCTTCAAGGATCAGCCCTTCCTGCTGATGGAGTCCACCCCCTCCCAGGTGAACTGGAAGCCCATCAACAAGCTCAAGCGCCCGGGGATGCACCTGCTGAGCTCACTGCAGGCGCTGGCCCACGGCAGCCAGAGCGTGCTGTACTTCCAGTGGCGCAAGGGCCGGGGCGCAGCGGAGCAGTTCCACGGCGCGGTGGTGGATCACGACGGGCGGGGCGACACCCGCGTCTTCCGCGACGTGACCCAGGTCGGCAAGGCCCTCGAAACCCTGCAGGCGCCCCTCTACAACGCCCCGAAGCAGCCCGCCCAGGCCTGCATCATCTACGACTGGAGCAACTGGTGGGCCATCGACTACGCCCAGACCGGCCAGGCGAAGAACATGCAGTACTTCGACACCGTCAACATGCACTACCGGAGCCTCTGGCAGCTGGGCGTGAACGTCGATTTCCGCGACGAGCGGGACTGCACGGACCTGAGCCGCTATCAGCTGGTCATCTGCCCGATGCTGTTCATGCTGAAGGAGAGCTTCGCGCAGAAGCTCCGCGCCTATGTGGAAAAGGGCGGAACGCTGCTGATGACGTACTTCTCCGGCGTGGTGGACGAGAGCGGCCTGGCCTGGCTGGGCGGCGCGCCCCACGGGCTCATTGACGTGCTGGGCGTGCGCGCCACGGAGCTGGACGCGCTCTTCCCCGAGGATCAGCAGGCGCTGGTGATGAACGACGACCGCCGCTACGCCATCCGCGAGCTGTGCGAGATCCCGGAGATGCACGGCGCGGAGACCCTCGGCGTATACGCGGAGGACTTCTACGGCGGCATGCCCTGCCTGACGAAGCACGCCTTCGGCAAGGGTCAGGCGTACTACCTCGCCGCCAAGGCTGAGCAGGCCGGGCTGGACGCCATCTATGCCGCCCTCGCCGATGCGCTGGCCCTGCCCCGCGCCCTGACCGACACGCTGCCCGAGGGCGTCATCGCCACCGAGCGCGGCGGCGCCATCTTCCTGCAGAACTACTCCGGCAAGGCGCAGCAGGTGACCCTGGCGGGCCGCTACACCGATCTGCTGACGGGCGAAGCGGTCAGCGGCACGTTCGACTTCGCCGTCAACGGCGTGATGGTGCTGGCACAGTAACCGGAAAGCCGCACATCCAACGGAATTTTGCGCAGGGCTTGCCAAAGGTGATGAATTACGGTATAATATAAATAACATCCGTAATTCAACCGGAGGTGCTGTTATGGCCGACCATACCTATGATGCGCTGCTGCTGAAAAACCAGCTCTGCTTCCCGCTTTATGCCTGTTCCCGCGAGGTCATCAAGCAATACAGGCCCTATCTGGATGCGCTGGGGATCACCTACACGCAGTACATCGCGCTGATGGTCATCTGGGAAGAGGGCACGGTGAGCGTGCGCGACCTGGGCCGGCGGCTGTATCTGGACTCCGGCACGCTGACCCCGGTGCTCAAGCACCTGGAGGCGGAGGGCTACATCACCCGCCGCCGCTGCACCCAGGACGAGCGCGTGCTGCTGGTGACCATCACCGCAGCCGGTCTGGCGCTGCGCGAGCGCGCGGCGGACATCCCCGGCAAGCTGGCGCAGAGCGTCCGGCTGGACCCGGACGAGATCGCCACGCTCTACCGGCTGCTGTATAAGGCGCTGGGGGCGGGGGAAAAATAATCCGAACAACACAACAGCCGGAACGCTGCGAATGCGCTCCGGCTGTTCTTTATGGGGACGACAGGCGATCACGGGTGACGCAGCAGGTATGCGTCCACATTGCGCAGCCGCTGCTCCACATACTGGTTGTGGGCGATGACGGCCGTGTTGTCGCGCATGCTGACCAGGTGGCGGTTGGCCTCTGCGAGGTGTGCGCTCATCTGCGCCGTGCCGGCCTGCTGAAGCCGATGCATTTGCTGCATCTGCCGGGAGATCCCCTCCATGCTCCTGCTCATACTGCTGCCCAGCTCCGTCAGGTTGCCGTTGACAGTCCGCAGTTCCTGCATCAGCGTTCCCTGCAGGCTGCGGATGGCACTGGTCAGGCTCGCCTTCAGATCGTGAATCGAATCGGTGATGCGCGCCGTGCGGACGTCGTTCAGGTACATGGCATACGCGCCACCTGTCCCTTCCAGCCCATCGCAAACGCCCATTTGCAGGTATGCGCGAATCTGGAACACAGCGACAAGGTTGCGGAAGTCGTTGAAGATAATGTCCTGAGCATACAACTTGTCAAGCAGGATCCGCATGCCGTCACGCAGTTGCATCTGCTTCTGAATATGACCATCGATAAGAGCCATTGATGAGGTGTAGATCGGCATATTGTTCTGGTATATAGTCATGGCGTGAGCATATTCCTGATCACGCTCTGCATTCTGCTTACTGACCTCGTTCTGCCTTGCTCGGTAATCCTCATCCATCTTTCGCTTCTCTGAAGTATTCATCCAAAGGATAGATGCTATCAGGGAGATGGCGGCTGCTACAAACAGCGGTACAATCAGATCAGTAGAACCTGTTGTATTGGCCATAACAATGAAAACCGCAATGTACACAGGTATGTACATATATCCTGCCATCCCGACAACGCCTGATACACGTTCTCGATTCCATTGTATTTCCGTTCTACGGGTAACAGCATCATGCGTGGGCTTAGCGGGACAGAAGGGTTGCGGAAGGCGCCGCTTCTCCCCTTCAAGTACTGCAATCGCATCCTCACACGCCTGCACCGCGCTCTCCGCGTCGCAGACTGCGTCCAAATACTCGATCAACTGCTGCTTGTCCATATTCCAGACCTCCTTTGCGCTCATTATAGGTCAATTTCACCCTATTGTCAATAGGTCAATCTGCCATAATTTCATCATGAGGTGATATAAATGAGCAGATTGCGCGACCTCCGCAAGGAGCGTGGCTACACGCAGGTCAAGATGCAGATGCTGACCGGCATCGACCAGAGCGACTATTCCAAGATCGAATCCGGCAAGCGGTATTACACTTTCGAGCAATGCCGCCGCATCGCCATCGCGCTGGACACCAGCATGGATTACCTCGCCGGACTGACAGACGAACAGGCGCCCTATCCCAGAGCCGCTGAAGGATCAGAGTGATCCACACGGGCAGCCGGAACAACGGCATGCTCCATCATCTGCCATCCCGACAATTCACAAGCAGGTATGCAGGATTCCGGCATTTCATGTCGAATTCTGTATACAAGCAACACTGCCGACAAAGGAGGACCACTCAATGCGGCCTGTCAACCCCAATGAATACTGCCACGAACTGGACCTGAAGGCGCTGGAGGCGCTGCAGGCGATCCCGGGCTTTTCCGGCGCGCTCAAGGGGTTCATGAAGATCATGAACGAGAAGATGCTGCACGGCGTAAACATGGCCTCCAAGGTGCGCCTGGGCCCGCAGCAGCTGCCGGAGATCTACAATATGCTGCCGCCCATCTGCCGCAAGCTGGGCATCGCAGAGCCGGAACTGTACCTGGAGATGAACCCCATGCCCAACGCCTACACCTATGGCGATTCGCAGGTGTTCGTCACCGTGACCTCCGGGCTGATCGAGGCCATGGAGAAGGATGAGATCCGCGCGGTGCTGGCCCACGAGTGCGGCCACATCGCCTGCCGCCATGTGCTGTACCACACCATGGGCAGCCTGATCCTCAACGGCGGCGCCGAGCTGCTGAACCTGGGGCTGCTCACCGTGCCGCTGAAGCTGGCCTTCTTCCACTGGGAGCGCTGCAGCGAGTTCTCCTGCGACCGCGCCGCCGCCATCTGCACCGGCGGCTATGAGAGTGTGGTGGAAACGATGATCCGCCTGGCCGGCGGCCCCAAGTCCATCACCTGCATGATCAATGAGGAGCTGTACATGCAGCAGGCCGCCGAATATGAGCAGCTGATCGGCGACTCGAAGTGGGACAAGCTCCTGCAGTACTATGCGATGATGAACAGCTCCCACCCCTTCACGGCCGTGCGCGCCTCGGAAGTGCGCAAGTGGTGCCAGACGGCGCAGTTCAGCCGCCTGCTTGACTGACGGCCACCGAACAGAAAATGATTCCCTGTCGGACAAACTGAGCCGGGACGTGCATGCGTCCCGGCCATTTTGCGCCAAAAAAGACCACAGCAGCGCACGATGAAGAGCTTCATGCGCTGCTGTGGCGAAAACAGGCAGGTCCCCAGTGGCGAGAAAGGAGGGAAGGCCGCAGGGGACCGGGAAGTATCGCTTACTTGAACAGGTCGTTGACGGCTTCGACCGCAGAGGCGGAAGAGCCGGTGGCTCCGGTCACCGCGTCGATGCCCTCACCCAGGGTGAAGGGGCCGGCCTTGCCGATAAACTGGGCAATGAAGGCCTCGTCCGTGCCGACCTTGGCGCCGTAATCGGCATGCTCGCATGAGGTGTCGATCACCAGGGTGGCGATGGTGCCGTCCTCGTTGAGAGTGGCGCGGGCGGTGATGGTGCCGTGGAAACCGGCAGCAGTGCCCACAACGGTGCCGTCATCGGGGGTCTCGGCGGGCACCCAGGTGGTCTGCGTTTTGAGGCCGGCGGCGGTGTTGGGCATCAGGCAGATCTGCAGGCTGGTGGGCGCACCGTAGGCCGCGCAGTACTGGTCCAGCATGGGGTACATGCCGGTGGCGTAGTGGGCCTCGACCTCGGCCAGGCCCTCGGGGGTGGAGATGTAGGCCGCCTTGTAGGCCACCAGGGCGTCCAGGAAGGACTCGCTCAGCAGCAGGTCATAGGCGTACTTCTTCTCGCCCTCCAGCTGGGTGACGAACTGCACGCCGTTGGTCATGGAGGGGCTCATGTTGATCAGGAAGGGCGCGGTGATGATGATGCGGGTAGGCACGACCTCGTAGATGACCATCGCGCCGCCGTTGAGCTGATTGCCGATGTAGGCCAGCTTGGCCTCGGTGATGGCAGCCTCGTCGGTCAGGCCGGCGAAGGCAGCGGCATAGCCCGCCCAGGAGGTGGCCAGGGTGGGATAGTACTTGTCAAACAGGTTCAGGAGCTTGGCGCGGCCTTCCTCGGTCTCCATGTCGGCCGGGGTGAAGACGCGCACCACGCCGTCAAACTGGACGCCGTAGGAGCAGTAGTAGTTGTAGGTCTCCTCCTCGTGGGGGCGCAGCTGGCGGCACCAGGAGATGGACACGTTGGGGTTGTAGCTGAAGTGCAGGGTCTTGCTGGTGCCCGCCTCGGACACGCCCAGCAGGCACAGGGAATCGATGTCCAGCACCAGCTCCAGGTTGGTGTTGTTGGGCATGTTGCCGTAGACGGTGGCCATCTGGTACATCTCGCGGTAGTTCCAGCCGGAGTCATCCTGCGCGTAGTTGGCGTCGCCCAGGTAGTGGCCGCCCTTGAGGAACTCCTTGATGGCCATGACCTGCAGCTCCTCCGTCCACTCGATGGGGCCGAAGTTCACGCCGCCGGCCTTGTTGGTGGTGGCGGAGGTCAGGGTATCCACCTCCGCCTTGACGTAGCCGTTGGCCAGCGCCCAGGCGTGCAGCTCCTCCTCGGTCATCTCCGCCATGCCCAGGGTGGGCAGCAGCAGCGCAAGAACCAGCAGAATGGCAAGAATCTTCTTCATGATACGAACCTCCTCTATGAAGTTTTATTGTTATGTCTATTGTAACATTGCAGCTGTTATCTGTCAAGCGCAAAGCCGATGCATAATCCCGGCGGCATCGGCGTATCCTTGGGGTACACCACTTTTCAAGGAGGTATCTTCATGCTTGACACCATTTCCCTGCTGCTGACCATCATCGGCGGCATCAACTGGCTCCTGGTGGGCGTGTTCCAGTTCGACCTGGTGGCCTGGATTTTCGGCGGCCAGGGCGCGCTGGTCAGCCGGATCATCTACACGCTGGTGGGCGCGGCGGCGCTGTGGTGCATCACGCTCCTGTTCCGGCCCCGGGACTGCGGCACGCGCTGATTGGCTGTTGCCTAACGTCCGTTAGTCTGCTATACTGCGGATAAACACCCCCTGAGGAGGTACCCGATGATGAAGCGCCAACTCTGCGACGTGAACGCCATCCCCGAGGCCGTCCGCCTCTACGACTACCTGTGCAGCCTGCAGGGGCAGCACTGCCTCACGGGCCAGCAGGAGAGCAACTGGTGCGGCACGCAGGAGCACGAGATCAACTACCTGGTGATGCAGACCGGCCGCATGCCGGCCATCCGCGGGCTGGACTTTCTGGACAATGACTTTGGTGGCGTCGTCCGCCGCGCGGCGGACTGGCATGCCCGGGGCGGCGTCGTGACCATCTGCTGGCACACCGGGCCGGACTTTGCCTCCTCCTACCACGAGTGCAGGGAGGGCGAGCTGGACTGGGACGCCGCCTTCACCCCCGGCACGCAGGCCCATCACGACCTGCTGACGGGCATGGACCGGGCCGTGCCCTACCTGCGGCGGCTGCAGGGCATGGGGATCCCCGTGCTGTGGCGGCCCTTCCACGAGATGGACGGCAAATGGTTCTGGTGGGGGCGCGGCGGCGCGGAGGGCTTCGTCCGGCTCTGGCGGCTGATGCATGACCGGTACGTCAACGTGCACGGCCTGCACAACCTCATCTGGGTGCTGGGCTTCTCCGACGCGCCGGGCGACCTCGCCCCCTGGTATCCCGGGGATGACGTGGTGGACGTGCTGGGCGGCGACAGCTACCAGGGCGGCGCACAGGGCGCGCTGTACCGCAAGTGCGCGGCCATCGCCCCGGAAGGTATGCCCGTGTGCTACCACGAGAACGGCGAGATCCCCACCTCAGCGATGATGCGCGAGGAAGCCGCGCCCTGGGCCTGGTTCATGACCTGGCACACCCGCTGGCTCACCTCGGATGAGTTCAACACCGCCCAGCGCCTCCGGGAGGTCTATCGCGACCCGTACTTCGTGACCCTGAGCGCCCTGCCACCCCTGTAAAAAGAGAAGCCCCTGCCGGAGCGGACTGTTCGCGGAACAGCCTGACCCGGCAGGGGATTTCTTCATTCCTTGCGCAGCGCCGCCAGCACCTCGGGGATGCGGGCCGTCTCCTCCTCATCCGGCGCGGGATACTCCGGGGCCATCTGCGTGAGCACGTCCAGCAGGATCTCGCTCATGAGGTAGCGGGTGAACCATTTGTCATCGGCCGGCAGCACATACCAGGGCGCCTCGGGGGTCGCCGTGGCGTTGATGGCGGCCTCGTAGGCATCGTCGTACTCCTCCCACAGGGCCCGCTCGTCCAGATCGCTCAGGGAGAGCTTCCAGTGCTTCTCCGGCAGGGTCATGCGGTCGATGAAGCGGGCCTTCTGCTCCGCCCGGCTCACGTTGAGGAACACCTTCACCACCCGGTAGCCGTTCTCGTAGAGGTACTGCTCCCAGTTGCGCAGCTGGGTATAGCGTTTGGGGTAGAACTCCGGGTCGCCGGTGACGCGCGCAGGCATGGCGTAACCCTTCTCCAGCTGGCGCACGCGGGCGATGAGCACATCCTCATAATGGCTGCGGTTGAACACGCCGATGGTGCCCCGCGGAGGCAGGGCGCGGTTGATGCGCCAGAGGTAATCGTGGCTGAGCTCCTCCTTGCCGGGGCTCTTGAAGGAGTGCACCTGCAGCGCGGCCGGGTTCAGCAGGCCGAACACCTTGCGCACCAGGCTGTCCTTGCCGGCAGCGTCGCGGGCCTGGATGGCGATGACCAGGCCCTCCTGCCCGGCGGCGTAGAGCTTCTCCTGCAGCAGGGCAGCCTGCTCCATGTTGCGCGCGGTCTTCTTCACCAGGGCTTTCTTTTCCCCGGCAAGCTCGCCGGCATCCGTCGCCAGGCCCTTCACGGTCAGCGGGCGGACGCCATCGTAGCGGTATTCCTTCAGAGGCATGGGAAATCCTCTCCTTGCGTTTTTCTCCATTATAGACCGCCGCCGGGAGAACTTCAAGGGAGCGGAGGAAAAAACACGCAAAAAGCACGGGCCAGGCGCGTAAAAGAACCACGGGCGCCCCTGCTGCATGGCGTGCAGCGGAGGCGCCCGTGGCGTGGATGCGGGGGATCAGTACCCGCAGGTCTTCAGGCGCGCGGCCAGGAGCCTGCGCTTGGCGCCGTTGCTCTGGCGGTAGATGTAGGCCAGCAGGGCCTTGAAGTCCTGCCTGAAGCGGGCCGGGAGGATGTAGGTCCGGGCCTGAGCCATCAGCTCCTGCAGGTGGGAGCCGGCGTCGTTGTGCAGGCACCTGCTCAGCAGGACGCTGATCTCGCCCACCAGATCGGCCTGGCGCTCGGCGAAGAAGAGCTCGGCGATGCGCTTGTGCCTGATGCCCAGCGCATCGGCCAGGATGACCGTGTCGCTCACGAAGTCCTGGCCCATGGTATCGAAGAAGGCCATCATCGCCTCTTCGCGGGCGACGTCGTTCTCCATGTCCAGGGTGGTGGGGTCGCAGGCCTCGCCGGGATCGATGACGCCATACTCATCGTCCTGGGTGAAGCCGTAGACATTGCCGCTGCGCTTCATGCGGACCTCGTGGCGGCGCTCCAGGTCCAGCGCGCGGTTCCTCGCCACCCGCATCAGGTAGCGGATGGCGTCCACAGGGCCATCCTCACCGATGACGCGCAGCAGCTCCGTCAGGCACGGGTAGGGCTTATCCGCCTTGGTGCCGCGGCTGAAGACATGGTTGACAAAGTCACTCACCATCTCCTCGCGGCGCATGCCGATCTCGCGCCCGATGCTCACCACCGTGGGCTGGGCGCAGGCGACATAGTTGCCCCACAGGAGCAGAGCCTTCCAGAGATACGCCCTGAGGGAAGCGTTGGCCAGGAGCGTAGCCACCGTGGAGATCCCGGCGCGCAGCATCTGTTTGAAGATGTGCGCCAGGAAGGCCTCACAATTCGTCTTGTCGATCTTCACAGGCAAAACCTCCTTTGTCGTAAGAGATGTGCATGGGTGATCGGGATTTATACCGATTTTCCGGCAGCGGGCAGCGCTACCAGAAAAACGGGAGTCCGTTGCGGTCATGATGCGGGCATCCTTTCACTGCCGCAGGGCATGCGCAGGGGGACGAAAAAGGCCGGTCGGGGTGATGGACTGGCCTTGGGGGAGCAGGTGGATGTGGGGTTGTGACAGCGGTTCAGCGGGAAGTCGGTTCGATCTGTTCTCCGGAATGTGCGTTGTACATTCGCGGCGGGTCGCGGTAATTCCTCCTTCATCAGGAAACTTTCACACAAACCCGCCCTGCGGCTTCTGGCGGACCCTCATCATACCACAGGGAACCCGTGCGAATCCTCCGGAAAAAGTTGTGAACGCCCTGCCGCGGCGGATTTCTTCATGCACACGGCAGGGCGATGGGCGTCAGCGGCCCGCGATGCGCTCCACGCGCCGCGCCAGCAGCTCCGGATCCTGCGCGAAGCATTCCGGCAGCGTGAAGGAATCCGCAACGGCAGTCAGCGCCTCCAGTTCACGCGCGTAGAAGGAGGAGGCACGCAGGCGGTTGTCGGTGTTCAGGGCCTCCACCAGCAGGGCGAAACGGCCCGCGTACAGCATCCGCGCGATGGTGCGGGGCGGGTAGCTCAGCGCGGTGGTCAGGCGCACCAGCCGGGTCAGCACGGCCATGGCGCCCTCTTCGCCGGGGACAAAGGCCGGTGCACAGGCGGCGTTCTGCGCATCCGGGCGGGCACTGGCACGGTACAGCGCCCTGCGGATGGCGCCCAGCGACTCCGGCGCACGGTATTGCCACGCCGCCCGGACGAAGTCGTCCATCACCGCATCCATATCGCTGCCCAGCATCGGGCTGAGGCGCACGCGGATGGCGCAGGCCAGTTCAGCGCTGCGGCCCGCATGAATGAACAGCGCAGCCGCCTCCGGGCTGACGCCGGCAAAGCGGGCCAGCAGCGCCATCCTCGTCAGGAAATCCTTGCCGGAAAAGCATGCGCTCATGTCGGTGTCTGTCATGGGTATGTCCTCCTTTGCAGGCGGGAACGCATCCGCTGCCGGCTGACAGCGCAGCACTGCCGCAACCCGGATGGATGAAGCTCCCGTGCCCGGATTGTACCGCAGAGGCGGCTGCAAACCACGAGAATTTCGTTGTGAACCGCCCCGAAGAGGCGCAGCAGGGCTTGACCTGCAGCAATGGACGGTATACAATATCAGCACAGTCACAACGCCTGAAAGGATGAAAACGATGATGGACTTTGGCACCGTGGGCGTCCGCCCCGACGCGCTTCTGACCCCCGCAGCCGGCGTCTGCCTGGAAAAATGGGCCTGTGTGGCCTGCGATCAGTACACCTCCGAGCCCGAGTACTGGGAGGAAACGGATCGCATCGTGGGCGACGCGCCCTCCTGCCTGCGCCTGATCCTGCCCGAATGCTACCTCTCCGGGGCGGCGCAGCGCATCCCGCAGATCCACCGCACCATGCAGGACTACTGCGCCCGGGGCGTTCTGCAGGGCGGCGAACCGGTGATGATGCTCATCGGGCGCACCACGCCCAGCGGCACGCGCCGTGGCCTGGTGTGCACGGTGGATCTGGACGCATACGACTTCACGGGCCGCAAGTCCCTCGTGCGCCCGACGGAGGAGACCATCATCGCCCGTCTGCCACCGCGCATCGCCGTGCGCCGGGAAGCGCCTGTGGAAACCTCCCATGTGATGCTGCTCATCGACGATCCGGCCGATACGGTCATCGGCTCCCTCCAGCAGCGCCTGCAGGGGACGGAACCGACCTACGACTTCAAGCTGATGCAGGGCTGCGGCCATCTGACGGGCTGGCGCGTGCAGCGGCAGGAGGATCTGCAGGCCGTGCATGACGCCCTCTGTGCCCTGCGGGACGCGCTGGGCACAGAGCCCCTCCTCTTCGCCGTGGGCGACGGCAATCACTCCCTGGCCACCGCCAAGGCCCACTGGTTGGAGCTGTCCCGGACGCTGCCGGAGGAGCAGCGCGCCAATCATCCCGCCCGCTTCGCCATGGTGGAGATCGTCAACATCCACGACCCCGCGCTGACCTTCGAGCCCATCCACCGGCTGCTGACCGGCGTGGATGCGCAGGCGCTGCTGGCGGACTGGGCGCATTACGCCGCAGAGCGTGGCATGCGCCTGAGCGACACGCCCGTAGCCGGCGCGCAGCAGGTCGATTTCATCTGCGCGGGCGAAACGAAGACGATCCACATCTGCAGCCCCGACGGCCCCATCCCCGTGGCCACGCTCCAGCGCTATCTGGACGACTACCTCGCCCGCTGCCCCGGGGCGCAGATCGACTACATCCACGGCGACGACGTGCTGCGCCGCCTGGCCTGCGAGCCCGGCTGCGCCGGCTTCCTGCTGCCCGCGCTGGACAAGTCCGCCTTCTTCCCCGCCATCGAAACGCTGGGGACGCTGCCCCGCAAGACCTTCTCCATGGGGCACGCGTACGAGAAGCGCTGCTACTTCGAGTGCCGGATGATCCGGTGATGGATGAAACATCCGCCATAACAGCGAAAAAACACATCCGGAGGCAAAAACTGCTTCCCTTTTGCCCGGATGTATGATACAATAGTAAGGAATCGCCGCAGACAGTTCCGCCAGCCGGAGCGGTTGCGGCCCATGTGAGAATTTCACCAAAGGAGGCGCCCGCCATGACGCAGAAGACCAGCAGCCGCAATCCTCTGCTGATCCCGCTGATCGTTGTGCTGCTGATCGCCATCGTCGCGATCGGCCTGCTGTTCATGCAGAACAACGACCTGAGCCAACAGGTTGCCAACACGCAGAGCGAGCTTTCGAACACCGAGGTGGCTCTGTCCCAGACGCAGGACAGCCTGACCGACACGGAAGCCCGGCTGTCTGCAACGCAGGGTTCCCTGTCCGAAACGGAATCTGAGCTGGCCTCTGCCAGGAATGTGCTGTCCGAAACGGAAGCCGAACTGGCCTCCACCAGGGGCGTGCTGTCTGAAACGGAAGCTGAGCTGGCCTCCACCCGCGACCAGCTGACGCAGACGCAGCAGACGCTGGCCGAAACGGAAACCGCGCTGGGTGCTGCCAATGCGGAACTCAATGAGACCTCCGCCGCGCTGACGGCCACCCAGGGTGAACTGGACGCCGCCAACGCCAGCATCGCCGCCCTGACGGAAGAGAAGGGCAGCCTGGAGAGCACCCTCGCCGCCACCCAGGCCGACCTGGAAACGGCCGACGGCAACATCGCGACCCTGACGGCTGAAAAGAGCGGTCTGGAAACGGATGTGGCGACCCTGACGGCCTCCCTGGGCACGGCGAACACCGAGCTGGCCGCGGCCGCCGAAGCCAAGGCTGCGGCAGACGCCTCCATCGCCGCCCTGACCACCCAGACCCAGGCGCTGGAATCCGAAGTTGCCACCCTGAACGACAAGCTGGCTGTTGCCGAAGCGGGCCTGACCCAGGCGCAGGCAGACAAGGCGCAGGCGGACGCCACCATCGAAGCCCTGACGGCCGAGAAGACCGGTCTGACGGTGAAGGTGGATAACCTGACCGCCTCCCTGAACGCGGCGGATGCGAACCTTGCCGAAGCCGCTGCCGCCAAGGCCGCTGCGGACGCTTCCATCGCCACGCTGACCACCCAGGCGCAGACGCTGGAGGGCGAGGTCGCCGACCTCTCCGCCAAGCTGGCCGCTGCGCAACAGGAACTGACGGCCGCCGAGGAAGCCAAGCAGCAGGCGGACGCCACCATTGACGTGCTGACCTCGGAGAAGGTCACGCTGGAATCCAACGTGGCGAACCTGACGGCCTCCCTGAATGCGGCGGATGCGAACCTTGCCGAAGCCGCCGAGGCCAAGGCCGCTGCGGACGCCTCCATCCTGACCCTGACGGCGGAATGCGCTGGTCTGGAGGAGCAGCTGACCGCCGCCAACGAGCAGCTGACTGCCGCCAACGCCAGCCTGGACGCCGCGCAGGCCGCACTGGACACGGCCAATGCCGGCCGCAGCGATGCAGATGCGACCATCGCCGAGCTGACCACGTCCCGGCAGGCGCTGGAAGCCGAGCTTTCCACCCGCGAGGGCGAGCTGACCCTGCTGAACGAGCAGCTGGCCTCTGCCGAGGCGGCTGCGGATGCCAGCGTGACAGCGCTGACCGAGGAAAAGACCACCCTGGAGGGCGAAATCACCACCCTGCAGGACTCCCTGAGCGGCGTGAACGCCGAGCTGGCCACCGCCAACGAGCGCCTGCTGGCCGCCGAAGCCGAGCTGACGAAGGCCCAGGACAACGTGACCGCCCTGACCAATGACAAGGCCACGCTGGAACAGCAGGTCAACGCCCTGCAGGAGCAGCTGACCGCCGTCAACGCGCAGCTGGCTTCCGCCACCGCGGCGCAGCTGGAAGCGGAAGGCCGCATCACCAGCCTGACCACCGAAATGGCGACCCTTCGCCAGGACGTTACCAACCTGAGCGCGCAGCTGGAGCAGGCCGCCGCGGATTATGCGGCTGCCGAGGCTGCCCAGGCGGAGGCCAACGCCGCCGTCGCTACCCTGACGGAGGAGAAGGCCAGCCTGGAAACCCAGGTGGAGAGCCTGAAGGCGGATCTGGCGCAGGCCCAGACGGATCTGGCCACCGCCGCCGCGACCCAGGCTGAAGCCGAGGCTTCCATCAACAGCCTGACCAACGAGATCTCCGGCCTGCGCACCAGCGTCAACGACCTGACTGCGCAGCTGACCGCCGCCAACGCCAGCCTGGATGAGGCAAAGGCCGCCCAGGAGGAAGCCGACGCCACCATCCGCACGCTGTCGGATGAGAAGGCCGCGCTGGAGGCGCAGGTGGCCGACCTGACCGCCGAGCTGACCCAGGCCCAGGCCGATCTGGACGCCGCCGCCATCGCTCAGGCCGAAGCCGAAGCTTCCATCGCCAGCCTGACCACCGAGATGGGCGACCTGCAGACCAATGTGGCCGACCTGACCGCGCAGCTGACCCAGACGCAGGCTGACCTGGACGCCGCCAATGCGGACAAGGCTGCCCTCACGGCCAACATCGCCGCCCTGGAGGCTGACAAGGCCAACCTTGAGGCCAACGTCGCCGCCCTGGAGAATGACAAGGCCAATCTGGAGGCCAACGTCGCCTCCCTGGAGAACGACAAGGCCAACCTGACCAGCACGCTGGCCAGCACTGAAGCCACCCTTGCGGATACCCAGAACACGCTGGCCAGCACCGAAGCGACGCTGGGCAGCACCCGCACCACCATGACCAGCATGCTCTCCCAGAGCGCGGTGGCGCAGGGCTACGGCGGCGACATCACCGTGACGGCCATCATCAACGACAGCGGCATCATCGCCCACCTGCTGGTGGACGCCTCCTGCGAAACGGAGGGCCTGGGCCAGAAGGCGATGGATCCCGCGTTCCTGACGCAGTTCCTGGGCAAGTCCCTGCCGCTGACCCTGGGCAAGGATGTTGACGCCATCGCCGGCGCGACGATCACCTCCCAGGCCGTGGTGGACGCGCTGAACCTGCTGGACACCCAGTACGACAACACCCATGATGAAAAGACCGTCGTGACCGAGCGCAGCGTCGTGTCTGAAGTGATCTACACCCTGAGCCAGCAAGGCTATGCCAGCGCCGTGAAGGTGACCGTCAAGCTGGATGACAGCGGCGTGATCACCTCCCTGCGCATCGACGCATCCGGCGAGGGCAATGGCGCCGCGGTGATGGAGGCGGCCTTCCGCAACCAGTTCATCGGCAAGAGCCTGCCGGTGGTCCTTGGCTCCGGCGTGGATGCTGTGTCCGGCGCAACGGTGACGTCCCAGGCCGTGGTTGACGCCGTCAATCGCCTCGCGGACTGACCTTTCCCCTGATATTCAGGCGCGCCTGTATCCCCCGATGCAGGCGCGCCTTTTGCAACAAGGAGGAACCCTGATTTATGACCCAGACGAAGAGCACCGCAAAAAGCATCGTTATCGTCATCCTGCTCGTGCTGCTGGTAGCCGCGTGTACGCTGGCCTTTCTGGCGATGAACCGCGCGCTGAAGGCAGAGGACCTGCTCAACGCCACCCAGAAGGAGAACGCCACCCTGCAGCGCGACATGACCGCCGCTGACGCGGCCCGCAATCAGGCCGTGGCCGACCGCGACGCAGCCCTGGCCGACCGCGATTCGGCCCTGGCGGAGGTCGATCCCCTGCGGAACGCCAACGCCGCGCTGGATGGCTCCGTGGCGGACCTGGAGGGCCAGCTGACGGCCACCACCGCGCAGCTGGAGAGCGCCACCGCTGAAGTTGCCCGCCTGACGGCTTACAGCGCGGAGCTGGAGCAGACCGTGGCGGACCTGACCAATCAGCTGGGCGCCAAGACTGTGTCCCTGACCAGCGCGCAGAACAGCGTGACCAGCCTGACCACGCAGAACACCCTGCTGGCCACGCAGGTGGCGGAGCTGACCATCGCCCGCGACAAGGCCAACGCAGGCCTCGCCGCAGCCGAGAGCAGCATCGCCGACCTGACCGCGCAGAACACGACCCTGCTGAGCGAGAACGCCGGCCTGTCCGCCCAGGTGGATCAGCTGCAGGTGCAGCTGGACGCGGCGAACGCCTCCCTGGCCAGCGCGCAGGCCTCCGTGGCCAGCCTCACCAGCGCCAACACCGCCCTGAAAGCGGACAACGCCAGCCTGAACGCCACCATCAACAGCCTGACCAGCCAGCTGAGCACCACCCAGGCCAGCCTGGCCGCCTCCGAAGCCAGCAACGCCGCCCTCTCGGCGGAGAATGCCGACCTGGAGGGCCGCCTGGCCATCGCCAGCTCCGCTCTGGAGCAGGCCATGCAGCTGCTGCAGAGCATTCAGGCCGCGGACTGATCCCCGATGAACATGAAATATGAAAGGAGCTGACCCTGCCATGACTCACATCCGCCGTAATGCATCGCTGCTGCTGACGCTGGCGATGGCGCTGCTGCTGGCGCTGACGCCCGCCTTTGCCACCGAGTGGAACATCGTCTCCCTGGGCGATGCGATGCGCGAGGCACAGACCGCCCTGGACACGGCTGACGCAGCCTATGACGAGCTGTGCGAGACCGTCTTCGCCCTGCAGGAGCAGTATGATGCCCTGCAGGAACATTACGACGGCGGCACCGAGGCAGAGCTGCTGGACGTTCAGGACAAGCTGCTGGACACGATGATCGGCGAGGAGGAAGCCTACGAAGCCCTCGACGAAGCCACCGCCGCGCTGGAGGAGCTTTACGCCATCTGGAGCGACCTGATGGAGGATGCGGACTGCACCAACCATGAGCTGACCGCCAGGGGCTACGACAGCACGCTGAACATCGTCGTCGCGCTGGACGAGGACAACTACATCTGGGCCGTCTCCGTTGAGGTGAAGGGCGACGAGCGCGACAAGGCCGTGGGCGAGGCGAGCTTCCTGACGCAGTTCATCGGCCGCCAGCTGCCCCTCACCACCGACAAAAAGGACGATGACGCCATCATCCTCCTCTCCGACGCCCGCGTGACCTCCCAGGCCGTGGTGGACGCCCTGAACAGCCTGGAGGCCCCCACCGCCTCCACCGCTGCCATCCCCGAGAACCCGGACAAGCCCCTCACCGACCCGCAGGACATCGCCGACTACATCTTCCTCTACGGAAAGCTGCCGCCCAACTTCATCACCAAGAAGCAGGCGCAGAACCTGGGCTGGGACAGCAGCTACAACTACGTCTCCGATGTGGCCCCCGGCAAGTCCATCGGCGGCGACCGCTTCGGCAACTATGAGGGCCTGCTGCCCGACAAGAAGGGCCGCCAGTGGTACGAGGCGGACTGCTACTACACCAAGGGCAAGCGCAACGCCTACCGCATCCTCTTCTCCAATGATGGCCTGGTGTACTACACCGACGACCACTATGAGAGCTTCACCCAGATGTTCCCGTCCTGGGAGTGACGGAATCAACGACATGCCCGACCCGGGCTGACAGGAGGAAATGAACCATGTCCAAGAATAACAATGCCCCCGCCAGGAAGGCGAACCTGAGCGTCATCATCCCCGTGGCTGCGCTGATCATCGGCCTGGTGATCATGAGCATCTGCTTCTTCAACGTCAACGGCCAGCTGGCCGACGCCCGCGCCACCCTGGCGGCCACCCAGCAGCAGCTGGCGGATGCGCAGAACGCTGCGCAGGCCGCGCCCGAAGAGCCCTCTGACGCCACCGTCGCCACCGAGCCCGAAGCCCCCGCCGACAATGGCGATGCGCTGACCGCCGCGGATGACGCGCTGGTCGCCATGGAGGCTGAACTGGCCGCCGCCAATGAGGCCCTGACCGCCATGGAGGCCGAACTGGCCGCCGCCAACGAAACCCTGGCCGCCACCGAAGCCGAACTGGCCGCTGCCAATGAGGCCCTGACCGCCCACGAAGCCGAGCTGGCTTCCGTCAACGAGGCCCTGACCGCCACGGAAGCCGAACTGGCCGCCGCCAACGCTGCCATCGCCGAGAAGGACGCCCTGCTGACCCTGGCCAACGAGGCCATCAACCAGGCCACCGAGGCGCTGTCCGCCATCTACGGTGCTGCTGAAGAGGCCCCCGCTGCCGAGGAGTCCGTGGAGGCCCCCGCCGCTCCCGCTGCTGAGGAGACCGTGGAGGAGCCCGCCGCCCCCGCCGCCGAGGAGTCCGAGGAGGACCCCGCCGCTCCCGCTGCTGAGGAGTCCGAGGAGGAGCCCGCCGCCCCCGCTGCTGAGGAGTCCGAGGAGGATCCTGCCGCCCCCGCTGCCGAGGAGTCCGTGGAGGAGCAGGCCGATGAGATTCCTGCTGAGTGATCTCAGCCCCGACAAAGAAGATCCGCTGTGGAAAAGCGTGTAAGCGGGGAATGAATGATATTTTTTTCACTTTTTCTTTCGAAAAGGCGATGAAAACTGTCTTCTCCCCCTTGCAAAAGCTGCGGAAAAAGGGTACAATATCAAATGGGCAAAATTGCCCGCGAACTTGAAGGAGGTAATTCCAATGGCTGTTAAGGTTGCAATTAATGGTTTCGGCCGCATCGGCCGTCTGGCTTTCCGTCAGATGTTCGGCGCTGAGGGCTACGAGGTTGTCGCGATCAACGACCTGACTTCTCCCAAGATGCTGGCTCACCTGCTGAAGTATGACTCTGCCCAGAAGGGCTACTGCGGCGTGATCGGCGAAGGCCTGCACACCGTCGAGGCTACCGACGACTCCATCATCGTCGATGGCAAGGAGATCAAGATCTACGCCGAGAAGAACGCTGCTGACTGCCCCTGGGGCGAGCTGGGCGTTGACGTCGTGCTGGAGTGCACCGGCTTCTACTGCTCCAAGGAGAAGTCCATGGCCCACATCACCGCTGGCGCCAAGAAGGTCGTCATCTCCGCTCCCGCTGGCAACGATCTGCCCACCGTCGTGTTCGGCGTGAACAACGAGATCCTGACCGCTGAGGATCAGATCATCTCCGCCGCTTCCTGCACCACCAACTGCCTGGCTCCCATGGCCAAGGCCCTGAACGATGCGTTCCCGATCGTGAGCGGCATCATGACCACTGTGCACGCCTACACCGGCGACCAGATGATCCTGGACGGCCCCCATCGCAAGGGCGACCTGCGTCGTGCCCGCGCTGGCGCGCAGAACATCGTTCCCAACAGCACCGGCGCTGCCAAGGCCATCGGCCTAGTCATCCCCGAGCTGAACAAGAAGCTGATCGGCTCCGCCCAGCGCGTGCCTGTCTGCACCGGCTCCACCACCATCCTGGTGGCTGTTGTCAAGGGCGCTGACGTGACCGTGGACGCCATCAACGCCGCCATGAAGGCCCAGGCTTCCGCCTCCTTCGGCTACTGCGACGAGCCCATCGTGTCCTCCGACGTGATCGGCATGAAGTACGGCTCCCTGTTCGACGCCACCCAGACCATGGTCGCCAAGGTCGACGACGACACCTGGCAGGTGCAGGTCGTGTCCTGGTACGACAACGAGAACAGCTACACCTCTCAGATGGTCCGCACCATCAAGTACTTCGCTGAGCTGTAATCCTTACGGACTGCACTCGCGGGTGTAAAAGCCCCTCTGACTGTGATTCGTCACGGTCGGAGGGGTTTTCATGTCCCGGCGCACAAAAGAGGACCATCCTGACAGGATGATCCTCTTAACAGATACGCGAGAAGCACGATAAGCGTGATATCCCCGCGCCCCTCACTCAAACACCCACCGGTACACGCGCCTCCTGCCGGCGGCGTCCACCGTGGACACAGCGGGCTCGCCCTCCCCGGCGGGGAGGATGCAGAACAGGGGCAACTCCGGGTTGCGGGGCGTGCGGCGGAAGGTCTGGTCAACGATGAAGGCGTCGCCGACGATGTGGCCAGCGGACCAGCTCTCCAGCGTGTCCATGGCCTGCTCGATCCTGGGGAAGGACGGGTGCTGGGCGTTGAAGCCGGTGAGCAGCATCATGCCACCCTCGCCGGTGTACACGCCCTCCAGGCGGGTCTCGTCGGCGGTGCAGGGGCAGCAGATGGCGAGGTCCTCGCAGGCCAGGCGGCTGGCGGAGGTCAGGATAGCCTCCGGTGCGCTGTCCACGCCCACGAAGCGGCAGCTCAGTTCCTGCGCCGCAGCCATGGACGTGCCCGAACCGCAGCACAGGTCAATCACCAGGTCGCCCTCCTTCACCACGGGCTTGAGGATGCGCTCCAGCAGCTTCATGGGCTTCTGGGTGGCGTAGCCGGTGCGCTCCGGGTCGCGCTGCTGCAGGTGGCTGATATCCGTCCACACGTCGCCGGGGTAGACGGGCGCGTCGTCGTAGTAGCGGTAAACCTTGCCGCCGGTCTTGATCTCCGAATAGGCGCGGCCATCCTCGTCCACGGAGCGGCGCATGTGGTTCTTGCGGTGCTCCGTGCGCTCCAGCGGCACGCGGCGCAGGTCGAAGCGGTAGTCCTTCGTGCGGGCGTAGAGCAGGATGGTGTCATGCTTGCGGGAGAAGTACTTCTTCGCCCGGCCGCCGCTCTCATAGCTCCAGATGATCTCATTGAGGAAGAGCTCCTCGCCGAAGATCTCGTCGCACAGGATGCGGCCATAGGCGTTGGTGCGCCAGTCCAGGTGCAGCGCCAGCACACCCGTCTGGTTCAGCAGCTTGTGGGCGTTCTCAATCAGCCCGCGCAGGAAGGCCAGGTAGCTTTCCCGCGTGCCGTAGCGGTCCGCATAGGCAGGGTACTCCGGCGCGGGAGTGCCCTTCTTCCAGCCGGACTGGCCGAAGCGGCGGCGGCGCGTGAAGCTGTCTCCCGTCATGAACGGCGGATCGATATAGACGCACTGAGCCTGCGCGGCATACCCCGCCAGCGCGCCGGAAAGGGGCGCGGAACCATCGGCACACAGGAGCAGGTTCTGCCCCTTTCCCGTGATCTCGCGGGTGACGGATATCGGTTCAAACATGTGCGTCCCTCCTGAACTGTCGTTGAAGCGCCTTCAGGTCATCCTGCTGCCGGGTGAGGCGGAGGAGGAATTCCCGTTGAACGGGGTCTTCGGCAAGCATGCGTCCTGCCTGGCGCACCGCCGATACGAATTCGGGCCGCAGCGCATCCTTGCCCTGCCGTGCCAGCGGACACACGGCCTTCGCCCGGGCGTCGGTGGCAACCTTCACCCCGTCGGGCCGCAGCAGCGGCAGCAGCGGGAACAGCCGGCAGGACAGAGGCCTGTCTGCTCGCTCGCAGTGGCCGGCACAGGTCAGCAGCGTTCCGGCGGGCGTGGCCGTCATCCGGTAGTCGGGGCGGCCCTCGTAGTATGCCTCCTCGCCGGGGAAGAGCAGCATGCCGGTGTTCTCGCCCTCCAGCGGCTGGCAGCATGCGCCGGCGCAGGTCAGGCCGCAGTCGGTCCGCAGGGGCGTGAGGTCGTCAAACAGAGCGCGGGCTCCGGCAAGGCAATCGGGCAGCATGGTGGTCTCTCCCATCATCCATTCATATACACTATTTTACACCGAAATGTTCTTTTTGGGAAGGGTTCAGCGGAAATTGCCGTGTATTTTTTCTTCTGATTGCCAGCCGTTTTTGCTGACAGGAGAACCGCGCTTCTCAGCGCAACCGGATGCAGAGGCCCCTCACCGATACGGCGAAGCAATACATCACCGATTACGTCCGGGCAGCATCACACCCATGCGCTTCCGCACGACGGTGCTGACGGACATCTACGAGCAGACCGGCGACATCAAGCTGACCCAGCATGCCGCAGGCCATGCCACGCCGGAGATGACGCTGAAGCACTACGTCAAGGGCCGCAGAAAGGCGAACGATGCCGCGCAGGTGATCGACCGCATCTATGCAGCGCCAGCGGGAGGCAGCAATGCCTCCATTTGACGCGGCGATTGACAACGCAAAAAGCCCGGAAAGCCAGTAAAATCAAGGCCTTCCGGGCATGTAAAAACATACGAATTTGATATTCGATTTGACAAAGCAGCGAAATTCGGGACAGGAGGTCTTCAAAATGAAGCCTCCCGCCCCGTTTCCTGCAGAAAATACCGCACAAAAAGCAAAAGCTCCTGCATTTCTGCAAGAGCTTGCGAGCTGATACCCGGATTTGAACCGGGGACCTCATCCTTACCAACGGATACCCGACAGGCTTCGCCTGTCGGGTGAAAAGACTAAAATACAATGGGCAAATATAACTGATTTCAGGATTCGGCATCATGGATGAGCATTTCCTCAGTTGCAGGGAATGCTCATGGCTTCATCCAGTTGAGGCATGTATTCTTCGCATGCTGATACATGGCATCCGATTCAAAGCCCCGCAGCCCTTTGTAATCACAGGGTTTGCGGGCACTCAAACAGGCAAAAACTGAAACCTCCTGGAGCTGCGGTGCAGCTTTCAGCAGCCCGCGCTCCCTACAGCAACAAAAAAGCGGCCTCTGCCGCTCAGATTCCGCTGAATCAGGTCAAACAGCCTCCATGGCTGCATAAAAGGAACATCCTGATCGTCCTGTGACCGCTCGATCAGGATGTCCTGCAGGGGAGTATTCAACAGCTTGCCCAACGCATAGAGGTGATCTACCGAGGGCAGATGCTCGCCGCGCAGCCATTTGTAGATGGCCCGGGGCGACTCGAAGCCGAAGAAGGTCTGCAGCGTGCGGATGGAAATATGGTGCTGTTTCAGCAGCTGGTCGATGTTTTGTCCGGTCGCGCGGACGTCGATCTGGGGAAAGGGAGACATAGTTTCACCTCCGCGGATATGGTGCTGTCATTGTAGCATACCGCAGCGGCCGTGGCAATGAAGTTGTAGTACACAGGCAGGATATTCTTGTGATAGGATTTGTGATACGCCATTTTCGCACGCATAAAGTAGAAAGAAAAACTCAAAAAACGCCCGATTTGTGATACGATTTGTGATAAATCGGGCATAAAAAGAAGCGAGGTCTCCGAAAGTGACGGAAACATCGCTGAATCCTGCACAAACCACCCCAAAACAACAAAAAAGTCTTGCATTTCTGCAAGACTTGTGGAGCTGATACCCGGATTTGAACCGGGGACCTCATCCTTACCAAGGATGCGCTCTACCTGCTGAGCTATATCAGCACGTTGCTTCATCGGGCAACAAAATTATCTTATCACACTTCGGCGAAAAAAGCAAGGGGGTAAATCAACTTTTTCAAAAAAATTTCGTCCCGGCAGACATGGCGTCCACCGGGACGTTTTCACTTGGTCAATCAAGCCGTGATGCGGAACCAGTCCAGGGTGATGCGGCCCGTCAGGCGGAGGGTGAGGTCGTGCTCGCCGGCCAGGTCGCCCAGGGGCAGGGCGTGGGGCGTAAAGTCCGCCGTGTCCACCGCGATTACACCCAGGGAAACGCCGTCCGCCAGCACCTCGATGCTGCCGGTACCCCGGGCCTGCAGGGTAAGGCGGCTGCCGGGGGCGATGTCGTAGACGTGAGGATAGCGGGCTTCCCCGGTGCCCTCCTGCTGGGCGATGGCAAAGCCCAGGTGGGCGCCGTCGGCGGCCTTCAGCTCCACCTTTTCCACGCCGGGGGTGACGCCCATGTACCACTCTGCCTCGATCTTCTCCCAACCGGCAAAGTACTGGCCCACACCGCAGCGGCGGATGGTCTCGTCCAGCATCAGCGTGCCGTCATCGCACATGTGGACGTACATCAGCCAACTCTGACGGAAGCTCCAGCTCTCCGTGCCGTGGCTGACGGCGTAGAACCACTGCCCGTGCCATTCCAGGAAGGAGCCGTGGTCGATGAAGCAGCGGCCGTCGGGGTAGTGGGGGATTTCCTTGCCGATGTCGGCGCGGAAGATGTACGGGCCCAGGCGGTTGTTGCTGGTGGAATAGCGGCCTGCCCAGTACATGTACCAGGTGTCCTTGTAGCGGAAGACCTCCGCCTGGTCGGAGCGCAGCGGGCCCAGAAGTTCGGTGGGCGTGCCGTCAGCGGGATACACGGGGACTTTACGCGCCGTGCCGGGCACCACGTCCACCATGTTTTTGTCCAGCTGCATGGCCCAGTAGTGATCCGTCCAGTCGGAGCCGAAGAGGATGTAGGCGTTGGGGTCGTCCTCGTCGGGGAGGATGATGTCCGGGTCGTAGGAGTTGGTCGGGGTGATGCCCTTGGGGAGGATGGGCGTCTTCCCGCGGGCGTCCACGAAGGGCCCGGCGGGGTGATCGCTGACGGCCACGCCGGTGTCGTCGCCCTGGTTGGAGTAGTACAGATAGAACCTGCCGTCCCAGGGGCTCTGCACACAGTCGCAGGCCCAGCAGTTGACGGAATCATCGGGCATGTAGGTGTCCTCGCGCTTCAGCGAACGGGCACAGCTCCAGTGGACCAGATCCTCCGACCACAGGACATACCAGTCCCGCATGATGAACTGGTTGACGCCCTCGTCGTGGCCGACGTAGACGTACATGGCCTCGCGGCCGGTATCGGGGTTGGTGAAAATTTTGATGTGGGGATCGGGGAAGCGGTTGTCGGTCAGGCCCTCGGGGAGGACGGCGGGGGTGAGGGGGTTGCCGATGCGCTCGGGCACTTTGATGACCTCCTTCGGCGGTTGAATTCGGAATTATGAATTCGGAATTCGTAATTTGGTTTGTGGAACGGATGCTGTTAAGGATAGTATAGCACGGGTCGGGGCGACGGGGCTATGCATTCCGGGGCGGGGATTGGGCAGATTTTGCGCGGGTGCAACAAAAAGCGGACAGGCCGTGGGAGGGCCTGCCCGCTTGGGAGATTATTCGGGGAGGGTGGGGCGGGGGACGGTTTTGAGGCGCCAGTCGGTGACTTTGCACTGGCCGTCACCGTTACTGCCCACCGCCACGACGGTGCCGTCTGCGCGGAGACCGACGGTGTGGGAGAAACCCGCAGCGATGGCGACGATATCCGACCAGGCCGAGGTGTTGCACTGGCCGAAAGCGTTATAGCCCACCGCCACGACGGTGCCGTCTGCGCGGAGACCGACGGTGTGGAAGAAACCCGCAGCGATGGCGACGATATCCGACCAGGCCGAGGTGTTGCACTGGCCGTCATCTTTCCTGCCCACCGCCACGACGGTGCCGTCCGCGCGGAGACCAACGGTATGGTGGTCCCCCGCAGCGATGGCGACGACGTCCGACCATGCGGAGGTGTTGCGCTGGCCGAAAGCGTCAGAGCCCACCGCCACGACGGTGCCGTCCGCGCGGAGACCGACGGTGTGGTAGTTACCCGCAGCGATGGCGACGATGTTCGACCAGGAGGAGGTGTTGCACTGGCCTAAATCGTTATAACCTACCGTCACGACGGTGCCGTCCGCGCGGAGACCGACGGTCAGGTCGGACCCCGCAGCGATGGCGACGATGTCCGACCATGTGGAGGTGTTGCACTGGCCGTCAGAGTTTCTGCCCACCGCCACGACGGTGCCATCTGCGCGGAGGCCGACGGTGTGGAAGTCACTCGCAGCGATGGCGATGATGTCCGACCATGCGGAGGTGTTGCACTGGCCGTCAGAGTTTCTGCCCACCGCCACGACGGTACCGTCTGCGCGGAGACCAACGGTGTAGTAATCACCCGCAGCGATGGTGTTCTGAACAGCCATGCCCTCCCAAAGCTCCATGCTGCGAGAACGGGCGTCTTTATAATCGCCGAGTTTTCCGAATGCAATGGCAGCGAGTGCTGTTTCGCCATCTTCTTCCAACGCCACGGCGGCGTTGTACTTGCCCTCCATGATAGCAGTGTTGATCTGCGCCTTACTGTCTTTATAGCCGTCCAGGGCTTTAAAGGCAGCGATGGCAGCTTCATAGTCGCCGTTTTCCATTAGGGCCACAGCGGCGTTGTACTTGCCCTCCATGATGGCAGTGTTGCAATTGTCAATCTGTGCCTTACTGTCTTTATAGCGGTCCATGGCTTCAAATGCAGCGACGGCGGCCTCATAGTCGCCGCTTTCCATCAGCGCCATAGCGGCATTGTACTTGCTCTCCATGATGGCAGTATTGCAGCTGTCAATCTGTGCCTGGCTGTCCTTATATCCGTCCAGGGCTTTAAAGGCAGCGATGGCAGCTTCATAGTCGCCGTTTTCCATTAGGGCCACAGCGGCGTTGTATTTCCCATTGGGGATGATCACCTGCGTCACCAACAGCACCACTGCCACCACCGCAGCCAGCACCGCCGTGCCGATGCCGATGCGCCGCTGGGCGGCCTTCTTTGCGGCTGCACGGGCGGCTTCCTTCTCTGCGGCCTGTGCCTTCAGCTCCTCGATCCTCCGCTGGCAGGTTTCGACCTGCTGGTCGGCGTCCCTCCAGCCCGGAATGGTCTGGAACATGCGGATAGCCTCGCGGAGCGTTGCTTCGGTTGGATGGAGAGCTATGGAGCTGTGGGCTTCGTCGTAGATGCTGTTTTTGCGTGTTGCTTCGGCCTTCTCGGCGCAAAGCTCGGCCTGTTTAGCAGCGTCCCTCCAGCCATTCAGGGCCTCAAATTGTTTCTTCGCGGCGGTGAAGTCCTGCTCTGTATAGGCGGCGGCAAGGGCCTGTTCGGCTCGCCGGTACAGGAAATCCATCCGGGCGTCGTCGCAGCCCTGCGCGCGCCGGGCTGCGTCTTTCCATCCGCCCAGGGCCTCAAACTGCTTCTTTGCGTCGATGAAATCCCGCTCGGTCTTGGCGTTGGTGAGGGCCTGTTCCGCGCTTTGGTAGGCGGCTTCCTTCGCTGTGTTGTCGTTGCGCTCATTGATATACGCGATCATCCCCCGCAGCTCCCCTGCCAGCTCCTCATCCGCGAAGCGCAGGGCTTTGGCATAGTTCGGGTTCCTGTCGAATGGCTGCGCCTGATCCTTCAGCTTCTCCTGCCGGGTCACATGCAGCGCCGCCATCAGCTTGCCCACATACGCCCTGGCGTTCTCCGGGGCAATGTCCAGCACGCGCTCGCAGTACTCGTCCGCGCTCTTCCAGTCCCCGTCCTCCAGGAACAGGGCAACGCGGCGCAGCAGGGCCTCCGTGGCGGGGGCGGCGGGCTGGGCGGTGGGGGTGACAGGGGCGACCGGGGCGGGGGCGGCGGGCTTCTCCTCCGCGCCCACCACCTTCCGGATGCCGCGCACCAGATCCTGCACAAAGCCGATGCGGCTCATGTCATAGCCCTGCAGCACCGCCAGCTCGTCGGGCATGTCGTAGGGATCCATGTCCCGGTAGCAGGGGATCAGCAGACGGCTGCGGTCGTGCTTCATCAGCGCGTGGAAGCGGCTCCACTCGTTGCGCACCCACACGGCGTTCAGGTGCTCGGGCTTCGTTCCCACCACCACCATCACCCGCGCCGACTGCAGGGCGGAGAAGATGTAGGGCTCATACGCCACGCCGGGCTTGTCCTCCAGCGTGATGCGCGCGAAAAACACCCGCAGGCCGTGGTCGGTCAGCTGGTAGTAGATATCCTGCGCCAGCTGGCTGTCACGGGTGCGCTGGCCGTCGGCGCCCATCTCCTTGTAGCAGAGGAAGACGTCGAAGGGCTCCGTGCTCCGGCTGATGGCGAGGATCCCCCGGAGGACCTCGTCGATCTGCTCCGCGCGCTGCTGATACACGGCGCGGGCAGCGTCATCGGCGTGGGCCAGGGCGGCGAGGGTATCGACATCCTCCAGGAAGCTGTCGTAGCTGGCGCGGTGGCAGGTAGGCAGGTACGCGCCGGAGGCGTCGTCCTGCACATACTCAATGCCGAAGCGGCACAGCGCGCAGCACCAGTGGGCCTCGGCGTTGCCCTCGTCCTCGCGGACGATGCGCTCAAACACCGTCAGCGCCTTGTCGAACTCGCCGATGCGCCGGAAGTGATTGCCCCGGTTGAAGGCGGCCACATGGTTCTCGTCCGTCACGCGGGGCAGGGTGATCTGGCTGCCGCAGAAACGGCATACCCCCAGGGATTTCCCTGCGGGCAGCTCATTCTTTCCGCCGCAGTTTGTGCATTCCAGTACGGCCATGGACATCCTCCGTTCACGTCGTTTGTGCTGATGGCATTATCATACCACATCTGTCACAGGATGACAAGGCCGGGGCGGAGCGTCAGCCCTCACCCCTTCACCGGCACCGCCCGTCCGCTGGTCCTGAGCGCCGCCTCGTCCAGCACGCCCTCCGCCAGCACCTGCCTGCCGCTGATGAACACGCGGCGGATGCCGAAGGGCTTCTCCTGATCCGGCGTGGCGGCGCGGATCTCGTCCTCGTCAAACACGGTCAGGTCGGCATAGCAGCCGGGGCGGATGTAGCCGCAGCCGTCCAGGCGGAAGCGGTCGGCGGTGGCGCCGGTCATGCGGCGGATGGTGTTTTCCAGCGTGTCACCCGTGCCCAGAAGGGAATCCCGCAGGAACTTGGGGAAGCAGTCGTAAATGGCGGGGTTCTGCACGCCGTGCTCCTCCACCCACGCGTCGGTCATGTACAGGCAGCGTTCGTCCCGCTCAAAGGCGGAGATGATCTCCGGCGTGGTGTAGGGGCCCATGTTGACGCGGCCCCGGAAGTCGCTCTTTTCGCACAGCATCAGGTAGGCGGCCAGGTCGGACAGGCCCTCCTCCTTTGCAATGTCATGCACGGACTTGCCCTCGTATTGTTCATACCCGGGGCCGATGTAGGCCACCTGGATATCCTTGAAGCCGAAGCCCAGCAGGAGGCTCGAGGCGTACACCAGCACCGCCAGCTTCATGCGGTTGAGGGGCTTTTTCCTTTCCGCCGGGGTCATGGCCTGATACCAGGCGGGCAGGATGACGGTGATGACCGACACGCCCAGGAGCTCGTTGTAGATATCGAACATGACGTCCACACCCGCGTCCCGCAGATCGCCGATGATGCGCAGGAACTCGTCCTTGTCCTTGAAGGAGCGGCGGCCGACGAAGATGGCGTGGGAGTAATGCAGACGGCATTTCGTTTCCAGGGCGATCTCCTTCAGCTCGTCCACCGCCCGCAGCAGGTGGGAGCGGCCCAGCAGCTCCGGGTAGGACATCGACACGGCGGAATTGGCCCGGGGATGCACTGTCAGCGGACGGTCATACTTTGCGCACAGGGCGGCGACCTTCTTCAGCTCCGGCAGCTGCGCATACAGGCCGGGGTCGTACATCAGGCCCAGGGAGACGCCCGCCGCGCCCTCCTGCAGCGCCTTTTCCAGCAGGGACAGCATGCGCGCCTCCTCGTCCTCCGTCAGGGGCCGGGCGGCGCTGCCGGACACTGCCGCGCGGCTGGTGCAGTGGCCCGCCAGCACGGCCATGTTGCAGGGCATGGCGTGGTCGGCTGCGGCGAAGTAGGCCGACAGCGAGCCGCTGCGCTCCTTCGCATCCCCGAAGCCGAAGAGGCCCGCGCCGATGACTTCCCGGTGGGGACAGTCGCTGTCAAAGCCCACGGCAGAAATGCCGCAGTTGCCGGTGACGAAGGTGGTGATGCCCTGGCGGATGAAGGGCGCAAACCAGGGCAGCGGCTCGCTGCGCAGGGCGAACCAGTCGTTGTGGGAATGGGCGTCGATGAAGCCGGGGGCCAGGGACAGGCCGCCGAGGTCGATGACCTCATCCGCGCCGTCGGCGGAGATTTCCGTCCCCACCTGCGCGATGCGCTCGTCCTCCACCAGCACGTCGCCCATAAAGGCGGCAGCGCCGGTTCCGTCGTAGATGCGGGCATTCTTCAGCAGCTTCTTCATCGTTCATCATTTCCTTTCGTTCATTGCATCGGGTTATGCGTGCGGCTCATCGGCCGCTGCATCTGTCAGGTTCAGTATGTCCATCCGGCTGCGGACGGCGGCCACGGAGCGCCTGAGCTCCGCAGCCATCTGCTCATCGGAGCAGCCCTGGCGGAACATCCGCTGCAGCGCGCTGATCTCCTCGGGATACCAGGGCAGCCCCTGATGCGCCAGCTCCGGCGGCAGCTCTTCGCCGCCCAGCAGGCTGTGATCCGCCAGCCCCAGGAAGATCAGGCGGCAGCGCACGAGCCTGTCCCTGCGCCCCATCAGGCGGACAATCCGTTCCACATCGTCCCCCCGCGCCCAGGCCCGGCGCAGACATGCGTCATCCTCCTCCGTCCACCGGCGGGAAGGGGAGATGGCGGCGGCGACCGTTTCCGGAAGAGGCGGCGCAGCCACCGAAGCCACAGGCGGCGTTTCTTCCGTCCCACGGGAGAGAATCCGCTCGCGTACGTCCTGCGGCGTCCGGTTCAGTTCAAGCGCAATGTCAGATATGTTCATGCCGCTGTCAACCAGCTCCCCCAGCGCATCACTGTCGGCTTCCTCCCACCGTCGGGGTTCTCTGGCAGGGGCACTCTCCAGCAAGCCAAGCTTCTTCAGACGGGACGAGATGGCGCCCCGGGTGCGTCCGAGGGTTGAAGCGATCTCTCCGATGTGCCATCCTTCGCCATGCAGCTGCCGCAGATGCGCCTCTTCTTCGGGCGTCCAGGGGCTATAGGCAGATGGCAGCACCCCATCCGTCAGGGATGGCGACGCGCCCTTCCTCTCCGGAATCGCCACGCGTTCTCCCCGGCCATAGCCACCGCCCGCCAGCAGGTTCAGCTGCAGCCGCACGCCCCGGGGACGGCGGTGGATCAGCCGGGCGATCTCCTCGATGGGCATGCCGCTGCCATAGAGCGCCTGCAGGTCGGCCAGATCCTCCTGCGTCCAGGGGCGCGAGGCATTCAGGCAGCCGGAGCGGGTCAGGGGCAGTTCGCCCCAGGTCTCCTGTGCGCCCATCGCCTGCAGCGCGGTCAGCAGCGCTTCGCGCACGTCGGCACGCTGCAGCAGGTGATCCTCCGGCAACACCTCGCCGGTGTCCGGATGTGCGCCTGCCAGCAGGCGACGGAGGAAGTCGGCGGCTTGTGATATGTTCATGGCAAACGCTCCTTTGTATGGGTCTGCGTGGTTCCTTATACTTCCATCGTAACAGAGGCCGCCAGCCTTGTCAACCCGCAATACCCCACAGCAAAGCGGCGCAGAGCCGTAAAGCCCTGCGCCGCCGGATATGCGATTGGTTACTCCACAACGCGCAGCACGATGGCTTCTTCCATGTGCTCGCCGCTCCTGCTGTACACGGGTACCAGCTGCATGTTCTCCACCAGAGCATCCAGCTTGCAGCTGACGCCGACGGTCAGCTGGCCGTCCACGCCGGAGGAGACCCATTCCGTGCCGCCGTCCGTCACCCGCTGGTCGCCGATGTAGAAGCGCCACTCGCGGATGTAATCGATGTCATCGGGGTTTTCCCATGTGCGCTCGATCTCCACCCAGCTCTGGGGACAGGTCACCACCACTTCACCCTTGACGTCGATGGCGCTGGCGTTCAGGTTCGCCACTGCCGTCCAGCCCTCGCCGGAGGCTTCGCCGGTCAGCGGCACGCCGCCGGTCTTGTCCCGCTGCACGGTGAAGGGGTGCCATGCGGCGCCGGTACGCTCGCCACGGCTGAGGTAACAGCCGGTCTCGTCCTGGTACCAGGTGTTGTGGGTGGTGAAGGTACCCAGCAGGAAGGTGACCTCATCTGCCGCCAGCTCCTCAGGCACGACGCACTCCTTCCAGCCCACCAGCGTGCCATTCTCGGTCAGATACATTTCGCCGCCGATGATGTCCAGGTACGTCTCGCCGATCTGCAGGCCGTCATGGACATTGACAGAATGGGAGGTTGCCCAGCGGGGCGCGCTTCCGTCCAGGTGCGCGACCATCAGGTCGTGACTGGCGCTGTCGCTGCCGAAGGTCTGGCCGTACACCTCACCCGGCAGCTCCCAGTCCCAGGCGTCCACCGCAGGCTTGCCCTCGCCCAGCTCAACCTGGTCAAAGGGGCCTTCCACCGTGTAGGAAATAAACACGCGCTCACCGTCATAATAGGCCTGTCCGATGGTGACGGTCACGCCCTCCTCGGTCACGATGGACAGGTTCACATCCGCCGAGACCCTTTCCAGGCCGGGCAAGCGGGCGTCCACCGCGCCACTTTCGCTCATCTGCCCGAACAGCCCCAGTCCCGCCGCCAGCGCAGCACCTGCCATCAGCATGGTCAGCAGCATCGCAAAAATAACGCTCACAGAAATTTTCTTCTTCACTTGACTTTCTCCTCTCGCCTGATTCAGCACAGCGGCGCGGACCGAGGGCAGGTCACCCGCGCCGGAGAGGCAGTCGTCGATGGCCGCACGAACGGCGTCGTTGGTTATTTCTTTCATGCGTCCTCCTCCCCCAGCGCGCTGGCCAGTGCAGCCCGCGCCTTTTTCAATCGGTTCATCACGGTGGGCGGGGTGATCCCCAGCGCCCTGGCCGTGTCGCGTATGGTCAGCCCCTGATCGCAGTGCAGCAGCACCACTTCGCGCTGCTTCGCCGGCAGGGACAGGATGGCCGCCGTCAGCGCGATATGCTCCGCGCTGGGCGGCGCCACGGGCAGCGGCAGGTCCTCGATGGCCGTGGCCTTGTCCACATGCCGGAACCAGCCGCCGCGGGTCATGTCGCGGCAGGTGTTGACGGCAATGCGCATCAGCCAGGTCTTCTCGCTCGCCTCGCCCCTGAAGCCATCCATCTTCCGGTACGCCTTCAGGAATGTGTCCTGCACCGCGTCCTGCGCCAGCTGCACATCATGCAGATACATCAGGCACAGGCGCAGCACCGCCTTTTCATGGCTGAGCATCAGCTGGTTCAGCCATTCCTCCCGGCTGACGGACGCATCCGCCCTGCCGGTCTTCGTGCAGCTGCAGCTGTCCGGGCCCTTGACAGCATACATGCGGCGCTCACCTCCTTTCACCTTTACAGACGAATCACCGCCGGAAATGTTAAACGGGTTCACAATCTTTTTTTGAGGATTCCCTGCGCAGAATATCGTAAGATGATGCTGCACACAACGCTTCCCTGACTGCAACTCTTTGCGTGTGTAAGCAGGGGATCGGGGTTCGAGTCCCCGTCGTGCCGCGTCAAGCGGAGCGGTAGCTCAATGGCAGAGCACCTTAAAATGGGAAGTGGTGCAGGAGTCGGCGGCCGCCGGCTCCTTTTTCGTGCACGGGCTGAAGTCACAGTCGCCCCGGAAACGAATTCCGTTCACAACTTTTTTTGCTGCTTTCCACGCCCAAAACGTGATAGTATATGTCCGTAAGCTTCCCTTACAGCAATCCACAGGATGAAAAATGGGAAGTAAAACCGCTGAAATGCATCTGAAATATACGAAGAAGGAGGTCACACACATGGATTTCAGCCAGCTTCTCCGCCGTCAGGCACAGTTCACCCACACCACCAATGGCGCGCCCGCCCTCATGTCCACGGGCAACGCGCTGCTCAACATGTTCTCCACCGTCGCTGCCTGCCGCGGCCGTACGGAAAAGGAGATCATCCACTTCCTGGACGCTGCATGGCAGGCCGATCCCCTGGGCGCGCTGCGCTGCATGTTCTATGTGCGTGACGTGCGCGGCGGCCAGGGCGAGCGCGACATCTTCCGCGCGATGCTCAACCACGCCGCGACCCGGTACACCGAGGCCCTGCGCCCCAACGTGCACCTCATCCCCGAGTACGGCCGCTGGGATGACATGTACTTCCTCATCGGCACGCCCCTGGAGGAGGACATGTGGAAGCTCGTCCGCGCCCAGCTGGACGTGGATATTGAGCAGATGGAAGCCGGCAAGCCCGTCTCCCTGCTCGCCAAGTGGCTGAAGAAGGCCAACTCCCAGAGCGAGACCACCAAGCGCCTGGGCATCTACACCGCCCAGAAGCTGGGCATGTCCGTCTACGACTACAAGCGCGTTACCGCCCGCCTGCGCAAGCACATGGGCGTGGTCGAGATCGCCATGTCCGCCGGCGACTGGGGCTCCATCGCCTATGAGGGCACCCCCTCCCGCGCGATGATGATCTACCGCAAGGCCTTCCGCCTGCACGATCAGGAGCGCTACGAGGCGTACCTGGCGGCCGTGGCGGCGGGCGAGAGGAAGATCAACGCCTCCACCCTCTACCCCTACGACATCGTGGAGAAATACCTCCGCGACCAGGGCGATGCGACCCTGGAGGCCCAGTGGAAGGCGCTGCCCGACTATGTGCAGGATGGCGACAACATCCTGGTGATGGCGGACGTATCCGGCTCCATGTGTGGCCGGCCCATGGCATCCTCCATCGCGCTGGCGATGTACTTCGCCAAGCGCTGCCAGGGCGCGTACCACAACCTGTTCCTGACCTTCTCCGAGCAGCCCGCGCTGGTGGAGCTCCAGGGCAACACCCTGGAAGAGCGCATCTCCTTCCTGCACAGCGCCCCCTGGGGCATGAACACCGACTTCATGGCCGCGATGAAGCTGATCCTGGACGTCGCCGTGCGCAACCATGTGCCCCAGAAGCAGCTGCCCCGCGCGCTGGTTGTCGTGACCGACATGCAGTTCGACGCCGCCACCCGCCCCGGCCAGATGAAGGAGACCTTCACCGAGCTGTGCCAGGCGATGTTCGCTGCCCAGGGCTACACCGCCCCCGTGCTGGTCTTCTGGAACGTGAACTCCACCTCCGACGTGTTCCACGCTGACGCGGCCAGCTCCGGCATCGTGCTGGTGTCCGGCCAGAGCGCATCCACGTTCGAGAACATCCTGCGCTTCCTGCGCGGCGAGGACATCCTCACCCCGGTGGACTTCATGTACCAGGTGCTGGGCGGCGAGCGCTACGCCGCCATCACCCTGCCCGCGGGCTGATCCCACACAAACAAACGCCGCCCCCATCCTGCAGCCTCGTGCCGGGATGGGGGCGGTTTTATGCCGTGGCTGCACGTGGGCAGCGTCAGGCCTTCTGTTTCGTTTCAGCCCTGGCCGGGCGCAGCTTGCGGCAGTACTGCGTGCAGAGCTTGTCGGTGCAGGCGGCGCAGGTCAGCGCGGCATTGGCCCCCTCCCAGAACCGCTCCGGGTGCAGGAGGATCGCAATCTCCCACACCAGCCAGGCCACGATGGCCATCGCCAGCAGGCTCCAGCTGAAGAACCCCTTCAGGAACAGGAAGGGCGAGAACATCATCAGGTGATCCCAGTTGAAGATGCGGCAGGTGGTGCAGCACTTGTTGCGCATGATCAGCCGGAAGGGGCACCAGATCAGCACGCAGATCAGGTCGCAGACGTAGAAGATCACCGCCGCCATGAACAGCGCCACGTCCGTCATCACGCCCATGGCCGCCAGCACGCCGATCACCGCCACCAGCGCCGTCCACAGGATCAGCACCCACAGGGCCGAACGGGTGGTGTCCAGGATGTGCTTCTTCAGCTTCGCCACGCCATCGGCCGCGAGCTTCCCGCTGGCGTTGAACACCTCGCGGATGGGGGTGAAGCGCATGCTCCACAGCTTCTGCGACCCCAGGGCGATCCGCGTGCGCAGGGGGAGGATCTGCGCGGCCATATCGATCACCCAGATGAGCCAGAGCGCATGCAGCCACGACAGGCCGCGGAAGAAGTTCATCCCCTGCAGGACGCTGAACTGCGTCGGGTCATAGATGCAGAACATCACCGCGACAAGCAGCACCAGGCAGCGCCCCACCAGGCGCAGCGCGTAGCGGCAGCGCATATCGCTCATGCCGCGGAAGAGCGAGATCAGGTATTGCATATTACTTCCGTTCCATCCATTCTTTCAGGGATTTGAGGGCTGCGCGGGCGTCGGCAGCGCCCTGGTCATAGACCCGCTGCACCCTGGCGGGATCGCGCTCCAGGCGGCCGATCTCCAGGGGGCGCGACGGCCGGATGAGGAATGCGCTGCCCTCCTGCGCCAGCTGCTCCACCAGCGCCAGCTGCGCGTTGTACATCTCGTGCCGCCTTTCCAGCGCGCGCACGAAGGCCGGGAATTTGCGGTAGACAAGCCGGGCCATGGCAGTCATCTCCGGCTTCTTGCGGTAGGAGGCGTCCCGGGTGAGCACCACCACATTGCGCCCGTAGCCCATGCGGCGCATGGCCTGAACGGGGATGGAGTCCGAACAGCCGCCATCGAGGTAGCTGTGTCCGTCCAGGTTCACAATGCGCGAGAAATACGGCAGGGACGCGGACGCCCTGAGGTAATCGATCTGCCCGCGCATGTCCGTGAGGCGGATGTAAGCCGGCTCGCCCGTTTCCACATCCGTGCAGACGGCCCAGTAGGGCGTGGGGTTGGCCAGGAATGCATCGTGATCGTACACGTCCAGCACATCCGGCAGCTCCCGGTAGCAGAAGTCCGCGCCGACGATGTCACCCGTCTTCAGCCAGCTGCGCAGGGACATGAAGCGCGGGTCGCCCACGTATTTGCGGTAATAGCGGATAGAGCGGCCCTTCTGCCCGGACAGATACGAGCAGGCATGGATCGCCCCGGCGGACACGCCCATGACGCCGTCGAAGGTCAGGCCCGCCTCCATGAACACATCCAGCACGCCTGCGGTGTAGATGCCGCGCACGCCGCCGCCTTCCAGCACCAGACCTGTCTTCATGCCGCTTCCCCCCCATGCTTCAGGACATACCAATGAATATTATACCGCCATAGCAGCGGGCGCGTCAACCGCAGGCAGCAGTTTTTTTGCGCCGACGTTTCCAGCGCGGCAGGCAGGAATCCGCCCGATCCGCGTCGAATAGGGAATGAACCATCCTGACTGTATTGGAGGCAACACCCATGGGCAAGCAAACCCGCAGCGCCGCAGAGAAGGCGCGCATCCAGAAGAAGAAGGCCGAAGACAAGGCCGCCCGGGAAAACAGGGTCTTTTACGCGCTGATCTTCGCCACGCTGGCCATCATCGCAGCCGTTTTCCTGTTCAACTTCCTCAAGGACGAGCTGACCCTGCCGACGGAGATCCGCAACACGGCCAGCATCCAGGACAACTGGCTCGTCATCGACTCGGACAACACCACCCGCAAGCGCTACCATCACCCTGCGTCCTTCGATGCGCCGGCGGGCTATGTCCCGGGTGAATCGGTCTTCAGCAGCACGGGCGAGTCTCACGCCTTCACCAAGTACAACGACGGCATCTGCCGCGACTTCTACCTCCTCGCCGAGGACGAGAACGCGGTCGTGAACGCCATCTATGTGGATGCGGCCTCGGAGCTGACCGCCGCGGGCTATGTGGACAACATTCTGAGCCTGTACACCAACGCCCTGAGCGAAACCACCACCGCCACGCCGGGCGAGCCCTTCACCGCCACCATCGCCGGCAGGGAAGCCCTCTGCCTCTACCTGCACTATGCCGAGGATGAAGGGCACTACGGCGTGCTGGTGTGCGCCTTTGACGCGCCCCGCAACGTGTGCGTCAACGCGCTCCTCTCCGGCCGCTACACCACCGCCGAAGAGGTGCAGACCCAGGAGCAGCTCCTGGCCCAAGCAGAGGTGCTCCTGGCCGGGCTGACCATCATGGACTGAGCCGCATAAGCATAAGAAAAAGCCATGGGCGCGAGGCTCATGGCTTTTTTTCATGTTGACGGGCCTCACAGCCATCCCGCCAGATGCACCGCCCAGTTGGCCGCGAACCCCGCCACCAGCAGCGCCATCAGCGCGCCATTGATCCACCTGCGCCGGAAGAGCCGCCCTTCCCACAGGTACATAGCCAGCAGCACAGGCAGCGACCACACCATCCCGTGGTGCCGGAGCGCGCCGGGCACATCCCCCGCCAGCAGCGCCAGCACCGCGCGGGTCATGCCGCAGCCCGGGCAGGGGACGCCCGTCAGCCGCTGGATGATGCACCCCGCCTGCAGCAGGTACATCACCGCAACGATCGCTGCAAGAGCCGCAAGGCCCGCCAGCTTCTGCCGCCAGTGCGCAATCGGCCGCATCCGTTTCACCTCCACCGCCATTGTAGCAGGCGCAGTCGGGTGCGTCAAGGCTGTGCTTCTTGTGTTCCGGGGCTTCCCACGGGGGCGGAATCGTGGTAGAATGGCTGATGAATCGCAACAGAAGGAGTGTCCCCCATGGATTACAATCAGCTGGCATTGCAGATGCACGAGGAGCGCCGCGGCAAGGTAGCCGTGGTCAGCAAGGTGAAGGTGGAGACCCGCGACGACCTCTCCACCGCCTACACCCCCGGCGTGGCGGAGCCCTGCCGCCGCATCGCCGCCAACCCGGCGGAGGTCTACCGCTACACCGCCAAGGGCAACCTGGTGGCCGTGGTCAGCGATGGCACGGCGGTGCTGGGTCTGGGCGACATCGGCCCGGAGGCCGCCATGCCCGTCATGGAGGGCAAGGCCATCCTCTTCAAGGAATTCGCCGACGTGGACGCCTTCCCCATCTGCCTGGCCACGAAGGACGTGGAGGAGATCATCCGCACGGTGAAGTTCCTCGCCCCCACCTTCGGCGGCGTCAACCTGGAGGACATCTCCGCCCCCCGGTGCTTCGAGATCGAGCGCCGGCTGAAGGAGGAGCTGGACATCCCCGTCTTCCACGACGACCAGCACGGCACGGCCATTGTCGTTTCTGCCGGGCTGCTCAACGCCCTCAGGCTGGTGGGCAAGCGCATGGAGGACGTGAGCATCGTCATCAACGGCGCGGGCAGTGCGGGCATCTCCATCGCGAAGCTCCTGATGCTCTTCGGCGCAGGCAACATCGTGCTGGTGGACCGCCAGGGCGCTGTGCATGTGGATGAAGACTGGCTCAACCCCGCCCAGCGCGCCATGGCAGAGGTCACCAACAGGCACGGTGAGCGCGGCCCGCTGAGCGAGGTCATCCGGGGCAAGGATGTGTTCATCGGCGTGAGCGCCCCGAAGGTGGTCACGGCGGAGATGGTCAGCACCATGGCGCAGGATGCCATCGTATTCGCCATGGCCAACCCCACCCCGGAGATCATGCCCGAGGAGGCCGCCAGGGGCGGCGCGCGGGTCATCGCCACCGGCCGCAGCGACTACCCCAACCAGATCAACAACGTGCTGGTCTTCCCCGGCATCTTCCGCGGCGCGCTGGACGCGCGGGCCACGGACATCACCGAGGGCATGAAGCTGGCCGCTGCCCGCGCCATCGCCGCCATCGTGACGGAGGGGGAGCTGCGGGAGGATTACATCATCCCCGGCGCCTTTGACAGGCGGGTCGTGCCCGCGGTGGCACAGGCCGTGATGGACTGCGCAAAGGCGGAGGGCGTGGCACGGGCGTAATCCGGCGCAGGCAATGGCCGCGCGCGCCGGAGTCTGAAAATTCAGAAGGCCAGGCATCCACGATACGGATGCCCGGCCTTTACAATCATATGAGGGATCGACGGCTGTCCGACGATCCCTTTTGCATTTTTCTCCGACCTCCTCACAGGACAGGGGCATGCTTCCGTTGCCGCTGACACCCGTTCATGCGCTGTTCAACGCCCGCTCTGTACCTCCTGCCAGACATACCAGTCCGTGCCGTCGGTTTCCATTACGATCTCGCCCTCGCCGGAGAAGAGCAGCGGCAGCCCCCGGCTGGCGGCCTGGCGGGCAAGGTCGGGGGCTTCCTCCGCGCCGGAAGTGCAGAGGATCAGCAGGGGATCCACCGCCGTGAGGAACTCCTGCACCATGGCGTTCTCCCCGTGGTGGGGCGCCTTGACAATCTCCGCCGCCAGCGCGCCCTCCGGCAGATCCGCCAGCAGCGCCTTCTGCGCGTTGCCGGACAGGTCGGCGCACAGCAGGATGCGGCTGTCCCCGAAGGTGATCAGCTCGATGGCGCTGCAGCTGTTCATGTCCGTGTAGGCGGTGCTGCGGTAGATGTGCACCTCCGCCGCGCCCAGGGCGTATACGTCGCCGTGCTTCACCATACGGAATCGCACGCCATTGTCCCAGGCAGTCTGCATAGCCTGGTCGTGGTAGCTGCCGTCGTGCCAGTCCACCGAAAAGGGGGACATGAACCGCTCCGGCAGCACACCCTGCTGCATCAGGTAGATCAGGCCTTCAATGTGGTCGTTGTGGGGGTGGGTGTTGAGGAAGTAGCGGAAGCTGGTCAGGCCACGCTCTTCCAGCACCTGCTGCACATCCTGCGCCCAGGAGGCGCTGCCCCCGTCGATCAGCATGGCCTCGCCCCCGCATTCCACAAGGATCGCATCCGAGCGTCCCGTCTGCAGGATGGTCACGCGCAGCAGCGGGCGCTCCGCCCAGTCAGCCGGGGGCTCGGCGTCATAGTACACCTCTGCCAGGGCGGTCAGGGGCAGCAGAAACAGCAGCATCATGATCAGTTTACGCATCATTTTCTCCCATAAAGGTGGTTATTGGGAATTCTATTCCACTGACAGGCTTCGGTTCGGCAGGTTCGTCCTCAATTTCTCCCAGAATTCTCCCCAGCCACACCACATCATGCCAATTTCCCATTTTGTACCCTGTTTTGCGAAATACCCCCAGCTCCTCAAACCCGAAGCGCCGGTGCAGCCCCACGCTGCGCTCATTTGGCAGGGTGATGCAGGAATAGGCATTCAGATACCCCTGCGTCCGGAGGATCCGCAGGCAGGCGTCCATCAGCCGTGCGCCCGTTCCACAACCTTCGCAGCCAGGTGCGAGATAGATGGTCAGCTCCACATCCCAGCGGTAAGCCTCCTTGGTGCGGAAGGGCGCCGCATAAACAAATCCCACAATGTACCCTGAATTTTCCGCCACCAGGAAGGGGTAGCGGTCATCGGCGATGCGTCCGGCGAAGTCCGCAGCAGAGGGCGCAACGGTGGCAAAGGTGATGGCTGTGTGGCGGACGTAGTGGGCATAGATCTCTGCGACAGCGGCAGCGTCGGCAGCGGCAGCACGGCGGATTTGCATGGGCGATCCCTCCTTCGCACCGATTATAGCACCCCCGGGCAGGAAAATCCACTCCCTTTCGCCGCAAAGACGCGCGAAACCCGCATTTCCCGATTGCAAGCCCGGCTTTTCTGTGGTATCATATACCCGTATACCCTTGAAGCAAAGGAGCCGAAATGCTATGGATATGATGACCCGCATCGCGACGCTGACCTCCGAGTGCCTCGCCTCCACCTGGCCCGAGGCGCAGGGCCTCCCCACCGCTGATGAGATCCGCGGCCTGCTGGCCGTTCCCCCGAACCGTGAAATGGGCGACTACGCCTTTCCCGTCTTCCGCCTGGCGAAGGCCCTGCGCATGGCCCCGCCCATGATCGCCAGGACCCTGTGCGAGAAGTGGCAGAGCCCCGAGGTGGCCCGCGTGGAGCCCGTCAACGGCTATGTGAATTTCTTCCTCAACCGCGTCAACTTCGCCAAAGAGACGCTGGACGCCGTGCTGGCGCAGGGCGAGCGCTTCGGTTCCTCCGACATGGGCGCGGGCAAGACCGTCTGCATCGACTACTCCTCCATCAACATCGCCAAGCGCTTCGGCGTGGGCCATCTGTCCACCACCATGATCGGCCACTCCCTCAAGCGCATCCACGACTTCCTGGGTTATAAGACCGTGGGCATCAATCACCTGGGCGACTGGGGCACCCAGTTCGGCAAGATGATCTACGCCTACAAGACCTGGGGCACCCGCGAAGAGATCGAGGAGAAGGGCGTTACCGAGCTCCTGCGCCTCTACGTCAAGTTCCACGAGGAGGCCGAGAAGGACCCCACCCTGGATGATCTGGGCCGCGCCTGGTTCAAGAAGATCGAGGATCACGACGAGGAAGCCATCGCCATCTGGGAGTGGTTCAAGGACATCACCCTCAAGGACGCCGCCCGCGTTTATGCGCTGCTGGGCGTGGAGTTCGACTCCTACGCCGGCGAGGCCTTCTACAACGACAAGATGGACGTGGTCATCGACGAGCTGCGCGAGAAGGGCCTGCTGACCATCTCCGAGGGCGCCTCTGTGGTCGACCTGGAGGAGGACAAGATGCCCCCGTGCATCATCCTGCGCTCCGACGGTGCGACCCTCTACGCCACCCGCGACCTGGCCGCCGCCGTCTACCGCAAGAACGTCTACGATTTCGACAAGTGCCTGTACGTCGTGGCCTACCAGCAGGATCTGCACTTCCGCCAGCTCTTCCGCGTGCTGGAGAAGATGGAAAAGCCCTGGGCCAAGGACTGCGTGCACGTCTCCTTCGGCATGATCTCCTTCGAGGGCCAGGCCTTCTCCACCCGCAAGGGCCGCGTGGTGTACCTGGAGGATGTGCTGAACCAGGCCATGCAGAAGGCCCTCGATATCATCAACGAGAAGTCCCCCAACCTGGAGGACAAGGAGACCGTCGCCCGTCAGGTGGGCATCGGCGCGGTGATCTACTCCGACCTGTCCGCCGGCCGCATCAAGGACATCGACTTCTCCTTCGAGCGCGCGCTGAACTTTGACGGCGAGACCGGCCCCTATGTGCAGTACACCCACGCCCGCTGCTGCTCCGTGCTGCGCAAGGCGGCGGAGATGGCCCTGCCCGAAATGGACTACGCCGGCCTCGATGATGACGAGGCCCAGCACCTGCTGCGCCTGATCAGCCGCTTCCCCGACGTGGTGAAGGACGCGGCCGACAAGTACGAGCCCTCCATGATCACCCACGCCGTGACCGACATCGCCCAGGCGTACAACAAGTTCTACTACGAGCACCGCGTGCTGGACGCGGAGCCCGCCGTGTCCGCCGCCCGCGTGGCGCTCACGAAGGCCGTTAAGGACGTCATCAAGACCGGCCTGTGGCTCATCGGCATCGAGGCGCCGGAGCGCATGTAAGACCATCCGTGACATAAACGACTCCCCCGCTGTGCTGCAATGGCATGGCGGGGGAGTTATCTGTGTCATCGGGGCATGCTGAGCCGCAGCTGCCGCGTGCCCTGCATTGCTGCAAGGGCTGGTGCCAAAGGCTCCCTCCCCGAGGAGTACTTTTGTCAAGGGTGTTTTAGCATTTTCACCACATAGAAAACCGGTTATTGTTCATTTTAACAAGCACCGGTTCTTAGATTTTGAAAAGCAATTGTATACAACTGCTGAACACCAGGCCAGCAGAGAATACATCTGTTGGAAGCGAGGACTCTATGACTATGTAATGGTTAGCAAAACGAGGAATAGCATCAACCCAACTCATAGTCTTTCTTGAGAGAATGATTGTTGCACTGGAAGCGCTGAACAACATTACCGAAGACCATTGGCGACATTTACATTGCTTCTCGCAGGAAGCGTGCCGCCTGATTCGGCCAGTCCTGCGCTTCTGGAATCAACTTGGAGGGCATGCTGGCAGTACTTTCGTCACACAGCGCACCTCCATGGGGGCCATGGGGATATATATGCACCTCTGCAGGAACACCATGCCGCCGCAGCGCCATCGCCATCAGCAGTGAGTTTTCGACCGGGACAAGCTGATCCTCCCAAGTGTGCCACAGAAACGTGGGCGGAGTCGATGCTGTGACGAAATTCTCCAGGGAATAGTCCTTGTGGACGGATAACTCGCTGCTGCCCGTGAGGCACTCGAAGGAGCCTCGATGGGCGAATTCACCGCCGCTGATCACCGGGTAGCACAGCACCATGGCATTAGGCTTAACCTGCCTGCAGGTGAGTCCCAAAGGCTTCCAGAGATCCTCCCGGTGCCACATAACGCCAAGTGAACCAGCTGCATGAGCTCCGGCAGAGAAGCCCATCACAGCAATGGCTTCCGGGTTGACATGGTATTCCTCCGCATGCTGCCGGATATGCGCCAGTGCAGCGCCTGCATCATGTACCGCTGCTGGAAAGCGACTTGGCGCAGTGTGGTAAAAAACCACAAAGGTGATAAAACCGAGGCCGGCAAATCGCATCGCCACAGGTTCGGCTTCGCGAGAAGACAAGTGGGAATACCCGCCGCCGGGACAGATAACCAAAGCACGCAGGCGGCGTGTCGGATCAAGGCATGAGGGCGTGGCATAGATATCCATTAGCGCTCCAGTGAGCAGGGTAATTCTTTGATACAGCATCACTTACTCACACTCCATGTAACGTTGCTGAGACGCACAACCGTTTCATCCACCGGATCTTCTGCGCCGGGTAGTATCTGATTCTTCGTGCCCCATTTACCGCAGTCGTCCACTGTGGATAGATGGGGTATCTTCTCCTTTGTCATCAGACGGAAACGGGTCAGTTCCTCCACTGCTGCACTGAAGCCGCAGTTCTTCTCCTTCCCCAGCGCTTTCACGATATAGCGGGCAGAGGCGCTGTCAAAGACGATCTCCACTGGGATGGATGCCCCGTTCTTGTATGGGATCCACGGATCGGTACGGCCGTCGCCGCGCACATAGAGCATGCCGTCTGGCCGGAACACAAGGCGGATGGGCGTGCGGCCTGTGTCGTCCTGCACCTCAAAGGTGATGCTGCCCTCTGCGCCAAGGGATTCAATTTCCAGTGTGAAACAGATTGTGCCCTTCAGTGCCGGAGCTATCACCATTTCCGTGCGGGCCTGATCGTAGGGATCGCGGTCATGCAGCACCAGCGTGTTTTCCTCTGCTTCTACGGGCGCCCAGATGGGGGCATACACCCCCCAGTCGGCCGGGAGCTCGCCGGGCTCGCAGCGCAGTTCTCCGCCCGGTGCACCCACGGACGTCAGCGGTACAGGGATGCGGCTGATCCACATGTCTTCCTTGTTGTTGGAGTAGGCCAGCCACACATCGCCGTCGGGAGACTGCTGGTTGCACTCGGCGATGCCGCGCATGTACTGCGGGCCGAGGTTCTTGTCCAGACCGCCGTAGCGTTGGGGGGACATGTCGCCCGTGATAGCTGCCATGCCATCGAAATAGTGGCCGTCATCGCCCACCACCGCTGCAATAGGCCAGCGGTGCTGACCGTCTGTGGTTGGGTTGTACATCAGCGTGTAGCGCCCGTCGGAGGTTTTCTGACCCCATACCTTGCCCGTTGCGGTGCAGATGGTGCCCTGGCGTTCCACATCGCTCCAGGTTTTGCCCTGATCGCTGGAGACTGCCACCAGGCCCTTCTTATACATGCCCAGCATCTCGTTTTCGCTAACGGTGTAGAAGGAAAGCGCCTCGCCTGCGGGGTTCGGGAAGAGCTTCTTGTCAAAGCGCTGCTCCTCGTACATCTGGCGCATGGCCGCACCATTGTCCAACAATTCTTCGCAGGCCGCGATGAAATCAGCGTCCTGGCTGGTGCGGAAGGACGCGAACACGCCTGTATTCTCCTCGGTATACCCGGCAGGCTCGTTGTAGAGCAGGAAGTAGATGTTCTCCGCCGGCGAGCCGTCGGGCAGGATCTGCCGTACGGCTCGGCCCACGCCCCAGCCGTCGCAGGGCGCGGACATGCGTCGGTCGTGCACCAGTCCATAGAAGGCCAGCGCCAGCAGCACACCATTCTTTGCGTGATAGAAGCCCATGCGCTGGTGTGCGCAGGTCAGGTGGGGATCCTTGAGCAGCTCGGAACGGGGGCCCTTGTACTGCCAGGTCGGCACCTCCACCTCCGGGAAAATCACAATGGGCTTTTCCCAATGCGCGCCATCCCGGGACTTCGTCAGCAGGGTGTGTCCGGGCGTTTCATGCTCATCCACGGGGTTGGACAGGTATTCGCAGAAGAAATATCCGTATGCCCATGTTAGTGCAGCGGCATGGTTATATGTCCAGCCAATATCGTCGGCCAGCTGGGGATGCTTGCGGTTGCAGCGTAAGATCTGGTAGCTCTTCACGCCCTTCAGATGCGGAAGCGCGCCGTCCTGAAAACGTACATCAGCGCGACGGGGGTTGTTCACACGGATGATTTCTTTCATGCGGAAACTCTCCTTCACAGCTTTACTCTTTGCGTACCAGCCATGTAACGGGACCGGTCAGCCCGGACGGTTTGATGTAATTATAGAACGAAAGCTGATCTCTGTGGGTAAATACCAGCGGTACAGTGACCTCAATGGTAAGGCGGTGAGGGCCTTCCGCCACCTCAGCACAGAAGCGATAGGGTGGTGCGTCACGTTGGCCAAGCAGCTGCTCATCCAGCCATGCGCTGACCGAACCGGTTACATCCTCCAGCAGCAATCCGTCGGCATGCTGCGTCAGCGTCACATCCGCCTCATACCGGGCAATGCCGGAGAATCGCGGATGCGTAAGACTCAGGTTCTGTGGCACGTCGGTCTGCAGGGCAGGCAGCGCTGTGCCGGGGAAGGTGATCATCCAGCGGGGATTCATGGCTGCTGCAGGGACGTACTGCGCCTGCGGCTGGGGCGCGGGCCAGTCCGATTGTCGGTTGCCAACGACCAGCAGCTGACCAGGCTCGACTGTAATGCTGACGGGGCCGCCGTCTGCCGTCTGCCAGCATTTCTGCTCTTCGCTGTCCCAAATCACCGGCTGACGGAAGCATCCTGCTGTCAGGGTAATGCTGTGCGCAGTACGGGGATCCTCGTTGAACAGCAGCGCGAAAATCTCCGCGTTCTTTTCGTACAGATACAGGTGGATATCGCGGCTCTGCGTCAGTGAACGCAAGGGCTGTGCCGCATGCCGTTCTGCGTCTGCTGCAATCTCCGCCAGCGGCAGCGCAGGAATACCCTTCGTCAGCATCCCAATGTCGCCGCTGCCCTCGCTCAGTCCCTCCGGCGCAGCGTCCACGAACACCACACGGCACCCGCTGTCCATCAGCTCCGCCAGATGATCGAACAGCTTGCGGGGCCACTGTTTGCCGCGCGGAATATACAGCACGTCGTACCGCCCCGGCTGCAGCAGGTCGATGGGGACGATCTCACAGGGAATATGCGCCTGATTGAGCGCCTTCACCAGCACCTGCGTCTTCATGCAGGCCTTGCCCTCTGCCCATTCTGCCTCTGCGTAGTACATCACGCCCACACGGACGATCATCCGGCCGCCATCAATGAGGGAACCCACCCGCGCCATGTGGCCGTGCAGGCGGGTCAGGGCGGGCATCAGCGGATTGAAGCAGCCGAAATGCGGAGGCGAATCCGGATCCGGGAAGGGCTTGAGGGTGAAGGCGTGGGGCGTGAAATGGTTGACGCCCCGGGACAGGAGGAGGTTTGCCAGATACCGCATTTCCTCCGCGTCCTCCTGCCAGCCGTATGCGCCGAAGATTTCGCACAGGCTGCGGCCCTTCTTCTTCGGGTCAAGGTGGGCGCAGGAGACCGTCATCTGGGGCAGCATGTAGCGGAAAAAGTCGTCGTCGGCCTCGAAGTCCTGGGAGTGCCATGCATGGGACGCATTGCGGAATTCCGGCTTCAGCTCATGCAGCACGAAGTCCATGCCAGCCATATCCTGTCCGCTCATGGCCCGGAAGAAATGCCCGGCGCCCTGTCCCAGGCGGCTGTGGGCATTGTTCTGCTCGATGACATGCCCGATGTATTCAATGCCATGGGCACGGCACCAGTCGCCGATGGGCTGAGAGTAATTCTCAGCATACAGGCGGCTGACGGTATCCATCAGGGCGTAGCGGATGCGCGGGGTCATATCGCCGATATCGTACCACAGTCCCGGCAGCAGACAGCGTGCGGGTTCGCCCAGCTGGGCAGAGAGCAGCTCCGGCAGATCCAGCCTCCACGGGATGGGCAGCTGCGGGTACTCGCCCAGCACCGCCCTGCAGCCCCGGCCTGCACGCAGCGCCGGTTCATCGGAGAAGAAGCCCTTGAAGGTCTTACCGAACTCGTCCTTCAGATGAGCATAGTGAGCCTCATAGACCGTGTCGATCATCAGCTGACCGCCCTGGGGCAGCAGCGGATTGGCGAAGAACTGGGGCGGATTGCGCTCAGAGACATAATTGGCTGTCATCACAAAGACGCGCCAGTCGCCCTCAGGAACATCCCAGTACACCAGACCGTCCTGCACATGGTCGGTCAGGTCGATCATGTCCGTCACTGCCCAGCCGCCAAGGTCCACATGCGCCTCGACAAGGCCGTCCCGGTGCACCCGGCGCGCCGCGACCACAGCGACCAGCATACCCCTGTTGCCGTCCGGTATAGCAAGAATCGCGCCTCCCTGGCGGGGGCCGGCCACGTCCATGTGGCGTTCGGTGAGCATCATGCGGCACCAGGGCGTACCCTGCGCCGCGCCGTTGGCATACCCGGAGGGGAAGTGTGTGTCATCCAGCAGCCAGTAGGTCAGACCGAGACGTCGGCATTCGTCGGTGAGGATATCGATCTCCTTCCACCAGGAGGGGCCGAGGAAATCCGGGTGCGTCCGGCTCTCGGCGCACAGGGAGCCGCAGCCTGACGCAGCGATGCTCCTCACACCCTGACGCAGGGTTTCCTCGTCCTCGCCATGCAGCCACAGAAAAGGCAGAAGCCGCTGCTTGTCCGTCATATCAGGTCCCTCCTCGGATAGGATAATCGTAGGATATACTCTCTGTATTCCCCGAGCGGCAGTCATTTCCCTGCGTGGGGAATATAAAAGGCTCTTCACGGAAAGTTTGGGGATATGCAATCAATGCACCGTCCACTATCTTCACTGCCACTGCGGCTGCCGCTCAACCCGCAAAGGGGCGATGCGGCGACTTTGCAGAGGATTGCTTCCGCTGTAAGCGGAAATTCAAGCAATCCTCTGCAACCGGAGCCGCCCCGCAAAGCAGCCGCGCGACCGACCCACAAGGAAGTACGCGGGGGCCGGGGGGAAGCGCTTTTTCGCTTCCTCCCGGCGGCTTTGCGCCGCTTTCGACGCGCGAAAACGGCTCTTTACTTTCACTACTCGTTATTCCCTAAGAAAACGTGAAGAACCATATAAAAGGCGGCTCTGCAGCCAATGCCGCAGAGCCGCCACGGTGTGACTGACTGATTCAGCAGTTAAGGGGAATCACTTGCCCATCACAGCATTCCAGGCATCGTTGTAGATCTTTTCCATCTCGGTCGCGCCAGTTTCGCGGGCAGCTTCCATGACCTTGTCCCAGTTCTCGATGGGCTCCTGGCCGGTGATGTACTTGTCCACTTCCTGCCAGATGATGTTCTCCACGGCAACCAGCAGCTCATTATAGCGCTCGGTATCCTCAGCGGACAGGGTGGGCGCGGTGTAGACGGTGGCAGTGTCACGCAGCGCGGTGTCGTTCATGATGCCCTGCAGCTGAGCACGGTACTCGGCACGGCCTTCCTCGGAGCCCTTGAGCCACAGCGCCATCTGCTGATCGGGAGAGGTGTCGTAGCGGGGGGTGAAAGAAAGCAGACCGATGCCCAGCGCGGAGGACATGTCGTACACATCGTTCGCGCCATACTGTGCCAGGATTTCTTCCTTGATGACCTTCTTGCCGTCGATGACGTCATAGGTGACGCCTTCCTTGCCCAGGTTCAGCACGTCGGTACCCTGCTCGGAATAACACCAGTCCAGGAACTTCACAGCCAGGTCGATGCACGCCCTGGGGAATCAGGAGTTCGGTCTCCGGACGCGCTGGGGCGGCCAGTACACGCACCTCATCCCAAGAAACGAGATCGTCGCTGGCAGTATAGACTACCTGCTGGTCCACATCGTCCTCATGAAGGGTTCCGCTGCTGAAACAGAGGAAGAACCGGCCACGAAAGCGAATCAGGAACGGATGGTGGTGATAGCTGCGACCATCATCCGGCTCATGTACCAGATGCACGGAAGCAGGCAGCTTTGGACGCACGATGTCAGGTGAATAGTGATTGCTGATTTCTATGGACATTGCGCACACTCCTCGTCCACTAATTGTTCATTATTGCAGAACTCAGTTCTTTGTCATTTGCATCTTATCACAACGCAAACCAGTTTGTCAACGAAAAACAGAGAAATGATATCAAAAACGGAAAATTCCCGCTCAGATTTCACAGTTCAACTTGACAAACGCAGCAAATTAGCATATGATATATATGTTCAGTAATAATGAATCATGTACGGTATCGTGAACGAAAGGACACTACCTTATGGAACAGTGGAACTATCAGGGACTCTGGCCGGTCATGATCACACCTTTTACAAATGACGGCGAGATCGATTATGGCGCCCTTGAGCGACTCATTGCCTGGTATGAGGAGCATGGTGCCGCAGGTCTGTTCGCAGCCTGCCAGTCCAGTGAAATCTTCTTCCTGAGTCCGGAAGAGCGCAAGGCGCTCGTCTCCTTTGTCAAGGCGCATGCGCATGTGCCTGTGATTGCCTCTGGCCATGTGTCTGATTCCGTGCAAGATCAGATCTCGGAGCTGACAGAAATGCGCAGGGCCGGCGCGGACGCGTTGATCATGATTACCAACCGTCTGTGTACCTCCGGCAATGTGGGGGGATCCGTCATACCCGTGCTGGAGCAGATGGTAAAGCAGCTCCCGCAGGATGTGCCATTGGGCTTTTATGAGTGCCCTTATCCGACCAAGCGCCTGCTCACTCTGGACGAATTGAAATGGTGCGCGGAGTCTGGCCGGTTCGCGTTCATGAAGGACACCTGCTGTGATATTGATTTGATCCGCCAGCGCATCGACGCGATCAGCGGCAGCAGCCTGCACCTGTTTAATGCCAATACCGCGACGCTCCTGGATTCCCTGATCGCAGGCGGTGCGGGCTTCTCCGGCGTGATGATGAATTTCCATATGGATTTGTATGACTGGCTGTGGAGAAACTGGCAGTCCCAGCCCGAAAAGGCGCGCCATGTGCAGGACTTCCTGACGGTCTTCTCGGAGATTGAGCGTCAGTACTATCCTGTCAACGCCAAATACCATCTCTGTAAGGTCGAGAGGCTGCTGGATACCTATGAGACCCGCACAAAGCCTGCGGATGGACTGATCCCGGTCTTTCAGGATGAGGTGCAGCAGCTGCACCGGTGCGCCCGGGTGGTTTATGACATGTATTGTCGGTGAATCATTGTACCTCCTGCTCCACCGGTGCGCCCGGTGGAGCTTTTACGAAAAAAGGCGCCCGCCGGTACTGTTGAAGTACACAGTGTGCGCCCTGATTCAATTTACAGGAAATCCTTCCGCATGGGTGTGAAGATATCCAGAAGTATGCCCTTGTCAAGACAAATGGTGCCATGAGGCAGCCCGGAGGGCACGACGATGGAGTCACCCGCTGCCAACACCATTTCTTCATCCTCTACGCTGTAACTGAAGCGTCCGGAGAGCACATAGGTACACTGGGTATGAGGATGCGTGTGTACCGCACCAACTGCGCCAGTCTCAAAGGCAACCTCCACGGTCATCAGCGCCTCATTGTATGACAGCACGCGCCTCGAGACGCCGCCGCCCAGATCTTTGAACGGGATCTCCTGCTGTATTGCAGTATGCCCCCTCATCTGTCAGCAACCACCTTCACGGCTTACAGCTTGCCGTACAGCGGGCCGTAGTGCTTGCAGGCGGCGTAGTCCGCGGCCTGCGTGTCCTGCGTACCAAAGGCCGCCCAGGAATGGGGACGGTAGACCTTCTCCGCCGGGACATTGTGCATCGTCACGGGAATTCGCAGCATGGAAGCCAGGGTGATCAGATCTGCGCCGACATGGCCATAGACCGTCACGCCGTGGTTGGCGCCCCAGTTGGCCATGACGGAGTACACGTCCTTGAACGCGCCCTCGCCCGTGGTGCGGGGAGCAAACCAGGTGGTGGGCCAGGTGGGGTCGGTGCGCTGATCCAGGGGAGCATGGACTTCGTCGGGGAGGGTGGCAGTGGTGCCCTCGGCGATCTGCAGGCAGGGGCCCACACCCTCGACGATGTTCAGGCGCAGCATGGTCACGGGCATTTCCGCCTGGGTCTTGAAGTGGCTGGAGAATCCGCCGCCGCGGAAGTACTGATAGTTTGCGCGGCACCAGTCGGTGGCCTTCAGACAGGCGTCGATGTTTTCCTCGGTCATCTCCCAGAAGGGCTTCATCTTGCCGTCGGCAGCGCCGGTGCAGTCCAGGGCCGTTGCGCCGGAGTTGATCAGATGGATGAAGCCATCCTTGGCAGCGCCGGTGGGCTTCCAGCCGGTGACACGCTCGACCGCCTCGGGGCTCCAGTAGGTGCGCACGTCATGGAAGCAGGGCGCGGTGTTGGTCACCAGCGTGCCCAGCAGCATGGACAAGCCGTTCAGCGTATCGTTCTCGGTGGCAAAGGCGGTGGGCTGGCGCGCGCCGTTCCAGTCGAAGGTGGAGGCCATGATGGCTTCGGTGAAGTCACCGTTGGGCAGCCAGTCCGTCCACTGACGCTGACCCTGGAAGCCGCCGACCACCGCATTGCGGCCCAGCGCTTCTTCGTGCCAGCCCAGCTCATCCAGCTTGGGGTTGCCGAACATCAAATCACGCACGATGACGGAGAACTTCGCGATGAACTCCCAGTCTTTGCCGGGATCGACGACCTTCGACTTGGTGATGATCTCGATGAATTCCTTGCCGGCGTTGCAGTCAAAGCCTTCCTTGCAGTTGGCCTTGATCCAGGCAAGGGCCTTCTCGTATTCAGCCTTGTCGTAGATTTCCAGGGTCATACGGCGCAGGAGCTCGGTCATGTCCACCCACTCCGCACGCAGGCCGAAGTATTTCTGCATCACCTGCGTGTCGCAGAAGGAGCCCATGATGCCCATGGACACGCCGCCGATGTTGAGATAGGCCTTGTTCTTCATCCAGCCCACGGCTACCGCACCCTTGGCAAAGCGCAGGATCTTCTCCGCCACGTCAGCGGGGACGGAGCGGTCGCCCATATCCTGCACGTCATGGCCATAGATGGAGAAGGCAGGCAGGCCCTTCTGGGCGTAGGCGGCCAGCACCGCAGCCAGATACACCGCGCCGGGGCGCTCAGTGCCGTTGAAGCCCCAGACCGCCTTGATGGTGTTGGGATTCATGTCGAAGGTCTCCATGCCGTAGCACCAGCAGGGGGTGACGGTCAGGGTCGCCACCACGTTCTGAGTGGAGAAGAACTCCTCGCACTTGGCAGCTTCCGCGCCGCCGCCGATGGTGCAGGGGCTGATGACGACCTGCACGGGCGTACCGTCGGGATAGCGCAGGGTCTCCATGAGCTCCTTCGCCGCATTGGCAAGGCCCATGGTCTGCTCCTCAAGTCCCTCGCGGATGCCGCCCCAGCGGCCGTCGATAGTGGGTCGGATACCAATCTTCGGGTAAATCATGGGTTATTCCTCCTCCGGATATTTCTTGTAGCCGGGATGCCTTCCGGTGACGTGGTAGTAGTTCTCCCGCAGGTCCAACAGCTTGTCGATCTGATGCCTGGGGATCTCCTGCGCGCCGCCGAGCATGTGGGCGGTCAGGCTGATCTTGGCGAACAATTCGAGCGTCTCCATGCGGTAGTAGGCGGTGATGAGGTCGCAGCCCACGGTCAGCGCGCCGTGGTTCTGCAAAAGCAGCACGTCATGCTCCTTGAGGTAGGGCGCGATGGCCTCCGGCACCTCGTAGGTAGAGGGAGTACCGTAGGGCGTGACCGGGATGGAGCCGATCATGATGACCGTCTCGATCATGCTGTACTGATCCAGAGGCTTGTTAGCCACGGCAAAGCCCGTCGCTGTCGGCGGATGGGCGTGCACGACCGCGCCCACATCCTCGCGCTCCTCATAGCAGCGCATGTGCATCTTCATCTCGCTGGAGGGCTTGTAGCCCTCCGGCCCCTCCACCACGTTCATTTCCCTGTCCACGCGGATGAGCTTGTCCGGCGTGATGAAGGACTTGCTGATCCCGCTGGGCGTGATCCACCAGGTGCCATCGTCCATTTTGACAGAAACGTTGCCGTCATTCGCTGCGACCCAGCCCAGCTGCCACATCTTGTGGCATACGTCGCAGATTTGTTCCTTGATCTGCTGTGTGTCCATTCAGTTTCCTCCTTGGGTATGAAGTTGGCATATCATTTCATATTAACATTATATCACTTTCAATCTGACATGGCTTGTGCTATCATGTCAATATATAGCACAATATTCACTTTCTATGCGAAAAGGATTGATTTCATGAAAAGGCTGGACTATCATGAATGCAGTCCCTGTGGAATACCCTCATAACTGGGTTCGCCATCCAGAACAGGTTTGGCTGGCAGCAGCGCATGGTCATGCTGCACATATCGGTAATTGTCCTCGCCATAGCAGGCTTCCGATGCAACTTTGTCATCCCATGCGTTCAGCCTGATTTGGTCATAACGGCGGTGACCGGACTGGAACATGTTGAAGTCCAGCCAAGGCGCATCATGAAACCACCTGGAGGAGCTGCACCGGCCGAAGGGGTGATAGCCGATCAGGTGACAGGGGCACTTTTTCCGCAGACTACGGCCAATCTGATCAAATGCCCCCGGAGCATCTGAGCCGCGTACATCGCCGCCAACCAGCCAGATCACATTCTCGCAGTCGCTGAACGTATCGGCAAGGAAGTCTGAATACCGTTCAATCTTTTCTCCATGAAGCTGCCCATTTTCGACAAAGCAGCCCCAACAGGGCAGAGGCGCCATCACCATCCCGCGCTCAGCAGCAGCATCCACGATGCGACGCACCTGTGGCCAATAAGCTCCGGCGGATGTGTCTGGATTGGGTTGAGAAAAATCATCCCCTATCAGCGCAGGCGAACCGGCAGGATTGGCATATTGCGCCTTGTGCACCAGCGTAGCCTGGATGACGGTAAACCCTTTGGCAGCACGATCATCCAGACAGGCCAGCGCTTCCTCTTCATTCAGCTTCTGGAACAATAGCCAGGCCGTATCGCCCAGCCAGAAAAAAGGTCTGCCATCCATCAGAAGGTGGCGTCCACCGGAAGAGATCGACAGTTTCATCATGCGCTCCTTCATTTCAGTGGGAATTCCGGACGGAAACGCAAATGGGGTGGTTCGACAGTTCGAACCACCCCTCTGCTGTCAAAAAAGCGGCTGCGGCCACTTTTTCGAGTGGTGATTTTGCATTATTTGCTGCCAGCATATCGGCTATCATCGAACAATGCCCGCGCCCAGCAAGTGCTTGTATTTGCCGGGTTAGTCGGCCTGCACTTTCCTCAATGCTTACAGCTGTAAAACCTGTTACCGATTGTCAACGTTCAGCCTGATGGACATCACTTGGCCAGAGCTGCCTCAGTGCGGGCCACATAGCGGTCATAGGCAGCCTGATAGGCAGCGATCAGATTCTCGATGCCCATCTTCTCCAGCTGGTCGATGTACTGATCGAAGTTGGTCAGCGGCTCCTGACCGGTGATGAACTTCCATTCCATCTCCTGGATGTAGGTGCCCATTTCATCAACGGCCACGGTTGCAGCAGCAGCCTCGTCAGCAGACAGGGTCGCGGCGGGCGGGAAGCCCATCACGCGCTCAGCTTCAGACCAGACCAGACAGGCGTTGACATAGTCTTCCTCACGGGCAGCGGCCTCAAAGTCGTTCATGCCGATGCGGGGGAAGTTGTTGCCGGGATGCGCATACAGGCGCTGACGCTGGAACTTGCCGCCGTGGAACTCCACGCGCTCGATAGCCCAGTCCGTCTGATGGCGCTTGCCGTTCTCGTCCACGTAGTAGGAGCCGGGATCATCCTCGGACGCCAGCGTGCCCCAGGTGGTCAGCAGGCTGCCTTCCTCGGTGTACATCACGTCGATCAGGCGGGCGACGGCTTCCACATGCTCGGGAGAGGCAGAGGTGGAGATGACGGTGCTGTAGCGGTTGATGTAGCTGATGTTGTTGTAGCCGCCGTAGGAAACGCCGTTGGCAGCAGTGGGCCACGGAACAGCAGTGTAGGCAGCATTGGGGTTCTTCTCGCGCAGGGTGGGCAGATGCTGACCCCAAGCGTTCGCCAGGCCCTTCCAGGAACCGGCCAGATCGGCGATGACCCAGGAATCCACATCCGTAGTGCCGTTGCCATTCTCGTCGTAAACGTCGGTGATCAGGCCCTCAGCATACCACTTGGACATAGTTTCCAGATAGGCCTTGTACTTCTCGGTGTACTGGCCATAGCCGACCTTGCCGGTGTCCGGATCAACATACACGCCGCTGGAGAAGCCGAAGGCAGGCTGGAACAGGGAGATGCCCGCACCGCCGCCCACGAAGGGCAGTTCGTCCTGCAGGCCGTTGCCGTTGGGATCGCCCTCCTTGAAGGCAGTCAGAACCTCGTACCACTCATCCATATTGGTAGGAACAGCCAGACCTACATTATCCAGCCAGTCCTGACGGATCAGAAGACCGAAGTAAGTAACAGCCATGACGTCCTCGATGGTCTCCATCGGGTTGATGCAGGGGAAGTACAGGTACTGACCGGCATCGTTCATCAGGGAGCTGGCGATCTCGGGATTGGCCTCGAGGAACGCCTTGTAGTTGGGCATGTACTTGTCGATCACATCGTTCAGCTCGATGCAGATGCCGTCGTTGTACATCTGCGTCCAGCCGCCCACATAGGCTTCCTGATGCAGCCAATGAATCGCGTCAGGATAATTGCCGCTGGCCATCATCGCGATATACTGCGTGTCGATCTCCTGATTGTTGCCGTTGGCGATGGTGAAGTCGATATTGACATTCGCGATCTCCATGATCTTCTTCAGACCGACCAGCTCGCGGGTACGTGCTTCCATGTACGCATTGTTGGCGCCGCGCATGAACCAAGTGATCGTCACAGGTTCTTCAGCGTGCGCCGTGACGCACATGCCCAGCAGCAACGTCAGGGCCAGCAGGATGGACAGGAACTTCTTCATGGGATAACCTCCTTTTCATTTCCCTCTCAACGCGGAGAGTGATGGGTCGCTCTTTGCGTTCCGTATTACAGAACGCAGTTCTTGATTTATATTATAGAGCATTTTCAGAGTCATGTCAAGATTATATTTCAAAAGATTTATCCTTGTTCACCGGATTATACATTGAAATACACTGCCGAAAGGTTGACAGAGCCACAGCATTTATGGTAAGGTAAAGCTGTGTTCAACAATGCGGAACAACATCTGGCTGTACCTATGAGATCCGGTCAGTAACAACGAATATGAAAGGGTATGGATATGGATCAGGAATACAGTGTGAAATCTCTTGCACGGGCGATGAAGGTGCTGGAGTGTTTTTCGGTGAAGCAGCCTGAGCTTGGCGTGACGGAGATCGCGAAAACGCTGGGCATGCAGAAAAGCACCATCTGCAACATCCTCAGCACCTTTGAAAAAACAGGATATGTTGTGCAGAATCCGCAGACCAGCAAATATCATCTGGGAACGAAGATCCTGCACCTGAGCTACATCGTCAACCACCACCTGGGACTGCGGGATATCTTCCTGCCCTATCTGCACAAGGTCGCCGAAGAGGCTCGGGAAGCCTGCTATTTCGGCATCCTGTCAAACGATGAGGTGCTGTACATCGAGGCAGTATACCCGTCTCATCAGCAGCAAACGCGCAACATCCTCGGCGAGCGCGCGCCGCTGTATTGTACGGGTCTTGGTAAGGCAATGCTTGCATACATGCCTGATGAAGACGCCGAACGGATCATCGGGGGTGAGCTGAAAGCATTCACTTCCTTTACGCTCTGCGATCCCATGGTGCTGCGTGATCATTTGGATGAGATCCGCCGCAATGGCTATTCTGTAGATAACATGGAGCACGAGTTTGGCATCCGCTGTGTGGCTGTTCCGGTATTTGGAGCCAACGGACAGGTAATGGCAGCTGTCAGCGTATCCGGCCCTTCACCACGGTTTGATCACAATACAGTTGTGAAACATGCAGAACTGATTTCCAGGATTCTGCAGCCGCTGCAGCATTGCTTGTGAGTCGGACTGACGGGAACAATGGTCGCAAGTGCTCAGTAGCATCCTGAATCAATGCCAAATCCATACTGGCTAACATCCAGATGAAAACAGCAAGCCGCGATATCTGGCGTGGCTTGCTGTTTCATTGCGTTTTTATCGGGTATTTCGCTCCGGTGTCCTCTGCTTACAAGGGGCAGTTGCACCCGAAGGTACAGGAGTGGTTGCTTTTTTTCACGCAAAAGTGTCCTTGATACGGATACACATTACATCATCATAACCCTTCGAACAGCTCACAGCACAGTATACCTTCCGTCTTCACACAGATTGAGAAGGTTTCTATTACCGCCTCATCGTAGAAAAAGCAGATTATTTCAACAATTCGTACAGCTCGTAAACACGCTCTTGCGTCAGCTTTGCAGCCTCACTATTAATCACTAATGTATGGATACCGCTCCGGCTTCTTCTGCTTATTCTCCTGAATGAGCTTACCGGACAGCAGGAGCTGATTGAGCAGGAGGGAACGATGCTCCCGGAGATAGCGCATGCGCATTCTTCCGTACTTGCCAAGCGGACGCATGTCCTCGGCAGGGATTCCGATGCTGGGCAGGTAGTAGTCTCCACAGCGGCGATAGGTCAGTTTCATGGGGTATCCTCGCTTTCTGCTGCAATAGAAAAAGCAGCTATGTACTTGAAGGTTTCCCTTCAAGCCATAACTGCTTGAATTTACTGTATTTCCCGCGACTCATGACGAGGAGGGGTAAACCTTCCTCTACATAATAACGC
>JAFQQT010000024.1 GCA_017410455.1 Clostridia bacterium
GACGGGGGCGGCGCCGATGAAGCCGGTGAAGACGCCGTTGGCCTCGTACTTCATCACGCCCATGTTGATGTTGGTGGCCAGGCAGAACAGGCGGCCGGAAACGTCCGCCACCAGCTTGGCCGGCATGAAGGACTTGCTCTGGTCGAAGGTGGGGTCGATGGGCTTGACGAAGGAGAGCTGGTAATTCAGGTCCGCGTCAAGCTTCAGCACGCGGTTGTTGCCCGTGTCGGCGATGAAGAGCGTGCCGTCCTCGGCGACGTACACATCCTTGGGGCCGGAGAGCGTGGTGGGGCAGGCAGCGAGCGCGGTGTCCTTGTCGGGAACGACCTTGCCGCTTTCCAGGTCCGCGGTGCGCACGGGGGTCGCGGTCTTGTTGATGATGGCGATCTGCACATCGGTGACTTCGCCGGTGAAGCCGGTGATCTCCCGCACGAGGGTGTAAGCCTCATTCTCCAGGCGGATCTGCAGGATGCGGTTGTTGCCCGTATCGCAGATGTAGATGTCGTTCCCGCGCACGAAGAGGCCCTCGGGGTTCTTCATCTCCTGCGTCAGGCCCAGCTCAGCGCCGGTCAGCACCGCGCGGGGACGATAGGCGTCGGGGGAGGAGCGCATGTCGCCCCAGTAATCGTAGGTGTAGGTGTAGGCGTCGATGTATCCGTCGGCGGCGTAAGCCAGCGGCATGCCTGCAAGCAGGAGCACCGCGGTCAGCAGGGCCGAAAGACGCAGCATGGCGTTTTTCATAGGAGCGGTCCGTCCTTTCTTGCTTAGTCCTTCAGGCCGGAGGTGGCCATGGTTTCAAGGATCTGGCTCTGGGAGAGGATGAAGGTGGCGATGGGCACCAGCATGACCACGACGGTGACCGCTGCGGCCTGGCCGGTGCGGGCGATGCCGCCGGCCTGGATCTGCTGGAGCGCGTAGACCAGGGTCTTCTTCGCCTCCGAGTAGATGACGGTGGAAGCCTTGGCGTTCCACAGGCTCTGCACGGAGAAGATGATCATCGTCAGCCAGGCGGGCTTGACGTTGGGCATTACGATCTGCCAGAAGATGCGCATCTCCTTGGCGCCGTCGATCTTGGCGGATTCGATCAGCGACATGGGCAGGCCCTCCATGAACTGCTTCATCAGGAACATGTTCATGGGCGCGGCGATGGCGGGCAGCAGGATCGCCCAGTAGGTATCGACGATGCCGATCTTGCTCATCACCAGGTAGTTGGGGATGGCGGTGACGTAGCCGTTGAACATCAGGGCGGTCACGACCAGGCTGAAGAAGGGCTTGCCCAGGGGGAAGTCGTACTTCGCCAGGACGTAGGCGGCCAGGGAGCCGACGATCACGTTGCCGAAGGTGCCAACGAAGGTGATGAACACGGTGTTGGTGATGTAGCGGGAGAAGGGGATCCAGCTCTGCCCCATGGTGACCAGCAGGTCGGAGAAGTTATCCAGCGTGGGGTTGCGGGGGAAGAGCGTGGGCGGGAAGCGGAAGAGCTCATCCAGGGGCTTGAGGGCCGAGCAGATGGCGAAAATCAGCGGGAACGCCATCGCGCAGGCCACCAGGAACAGGATGGAGTAGATGAAGATGTTGCCCGCCAGGGAGCGGTTGGGCTTCCTGTTCCTGGCCTTGGCGGTCTGCTGCAGCTTCAGGACCTTCTTGGGCACGTTGATGGGGGTGCCGTCTGCGCGAACGGGGCCTTTGTAGTGCTTCACAGTCGTCATATCAGGTACCCACCTTTCGCAGCGCGCTCTGGATGAGCTTGTTGCACAGGATCATCACGATGAAGAGCATCGTGGCGATGGCGGAAGCATAGCCCATCTCGAAGCGGGTGTAGCCGTAGTCGAACAGGTGCGTGACGACGGTGCGGGCGGCGTAGTCCGTGGAGGGGTAGCCAGCCAGCGCCATGGGCACGTCACACACGCCGAAGGCCTGCGTGATGGCCATGACCGCACCGAAGAGCAGCATGGGCTTCATGTTGGGGAGCGTGATGTAGTACAGCTCCTGCCAGCGGTTGCGGATGCCGTCCACATAGCCGGCCTCGTACTGGGCGCGATCCACGCCCTGCAGGCCCGCCACGAAGCTCAGGAAGCCCGTGGACATGGACATCCACAGCGTGACGATGATGATGACGGGCATGATGTAGTCCGGCGTGGTCAGCCAGAGGATGGGCGTGTTGATGACGCCCAGGTTCATCAGGATGGAGTTGAGGTAGCCGTAAGCGTCGCCGCGGAAGATGATGGAGAAGATCGCATACGCGTTGCCCGCGATGGACGGCGCGTAGAAGACCAGCACCGCCAGGGTGCGGATCCAGCGGGGCAGCTCATTGATCAACCAGGCGAAGCAGAAGGACAGGATGTAGCCCAGGGGGCCGGTGATGACGGCCAGCTGGAAGGTGTTGGTGATGGCCTTGAGGAAGACGTCATCATTGAGGATCAGGTCGATGTAGTTGTTCGCGCCCACGAACTTGGCCGGCTCCAGAATGTTGTAGTAGGTGAAGCTGTAGTAGATGGACGTGAGCATCGGCAGGATGTAGAACGCAAGGAACAGCACCGCGTAGGGGGCGAGGAAGGCGTAGCAGAACTTCATCTGCTTCGCCTTTTCCCATGCGATGAGGGTGTTGCGTTTCCTGAGCGCGAAATACTTTTTCACAAACGTGGTCATGGCCGCTTTTCCCTCCTTTTGTTGATGTGAATCTGCGTCAGTTGGTGGGCGTGTCGACCGTGGGAACGGGCAGCCCGAACTCTTCGCGCTTCTTCACGATTTCCTCGTCGATGGTGCGCGCGTAATCCAGGAGGGTCTCACGCGGGTCGGTCTTTTCATTGGTAACCTTGCGCACGGCGTTGGTCAGGTGGCGGGTGGTGTAGTAGCCGCCGGCAACCTCGCGGAAGCCCACCGCGACGCTCATCTGCTCGCGGATGACGTCCAGCTGATCCTCAGACCAGGCCAGCTGCTCGATGGCGGCGATGTTGGCCGTGGCATAGCGGGCAGAGGAGCCCAGGATGGACTCGATCTCGCGGCCGAAGCGCACCTGGGATTCCGTGGACACCCACCACTTCATGAACTCCCACGCGTTCTGCTTGGTCGTTTCATCATCCGTGGCGATCATCATGCAGCACGCGCCCTGGGAGTGGCCGGCGTGGTTGATGGTGCCATCCTCCTGCAGGGTGCCGGGCAGAACGGCGATGTCCCACAGGCCGCGGATCTCCGGGGCGGACACGTTCAGGGTGTTGAAGGTGGTGTAGTCGAAGATGCCGATGGGCATCTCGCCGGAGCGGAAGCGGCTCACGAAGTCGAAGATCGTGGGCAGGCCGTAGTCGTTGTACAGCATCGTGTACATCTGGAAGGCCTGCACCGCGGCTTCCTCATTGACGGTGGTGTGGGTGGCGTCATCGCTGTAGATGGTGCCGCCGCGCTGGTAGATCATCGCGTAGAACACGGAAAGGTTGGGGTTGACGATGTCCGGGTAGGGGATGCCCACGGACATGTTCGCGCCCTGCAGCGTGGGCAGCATGGCGATCAGATCATCCCACGTCCTGGGGACCTCCAGGCCATACTCTTCCAGGATGTCGCTGCGGTAGAACATGATGGAGCACAGCTGCGTTTCCGGCAGGGCATACAGGCCGGTGTGGTCGTTCTCGTCGATGAACTGGAAGGCGGTGTAGGCGCTGGGGTAGAACTGCTCGAGCACTTCCTCATAGCCCTCGAACTGCGTCAGATCCTCCGCCGCGCCACGGATGGCGTAGTTGACGGGGTTCCAGCTGTCCGTGGAGACCACCACGTCCGGGCCATTGCCCGCAACGGTGGCGTTCAGCAGCGCGTTGGGGTCCACCAGCATCACGTTGACGGCGATGCCCGTGGCGGGGGTGAAGGTGTCGTCCACCATGGTCTTCAGGACGGTGGACTGGTCACGGCCGGTGACGATCCAGACCTCCAGCACGTCATCGCCCTCGTGGACGTCGCCCAGGGCGTTGTAGTCCACGGTGTAGGAGGTGACGCAGGAGACGATCTCGTGCCAGGCGCGGGAGAGGAAGTTCTCGCTGCACTCGGGCAGATCCGTGCCGTCGGCGGTGATGATGATCTGGTCGATATCCAGCTGCACCTGGCGCAGGTTCAGCATGGCGGTACCCATGGAGGTGATGTTGTCCTTGAAGTTGGTGAAGGCCTGGGTGATCTCGTCCGGATCATCGGCGAAGAGCTCCAGCTGCACGGCCATGGTCTGCGCCACGGCGATGCGGTCGGACTTCTGGCCCGTCACGGCCACGGCCTCGTCCACCAGCTTGTAGAGGCGGCGGGCTTCGCGGCTCATCTCCACGATGACCTCGGGGTACTTCTCGTCCAGGCGGTAATCGCGGTACTGGTCGGGGGTCACGCCGGTGAGCACCAGGATCTTGCGGTACATGCTGTTGAGACGGTAGATGCTCTCCTCCATGTCCGAGAGGATCGGGCCCATGTTGCCCAGGGTGGCTTCCAGGCGGATGCTGTGCTCGCCCTTGGTCAGCCAGATGCGGCAGGGGGTGCCGTCCTCGGTGCAGAGGGTGTTCATCTGCCAGGTGCTGGAGTACTGGAAGCCCAGGTTCTCCATCTCGGAGAAGAGCACCTCGCCATCCACATACACGATGCGGCTGGACACCGCGCCGCGGCTGTAGGTCTGGCGGCCCTTGACGGTGATGTTGTACCAGCCGTCCTCAGGCACGGTGAAGTCCCACTCGATCCACTGGCCAGCGTCGCGCCAGGCGTCGCCGCCGATGTAGTTGAGCACGGTGTGGGCCACATCGCAGGGGACGGTGGCGGGAGAAGAACGGTCATAGCGGGCGTAGAGGGAGGGAGAGGAACGGCGGATGCTGTGCTCGCCCTCAATAACGATGGGCTCCGCATCGGCCAGGGCCGCGCTCTGGGCCTTGTCACCCTGGGCGGTGAGGTATTCCTCGTAGGTGATGCGCTCGGTGGGGGCGCGCAGGGTGATGCCGGTGATCACCATCGGCTCGCTCTCCGCGTTCAGGGTGATGGTGTTGTCACCCTCTTCGAAGTAGAACAGGTAGGGCTCAGTGGTGTAACCCATGGCGTCGCGGCAGAACGCAGTCTGCTCCACGCCGAAGATCTCCACCTGTGCGGGGCGGATCTCGTTGCCCTGGTTGTCGTGGGTGCGCATGGCTGTTCCGTCCGCATTCATGCGGGTGCGGTTGCCGTCCTCATCGGTGACGACGACGCCCTCGTCCGTCCACAGGCGGGAGAAGGTCATCGTGTCCGCGCCGTCAAAGGGCAGCTCGCCGTTGATCAGCAGCTCGCGCTCCATGTCCACGCCACGGGACTTGCCCGTCAGGTAGGAGATCTCCACCTGATAGTAACCGGCGGCGGGGATGTCGTGGATGGTCCACTGGGCGGAGGAACCGCTGGTGGTCAGCACGGCGTTCTCCACGCGGGTGTATGCCACGCCCTGGCTGTCCGCATCGGCCATGCCGGCTTCGTCCAGGAAGGCGCCGTCGCTGGTGACGGCCATCACGGGATAGAAGGTGACGCCCTCAGCGGCCTCGACCTCCTCCAGCACCACGGGCACGTCCGCCACGGCGGTGCTGCGGCGGATGGGGCCGGTCATCCGCACATAGAACAGGACCACGATGGGCTCCTTGCTGGCGACTTCCACGGTGTACTCGCCGGGCATGAGGTAGAGGCCCTCCTCGGGGAAAGTCTGCCCGTCCAGCGTGATGTCGAGGGCGTCGGTTTCCAGCGTGTAGTAGCCCGAGCGGGTGATGCTCACGGGCAGGCTGGCAACGGCGCTGTTCTCCAGCAGGAGCACGTTGTAGTGGCGGGTGAAGGGCACGCCGTCCAGGCTGAGCGTGACGTTCGTATCCTCGGGCAGCGCGTCGCCGATCAGCACCGTGCCGTCCTGCGTCAGGCCCACCACATTGTGGTAGGAAACCCCTTCAGCCTCTGCGGCAGCCGACAGATCCAGCGAGAAGGTGGCGCCGTTGAGATACTGGTCATAGGTGTTGTCGCGACCGATATCCTCCGTCACCACGGACAGGTCAAAGCCTTCGTATTTCTCGCGGTAATTCTCCGTGCCGCTGGAGAAGTAGAACCACAGGCCGAGCAGCAGCACGACCAGGGCCAGGGCGATCCATTTTCCGAATCTGCTGACAAATGAACGCTCCATGATCTCTTAGCCCTCCTTGGTTTTGACTGTCCGCCGGGTGCGGCGACGGTCATTTCGGAACTTGCATGCCGGGTGCGCCGGCGTAATGGAAATGTGAAATAGACATGATGGCGGGTCAACACGGCAATCATGCATTCCAGATATCCAAAACGGCTAATATCCAACCTTATTATATAATATCCCAGCAGGCGAATACCTATCAAAAGTTGCGCGGTATAAATCATAATTTGCTTGAAAGTTTGCCGTTTTTGTGTTAGGATAGACATATATGGAGGAAGAATTTTGTGTGAATCCTTACATGAAGTATGAAAACGATACCGGGGAGGAAGCGCGGGATGAAGCAGAAGCCACTGGTCAGCCAGGAGGACAAAGAGCAATTCCACATGGGTTTCCGCGTGCTGAAGGAGGACCAGCACGAGTTTATCACCTATCCGGCCAACACGTCCATTCGCGTATGGCGCAGCATCAACGAGGCGGACAGCTATGCGCCCCACTTCCATTCGGCGGTGGAGGTGCTCATTCCCCTGGAGGGCGAGCTGTTCTCGGTGATCGACAAGACGGAGTACTGCGTGAAGAAGGGCGAGGTGCTGATCATTCCCGCCGGCTGCACGCACTCGCTGCGCATGGAGCTGGGCAGCATGCGCGACCTGATCCTCTTTGAGATGAACAATGTCTTCACCCTCAAGGAGTTCGGCGCATTCCGGCAGATGACCAGCAGACCGATTTATCTGGATATGGACCATCCCATGCGCCAGAGCGTGCGGGAGAAGCTGATGGAGGTCGTGGACGTCCACCGCAGCGGGAAGATGCTGCGCAACATGCACTGCTATGCGCTGCTGCTGGAAATCTACGCGCAGCTGGGCGAGAACTATCTGGCCACCTCGGCCACCCAGACGGAAGTGAACGCCATCAACCGCCAGCTCTCCGGCGAAGACGCCTTCAACCGTGCGCTGGATTACGTGAACGAGAACTACATGGATGACCTGACCCTGGACGGGCTGGCGGCGTATGCGGGCTTCTCCCGCTACACCCTCAGCCGGATGTTCCGCCAGCATACGGGGCAGACCTTCACCCAGTGCCTCAACCAGCGGCGCGTGGCCATGGCGCAGGAGCTGCTGGCAGGCACCCGCATGCCTGTGACCCAGGTGGCCCTGCAGTGCGGCTTCAACTCCATTGCCACCTTCAACCGGGTCTTCCGGGATATCCGCGGCTGCACGCCCACCCAGTACCGGCTGATTTACGACGAGAGCCAGCGGAAGTGAGTTGCTTCATTATATATAGGAGGCGCATGAGCAAAACGAGCCTGTCCCGGCCATTGTGGCATGGGGACAGGCTCGTTTGCTTTACTTGACCAGGTAAACCACGGCGTCGTGGGCGGCCAGGGTGGCGGACAGGCCTTCAGTGGCGGACACGGTCGCCTTGCTCCACAGCTCGGTGGCAGCGCTGCCCACCTCATACTGCGCCCGTGCGACGGACACGGTGCGCGCTTCATCCGACAGGTTGAACAGCGCCACATACACGCCCTGACCATCCTGCCGGGGCGCGACCCAGACGGACTCCTCCTCCGTTGTCCACAGCGGATGCCCGCAGAAGCTCTCCTGACCGATGTTCAGCACGTCGGCATTCTGCAGCAGGCTCAGGGTGAAGTCATCGTTTTTGGTCATTTCCGCGCCGATCATCAGCGGGCTGCGCATCATGGACCACAGGGTCATCATCGTGCGCTGCTCCGCGTGGGTGAACTTCGTCCAGTCCTCGGGGTCGTAGCACTGGCGCAGCGCGCCCAGGGGCAGCATGTCCGCGTCCGGCCAGTGCCCGGGGCCGGAGTGGATGCACCACTTCTCCGCACGCTCGAACATGGCCCTGAGCAGCTTCCAGTTGTCCCAGAAGTCGTCGGTGATGCGCCACATGTTGGCGTAGCGCTTGAGATGCTGCGCCTTTTCCACCGGCGCGGGGCCGGGGGAGAGGGACAGCACCATGTCGCGGCCGCAGCTGCGGCAGGCCTCGCTGATCAGCTCAATCTCCCGCTGGCAGTGGGGGTACTCGCGGGCGATGTCGTCACACTTGACGAAGTCCACGCCCCACTGGGCGTAGAGCTGGAAGATGGAGTCGTAGTACGCCTTCGCGCCGGGCTTGTCGCAGCGCAGGCCGTACATGTCGGGGTTCCAGGCGCAGATGCTGTTGGGGTTGGCGACCTCGTGGCAGCCCGCGTCGCAGCCCTTGATGGGCAGGTGCTTATGGGCAGCCATGCGGGGCATGCCGCGCATGATGTGGATGCCGAACTTGAGGCCGAGGCTGTGCACATAGTCCGCCAGGGGCCCAAAGCCCGCGCCGCCGGCAGCGGAGGGGAAGCGGTTGACGGCGGGCAGCAGGCGGCCGTATTCGTCCATGTCCAGGACGGAGAAGGGCTCGTACTCGTGGTTGAGCGCCGTCGGCTGGTACCACTGGATGTCCACCACGACGTACTCCCAGCCGTAGGGCTTCAGGTGCTCCGCCATGTACTCCGCGTTCTTGCGGACGACGTCCTCGGTGACAGCGGCGCCGTAGCAGTCCCAGCTGTTCCAGCCCATCGGGGGGTGCTTTGCGATCATCTGATTGTACCTCCGGAATCAGTGTAGATATCTGCGGATAAGATACCACACCCGGGTGGCCATGTCAAGCGGGGACGGAAAAGTCCGCCCCGATCGGGACGGACTTGTGATCAGGCGGCCGGGGCAAACAGCTCCAGCCAGCCCATCAGGTGCATTGCGTACTCCACGGCGATGGCCACGATGACCACCAGCGCGGAAATGATGAAGCCGTGCAGCATGGGCCGCGCGCCGCTCTTGCGCATGGTGGCGAAGGAGGTGTTCATGCCGATGGCGGCCAGCGCGGCGACCATGAGGAACTTTGAGACGTCCTTCATCACGGCGGACACGCTGTCCGGGATGCAGCCCAGGCTCTTGAGGCACGCCATGGCCACGAAGCCCAGGATGAACCAGGGGAAGATCTTCGCGATGGAAACATTCGCGCGGATCTCCTGCGTGCTGCCCTGCGCCAGGGCCTCCCTGCGCTTGAGGCGGACGCTGATGAGGGCGAAGATGATGACCGTGGGGATGATGCACAGCGTGCGGGTGAGCTTGACCATGGTGGCGAAATCACCCGCCGCCTCAGAGAAGGCGTAGCCGGTGGCCACCACGCTGGAGGTGTCGTTGACCGCCGTGCCGGCCCAGAGGCCGAAGGCCTGGTCGCTCAGACCCATCGCGCGGCCCATGAGGGGGAAGAGCAGGATCATCGCCATATCGAAGAGGAAGGTGGCGCTCATGGCGAAGGCGACGTCGGTGTCGTCCGCGTCGATGGTGGGGGCGATGGCCGCGATGGCGCTGCCGCCGCAGATGCCCGTGCCGGCGCTGATCAGGTTGGACATCTTCCAGTTCAGCCCCAGGGCCCTGCCGGAGAAGTAGCCCAGGCCGAAGCAGGTCGCCAGGGTGAAGACCATCACCAGCAGGCTCATGCGGCCTACATCGAGGATCACATCGATGGACAGGCTCGCGCCCAGCAGGATGATGGCGAACTTCAGCAGCTTCTTGCTGGTGAACTTCAGGCCCGGCGTGAGGAGCTTGCCCGGCTTGCGCACGGCGTTCACGCCCATGCCGATGAACATGGCGATCACCGCCGCGCCAATGAGATGGGTGCCCAGGAGCTTGTCCAGCAGGTCGGCCAGCAGGGTGGCCACGACGGCAATGCCCAGCGACGCGCCCACGCCGGGGAGGCAGGAGAGCCACTGACGGGCGAGTTTCTTCATGAGGGAAGCCTCCTTTGGTGCTGTGTATGCGCTTATCATACCATATGCGGCGGAAAAAGGGAAGAGCCGGACGGGCACAATGCAATGCGCGCCGTCTGGCGATGCTTACTTCGCGCCCTTTGTGGCGGCGGAATACTCCTTGGGGCTCTGGATGGTCTGGCCGGTGAGGCGCAGGCGGTTGCGCAGCCACTTCATCACCGTGCAATAACAGGGGAAGAGGAAGCCGCAGGCCAGCAGCCAGGCGGCGGGGTTGGCCCACACGGCGGCGTCGAAGCCGAAGAAGGGCACCAGCAGCAGCGCCACGCCCGCGCGGCCGATCAGCTCCATCACCCCGGCGGTCATCGCCACGGTGGTGAAGCCCACGCCCTGGATGGTGAAGCGCACGATGTTGACGAAGAGCAGCGGGATGTACAGCGCGCTGTTGACGATGAGGAACTGGTGAGCCATGTTCAGCACCGTATCCAGTGTGGCCGGATCATCGGCGCGCACGAAGAGGGATACCAGGTCACGGCCGAAGAAGAAGATCACCACGAAGGCCAGCGCGCAGTAGATGCAGCCGACGAGGGAGGCGGCCTTCAGGCCCTGGCCGATGCGGTCGAGCTTCTTTGCGCCCACGTTCTGCCCGGCGAAGGTGGCCATGGCGGAGGCCAGCGCGTCAAAGACGATGCAGAAAAGCATGCTCAGCTTGCCCGCGGCGGTCACGGCGGAAACGGCCTCGGTGCTGATGCCGTTGACGGCGGCGGTCACCGTCAGGGAGCCGATGGCTGTGATGGAGTACTGCAGGCCGAAGGGGATGCCCATGGTCAGCAGGCGGCGGGCGAAGGGCACGCGCCAGCGCAGGTCCTCCTTCTGCATGCGCAGCACGGTGAACTTCCTGCGGATGACCCACACGCACCACAGGCCGCTGACCAGCTGGCTGATGACCGTTGCCCAGGCCGCGCCGGCCACGCCCATCTGGAACTGGATGATGAACAGCAGGTCCAGCGCGATGTTGAGCAGCGCGGCGATGACGATGGCGATCATGGGCGTACGGCCGTCGCCCAGGGAGCGCATGACGCCGGCGGCCATGTTGTACATCACCGTGGCGGGGATGGCGAAGAAGACCGGGCGGATGTAGGCGATGGCATTGGCGCGCAGATCGGGGCGGGTGCCCAGCATATCCAGCAGCTGGGGCGCGAACACGCCCGTGACCAGGCCCATCGCCACGGAGATGACCGCGCACAGGTACACCGCGTGCATCACGAAGCGGCGCATTTCGCCCTCCTGCTTCGCGCCGAAGGCCTGGGCGATGGGCAGAGAAAAGCCCGAGCAGATGCCCATGCAGAAGCCGTTGATCATGAAGTTCAGCGAGCCGGTGGAGCCCACTGCGCCCAGCTTGTCGTAGCCCAGATACACGCCGACGATCAGCGTGTCCACAAAGCTGTAGAGCTGCTGGAACAGGAAGCCGCCCAGCAGCGGGATGGCGAAGCCCAGAAGGAGCTTCATCGGGGAACCCTGCGTCAGATCGCGGGTGACGTTGCGTGCCATAGGTGCGCCTCTTTCCAGCGTTTTTCGGTGCGGGATGCCGTGCGAACGATGCACGGGCCAATGGGATATATAGCACACTTTCGGCGCTTTCGCAAGCGGAAAAATACGGCGATTTTCTGCCCGGATTGTGCAGCAACATAAAAGGGACAGACCAGCTGCGGTCTGTCCCATGATATTCAGGGCTTACTCGTCCTGCGCGGAGCGGCGGCGACGGCGGTAGGTGCCTTCGCTGGCGTCATCGGCGGGGACGTCGGGGTCGGCGGACGGCTCGCTCACGGGGGCGTCGGCCTCGGGGGCGTCAGCGGCGGGGGCGTCGTCGGCTTCCTCGGTGTGGGTGGCTTCGGGGTAGAGCTCGTTCATGCTCTCCTGCATGTTGTTGGAGAGAGTCTCGGTGTCGATGACGTCGCTGTCGGCCTTGTCGTCGGCGGGGGCGTCATCGGCGGCCTTGTCATCGTCGTCTGCCTCGGATTCGGGCATGTAGTGACGGCGGCGGCGGGACACGCTCTGGGCGTAGTCGTTGCCCTGGACGCGCTCGAGGGTGTCCGCGGCGTCGCGGGACTTCCCGGAGGCGATGCTGCGGCCGATCAGGCCCACCAGGATCAGCGCAAGGCAGACGCCAGCCAGGCCCAGCAGGGCGTAGAAGCCGATATCCAGCGCGGACTCCGCCTGATCATACTCAGCGGGGAGGCTGTCATGCTGGGGCACGGGCTCCGTCACAGGGACAGCGGGGGTGGCGATGGGCGCCATGGTGGGGGTGGCGGTGGGGGGCGCATAGCGCACGACCACGCCATTGCCCTCGAAGGTCAGCGTGTCGCCCAGCTGATCGGTGGTGTGGGCGTCGAAGCGGAAGGTGCCGGGGTAATCCACCTGCACGTCGCGCACGAAGGTGAGGGTCTCACCGGGGTTGATGGTCGCGCCGGCGCTGCTGGTGTTGTAGGGGTAGACCTTCACGCCCGAGGCAGTCACGGTGACGCCCGTGGCGGCGGTGGCGGAAGTGTTGGTCACATGCACGGTGAACTTGACGATGCCGGGCTTGGTGTAGATGGTGCTGCGGTCAGCCTCGGCCACCACGGTGAGGGTCACTTCCTTGGCCGGATCCACGGCGATGAGGTGCACATACTCCGTGGCGGTCTGGATCTCGCTGCCGGACTCGGTGGAGCCGGTGACGGTGAAGATGAGGTCGGCCGTGCCGGTGATGGTCAGCTCCTTCTCCAGCGTGACGGTTTCTCCCGCAGGCGCCGTTTCGCCGGTGAAGACCGTGCCCAGCACAGGGTCGGTCACGGTGATGTTGCCGATATCGTTCTTGCCGGTGTTCTTCAGCGTCAGGGTCAGCTTCACCACGTCGCCCGCCATGCCGCCCTTCTTGTCGGCGGCCAGGGTGGCGGTCAGCTTCACATCGCCATACTTGATGGTGGCTTCCTCGACCTTGACGTTCTGGTTTTCCGTGCCGGACTTGTAAGTCACCGTGGCGTGGGAGCTGATGCTCTTCTTCTTCATGGTGACGGTGAAGGTGTGGGTGATGGTTTCGCCGGGCTGCACCGTGCCCAGGGAGGCCTTGTCGCTGGCGACGGCGCTGCTCTCCTGGATGGTCACGTTCTCAGCCGGGGCGTTGCCGGTGTTGGTGATGGTGTACAGGACGTAGACCTTCTGGCCGTTGCGGGCGGTGGTGGGGGTGATGGAGCGGGTGACCTCCAGCTTCGCCTCGGCGCCCGCGTCAACGATGCCCACCGAATAGGGCTGCTGCTTCTGGATGACCACGCCATCCTCGCCCGTGATGTGATAGGCGAGGTAGAAGGTCAGCTTGCCTTCGGTCAGTTGCTCCTGCGACACCTGCCAGGTGCCGTTCCACGTCGCGGACTGGCCGGCGGCAAGCGTGGGGGTGCCGAAGTCCACAATCCGCGCGCGGTCCGGGTTGTACAGCGCGCAGGGGCCGGGCATGTCCACAGCGGATGCGTTGGTCACTGTGATAGTCACATCCACCGGGCCGGGGCCGTTGAAGCGCTTCTCGCTCAGCACCACGTTGACTTCCGGGATCGCAGCCTCTGCCAGCGCACCGCCGCACAGGGCGAGAACCAGCAGCATCAGCGTCAGGCATACCAGAAATTTCTGCTTCATAACCGTTATCGGGCGGCAAGTGTGCCGTCCATCCTCCTTCCACGCCTGCGGGGCAGGCTCGGGATCGATCACATGGCCTGTATGAGGATACAAACCTTCAATCCTATTGTACTCGTAAACAGGGGGTTCTGTCAAGTCGCTTGCAGCATATTATGTGGAAGCTGCGGCTGGACTGCGTGCCGTTTCTTCCAATTTATGTGCTGCACCCTGCAGGAAATCCCTGCGCACAGGGTTCAACGGTTGACTCGGGTGGTATTATTGTAACCGCTGCGACATTTCCTTGTCAATAAAGGACGGGCGCAGATTTTGTAAAACTTGCATGGCGGAGGGTATCGTGCTATAATGGATGCAGTACGTTATGAAGCCCGGGCGGCTGAGGCGGCCCGGCAAAGGAGGAATCCCATGGACGTGAAAAAGATACTGGCCGAGGCGACCTCAACCCTCGGCGTGTCCGGCCATGAGGCGGAGGTGGCGGCGTATTTTGCCGAACAGTTCCGCCCCCTGGTGGACGAAGTGAAGGTGGACGCGATGTACAATGTCATCGCCCGCCGGAAGGGCAATGGCCCCAAGATCATGCTCTGCGCCCATCTGGACGAGATCGCCCTGATGGTGACGAAGATCGAGGATGACGGCTGTGTGCGCTTCTCCAGCGTGGGCGGCGTGGATCCCCGCATCCTGCCCGGCTCCCGCGTATGGGTGCATGGCGCGAAGGGTAAGCTCTTCGGCACCATCGGCGCCCTGCCGCCCCACCTGATGAGTGCGGAAGACCGCACCAACAATTACAAGATGGACAAGCTTCATGTGGACCTGGGCATGTGCGCCGAGACCGTGCGCAGCCAGGTGCGCATCGGCGACCTGATCACCTTCAACACCCCCTTCACCGAGCTGGGCGGCAATCAGGTGGCGGCCAAGTCCCTGGATGACCGCGCCTGCGTGGCCATCCTGCTGCGGGCTGCCGAGCGCCTGCAGAAGCTGGTCTGCGATGCGGATGTGTACTTCGTCTGCTCCTCCCAGGAGGAGGTGGGCGGCCGCGGCGCGATGACCGCTGCCTTCGGCGTGGAGCCGGACTGCGCGGTGGTGCTGGACGTCGATTTTGCCCTCACTCCCGGCTGCGGCCCCGATGTGGCCTGCCCGCTGGACGCGATGGTGGTCACCCACGGCCCCTTCATCCAGCCGAAGCTGAACAAGCGCCTGATCGACTGCGCCAAGGCCCACAACGTGAAGCTCACCCAGACCGTGGCGGGCCGCTCCACCGGCACCGACGCGGATGAGATCGGCGTTTCCCGCGCGGGTGTGCCGGTTGTGCTGCTGTCCCTGCCGGAGAAGTACATGCACACCTCTGTTGAAACGATTTCCCTGGATACCCTCGAAGAAGGCGCGCGCCTGCTGGCCCATTTCGTCAGCGAGCTGGACGCGGGATGGGAGGAAGACCTGTGGATCTGAAGACATTGACTGAAATCAACGCCCCCTCGGGCCATGAGCAGCCCATCCGCCGCGCCCTGCTGGCGGAGCTGAAGGAAAAGGGCTTCCAGCCCACCATTGACCGCATGGGCAACATCATTGTGGTCAAGGAAGGCGTCGGCCCCGTGCCCCGCAAGCGCGTGCTGGTGTCCGCCCACATGGACGAGGTGGGCCTCATCGTCACCGGCCACACCGAGGACGGCTTCCTCAAGGTGACCCAGGCCGGCGGTATCGACACCCGCGTGCTGATTTCCAAGCGCGTGCTGGTGGGCGATGACAACATCCCTGGCGTCATCGGCGCGGTGGCCATCCACCTGCAAAGCGCCGCTGATCGTGCCCGCGTGATGGGCTACCGCGAGATCTGCGTGGACATCGGCGCCAAGAGCAAGGGCGAGGCCGAGGGCAAGGCCCCCAAGGGTACCTACATCAGCTTCGACACGCCCTATGTGGAATACGGCGAGGGCTTCGCCTGCGGCAAGGCCTTCGATGACCGCGTGGGCTGCTGGACGATCCTGCGCCTGCTGGAGGAGGAGCTGCCCTGCGACCTGGTGGCGGCCTTTGTCAGCGAGGAGGAGGTCGGCTGCCGCGGCGCATCCGGCGCGGCTTTTGCTCAGGAGCCGGATATCGGCATCGTCCTGGAGGGTACCACCTGCAATGACCTGGGCGACATCCCGGAGATCGCGCAGGTCTGCAAGTGCGGCTCCGGTGTGGCGGTATCCTTCATGGACAATGCTTCCATCGGCAACCGCGAGCTGTTCCGCAAGGCCATCGCCATCGGCGAAAAGGAGGGCATCGCCCATCAGGTGAAGTCCTCCGTGTCCGGCGGCAACGACGGCGGCGTCATCCAGCGCGCCCGCGAGGGCATCCCGACCCTGGTGCTGAGCGTTCCCTGCCGCTACATTCACAGCCCCTCCACCGTCATCAAGCTGTCCGACGCGGAAAGCCAGTTCGAGCTGACCCGCGCACTGCTCAGGGCGCTGTAAGCCGGATGCATCGTCCCACAAACCAAATTCCGAATTCCGCATTCCGAATTCCGAATTCAAAAAGGAGTGTATATATACCATGTTTGAGCTTCTGAAGAAGGTCCTCGCCCCCATCGGCCCCAGCGGCCTGGAGGGCCCCGTGGCGGAGGTCATCCGCGAGGAAATCAAGGATTATGTGGATACCATCGAGGTGGACGCCCTGGGCAACCTGATCGCCACCAAGCTGGGCAAAGCCGAAAACCCCCGCAAGGTGATGCTTTCCGCCCATATGGATCACATCGGCTATATCGTCACCGGCGTGGAGAAGGAAGGCTTCCTGCGCGTGACCAACGTGGGCGGCATCGGCATGAACAACAGCTACAACCGCCATGTGGTGTTTGCGGGCGGCGTCAACGGCGTGGTGGTGGCCCAGCCCGTGGCCGGTCAGCCTGCGCTGAAGGATCTGTTTGTGGACATCGGTGCGGCGGACAGGGAGGATGCGCTGAAGATGGTCTCCCTGGGCGATGTGTGCGTGTATGCCGGTGAGTGCTTCCGCCTGGGCGAGCACCGCGTGGCCGCCCCCGCCATGGATGACCGCTGCGCCTGCGCCCTGCTGGTGAAGCTCCTTCAAACGGTGGGCGACACGCAGGACACCATCATCGCCGTCTTCTCCGTCCAGGAGGAGGTTGGCTGCCGCGGCGCGAAGGTGGCTTCCTTCGCCAAGGAACCCGATATCGGCATTGCCCTGGACGTGACCGGCTGGGGCGATACCCCCGGCGTGACCCAGCCCGAGATCAAGCTGGGCGAGGGCATCGGCGTGAAGGTGATGGATCGCGCCAGCATCAGCAACCCTGAGCTGCGCGAGGCCCTGATGGCCGCGGGTGAAAAGGCGGGCGTCAAGACTCAGCGCGAGGTGCTGCCCTACGGCGGTACCGATGCGGGCGCCATGCAGACCAGCCGCGCCGGTATCCCGGTGTGTACGCTGTCTGTGCCCTGCCGTTATGTCCACAGCGCCTGCGAAGTGATCGACATGCGCGACATGGATGCGGGGCTGAAGCTGCTGCAGGCGTATTTCGCGTAATGCTGCGGGGGGAGAAGTGAAAAAGGCTTCTCCCCCTGTCCTTTTATGGCTTTTTGAGGAAACAAAACGGATGCCGCCGCTTTGCTTCCTCAGAAAGCCTGTATTCCGACAAACGGAGGTTTCCCGATGATCGCAACCCTCTACCTCGCTGTGTACATCCTCTGTGGACTGTTCATCGTCCGCTGTTTGCTGCCGCGCCAAATCGTGCTGACCCGTGCGTGGCTGGGCGCAAGCCTCGGCCTGCTCATGATGATGTGGCTGCCGGCGCTTATGGCCTTTGCGGTGGACTTCACCATGGCGGCGCATGGGCTGGCGCTGCTCCCCCTGGCGGGGCTGACCGGAGGCGCGTTCCTGCTGCGGGACAAGCGTTCGGCAAAGGGCTGGGATGCGGCGGAAAAGACCCTGGCCCGGCAGATGCTGACCGTGGTGCTGCCGCTGACGCTCCTGTCCGGGTATCTCCAGTTCACGCATTATGTCCGCATTGCGGCGGACGGCTCCTGGTGGGGCGGACAGTCCACTTATGGCGACCTGGCGATGCACATGAGCTTCGTCACGTCGCTGAAGAATGCCTCCTTTCCGCCGGAATACGCGCTTTTCCCCGGTCAGCAGCTGAGCTACCCCTTCCTGACGGACAGCCTGAGCACCAGCTTCTACCTGATGGGCTGGCCGCTGCAGCTGTCGATGACCATCCCTGGCACGCTGATGATGGCGCTGTGCTACATGGGCGTGATGTGCCTGGCACGTCAGCTGACGGCTGGGAAGCGGACGGTCATTCTGGCGGCGCTCCTGTTCTTCCTCAACGGCGGCCTGGGCTTCATCTATGATTTCGACCTGGCCGGTGGCACGGAGACCGTCTGGATGAACGGCGAGTGGACGGAGACGCCCACCCTCTGGGCGCGCATCCGGAATATCCTGAACGGCTACTACATGACCCCCACCAACCAGCCCACGCCCAACAACCTGCGCTGGTCGAACGTGATCGCCGACCTGATGCTGCCGCAAAGGACGCTGCTGGGCGGCTGGTGCATGGTGATCCCGTGCTTCTACCTCCTGTTCACGGCCTTCGGCCCCCGGCGGGAGGAGGGGAACCCTGCGCGGCAGGTGGCGCTGCTGGGCGTGTGGGGCGGTGCGCTGCCGCTGATTCACACCCATTCCTTCGTGGCGCTGGCGCTGTGCTCGGCGGGATTGCTGATATATGACCTGTGTCACGCAGTGATGGAGCTGATCCGCACGCGCTCCCCGCAGGAGGGCGAGGCGACTGAGCTGCGGCAGGAGGATCCCTTCGCTGCGCTGGGCTGGTACCTGCTCTATGGCGGCGTGGCCTGTGTGCTGTCCCTGCCCCAGCTCTTCGGGTTCACGTTCAATCAGGTGTTCCAGGAGGGCATGCAGGACGCGCAGAATTCCTTCATCGAGATCTGGTTCAACTGGGTCAACAGCAGCGACGGCACCCTCTCCGGCATGATCGACGGCTACGGTTGGTTCTATGTCAAGAACATCGGCCTGCCCTTCCTGATGCTGATCTTCGCGCTGTTTGAGCGCAATCCCCGCTGGCGGCGGCTCTTTGCCGGTGCGCTGCCCATCATCCTGGCGGGTGAGTTCATCCGCTTCCAGCCCAACATCTACGATAACAACAAGCTCCTGTACCTGGCGTGGCTCCTGTGCGCGATGATCGTGGCGGACTGGTGCCGCGTGCTGTGGGGGAAGCTGAGGGACTTCCGGGCGCGGCCGTTCATCGCGGCGCTGGCGGCGGTGACGATTTTCCTCTCCGCCGGGCTGACCCTCTGGCGCGAGTGCGTGAGCGATTACCAGCTCTTCTCCGCCGGGGCGGTGCAGGTGGGCGAGTTTGTCCGGGACGAAACGGAGGAGGACGCGGTCTTCCTCACCGGTGTGCATCACCTGAACCCGGTGGCCTCCATCGGCGGACGGAAGATCGTGTGCGGCCCGGATCTGTGGCTGTACTACCACGGATTGGACACCAGCGTCCGCAAGGACGATATCAGGCGCTTCTATGCCGATCCGGCGGGCAATCAGGACGTGATCGAAGCGTACGGCGTGGATTATGTGGTGGTCAGCAGCTACGAGCGCAATGATTACACCGTGAATACTGCGGCGCTGGACGCGCTGTACACCCGGGTGTATCAGAATGGCGAGGCGACCATCTGGCGCGTCGCTCCGGCAGGGGAGGAATGACGGATGGAACGGCTGCTGCGCTACTCGCTGGAGCATGAGCGGGTCATCCGGCTGATGCTGCTGACGGAGGGGAGTCTGACGCAGGTCAACGCCCGCATCATCGCCTATGACGCGGAGAAGATCGAGTTCATCACCACCCGTTCGCCCCGACCGCAGACGGCGCTTCGGGCGGACGTCCTGGCGGCGGACTTCCGCAGGGGGGACGATGGGCAGGTGTGATCTCCTGAAATATACCCTGATATGATGATTCCTGAAATATACCGCAAATTGACGCTGGAGGAGGTGAGCGCATGGAGCAGGCGGTTCCCGGGCCGGTGACCGGCATTGACCTGACGCAGGTGGAGAGCCTGCTGTGCCCCTGGATGGCGGATCCCTGGGGAAGGCTGCGTCCGCCCATATCGCTCACGGCGCTGCAGCTGAGCGCGGAGCTGTCTGCCGCCTGTCAGAGCCTGAACATCACACCCTGGCTGAAGGCTGGCTGGCGGGACGTCACCGTGCAGGTGGATGGCGCGCTCACCCCGCTGGAGCGGGCGTGGCGGAGCCCGTCGGCCAGGCTGCAGCGGAGCCTCATCCGGGCCAGCATCAGCGGCGTGAACCCGCTGCAGCAGATCGCCGGTGCGCTCCGGGAGCGGGAGGCGGCTTCCACCGGCAAGGCGGTGGTCATGATCCGCCCGGCTCCCGGCGGCAAGTACGTCGTGGCCATCTGCTTCATGGGCACGGGCACGCGGTTCTACGACTGGTTCTCCAACTTCCGCATCTCCACGCCCGAGGGCATCCACAAGGGCTTCAGCCAGCTGACGGATCAGTTCGAAAGGAACGAGGAGCACATTGCCTTTCCCGAAACGGCCCGGGAGCTGGGGCTGGAGAGGCTGACGCTGCGCCACATCCTGCAGGAGGCGAGGCGCGCGGACAGCCGCTTCCGCATCTGGCTGAGCGGCCACAGCCAGGGCGGCGCGGTGATGCAGGTGTACACGCGGCGCAAGCTGCTGGAGGACGGCGTGTACCCGCAGAACCTGCTGGGCTGGGGCTTTGCGTCGCCCTCGGTGGCCACGGGGGATGCCGCGGCGGATCCGGCGGCCTTCCCGCTCTACCACGTCCACAACAGCGACGACCTGGTGCCACGCTGCGGCGCTGCGGTGCATCTGGGCGTGTGCCTGGTGTACCCGGCGGACGAAGCGTTGCGCCGGGCTTGCTACGGCTGGCCGAGGGACGCCGCGTCGGTCAATGCGCGGCTGGAGGTGCGCCCGGTGGTGCAGCAGATGGTGGATACGCCGGGCTGCATCGTGCAGGTGATGGCCTTCCTGACGGTGCTGCAGGGCTGTACGGCCCGGGAGATTGCCGGGGCGCTGGGCGTGGAGGAAAGCCCGCCTGCGACGCTCCTGCTGGAGCGCGTGGACATGGAAGCCGCGGTTTCCGGCCTGATGCGCACCCTGGCGGCGGCGTACCAGTCCGTGACGGGGCAGCCCCTGCCCGGGGACAAGCTGGGCGCGGCGGTGTTCCTCACGCAGAGCATCGTCAGCCGGATCGGGCTGCGTCCCTTTGCGGAGGCGCTCTCGCAGCTGCTGCGGTATCCCCACCGCATGACGGTGCGCAAAGCCGGGCAGTACATGACGCCCTATGCCTGGATCGCCCAGCACGGTGCGGCGCAGCTGACCCCCTACATCTGGCAACCCGGACCTCCGCCATGGCGCATGGCGGCTCCGGTAAAGGACTCCCATAATACACCTTGATCAAAGAAAGTGAGGTACATATCATGAAGAATCCTGTTGTGCTCGCCATCGTGGCGATTGTTCTGCTGGTGATGAACATCCTGGCCTATGCGCTCATGGCCATCGACAAGAAGCGTGCCAGGGCCGGCGCGTGGCGCATCAAGGAGCGCACGCTCTTCCTGGCCACGGGTCTGTTCGGCGGCCTGGGCGGTACGCTGGGCATGTTCCTGCTGCGCCACAAGACAAAGCACTGGTACTTCCGCCTGGGCTTCCCGGCGCTGCTGGTGCTGCAGGTGATCGTTCTGGTGGCGCTGGCGGTTCTGCTGTGATAACAACAGGGTATGTATCGGGACTCCTGATACATACCCTGTATTTTTTATTTGCTCCGCTTTTCTTTGTGCAGGGTGAAAAGAATTGTGCTCTACCCGGTGACATCCGGCCTGGAGTGTGCTACAATATAATAGGATTCATTTGCGAATACAGAAGGAGGCGAGAGCATGACTGACCTGCTGAACATGGGCGAAAGCGCCCCGCTGGCGGATCGGATGCGCCCGCGTACGCTGGAGGAATTCATCGGGCAGGAGCATCTGGTGGGGTCGGGGCGGCTGCTGCGCCGCGCCATCGAGGCGGACCGCCTGACCTCCTCCATCTTTTTCGGCCCGCCCGGCTGCGGCAAGACCACCCTGGCCTCCATCATCGCCGGGGCGACGAAGGCTGCCTTCGTGCAGCTCAATGCCGTCACCAGCGGCGTGTCCGACGTGCGCGACGTGCTCAAGTCTGCCCAGGAGCGCCGCACGCTCTACGGGCAGCCGACCTATCTGCTGCTGGATGAGTGCCACCGCTGGTCCAAGGCCCAGAGCGACTCCATCCTCCCGGCCATCGAGCGGGGAACGATCCGCTTCATCGGCTCCACGACGGAGAACCCCATGATCGCCATGACGCCCGCCATCGTCAGCCGGTGCCGGGTGTTCCAGTTCCAGGCGCTGACGGACGGGCACGTCATCACCGCCATGCGCCGCGCCCTTTCTGACCGCGAGCGGGGCTACGGCGCGCTTAATGTGCTGGTGGACGAGGACGCCCTGCGCCACATCGCCCGCATCGCCGGGGGCGACACCCGCGCGGCCCTGGGCGCCATCGAGCTGGCCGTGCTGACCACCCCGGCGGGGGCGGACGGCGTGATCTGCATCGACATGGCTGTGGCGGAGGAGTCCATCCAGAAGCCCATGATGCGCTGCGACGAAAGCCTCTACTATGACATGCTCAGCGCCTTCTGCAAGAGCCTGCGCGGCTCGGACAGCGATGCGGCGCTGGCCTGGTTCGCGCGCCTGATCTACGCGGGCGTGGATCCGCGCATCATCACCCGGCGCATCGTCGCCCATGCCTCCGAGGACGTGGGCCTGGCCAACCCCACGGCCATGCTCCAGGCCCAGGCGGCTGCGGCGGATCTCGAGATGCTGGGCATGCCCGAGGCGCGCCTGCCCATTGCCCAGGCCATCATCGCCGTGTGTGAGAGCCCCAAGTCCAACGCCGTCTGCGCGGCGGTGGATGCGGCCATGGCGGACGCGGAGAAGGGCGGCTTCGGCCCCGTGCCTGTCCACCTGCGGGACACCCACTACCAGGGGCACGAGCGCATCGGCTCCGGCGAGGGCTACAAGTTCCCCCACGACTACCCCAACCACTGGGTGCGGCAGGAGTACATGCCCCCGGAGGTGCGGGGCAGGAAGTACTACCGGCCGACGGAGATGGGCCACGAGGCCACGATCCTCAAGAACCATCAGGTGCGGGAGGGAAGAAAATGAAACGGCGCGAGAAGGGCGTGTCCATCCGGAAAGCGACATACTTCGCCGTGGTCATCAGCGGCCTGCAGATCCTGCTGATCTTGGTGGTGCTCTTTGCTGTGCTTCTGGTGCCGGAGATCAAGGCATCGCCGAGTCTGCTGCTGATGCTCACGCTCCTGGCCTCGGTGCTGATCGTGTGGGGCGCCATCGTGGACATCAGCGAGGCCTTCAACACCCGGAAACTCATGGGGCGGCTGGAGGACATGGACGAAACCATCGACGCCATGGCCAGCCTCAACACCACCCTGCGCGCCCAGCGGCACGACTTCCTCAACCATCTGCAGGTGGTTTACTCCCTGGTGGAGATGGGCGAGTATGAGGAAGTGAACGCCTACATCGAGCAGGTGTACGGGCGCATCACCGCCGTCAGCCGCGTGATGAAGACTTCCGTCCCGGCGGTCAACGCCCTGCTGCAGGTGAAGGTGGCGGCCTGCGAGAAGGCGCAGGTTCGCGTGAAGCTGGACATCACCTCCAAATGGGAAACGCTGGAGAGCACAATGCCCGCATGGGAGATGTGCAAGGTGCTTTCCAACCTGATCGACAACGCCATCGACGCCATGGAGGCCATCCCCGAGGCGGATCGCTGCCTGAGCATCGCCCTGACGGAGAACCTCCGGCAGTACTGCTTCGTGGTCAGCAACGCCGGCGTACCCATCCCCCGGCAGCTGCAGGAGAACATCTTCCAGCCCGGCGTGACCACCAAGGGCGAGGGCCATGGCATGGGGCTGCACATCGTCCGCAAGACCCTGCGGGATCGCGGCGGAGACGTGACCCTGCGCAGCGATGGGGAGGGCACGGTCTTCAGCGGCTATGTGCCCAAGGTTCCGGCGCTGCCGCCTGCGGGGAAATAAACGATAAATTTCTGTCAATACCCCCTTGATTTTTGGCAGCGGTTGGTGTAGTATATATACTGCGGGAGTAAGTGGTTTTCCGCTGACCGCCATTGTGTGTGTGAATTACGACCATTGCAGAAAGAGGAGAAGCAGCATGGCCCTGATCGATCTGAGCAAGTATGGCATTACTGGCACGACCGAGATCGTGCATAACCCCACCTTCGAGCAGCTCTTCGAGGAAGAGACCCGTCCTGAGCTGGAAGGCTTCGAGCGCGGCGTGGTGACCGAGCTGGGCGCGGTGAACGTCATGACCGGCATCTACACCGGCCGTTCCCCCAAGGACAAGTACATTGTCATGGATGAGAACTCCCAGAATACTGTGTGGTGGACCACTCCCGAGTTCAAGAATGACAACCACCCCATGAGCCAGGAGACCTGGACCACCGTGCGCGACCTGGCCAAGAAGCAGCTCTCCGGCAAGCGCCTGTTCGTGGTGGATGCCTTCTGCGGCGCCAACCCCGATACCCGCATGTCCGTGCGCTTCATTATGGAGGTTGCCTGGCAGGCTCACTTCATCAAGAACATGTTCATCATCCCCACCGAGGAGGAGCTGGCTTCCTTCGAGCCCGACTTCGTGGTGTACAATGCCTCCAAGGCCAAGGTTGAGAACTACCAGGAGCTGGGCCTGAACAGCGAGACCTGCGTGGCCTTCAACATCACTTCCCGCGAGCAGGTGATCCTGAACACCTGGTACGGCGGCGAGATGAAGAAGGGCATGTTCTCCATGATGAACTACTACCTGCCCCTGCGCGGCATCGCCTCCATGCACTGCTCCGCCAACACCGATATGAACGGCGAGAACACCGCCCTGTTCTTCGGCCTGTCCGGCACCGGCAAGACCACCCTGTCCACCGATCCCAAGCGTCTGCTGATCGGCGATGACGAGCACGGCTGGGACGACAACGGCGTCTTCAACTTTGAGGGCGGCTGCTACGCCAAGGTCATCGGCCTGGATCCCGAGTCTGAGCCCGACATCTACCGCGCCATCCGCCGCAACGCCCTGCTGGAGAACGTGACGGTGGACGAGAACGGCGTGTGCGACTTCGACGACAAGTCCGTCACCGAGAACACCCGCGTGTCCTACCCCATCACCCACATCGAGAAGATCGTGCGTCCCGTGTCCGCGGCCCCCGCTGCCCAGAACGTCATCTTCCTCTCCGCTGACGCTTTCGGCGTGCTGCCCCCTGTGTCCATCCTGACCCCCGAGCAGGCGCAGTACTACTTCCTGAGTGGCTTCACCGCCAAACTGGCCGGCACCGAGCGCGGCATCACCGAGCCCACCCCCACCTTCTCCGCCTGCTTCGGCCAGGCCTTCCTGGAGCTGCACCCCACCAAGTACGGTGAGGAGCTGGTCCGCCGCATGGAAGCCAACGGCGCCAAGGCCTACCTGGTCAACACCGGCTGGAATGGCACCGGCAAGCGCATCACCATCAAGGACACCCGCGGCATCATCGACGCGATCCTGTCCGGCGCCATCAACAACGCCCCCACCAAGGTGATCCCGCTCTTCGGCCTGGAGGTTCCCACCGAGCTGCCCGGCGTTGACACCGGCATCCTCGACCCCCGCGACACCTACGCCGACGTCACCGAGTGGGAGACCAAGGCGAAGGACCTGGCTGGCCGCTTCATCAAGAACTTCGTGAAGTACACCGGCAACGACGCTGGCAAGGCGCTGGTTGCCGCTGGCCCCCAGCTGTAATCTGAAGCAAACTCAGTCCCTGGCAGTTCGCGCTGCCGGGGGCTTTTTCTGCTTGTCAGCCGGGGGCTTCCGTGCTATGATGAAGTGGATACAGAAGGGGAGGTGCGCCCATGAAGCTGTTCAGGATTCCCAGATCGCCCAAGGTTTATCTGGACGTGGTGAAGCTGCTGGCCATCGTGATGGTCGTGTTCAACCACACGGGCAACAGTGGCTACAAGATGTACCTGGATGTGTCCGCGGAGCCGGCGCACACGCTGATGCTGGCCTTCTCGGCGCTGATCAAGATAGCTGTGCCGCTGTTCTTCATGGCCTCGGGCGCGCTGCTGCTGGGGCGGGACGAACCCTATGGCACGGTGCTGGTACGTCGGGTGCTGCGCTTTGCGCTGGTGCTGCTGGCGGCGTCGCTCTTCTTCTACTGGGATGGCCTGGGGGCGAGGGAGGCCTTCTCCCTGCCGGACTTCCTGGACGGCCTGTACCGCAACACGCTTACAGGGCACCTGTGGTACCTCTACAGCTACCTGTGCATGCTGCTCCTGCTGCCCTTCCTGCGCAGGCTGGCGCGGGGGATGACGGCGCGGGAGGCAGTGCTGCTGGCGGTGGTGTATCAGGCGGCGCAGCTGCTGACCGTGGCGGACTATGCGCTCTACCAGGGGACGGCCGCGCACACGGGGTATCTGAGCTTCTTCGTTGCGGCGGATTACGTGGTGTACCCCCTGCTGGGCTACCACATCGACAACCTGAAGGACGACGAGCGGGAGGAGACGGGCTACATCCTCCTCTTCCTGAGCATTCTGGCCATCGCGGGCACCTGCGTGCTGATGAAATGGCGCATGGGTGTGGATGGCGGCTGGACGAACGCGAACCGCGAGGCCTGCATGGGCCGCCTGTCCCTGATCCCGGCGGTGACGGTGTTCTGCGGGCTGAAGCGGCTCTTCGACCGCCATCCGGTAACGGGGAAGGCGGCAGGCGCGCTCTTCGTGCTGGGCAGCTGCACCTTCGGCGTGTATCTGCTGGATCCCAAGTGGCGGCAGTTCACCCAGGGGGTGCGTACGGCGCTGACGCCGTCCATCGGCCTTTATGGCGCGACGCTGGTGCATGTGCTCTGCGCGGTGCTGTTGGGTCTGGCGGCGACGCTGGCGTGGAAATGCCTCGCGGGGCTGGGCCACGCTGGTCTGCAGGCGGCGCTGATGCGCGTAAAGTCTCGCGAATCAGCGGGAGAATAATGGAAAAACAGAAACGGAACCCCGGCGGGCTGCATCGTGCCTGCCGGGGTTCTGCGTGCATATGAGAGATTGCGCCTTACCAGTTGACCTGCCAGCGCTGCTTGTAGCCGTTGGCGCCGCCGGTGCGGTCTGCCTCGCTCTTGAGGGACGAGGAGGCCTGATGCTCGGCCAGCAGCAGATCGAACGCCGCCGTGTCCATGGGCAGCGCGACGGGGACATTGCCCATCCACTGGGACAGATAGGCCGCATTGGAGATCGCCAGCTCATTGAGGGCGTCCCGGCCGGGGGAAATCAGCGGCTCGCCGCAGCGGATCGCGTTGGCCCAGTTCTGCAGGATGCCGGCGTGGGAGGTTTCCGGCTCATGGGGGAGGAACTCCTCATAATCAAAGGGGATCGTGGCCATATCCTCCGGCGAGTTGAAGCGCACATCCCGCTCGCACTCGCACAGCCGCCACCATTTGAGCACGCCGCCCTCCAGCACCAGCTTGCCCCTGTCGCCGGCGATCTCCAGCCGGTTGGTGCCGGGCGCTTCGCCGGTGGAGGTGATGAATACGCCTGTTGCGCCGTTAGGGTAGCGGGTGAAGATGGTCGCGTCATCCTCCACTTCGATGCGGTGATAGCGGGCCACGTCGCAGCAGGCGGTGACGTTTTCGGGCATGCCGCAGATCCACTGCCACAGATCGAGGTTGTGGGGCGCCTGGTTGAGCAGCACACCTCCGCCCTCGCCCAGCCAGGTGGCCCGCCATGCGCCGGAATCGTAGTAGTGCTGCGTGCGGTACCAGTTGGTGATGATCCACACCGTGCGCTTCAGCTCGCCCAGCAGCCCACCTGTGACGATCTCCCGCGCCTTGCGGAAGAGTGGGTTCGTGCGCTGGTTAAGCATCACAGCAAAGACTTTGCCGCTCTGATCGGCCGCCTCGCACAGCGTCATGGCCTGGGACAGGGCCACATCGATGGGCTTCTCCACCAGCACATGCAGCCCGGCCTGCAGCGCGGGGATGGCCACGATGCTGTGGGCCGGGTGGGGAACAGCGATGATCACCGCGTCTGCGACGCCAGCGGCCAGAAGCTCCTCAACCGAAGCAAAGCAGGGCACCCCGGGATGACGCTCGCTGCAATAAGCCCGCCGGACGGGGGAGATATCGCACAGGGCACTGAGCGTCAGGCCGCTGATGCTTCCACTTGCAATGCAGCTGGCATGGGCTGAACCCATGTTGCCCACGCCGACGACCGCCGTACGGATCGTTTCCATATTCTGACCTCCTGCGCGCATCATCACGCCGCTGCCTCTTCCTGCTGAACGCGACCGTTCTGCGCTGTGTGCTGACCGCTTACAGTATAGTATACTTCGACCCGAATGGCAAGGGGAAAGCACGGGACAGGGTGACAATTCGGCATGGACGGAGGGGGAGTGGGATTTGAAATAGCGCGGCTGATATGATATGATGGATGTGCTGCATTTGTGGCCTGCCGCGCTCTGAAGGGAGTGGGGGACGCTGTGCACTGATGAAGCGTGGAAGACGATTTTTCGCAGAGGTGTAGAATGAATATGAGGATTCTGTTTGTTTGCCACGGCAATATCTGCCGCAGCCCCATGGCTGAGATGATTTTCAAGCACCTCCTGCGGGAAAGGGGGCTGACTGACCTGTTTGAGGTGGCCTCTGCCGCTACCAGCACGGAGGAGATCGGCAATCCCATTTATCCGCCGGCCCGCCTGGAGCTGGCGGCCCATGGAGTGGCGGTGGAGCGGCGTGGTGCGCGGCAGATCACGCGGCGCGACTATGCATATTATGACCTGCTCATCGGCATGGACAACGCCAACATCCGCAACATGCGCCGCATGCTGGGCAGCGACCCGGAGGGGAAGATCCATCGGCTGATGGACTTCACCGACCGGCCCGGCGAGGTGGCGGATCCCTGGTACAACGACCGGTTTGACATCTGCTACCGGGACGTGCTGGAGGGCTGCGAGGCGCTGCTGGCATATCTGCTGGAGCAGGGGTGAGTTATCCACAGGGACTGTGGCAAACTTTGTGGATATCCTGTGGATGTTCGCCTAAATTGCCATCCACAGGTGGAGTTATCCACAGGCGAGCTGCCCTTTATGCAGGATTTCCCCGTCTATGCAGCGCAAAATGTCGGATGTGGGGCGTTTACAATTGTAAATTCCACATGGGCTGCATAAAGGTTATCCACAGATACAGGGGAACACCGGGGGGCGGTAATCCACAGTATCCACAGGTTATCCACAGAATGGGGCGGCTTATCCACAAAACGGGGCGGAAGTGCTGGGGAAAACAGGGGAGAATGTTCGGAATTTATGTAAAATGGCATCAAAACGGCGGCTCCTTCCGTGCAGAGGGAGCCGCCTTTGCCTATTTACCCACGCAGAACATGCCGAACACCCGATCCAGCAGGCGCTCCTCTACTTCGTCGCCGGTGATTTCCGCCAGGGCCAGCTGGGCGGCCTGCAGGTCGAGGGAGGCCATGTCCACCGTGAGGCTGCGGGCGGTGGCTGCCGCCTGGCGCAGATGGGAGGAGGCGCGGCGGGCGGCCTCCATGTGGCGGGGCTGGGTGAGGGCCAGACGGTCGCTGACGGCGGCCTGGTCGGCCAGGAAGACCTTCAGGGGCGCGAGGGTCGCCGGATTGTTGGCGGAGAGCGTCAGGATGGGGGCCTCGGGCAGGAGGGGCTGCACATCCGCCGGGGTGAGGACGGCGGGCAGATCCGATTTGCCCAGAATGACGGCGCAGGGTTGGCCCTGCAGGCTGGAAAGCAGCTCGCGGTCATCGTCCGTCAGAGGGTGGGAGGCGTCCAGCACGGCCAGTACCAGGTCAGCGGCCATGATGGCCTGACGGGCGCGGGCGACGCCAATCTGCTCCACGGGGTCGTCGGTATGGTGGAGGCCGGCGGTGTCCGTCAGGTGGATGACGCTGCCGCCCAGGGTGACGTCGCCGGTGACCATATCCCGGGTGGTGCCGGGAATGGGGGTGACGATGGCGCGCTCCTCGCCCAGGAGGGCATTGAGCAGGCTGGATTTGCCCACGTTGGGCTGGCCGCACAGGGCTACCTGCAGGCCGGACTGCAGGATGCGTCCCGCGCGCTCGTCACAGGCGGCGTCCAGGGAATCGGCCAGGCGGATGGCGCGGGGGACGAGGTCGGCGGCGGCCTCGTCCTCGCCGATTTCTTCCGGATAATCAATGCAGGCGGCCACCCCGGCCTGCAGGGCGTACAGCTCGTCCGCAGCCTCGCGGATGAAGGCGCTGGCCCCGCCCTGGAGCTGGCGCATGGCGGCGCGGCGGCTCTGTTCCCCGCGGGCGGCGATGAGGGACATCACAGCCTCGGCCTGGCTGAGGTCAATGCGACCGTTGAGAAAGGCGCGGCGGGTGAATTCGCCCGGTTCGGCCAGGCGCGCGCCCCTGTCCAGGCACAGGGCAAGCACCCGCTGGCTCAGGTATGCGCCACCGTGCAGGTGGATCTCCGCCACGTCCTCCCGGGTGTAGCTGCGGGGGGCGCGCATTAGCACGGCCATGCATTCGTCGATGGATTCCGCGCCGGAGACAGCGTGGCCGTAGGTCAGCAGATGGCTGGTCAGGGGCAGGGCGTTCCTGCCCACCGGACGGAACACCTGCAGCAGGATGCTTTCCGCCTCCGGGCCGCTCAGGCGGACGATGGCGACGCCGCCCTCTCCGGGCGCGGTGGCGATGGCGGCGATGGTATCGGTGGTCAGGGGCTTCATAAGGCGGCCTCCAGTTGCTTCCAGTATTCGGGGGACGGAACGGTTTCCGACCAGGGGCAGGTGAGATCAGCGGCATTCCAGGCGGCCTCGTCCCCCAGGGTGAGGCCCATGGCGGCGGCGGTGGCATTCACATGGCGGATGACCACCGACGCGCCCTGGGGCTGGGCGGTCTGCATCACATGCAGCACGGCGCGGCACAGCTCCGGGGCGACGGCGGCGGCGCCGGTTTCGATAAAGGCCCGGGCCACGGCGGACACGTCGTAGCGGGCGGTGTGGTGGGTCAGGGCGTCGCCGTCCAGCACCAGGAAGGGCGCGACGCCGGGCGCATCGGGCCAGGATGCGCCGGGTGCCAGCTCCCGCATGCCCGCGCTGCCGGGGTTGACCCAGCGGCGGCCGCTGCCCTGCACATCCCAGGGGGTGTGGTTGTGGCCGGAAATCAGCAGGGACACGCCCTCCGGCAGGGCAGGGAGCAGGGCGGGCACTTCCCAGGGCTGAATCAGATGATAGGGGTCGCCGGGGGTGCCGTGGGTCAGCAGGGCGCTGCCCAGCCGCAGGTCTGTGGGCAGACCGGACAGGTCAATGCCCGCCATCTGCCGGGCGGTGAAGCGCATCAGCCGCCAGTTGTAGCCGTCGAACTGGCGGTCCTCCGGGTGCAGCAGGCGTTCCTCGTGGTTGCCCAGCAGCATGACCGCACCCAGGGCTGTCAGCCGGTCATGTACGGCGCGGCTCTGGGGGCCGAAGTTGACATGATCGCCCAGGGAGACGATTCTGCCGCAGCCCTGCGCGGCGGGGTGGGCGAGGATGGCCTCCAGGGCGGGGAGGTTGCCGTGGATGTCGGTGAGGATCAGCGTGGACATGCATTCCGCCTCCCTTGTGTGGATTCAGCAACATTATATATGCTGCATGCCGGGATTGCAAGGAACTTTTCCGGCCGCCGCGCATTCACCCTTTACATTTGCGCGAAAGAAATGTATAATGTAATGTGAATGCGTATGACATTCTCTATTTTCGTGTCACAAACAGGATGGATGAAGGAGGCTGAAGCCCCATGGCGAAGACGATTGCCATCATCAACCAGAAGGGCGGCGTGGGCAAAACGACCACGGCGGTCAATCTCTCTGCCATCATGGCGGATATGGGGCAGCGGGTGCTGATCATCGACCTGGATCCCCAAGGCAACACCACCTCCGGCCTGGGCATGGCGGTGGAGGACAAGAGCGTCTACGAGGTGCTGATGGGCCGCATCCAGATGAAGGATGTGGTGGAGAAGACGGATTACAAGAACCTCTCCATCGCCGGCAGCGACATCCGCCTGGCGGACGCCGAGCTGCAGCTGGTGAATGTGGACAGGCGCGAGTTCCGCCTGAAGACGGCCATTGCTGCCGTGGCGAAGGACTTCGACTTCATCCTTATCGACTGCCCGCCCAGCCTCTCCCTGCTGACCATCAATGCCCTGGCGGCGGCGGACGGCGTGATGATCCCCATCCAGTGCGAGTATTACGCGCTGGAGGGCGTGGCCAGCCTGGTGCAGACCGTCCAGAGGGTGAAGAAGACCATCAACCCCCGCCTGGAGATCGAGGGTGTGCTGCTGACGATGCTGGACGGCCGCACGAACCTGGGCCTGCAGGTGGTGGAGGAAGTCAAGAAGCACTTCAAGAAGCAGGTGTACGGAACGGTGATCCCCCGCTCGGTGCGCCTGGGCGAAGCGCCCTCCCATGGCGAGCCCATCCACATCTACGACAAGCGCTCCGCCGGCGCGACTGCCTATGTGGCCCTGGCGCAGGAAGTGCTCAAGCGAAACAAGGTCAGGGTGCCGCAGGGCTGGAAGCTTTGAGGAAATTATGAATTGTGAATTATGAATGATGAATTGAGAGCCCGCGCGATCTGTTCACGCCGGCCATATTGATTCGTGTTCATGATTGATGATTCAGCATGACAGCGACAGTTATCAAATTCATCATTCATAATTCCTAATTCATCATTAGGAAAACGACCGAAGGGAGTTTTCAAAGTGCCTAAGAAGACGCGTGGCCTGGCCCGTGGCCTGGACAGCCTGCTGCCTGAACTGGATACCGCCGCCCCCGGTGCGGGGCAGGAGATCCCCGTGGGTGATATCGACCCCAATCCCGACCAGCCCCGCCGGGCATTCTCCGAGGAGAGCATCGCCCAGCTGGCGGCGTCCATCCGCGATCAGGGCGTGCTGCAGCCCATTCTGGTCACGCCCATGAGCGGCGGCCGCTATCGCATTGTGGCGGGTGAGCGCCGCTGGCGGGCTGCCCGCGCGGCCGGTCTGACGGCGGTGCCCTGCATCGTGCGTGACCTGGACGTGGTGCAGCAGATGGAGATTGCGCTGATTGAGAACCTGCAGCGCGAGGATCTGAACCCCATCGAGGTGGCCCAGGGCATCCAGAGCCTGATGAAGCAGTGCGGCTACACCCAGGAGACCGTCGCACAGCGGCTGAGCAAGTCCCGCCCGGCGGTGGCGAACCTCCTGCGCCTGCTGACGCTGCCGGAGACGGTCATCGCCATGGTGCGCCAGGGGAGCCTCAGCGCCGGTCATGCCCGCGTGCTGGCGGGTCTGGACGACGAGGCGATGAAGCTGCAGCTGGCAAACCGCACCATCGCCGAGGGCTGGAGTGTGCGTCAGCTGGAGGCCAGCGCGGCGCTGCTCAAGCAGGACGCATCCAAGCTTCCCAGGCCGGAGAAGAAGGTGCGCGAGCTGCCTGCCGAACTGACGGAGCTGGAAACCCTCTGCCGGGAGACCTTCGGCCTGCGCGCCACCCTCACCGGCACCAGCAAGAAGGGCAAGATCGTCCTGCAGTACTACTCCCAGGATGAGCTGGAGCGGCTCAATGAGGTGCTGCAGCAGCTCAGCGCCAACTGATCCATCCATCATCAACAACAGGAGGCAAACCCTCATGTCCAAGCTCCCTCCTCTCCCTGAACTGCCCCGCTGGGACGGCCCGCTTTCCCACCCGCTTTATTCAAAGGTGGTCAAGCGCGCCCTGGACTTCCTGCTGGCCCTGGTGATGCTCATTCCGGCCAGCATCGTGATGATCCCCCTGGCGATCTGGGTCAAGCTGGATTCCCCCGGCCCGGTGCTGTACAAGGCCGTGCGCGGCGGGTATAAGAACAAGCCCTTCTACATCATGAAGTTCCGCACCATGGTGGTGGACGCGGACAAGACCGGCGGCTGCACCGCCAAGGACGACCCCCGCGTGACCCGCTCGGGCCGCATCATGCGCCGCCTCAAGCTGGACGAGCTGCCCCAGCTGTTCAACATCCTCCGGGGCGAAATGTCCTTTGTGGGCCCGCGTCCGGAGCTGCTGCTCTACACCAACGCCTACACCGAGGAGCAGCAGTGCATCATGTGGGTGCGCCCCGGCATCACCGACCGCTCCTCCATCGTGTACATCGCCCAGGACGAGATCGTGGGCACGGAGAACCCGGTGGAGAATTACGAGAAGTACATCCTGCCGGAGAAGAACCGCCTGCGGGTGGAATACGCCAGGAATCAGAGCTTCCTGCTGGATGCGGGCCTGTTCCTTGAGACCATCGGCGGCGTGTTCGGCAAGGCGAAGAAGATGGCGCAGGAAAAGGGGCAGAAGCAGTGACGTACACAGAGAAAACCCATGCGGCCTTTGCGGGCGCGCCCATCGACGCCGGGGATCCCCGCGTCCTGGCGTGGCTCATCCGCCGCCATGGCCTGGAAATGACCCACATCAGCCGCGGCAGCCACATCGGCGCCATTTTCTCCCTGGCGGAGATCATGGCCACGCTCTACACGGGCGTGATGAACGTCAACCCGGCAGAGCCCAGGATGCCCTCCCGCGACCGCCTCATCCTGTCCAAGGGTCACGCGGGCGCGGCGGTTTATGCGGCCCTGGCGGAGCGCGGCTTCTTTGACGTGGAGGAGCTTTCCACCCACTATGCCAACGGCAGCCGCCTCTCCGGCCATGTGAGCCACAAGGGCGTCCCCGGCGTGGAGTTCTCCACCGGCTCCCTGGGTCACGGCCTGGCCGTGGCGGCGGGCATGGCCCTGGGCGGCAGGAAGGACGGGGCCGACTGGCGCGTTTACTGCATCCTGGGCGACGGCGAATGCGATGAGGGCTCCGTCTGGGAGGCGGCGCTGCAGGCCCACCAGTATCAGCTGGACAACCTGATCGCCGTGGTGGATCACAACCGCATGCAGTCCCTGGATTTTTGCGAGAACACCATTGCCCTGGAGCCCTTTACCGACAAGTGGGCGGCCTTCGGGTGGAATGTGATGCAGGTGGACGGCCACGACGTTGCCGCCCTGCAGGACGCCTTTGCGAAGGCGAAGGCCAACCGCGGCACGGGCAAGCCCACCGTCATCATCGCCGAGACCACCAAAGGCAAGGGCGTCTCCTTCATGGAGAATGACATCCTCTGGCACTACCGCACCCCCCAGGGGGAGGAGTACGAGGCAGCACTGAAGGAACTGGAGGCGCACAGGCCATGAGAGATGCATTCACCCGTGCGCTGATGCGCGAGGCGGAGAAGGATCCCCGCCTGACGCTGGTGACCGGCGACCTGGGCTTCGGCGTTTTGAAGCCCTTCTGGGAGACCTATCCGGAGCAGTTTGTCAATGCGGGCATTGCCGAGCAGGCCATGACGGGTCTGGCGGCTGGCCTGGCCATGACGGGCCGCACCGTGCTGACCTATTCCATCGGCAATTTCCCGACCCTGCGCTGCATCGAGCAGATCCGCAACGACTGCGCCTACCACGACGCCAACGTGAAGGTGGTCTGCGTGGGCGGCGGCTTTGTCTACGGCAGCCTTGGCATGTCCCACCATGCGACGGAGGACATGGCAATCCTGCGCGCGCTGCCGGGCGTGACGGTTTTCACCCCCGGCGACCCCCATGAGGTGGAGGCCATTGTGCCGGTGATGCTGCGTACCCCCGGCACCTGCTACCTGCGCCTGGGGCGCGGCGGCGAGCCCTGCCTGCACCCGGGCCCCATTGAAAATTATGATGCGCCCCGTGCCCTGACCCTGCGGGAGGGTACGGATGTGGCGCTGCTGTCCGCCGGCGGCATCCTGACCCAGACGGTGGCCGCGGCTGACCTCCTGGCACAGAAGGGCGTGTCCGCCGAGGTGGTGTCCTTCCCGTGCATCAAGCCCATCGACCGGGAGAAGCTGGCGGAGCTGGCAACGCGCTTCCGCCACATCGTCACGGTGGAGGAGCATTCCATCGTGGGCGGCTTCGGCGGCGCGGTGTGCGAAACGCTGGCGGAGATGGGCGCGGGCTGCCGCATCCACCGCATCGGCATGGAGGATGTGTACTCCTGCATCGTGGGCACGCAGCAGTACCTGCGCGAGAAGTATGATATGGACGCAGCGGCCATCTGCGAGCGCACGCTGGCGTGGCTGGCTGAGTAAGCCGGAAAAGTGAATCAAAACCGTATCCTGACGCGTATATTGTAGTAGATATGATCTGTTACAGGAGGGATACCCATGATGAAGAAGCTGCTTGCGATGCTGCTCTTGCTGTTTGTGCTGCCCTGTGCCGCGCTGGCGGAGCTGGACGGTGACGGAAACGTCGTTGTGACGCTGGAGGACGCTCAACTCTTCTTCACGCCGCCGGAGGGAGCGTACATGCTCACGCTGGAGAGCAGCGCGTCGGAATTCAACGCGCTGGGGCTGAGCCAGCGGGAGATCATCCCGTGGATGGAGGAGTATGATCTGGTGGTCATCTTCTTCGACGAGGCGTTCGGCTGGGAGATGCATGTGCAGGCCTATCCCTGCGAGTATGACGATTTCGACGACCTGACCACCTACGCCCTGGCGCTTGAGGTCAGCTATCTGAGTTCCCTCTACCAGGAGCAGGGCTATGAGATGCTGTCCATCGACGGCTACCTTGCGCCGGAGGGGCATCAGTTCATTTGCGCGCAGACCCTGTACACCTATGAGGACGGCACGCCTGAACCGCAGGTGGAATACTACACCATTCAGGGGAACTGCGTCGTGAGCATCTACCTGATGGGCTATGCGGAGCAGCTGACGGACGAGCAGCTGGCCATTGCACAGGCGGTGGCGGATTCACTGCGGATCGAGCCGATTCAGTGAGGGAGACGGCTATCATGAAGAAGCTGCTTGCGTTCCTGCTGGTGCTGCTGATGTGCGTCCCTGCGCTGGCGGAGGAGGTCATCGAGCTGCCGGATGCGGTGGTGACCTGCGAAGTACCGCAGGGGATGTATGTCCTGACGCGGGAGAGCAGCGCATCAGCGTTCAACCGGCTGGGGCTTTCCCAGCGCGAAGTGCTGCCGATCATGGAGGCGGAAGGCATCTACGCCATCCTGTATGATATGGCAGAGGGCACGGAGATCCACATCAGCGCCGGCCCGGTCATCGCGCAGGGGTTTGACGAAATGACCGGGGACGAGTTTGAACAGATCTGCCAGGAGTATCGCACCTTCTATGAGGGGACGGGCGTGCAGTTCGACGTGCTGGAAGGCTATTGCTCCACGCAGGGTATGTGGTTCATCAGCTCCTTAGTCTCCCAAAGCATGGCGGACGGCTCTGTGCGGAGCGCCCTGGAGTACTATACCTGTCAGGCCGGGTACGCGCTGTGCGTCAGCGTCTACCCTGCTGACGGGATCGTCACGGCCGAAAGAATGGCCCGGGGCCAGGCAGTGGCGGATTCTCTCCGGGTGAAGGCGCAGGCCATCGGGCAGGTGCGCATCCCGCTGACGGACGCTTATCTTGACCTGACGCCATTCCGGGGCGGCGTATGCCTGACGCAGGAAAGCGACGCGGAACTGTACGAAGATCTCGGCATTGATCGGGATGCGGAGCTGCGCTGGATGGCGGAGAACAATGTCTGTGCGGTGCTGGTCGACGGCAGCGGGATGGGCGAGGTGCAGGTGACGGTGAAGTCGGCGGATTACCCGGACTTCAACCTCTGCACGCCCAAGCAGGATGCTGCTTTGCTCGAAACGCTGGTGGAGGCTGCAGAGACGGACAGCTACATCGTGCTCGACACTGGCATGCATGACAACGGCCATCATCGTTTCGCCTGGATGACATACCAGTGGGCCAATTTCCAGGGCGTGCAGGAGAGCCGGGTTTACTACCTGACCGGCTGGAATGATTACATGATCGAGGTGGTCGTGTTTGTCCACCAGCATGACGCGCTGGACGACTATGCCGCGCTGGTCCGGGAATTAGTGGACAGCCTTCGCTTCACCCTCAGGGAGGATGTGACGCAGCTGACCCGCGGAGAAGTCAGCCTGCAGTTTGCCGTGCCGGAGAGGATGCGTCTGCATGCCTCTGCGGAGGAAGCGGGCGTGACGCCGCCGGAGGCCACGACCGGAGAAATCGCTGCCTGCATGACGGCCGATGAGGCGGACTGGTTCATCCTGTGGCAGCTCAATGCCAACATTGGCGGCGACGCGGACCATATGTCCGATTCGGCGATCCGCGCGCTCTATGAGGCGCGTGCCCGGAACAAGAAGCGCGCCGGCTGCACCGTGACGCTGTCGGCGGATTTCCCTGCCGCCCGCCAGCGCTACATCAGAACGGATTACCATTTCACCGATGCAAATGGCGATACCTGGTATGCGGTTGAGTGTTACACAAAGCAGTCTGCCTGGGGCGTCAGCGTGACGGCTTACAGCCCGCAGCCGCTGACGGAGGATATGCTGGCAACGCTGGAAAGCATCGTGAACAGCCAGCTGATTATCAGGACAGAGTAAGGGGCGGTACCAATGGAAGAAAAGAAGCTGAGCCTGCCGGAGATCCACGCTGAGCTCATTGAGCAGCTGCGGGACGTCATTGCCGTGTGCGAGCGGCACGGCATCCAGTATAACCTCATGTGCGGCACCCTCCTGGGCGCGGTGCGCCACAAGGGCTTCATCCCCTGGGATGACGACGTCGATCTGCTGATGACCCGCGAGAATTTTGAGAAGTTCCGCGTGGTGTACCCGAAGGAATGCGACAGCCGGTTCGAGCTGACCTACCTGGACACCTGGACGCCCCGGGTGATGAATCGCGACCCGGAAAAGGCGGCGGCCTTCACGGACTTCTTCATTCTCGATCCTGTCCCCGCGGAGGGCCTGGGCCGCAAGCTCTGGTTCCTGCGGCTGCACATGCTGCAGGGCATGATGAAGAAGAACGTGGATTACAGCCGCTTCAGCTGGAAGAACAGGATTCTGCTTTTCGGTACCCATGTGATGGGTCTGCCCTTCTCCACGGCCACCAAGGCCAGGTGGTACGAGCAGGCCAGCCGCTCGGTGAAGAACGGCGGGCATGACCTGTGCATGTCCAACGGCGCGTTCGAGCTGATGACGCACATCTGGCATCCGGAGCAGTTTGAGGAGAAGGTGAAGGTTCCCTTCGAGAGCCTTGAGTGCCTCATTCCCGCCAAATGGGACGAGGTGCTGACCATCCTCTTCGGCCCGGACTACATGACCCCGCCGCCGGAGAGCGAGCGCGTGGCGAAGCACCTTGATGTGTGAGGGAGGACTCCCTCAGTCATCACGCAAGCGCGATGCCAGCTCCCTCGGGGAGGACTCCCTCAGTCATCACGCAAGCGTGATGCCAGCTCCCTCGGGGAGGGAGCCTTTTGGTACGCGATTCGGATAGTACGAAAGGACTTCCTGCACAACATATGGACATGATATTCTGCCCCCTGTTTTCCGGCTCCAGCGGCAATGCGCTCTTTGTGCAGTACGGCGGGACGCGACTGCTGATCGACGCCGGAAAGTCAGGGAAAATGATTGGCGAGGCGCTGGACATGATCGGCGTTGACCCCGCCACGCTGGACGGCATGCTCATCACCCATGAGCACAGCGACCACATCCTGGGCGCGGGCGTGCTGGCGCGCAAGTACAAGCTGCCCGTCTATGCCACCCCGGGGACGTGGCAGGCGATGTCGGGCAAGATAGGCAACATACCGGAGGGGCTGAAGCGCGTCTTTGACCCCTTCGCGGATTTTTATGTGGGGGATATCGGCGTGGTGCCCTTCCTGATCCCCCATGATGCGGCTGAGCCCGTCGGATACCGGCTCTGGGGCGGGAATGTGAGCATCTCCACCGCCACCGACCTGGGGCATTTCCCCCGGGCGATTCGCGACGCCATCGCGGGCAGCTCCCTGGTGCTGCTGGAGAGCAACCACGACCCGGACATGCTGCGCATGAACGGCCACTACACGCAGAAGCTCAAGCAGCGCATCCTGTCCAACCACGGGCACCTGAGCAATGAGGCCTGCGCCGACGCGCTGCTGCAGCTGGTGGACAGCGGCACGCAGCATGTGATCCTGGGCCACCTGAGCGGGGAGAACAACACGCCCGCCCTGGCCCTGCGGGTCAATGAGGAGCGCATGATGCGCGAGGGGGTCCGCCTGGGGGTGGATCTGTCGCTGGACGTGGCCCGCCGCGATCAGGTGGGCAATGTGTACACGCTGGAGGCGGGCGTATGACGCAGAGAACGCGCACGCGGGCAACGCTGCTGACCCTGCTGGGGCTGGTGGCGCTGCAGGTTCCGCTGGTGGCGGGGCTGCTGTGGCTGCTGCCGGACGCTGCGGTCAGCCCGGAGATGTATTACCTGGCCTCGGCGCTGCTGACCGTGGTGATGTACGGGCTGCCCGGCTGGCTGCTCAAGCCCGCATGGCAGGATGCGCCGGAGCGTCCCGGGCGTTCCGGCGGCTGGCTGGTGCTGGCTGCTGTGGTGGCCCTGCTTGCGCGGATGGTCGTCACGCCGCTGAACGCCTGGTGGGCGGAGGCGACGGGGGCGGAAGTTTCCCTGCTGCCGCAGGCCGATGGCCCTGTGGGGATCGCGCTGCAGCTGCTGGCGGTGGTGGTGCTCCCGGCCTGTGCGGAGGAGCTCTTCTTCCGCGGCGCGCTGCTGACCAATCTCCTGCGGGTGGGTTCCCGCTGGCAGGCGCTCGCGCTGACGACTGTGATGTTTGCGCTGATGCACGGGAGCCTGGCGGGGTTGCCGGGGCACCTGATCATCAGCCTGCTGCTGACGCTGGTGATGATGCACAGCGGGCGGCTCCATGCGCCTGTGCTGGCGCACATGCTCTTCAATCTGCTGGCGCTGTTGCGCTGGGAGGCAGGGCCTGTGCTGCCCTGGATCGCGGGTGCGCTGCTGCTGGCGCTGCTCATCTGGCTGCTGGTGCGCCTGCCCCGGGGGAAAGCGCGCCGTCTGCCGCTGGTGGAGGGCGTGCTGTGCGCGGTGATCATCGTGGCGATGGCGCTGCGGTACCTGAAATGAACGAGTTTCTACTATATATAGATGGATGATGGCTGAGAGGTGAGAGGGATGATCCTGCTTTCGCTGCAGGGGGTGCAGAAGAGCTTCGGCACCAACGAGGTGCTGCGCAATGCGTCGCTGGTGCTGCAGGACGGCCAGCGCATGGGCCTGGTGGGCGTCAACGGCTGCGGAAAATCGACGCTGATGAAGATCATCGCGGGTGTGGAAACGGCTGACGACGGCACGATCACCATGCAGAAGGGGCTGCGCCTGGGTTATCTGGCGCAGCAGGGCGAAGTGGGCCAGGGCCGGACGGTGCTGCAGGAGCTGGAAAGCGTCTTCGAGCCCGTGGTGCGCATGGAGCAGCAGCTGCGCGAGCTGGAGGAGCAGATGGCCGAGTGTGCCGACGATATGGCGCGCCTCAACCGCCTGGGGAACCAGTACGACCAGCTGACCCAGGAGTTCGAGCGCCGCAACGGCTATGGCTGGCGCTCCACGGTGCAGGGCGTGCTGGCGGGCCTGGGCTTCCGCAAGGAGCAGCAGGGTCAGCTGGCCAGCCTCCTTTCCGGCGGCGAGCGCACGCGCCTGTGCCTGGGCCGGATGCTGCTGACCGAGCCCGACCTGCTGCTGCTGGACGAGCCGACGAACCACCTGGACCTCAAGTCCATCGCCTGGCTGGAGGAGTATCTGCGCTCCTACAAGGGCGCGGTGCTGCTCATCAGCCATGACCGTTACTTCATGGATCATGTCTGCGACCGCATCTGCGAGCTGCTGCTGGGCACCACCGAGTGCTACGACGGCAACTATACCCAGTACATGCACCAGCGCACGGAGCGGTTCGAGATCCGCATGCGCGCCTGGGAGCTGCAGCAGAAGGAGATCGCCCGCCAGGAGGCGATCATCGCCCGATACCGCCAGTTCAACCGGGAAAAGTCGATCCGTCTGGCGGAGAGTCGGGAGAAGCGCCTGGAGAAGGTGGAGCGCCTGGAAAAGCCCCAGGACGAGAGCGCCATCCGCTTCCGCTTTGATACCCGCCGCCGTACGGGCGACGATGTGATGATGATCGAGGGCCTGGCCAAGGGCTACGACGGCCGCACGCTGTTCCGGCAGGTGAAGCTGCATGTGCGCGCGGGCGACCGCATCGCCCTCATAGGCGACAACGGCGTGGGCAAGTCAACCTTCATCAAGTGCATCACCGGCGAGGTGAAGCCGGATGCGGGCGAAATCCGCTTCGGTGCGGGCGTTGACCTGGGATACTACGACCAGCATCAGGCCCATCTGCACGAGGGCAAGACCGTGCTGGATGAGGTGTGGGACGACTTCCATCGCCTTGACCAGACGGAGGTGCGCGGCGCACTGGGCCTCTTCCTCTTCACGGGGGACGAGGTGCTCATGCCCATCAGCACCCTCTCCGGCGGCGAGAAGGGCCGCGTGGCGCTGACCAAGCTCATGCTGCGCAAGGACAATGTCCTCCTGCTGGACGAGCCCACCAACCATCTTGACATGGACTCCCGAGAGGTGCTGGAGGATGCCCTGGCGGACTTCCCGGGCACCATCATCGCCATCAGCCACGACCGCTACTTCATCAACCGCTTCGCCACCAAGGTGATCGTGCTCACGCCCGATGGCCTGCTGGAGTACCTGGGCAACTACGACGACTACTTCGAGAAGATCAACCGCCAGCAGGAGCCGGACGGCGAGTTCGCCGGCATGACCCGCACGGCCATCGAGAAGGAGAAGCGCAAGAGCCGCGAGGAGGAGAAGCGCATCCGCGAGCGCAAGGCGGCCCTGGCGGCGGCTGAGGCGGCCATCGCCAAGGCGGAGGAGGAGTCGATGGAGATCGAGGCGCAGCTGGCGGATCCGGCAACCTATCAGGATGCGGAGCTGGCGGCCCGGCTGGCAAAGGCTTATCAGGAGAAAAAAGTTGAGATTGAGAAGCTGTACTCCGCGTGGGAAGAAATGGAATCTGAGGCGGAGTGAGTGTGAAGACGTACTGCTGAAAAGCAGGGAGTAATACACGGATCCGGACGTGTCCATCGGAGGCGCGTCCGGATTTCTGTTGTATACAGGCGTGTATAGGCCTGAAAGCGAAATATGGACACGCTGTGAAGCGTGTGCTTATGCGGAGCCGAAAGTCCTGTAAATAAAGGGATTGCAGATGATGATACGAATATTGCCGGGGGAGCAAGCCCCCATCCGGGACGGTTTCGGAGACAGGAATGGACACACCTGATGCCGTGTTGCAGTCGAAAACGGTGAAAGGCAGGGAAATGCAGGATGTGCGGAAAAAGAAGTTTGAAATTCTCTCAAAATAGATTTGAAAAACCTCTTGACAAGCGAGCATACATCCATTATAATGTGACTGTTGTCTGTTCAGGGATGAAGTGGTAAGTTGCCGCCAGGCCAGGCGGGTAATTATCATGGACCAGCCCGATAATCGGGCGACGGACTCGAGGGACGCGGCGGAGCCTGCACCTGCAGTGGGAACCGTAACGGCGTCACCGAGACGAAATAGGAGGTAAATCAATGGCCATCCAGAAGATCCGCATCAAGCTCAAGAGCTATGATCACACCCTGATCGACCAGTCTGCTGAGCAGATTGTCGAAACCGCCAAGCGCACGGGCGCCCGCGTGTCGGGCCCGATTCCGCTCCCCACGGAGAAGGAGATCGTGACCATCCTGCGCGCCACCCACAAGTACAAGGACAGCCGCGAGCAGTTCGAGCGTCGCACCCACAAGCGTCTGATCGACATCATCAACGCCAGCCCCAAGACGGTTGACGCGATGTCGAGGCTTGCGCTTCCTGCTGGCGTCGAAATTGAAATGAAGCTGTAAGGCAGGAGGAACGAAACAATGAAGAAAGCGATCCTGGGTAAGAAGATCGGCATGACGCAGATCTTCACCGAAGATGGCCGTCTTGTTCCGGTCACCGTGATCGAGGCTGGCCCCTGCACTGTCGTGCAGACCAAGACTGTCGAGTCCGACGGCTACGCTGCCGTTCAGGTCGGCTTTGGCGAAATGACCGAGAAGCGCGCTGAGAAGCTGCTGAGCAAGCCTGTGAAGGGCCACTTCAAGAAGGCTGGCGTCGTTGCCAAGCGCGTGCTGCGCGAGTTCCGCTTCGACGATTGCTCCGGCTACAAGGTTGGCGATGTGCTGACCGTCGCTCAGTTCGCCACCGGCGACAAGATCGACGTGACCGGCACCTCCAAGGGCCACGGCTACACCGGCGCCATCCAGCGCTGGAATCAGCACACCGGCCCCATGGCCCACGGCTCCAAGTATCACCGCGGCGTGGGTTCCCTGAGCGCGAACTCTGATCCTTCCCGCGTGTTCAAGAACAAGCACATGGCCGGCCACTACGGCGTGGACCGCGTGACTGTTCAGAACCTGGAAGTCGTCTCTGTGGATGTGGAGCGCAACCTGCTGCTGGTCAAGGGCGCTGTGCCCGGCGCGAGCAAGGGTCTGCTGATCATCCGCGACACCGTCAAGTGATGCCGCGAGGAGGAAAGTAACAATGGCTAAGACTGCTCTTTACAATATGGAAGGCGCGGCCATTGGCGAGGTTGAGCTGAGCGACGCGATTTTCGCCTGCGAAGTCAACCAGGCCGCCATGCACCTGGTCGTCCGTTCCTACCTGGCCGCGCAGCGTCAGGGCACCCAGAGTGCCAAGACCCGCAGCGAAGTTCGCGGCGGCGGCCGTAAGATCTATCGTCAGAAGGGCACCGGCAATGCTCGCCACCACGGCAACCGCGCGCCCCAGTTCACCCACGGCGGCGTCGTGTTCGCTCCCAAGCCCCGCGATTACGTGATCGCGGTGCCCAAGAAGGTTCGCCGCCTGGCCTTCAAGTCCGCCATGACCTGCAAGCTGAACGCTGGCGAGATCGTCGTGGTTGACGCCCTGACCCTGGCTGAGGGCAAGACCAAGCTGATGGCCAAGGCCCTGAAGGCCCTGAAGGCCGAGAAGAAGGCTCTGGTCGTGCTGCCCGAGCGTGACGAGAACGTGGTCCGCGCCACCGCCAACCTGGCCGAGGCTGCCACCACCTACGTCAACACCCTGAATGTCTACGACATCCTGAACGCCGGCAAGCTGGTCATCACCAAGGCTGCCCTGGCGAACATCGAGGAGGTGTACGCATGAAGAACCCCCACGACATCATCCGCCGTCCGGTTCTGACCGAGAAGGCGTACGCCGGCATCGCCGACAAGCGTTATGTGTTCGAAGTGGACGTCCGCGCGAACAAGACTGAGATCAAGCAGGCCATCGAGGCTGTCTTCGCTGAGGACGGCGTGAAGGTGGCGAAGGTCAACACCCTGCGCACCATCGGCAAGATCAAGCGCCAGGGCCGTACCGCTGGCCGCACCCCCGAGGTCAAGAAGGCCTATGTCACGCTGACGAAGGACTCCAAGCCGATCCGGTTCTTCGAAGGCATGGCTGAGTAAGCTAAAGGGAGGACAAGGAAAATGGCTATTCGTCTTTACAAGCCGACTTCGCCCGCCCGGCGCTTCATGTCGGTTCTGACTTACGAAGAGATCACCAAGAAGAGCCCTGAGAAGAGCCTGACCGAGGTTCTGAAGAAGAACGCCGGCCGCAACAAGCAGGGCAAGATCACCGTTCGTCACCAGGGCGGCGGCAACAAGATCAAGTACCGCATCATCGACTTCAAGCGCGACAAGGTGGACATCCCCGCCAAGGTTGCCGCGATCGAGTACGATCCCAACCGCAGCGCCTTCATCGCCCTGCTGTTCTACGCTGACGGCGAGAAGCGCTACATCCTGGCTCCTCTGGGCCTGAAGGTTGGCGACACCGTCATCTCCTCCGAGACTGCTGACATCAAGCCCGGCAACGCGCTGCCCATGTCCTGCATCCCGGTTGGCACCCTGATCCACAACCTGGAGCTCAAGCCCGGCCGCGGCGGCCAGCTGGTCCGTTCCGCCGGCATGAGCGCTCAGCTGATGGCCAAGGAAAACGGCTTCGCGACCGTGCGTCTGCCCTCCGGCGAGATGCGCAAGCTGCCCCTGAACGGCAAGGCCACCATCGGCACTGTGGGCAACACCGATCATGAGAATGTGCGTCTGGGCAAGGCTGGCCGCGTCCGCCACATGGGCATCCGTCCCACCGTCCGCGGCGTCGTCATGAACCCCTGCGACCATCCGCACGGCGGCGGCGAGGGCAAGAGCCCCGTTGGCATGCCCGCTCCTGTGACTCCGTGGGGCAAGCCCGCTCTGGGCCTGAAGACCCGCAAGCACAAGAAGTACTCCAACAAGATGATCGTCAAGCGCGCCAGCAAGAAGTAAGCGCGCATCCTACAGGAAGGAGGCAGCCAATCAATGAGCCGCTCTATCAAGAAGGGCCCCTATGTTGAGTCTGCGCTGTTCAAGCGCATTGAAGAAATGAACGCCAAGAACACGAAGAACGTTGTGAAGACCTGGTCCCGCTCTTCCACGATCTTCCCCCAGTTCGTCGGCCACACCATCGCCGTGCATGACGGCCGCAAGCATGTGCCGGTCTACGTCACCGAGGACATGGTCGGTCACAAGCTGGGCGAGTTTGCCCCCACCCGTACCTTCAAGGGTCACGCGGGTGACAAGGCTTCCGGCCGCAAGTAAGAGAGGAGTGAAACGAAATGGCAACCCGTTCTAAGGAAAAGGCGGCTGCCCGCAAGGCGAACGCTGATCGTCGCCCGAAGGCCCATGCCAAGTACGTTCGCATCTCCTCCCGCAAGGTGAAGATCGTGATCGATCTGATCCGCGGCAAGAATGTGGACGAGGCCATCGCCATCCTGACCTACACCCCCAAGGCCGCTTCCCCCGTTGTGCTCAAGGTGCTCAACAGCGCCATCGCCAACGCGGTGAACAACCAGGAGCTGAACCGTCAGGACCTGTATGTCGCCGAAGTGTACGCCAACCCCGGCCCCACGCTGAAGCGCTACGTTGCCCGCAGCCGCGGCAGCGCGTCCCCCATGCTCAAGCGCACCAGCCACATCAGCGTGGTGCTGGACCAGAAGAAGGCGTAAGGAGGTTTATCC
>JAFQQT010000025.1 GCA_017410455.1 Clostridia bacterium
AGCAGTGACAACCAATCCTGACGGCTGTGCAGGATGCGGCCAATCCTGACCTCGTCATCTACTACGCGATAGAACACCAGATAGGGAGATACAACGATATAGCGGTAACCTGATGAGATCAGCAGCGGGGAATCTGTCCGCAGTGCAGCTCCCAGATATGGTGCAGATGCCAGCCTACCGATGCTGGTCTTGAAAGACTGCAGCATTTTTCTCGCAGCGTCAGGATTGTCCAGACAGATGTAATCAAAGATGGCGTCAAGATCATCCACGGCTTGCTGCGCATATCGGATGCGATACTCAGCCATTGTTGATTCGCGCCTCCAGCCGCTCCATGACATCGTCGTGGTCGATCATTTTCCCTTCGGCCATCTGCTGATCGGCAACGGCCAGTTTCATTTGCAGGCGATACCATGCCTCACGACGGCAGAAGGCTTCGTGGCTCATAACAACCAGATCATTCTCACCGTTGTTGGTAACAAGGATAGGGTCATCGGTCGCATGGCACAGCTCTGAGAATCGCTTGTAGTCGGTACGAATCACGGTGGAAGGTTTAACGGTCAGAACGCTGGGAATGCGCATCTCACTCACAAATATCACTCCTTTAACATTTAACTATCAATATTCTAACATGGCGTAATGAGGATGTCAATAGTACCGTTCATGGAGGATCATGGAAAAATCGTTTTCACCTACTTGGCGACATTGGCGAGATAGGTTTCCATCGACCCATCCAGCAGCATCTGCGCATAGGACAGTGGCTCATTATAGATCAACCAATCCAGCTCGCAACGCCGTCGCATGGTCGTGCCATACTGATTCTCTACAGCATTGCAGTCAATGACCAGGAACTTTCATCAACGAACAGTAAATCAACATTGGCGGTATCGAAATTAACACACATGAAATCAACTTCAAGTGCGTACCTCCTCCCGTATTCCGTTGGTAGTGCATGAGGGACACAGCCGATGGGACGAACATCAGCTGCGGGATTCTGTGCAGTGTGTCTGGATCGTGCTTTCCTTTCTGCGGTGTGCGGCCGCTTATTTGCCCTCATTTTAGCGTATGGGGCAGGTAGTTGTACAACTACTTAGCCATATTATGCTTCATACCCTGGCTCTTCGCGCCCGGGTTGTCATTGCCGTAGCCCTCCAGGAGGTTGATAACGCCCCAGATGCCGAGACCAGCGCCCAGAGCAATAACGAGAGTCTGAAGTGCAGAAATTGCAGCCTTGAAGAATTCCATGGATAGGGGTACCTCCGATAAATAATATAAATAAGATAAGAGTGGAATAGAAAACAGCCACCTTGTTCAGACGGCTGGTAGGTGATATGGGTGGAGATTACTTCTCCATATTGATGCTGGCGATAGCATCGTCATGGCACATGGCAACATAGTCGCACATGGCGTCAAAGGCATCATCCCAGATGCCCTCGGACTGAGCGTGCATCTGATCAGCGGTACACTGCATACCGCTGATAGCTGCGAAACGGCTGAGATGCTCACGGGTGATGGACATGTCGGTCAGCTCCATCATGTGCCGGAATGCCGCACAGGTTTCGGGACTCAGGCTGGGATCAAGCTCAGGCACGAAGTCCTCGTCCTCGACATCAGCCGCATCTGCATTAACTTCATCCGCTTCTTCAGAGCTGCAATCATCGGGGGCGTTGAGCATGGTGATCACACTCTTGAGCAGCTCCATGCACGGGCCCAGCTCTTCGAGCGCATTCTCATGCACATCGATGGCCAGGCTTGCCTTGCCAGAAGTGAACAGGCGACTGCTTTCCATGAGCTGGTGGGAAACATGGATCAGGTTTTCGGTGATATTGACCAGCATAAGCGTGGTCTTGAGAGTCTTGTTCATGGGTGAATAGTTCCTTTCAAAGTGGGGATCAGCCGCCATATATAGCGGCAGGGTCAAGAGGATCATCAGGATCGATCTCATCTTCTTCTCCCACCTTGGCTTCAAAAGTCTCATAAGTATCGGATGCCTTGAGTTTGAGACGTGTGGACAGGTATCTCTCAATGTTGAAGGCATTACGAGGGTCGGCGTCCGACAGATAACGATAATTCGGATGCTTGGTGATGTCATACTTACGGCTCAGGAAAGGGCGTACACCGCGTAGCTGCAGGATGCACATACCACCGTCCATAACTGCCAGTTCGTCCACTGACATCAGCTCCTTGCCGAGCTTTTGATAATTCAGACTGTGCGATACCTCACGACCACGGGATTCTCCCGTGTTGAACGTATCGATTGTTTCCTTGCCCAGAGTTTCAGCCATTTCTTTCAGGGTGGACTTTTCTTTGCCGCCCAGGAAGATCAGGCTGTCCATATTGCCAATAATCGTGTCCGCGTTGTCCTTATAGATCGCTTTAAGCTGTGACTGCGCCTGCAAAACGAGGCAGGCAGAGATCTCGCGGCTGCGGATTGTAGCCACCAGCTTTTCGAGGTTGAGGATTTGTCCGATGTTCGCGCACTCATCAATCAGACATCGAACGTGAACAGGGAGTCTGCCGCCATATACATCGTCGGCTTTCTCGCACAATAGATTAAATAACTGGGAATAGATCATGCTGATCAGGAAGTTGAAGGAAGCGTCCGTATCGGACATAATCAGAAAGAGCGCCGTTTTCTCATCGCCAAGGGTGTCCAGCTCCAACTCATCGTAGCTGGTGATCTCACGCAGCTCCTCTATGTCAAAGACTGCGAGGCGAGCGCCGCAGGAGATCAGAATACTCTTGGCCGTTTTGCCTGCTGCCAGTTTGAATTTCTTGTACTGGCGAACAGCAAAATGATGGGGTTCCTTCATTTCGAGATCCTCAAACATCAGATCAACAGGATTCTGGAAGTCTTCGTCGTCTTCTCTTGTTTCCATGCTGTTGAGCAGGTCGATCAGCAGGGAGATGTTCCTTTCATCCTCCGGAGCTTCGTAATGGATGTAGCCGATCAGTGCGCAATAGAGCAAAGTCTCGGCCTTGACCCAAAAGTCATCTCCGCTTTTCCCGTCACCTTTGGTATTGGTGATCAGGCAGTTTACCAGCTTGAGAATGTCTTTCTCTGTGTGGATATAGGCGAAAGGGTTGTAGTGCATGGACTTTTTGAAGTTGATGGTGTTGAAGAATTTGATTCGATACTTCTTCTTTTGTAACAGATTACCGCATTCTATGAGAATGCTGCCTTTGGGGTCGGTGACAACATAAGAGCTATGACATTGCATCAAATTCGGCTTGAGCCAAAATCGGGTTTTACCGGAACCAGAACCGCCGATGATAATCACATTCTTGTTTCGAGCGGTCACAGGATTCTTGGGGCGGCTTTCCATGGTCAGGAACTCGGTTTGCGTCAGGATCACATTTTGCTGGAAATCCGGGTTGATATAAGGCTGAATGTCTTCGCGGGTACCCCAACGGGCAGAGCCATATTCGACATTCTTCCGGTATTTTTTAGCATTTCTGGCTTTGCAGTATACATAAAGCCGTATCGCAGCGGCGACAGCAAAGCCGATCAGGAGATCCGTCGGATGAAAACTGGGGAGTGGCGACTTGAATGCCACGCTGAGGCTGGCAACGAGGTTAAGTATTTTCTCGCCAATGTCTGCACCAGCAGCCAATCGCCATGCCTGGCTCAGTTTCGTAGCGATGAGCCCCAGGATAACATAAGGAAGATAGAGGATCAGGAGCTTTTTGGCTTTAGCGCTCATAAGGTCTGCTCACGATCCTTTTTCCTGGTGGGATCACGCTTGGGCATCTTGTCGATGATGCTCTTCAGGAGCTTCCGGATAGAAGGACGCTTTTCCCTGACTTGCTGCTTATGCAGGAACTCTGCAAACGCAGCGTCGAGAGCATCCTGATCACGGGCTTTGAAGAAGATCAGATGCCTGGGTGGACAGCCGGGTACCTTTTTGACAGCGTAGTCGATACCGTATTTGCGCGCAACACGGTCGAATGCTTTGATGTGCTTGTCATGAACCTCGATACTGGTCATGCCCTGGTTTTGAGCAGCCAGCTCCTTGACAGTCTGTTTACCATGAGGGATTAGGTCCTCTTGAGGAACCTGCTTTCCCTGCTGCTTGTTCTTCATGTGATTGTAGAGCAGAGAGACACACTTGATAAACATTCTGCCGGTAAACTTCGCGCCGCTGACTGACATGGTCACGGTTCGCATTTCGAGATCTTCCTGCATGGGTAATTCTCCTTTCTGTGCAGGGGATAGAAAAAGTGATGCCGGGAGGCACCACAAGACGATGGAGAAGGTATCTGATCATGGCATATCCTTTCTTGAAATGCTTTGTGGTAGTATTAGACCATCCCAAAGAAGATTTTAACGAAAGAATTTGAGGAATTGTCACAAAAAGTATTGATAAAATGTTCGGATGGGGTTATACTTGCAATGGGAGGTGCAACGATATGCTGTTGTATTTCAAGGTGAGAAACTATCGCTCTTTTCGCGACGAAGCTGTCCTGGATATGGAAGCGGCGAAACTGAGTGATCATACCGATTGCTTGCTGCAATTCGGAAAGAACAGTTATCTGCCCAGTGCAGCCATCTATGGCAAGAATGGCGGCGGCAAGAGCAATTTGATCCGGGCTATGTGGCTGGCGGTTCAGTTCATCTGCAATGCCCAGAGAACACAGACTGAAAAGGCAAGCGTTCCGGTACGGCCCTTTGGATTGAATGACTATTCAGAGAACGAACCCACCGCCTTTGAATTTGCCTATGTACTGGATGATATTAAGTATGTGTACGGATTCTCCGCGACGCAGCAGTGCATTGTGTCAGAGTATCTGAAGACATGGCCTAATGGAAGAGAAAAGTCCGTATTTACTCGTGAGTACCAGATTTTTACCTTTCCGAAGGATAGCGAGCGTCAACGCAAGCAGTTGATCAGCGAAGCAGTCGCTCCAAACCAGTTGTTCTTTGCGATTTCCTGCACGATGAATTACAAGCCATGTATTGAAGCAATGCGCTGGTTCAGAGAGTACATCGTATTCTCCCGTGACTATACTGATATCAACAAGAACCTCATTGAGTACAGTGAAGATGAAGCGATGCTGCAGGCAATTGTGACGGCGGCACGTACTGCTGATGTTGGTATCCAGGACATCAAGTTTGAAATCGACAATCAGGAGATTGATCTCAGTGTCGATGATGAAAACATACCTGAACAGATGCGTGGTATGGTGAAGGCTCTCAGGGCGTTTAGTGAAGCGCTACGTCAAAATGGCAACGAAGCGGAATTGCAGCTGAATGCAGGAAAGCTGAAAAGCACCACTTTCCACGCCGGTATGGACGCAGAAGGGAAGTCTGCCTTCTATCCGCTGACGCTGAGTGACGAATCTGATGGTACTCGTCGGCTGATGACGCTTGCACCAGCTATCGAAAGGACACTGGCCAATGGTGGTGTTCTTGTCGTTGATGAGCTTGATCGTGAGATGCACCTGATGCTGGTTGAATATGTACTGAGTCGCTATCAGGAGAAGGCCAGTAATCAGCATAACGCGCAGATGATCTTCACGACCCATGAAACAGCGCTGCTGAATCAGGAGATCCTTCGACGCGATCAGATCTACTTTGTTGACAAGAATCGTGAAGATGGTGCATCCTCTCTGTATTCACTTGTGGAATTCAGCGTCAGGGCTGACATGAACATCCTCAAGGCATATCTGCTGGGCAAATTCGGCGCAATTCCTGAAATCGAGGAGGTGCGCTGATATGGCAAGAAAGGTACAGCAGAGGAAAGTCAAAAAAGCCATCTATGTCTTCTGGGAAGGCGAGAGTGAGGAAGCGTACTCGAAGTCCCTGAAGCGGATGTTTGCTGGCCAAGCGGTCATCAAGCCCCATCGCGAAAAGGGAACTTTTGATACTGCACGAACTTTTTATCGCGGTAATCGAGCTTTCCAAAATGATCTTCCTGAATATGACGAGCTATGGTTCTTCTTTGATACGGAGATCAGCAAGGCGGATCAATGGGAACGGAATATGAAGGCTCTGAAGGAGATCATCGCATCACGCCGGAAGAATCCCATCAAGATCAGGCTGCTCATGTCCACTGGCTGCGTGGAATACTGGTTCTTGCTTCACTATGAGCGAGTACGTCCGGCTATTGCGAGTCCGGCAGAAAAGGAACGTATGCTGGGTAAGGTTCAGGGATATGTTCCTTCCTATGTCAAGGGAGATCAGAAAGCGACAGACGAGATCGCTGCGAATTACGCAAGAGCAGTTGAGAATGGCAGATGGACGCTGGAGTGTTTACAAGCGGAAGGCCTGCCAGAAACCGAAGAACAGCGCGACAAGTGGCTGTTCCAGGGAAAACACACATTCACGACTGTTCACGAAGCGATTGAAATGCTCATGGCTTTATAAGCATCGGGGCAGCCCCTCAACTAGAGAAGGGCTGCCCTTTTTGTTTACTTCTGATGCTTCTTGAGTATAAGAATAGCCACCATACTGAGCAGCGCACATAGTGCAAGGATGATGTCGCTCCACATGAGAGGCGTCATCTCAAAACCGGCACCAGTCTGGATGTTGGGATAGTTCACGAATCGGAACATCTCATCAGGCACGATGTATTTCTCGTCGATCACGACTTTGATCGTTTCCTCAGAGAGCGTGTACCCCTCCAGCGTTTCGATCTCTCGGATGATATACACACCGGGAGTCAAATCAGTCACATGGACGATACCGTCCTCACCGGACACCAGATCACGGAGGATATTGCCTGCGCCATCCTCCAACGTGAACTTGACGCCGGGCATGGGATTGCCCTTGTTGTCGGTTTTGACGAACTCATAATGGTTCGGGATGTTGACAAGCGTGAAGGGTTCGGGTTCGACCCAGTTTTCATCCACCTTCAGCTCAATGTCAGGCATGACATTGTAGCCCTCCGGAGTCTTGGTTTCCCGCACAATCCAGTTACCATAGGTGAAGCGGGTGAACACGAACTCACCAGCATCATCGCTGGTGACGATTTCGACGATCTCACCAGTGTCAGCATTGATCAGGCTGAACTCCACACCGGGCAGGAGCTTCCCGCTGGTATCCACCTTCTTGTACTGGAGACGTGCGGCTTGATTGACCACCGTTGCCAGCGGCTCAACGCTGTTCTGATAGTTTTCGTCGATTTCAATGGGGATTACAGTCTGACTGAGCAGATAGCCATCCGGAGCTTCCAGCTCTCGGATCGTGTAGCTGCCATAGGGTACATATGAGAACTTAACCGTGCCAGTCACATCGGACAATGCCGTCATGCACAGGAAACCGTCGCTGTCAAACAGACCAAAGATGGCACCGGGCAGAGGCTTATTATCCTTGTCGATCTTGTGCAGGATCACCTCGATGGGATGATTCTCAATCACAGCCAGAGGTTCGGAGGGATTGGCGAAGGTGTTGTCCACGGTCAGATGCACTACGGTATCATTGAGAAGATAACCGGGCAGCGGCTGAACCTCACGGATCGTGTACTTACCGCAGGGAATCTTCTCAAAGGTGACAATGCCCTTGGCATCCGACTGAGCTACCGCCACAAGGAACTCATCATCCTTCAACAGACCGAACTCGACGCCTGCCAGCGGATTATCATCCATGTCCTGCTTGACCAGCGTGACACGGGTGTAATCATCACGGATCACCGTATCGCCGGTGATGTTGCCCAGCTCGTCCACGGTGAAGGTCATCTCTGTCGTGTTCAGCTCATAACCTTCCGGGGCATATACCTCGCGGAAAGTGTAGGTGCCAGGAACCACGGGAATGTCGGGAATCTCACCATTGGCATCGGTGAACTCACGGTAGATCAGAGTACCTTCGCTGTTCATGACCTCGATCAGGGCACCGGGCAGAGTTTCCACGCCGGTGATGTCCGTCTTGGTCAGGGTGATGGGGGTGTAGATCAGCTCGTCGTAGACCACTTCGGGATAGACAATCTGAATCACCGCAGCATCCTCAGCAACCATATCGGGCTGGATGCTCACGGAGAAAGCATCGGGATTGATCTGCCAACCAGCGGGCGCAGCCAATTCCTTGATGTAATACTCACCGTGGGGGAAGTAGCCGCTGATATGCAGCAGTCCCTGTTCGTCAGTCACACCGACCGCCATGAGGGTATCTGCCATCAGGGTGCCATTCACATAATGGATGTCCTTGGCGTTGTACAGGCCGAAGGTGAAACCTTCGCCGGGTGCCGTGGTAATGACCTGATGCACCATGCCATTCTCGGAAGTCACCACTTTGGTCACTTCCTTGTGCTTGACCAGTGCAACAGAAGCAGGCAGGTACTTGTTGCCCGCCTTGACCTGGATCGTGACCACGGGCGTGTTACCGTCCAGATAGGTCAGATCAGCCTCGTAGGGCACATCCTCCAGGATGTAGCCGACAGGTGCGCCAGTCTCGATCAGGTAATACCGACCGAGGGGCAGCTCCTTGCTCATGTCAGAGCCGGTGCCGGAGGTGGTGATCGTCTCCACAAGGGAATCCTTGGTGTACCAGAGCGTACCGTCGCCGCCGATGATGTCCTCTGCAGCGCGGATCTCGAAGGTCGCGCCAGCCAGATAGCGATCTTCATAGACAGGACGGGTCACTTCATAGCCATGCTCGTTCGCAGTCATGAATCCGGTCAGGGTCAGGCCGGTCTTGACCAGCTCGATCCTGCCCATGACAGACTCGTTGGGGATCTCGATCTCAACCTCATAGGTCTGTCCGGGCTGATCACCAGCATTGCCGATGAAGACTGCCAGCTCGTCAGTGCGGATCAGATAGCCTTCAGGAGCCTTGATTTCCTCAATGAAATAGTGCCCCCAGTTGATGACTTCGGGCAGCGTTACGGAGCCAGTCGCATCAGTCGTGAATGTGTCGATCTCCACCTCACGGGGGTAGTAGACCGTCTGGGTGATGTACTCGCCCTGGGAATCCTTGATCTTGAAGGAAGTGTTGGCGAGCGTGATGACCTTGCCGGTATCCGCGTCGGTCTTAATCAGCTTCAGACGATAAAGGATGGGCTTGTCACTCAAAGTCAGCGGCGGAGGGTTGACGAGGCTTTCGGTTCCGTCGATGCTGAACTCAATCGGCCCCTTGATCTCATAGCCGTCCTTGCCAGCGGTCTGCTCCAGCACATACACACCATAGGGCAGCGGCTTGGTCATAGCGTAGCCGTTCTCATCAGTGATCAGGTAGTCGCGCTCGAAGTCTCGGGCATTCTCATAGCTGCCAGCGGACTTCAAGAACACACGGAACTCTGCACCTGCCTCCGGAATCTCCACGCGGGTGGGATCGGTGGTGTTGTCGTTGTTGCCCAGCACCTTGACGATTGCCTGTGCGCCGTACAGAATCTCATTGCGGGACAGACCAGCGTATTCCACAGTCGGAACGGTGGACTGGTAGGATGCTCCACGGGAATCCACATAGAAGGGATTCGGATCGATCTGGTAGCCGATGGGGGATTTGATCTCCTGTACCGCATACAGACCGGGCCACAGCGGCTCGGTCGTGACGGAAGCAGCATCACCAGCCGTGGTCAGGGATTCAATAATGACCGTACCTTCCGGGTAGATCACATTGCCCTGCCTGTCAACAATATCCTCACCAGCAGAAACCTGGAACACAGTGCCGGTCAGAACACCATCACCACGGGTGGCGGGATCGGGAATGCTATAGTCGTTGGGCATGGTCGGAATCGCCTTGTTGCGGGGATTGGTGTTGGGATCATCGCCGTCATACTCGTCAAGGTCACGCTTGTAGATGGTCAGCTGCACCAGCACGGGCATGTTGGTCGCTGCCACATCAGTGATCTCATCCGACTTGACAGTCGCCGCCAGCTCGATCTCCTCAAACACATAGCCAGCCGTTTCGCCATGCTCCCGGACAATGTACTGTCCCTTGCGCAGCGGTTCAGACATGGCAATGCCATTGGCATCCGTCACCATCGTACCAGCCAGACCTTCGCCGTACTGATCGTTGTAGAAGATGTCGAACTGGACTCCCTCAATGGGGTTGCCATTCAGACGGTCGGTCTTCGTCAACCTGATCCAGCCCTTGGTCGGCTCGTTCTCCACATCGACGGTGTAGATTTTCTGATCCTCGGTGATGGTGACTTCAACGGAGAAGCTGTTGTCAACATAGTGTTCGGGTACACCAGTTTCCTCTACACGGTAAGTGCCCCACGTCAGCAGTGGTGTGATAGCCATACCGTTGGCATCAGTCGTAATGACCGCCACGACCTCGCCATCGTTGCTGCCGTTGTGGGAGGGCAAGCCGGAAACACGGGTGACAGTGAACTCGGCACCAGCCAGTGCCTCCTTCGTCAGCTGATCGTGCTTCATGATCTGAATACGCCCCTGGATGGGCTGATTGGTACAGCTCAGGTGCGTGGTTTCGTCAGACTTCACCACAGCCTCCAGCGTGTTCAGCTCACCAGTATAGCCGGTGGGGTTGTCTCGTTCATAGACCATGTACTCGCCCTTATGCAGAGGTTCGGACAGGGCGACGCCATCTGCATTCGTGGTCATACTGGAAACCAGCTCGCCGCCGTCGTAGATGTCAAAGACAACGCCAGCGATAGGAGTGCGATCAAGTGCATCCACCTTGACGAGCTGAATCCAGCCCTTCGTGGGTTCGTTTTCGCAATCAACCAGATAGGTACCCATATCTTCCTCGTTGATGACCGCTTCAACGGAGAAACCATTGTCAACGTAGTGTTCCGGTACAGCAGTTTCCTCTACGCGGTATACACCATAGGTCAGCCAAGGCGTTTCTGCAACACCATTGATGTCCGTGGTGATGGTCGCCACAACTTCGCCGTTGCCGCTGCCATTGTGAGAGGGCAGGCCGGAAACACGGGTGACTGTGAAGGTAGCACCGGCCAGACGGTCACCAGTCAGGGAGTCACACTTCTCGATACGGAACTTGCCTTCAATGGGCTTGTTGGTCACAACCAGATCGGTCGTTTCATCTGAACGGACTTCTGCTTTCAGGTTGACAATCTCGTATACATAGCCGATGGGCGTATCGCGCTCGGATACCGTGTAGATACCCTTGGGCAGCGGATCGGACACAGCAACGCCATTCTCATCGGTGACGATGGAGCCGATCACCTGGCTATTCTGGGAGATGTCGAAGATGACACCTGCGATGGGCGTGTGATCGAGGCTATTGGTTTTGACGATGCGAATGTAACCCATTGTGGGTTCATTCTCGGCTTCGACGATGTAGGTCTGTTCATGCTCACTGATGGTCACGACTGCTTCGAAGGGATGATTCTCGAAATGCTCCGGAATCTTCGTTTCGATAACAGTGTAGGTGCCCCAGGTCAGCAGCGGGGATACGGCGACGCCGTCCTCATCGGTGGTCATAACTGCAACAACCTCGCCGTCATTGCTGCCGTTGTGGCTGGGCAGTCCATTGCTCCGGGTGATGGTAAACTCAGCCCCTGCCAGAGCCTCGCCGGTCAGGGCATCACTCTTTTCGATGCGAATCTGGCCCATGATGGGCTGATTGCTGGCAGTCAGCTGCGAGGTCTCATCGGACTTCACCACAGCTTCCATCGTGACAAGCTCTCCCGTGTAGCCTTCGGGCAGGCCATGCTCCTTGACGGTGTAGGTACCCTTGGGCAGCGCTTCGGACGTGGCAACACCATCTGCACCAGTGGTCATGGTGGAGATCAGCTCATCACCCTGGTAGATGTCAAACTGAACGCCTTCGATCAGCGTACCGTCCAGCGCATCGGTCTTGGTGATCTGCAGATACCCCTTGGTGGGGGTGTTGCTCACTTCAAACGTGTAGGTGACGCCATTTTCATAGGCGGCAATCGTTTCAGACCAATCGCTGGTGACATAATGTTCAGGAGTCTTGGTTTCAGTCACAGTATAGATGCCGTAAGGGAGCCAGTCTGTGACCGCTTCACCGTTGGCATCGGTCGTGATGACAGCAGCCACATTTCCGGATTCATCTATCACAGTGAACTCTGCACCGCTGACCGCTTCGCCCGTCAGATCGTCGGTCTTGATGATACGGATCTGACTCTTGGACTTGCAGTTGACGGCATGAAGCTCCGTCACAGTATCAGACTGGACTGTGGCTTCCAGCACGACCAGCTCACCGGAGTAACCTACGGGCAGCGCATCTTCCTTGACGAGGTAAGTACCACGATCCAGGTTGTCACAGCTGGCAACGCCGTTTTCATCGGTGGTCATGGTGGCGATCAGGGTGTCGCCCTGGTAGATACTGAACTTCACGCCAGCGAGGAAAGCACCGGTTTCGCTGTCAGTCTTGATAAGCCGAATGCTGCCCTTGTTGGGAGCATTGGAGACGGCGAACTCATAGGTCTTACCGTCCTCATGAGCGTCAATCGTTGCAGTAAAGCCGGAGTTGACATAATGCTCCGGAGCCTTGGTTTCCGTGACCGTGTAGGTACCATAGGTCAGCCAATCGGTGATGGCGACACCATCTTCATCAGTCGTAATGGTAGCAACCACCACACCGACGTTATCGGTGATGGTGAACTCTGCTCCAGCAAGGGCAGCGTCGTTCATGGCATCGGTCTTGACGATCCTGATTTTGCTGGTGCTGGGAGTGTTGGTGGCCTGCAGCTCACAGGTTACATCGGACACAACGTTTGCTTCCAGCACGATCAGCTCACCTGCATAACCCGTAGGAAGAGCATCTTCCTTAACGGTATAGGTGCCGGGCACAAGGCCATTGAGCATAGCGACACCGTTGGTATCCGTGGTCATGGAGCCGACCAGGACAGTGCCGGAATACACATTGAACTTGACACCGGCAATGGGCTTTGCCGATACAGCGTCGGTCTTGACCAGTCGGATGCCGCCTTCGGTCGGCTGATTGGCTACTGCGAACTCGTAGGTCTTACCGTCCTCATAGGCATCGACTTTCTGGGAAAAGCCACTGTTGACATAGTGGTCAGGTGCAGCGGTTTCCGTGACCATGTAGGTGCCATAGATCAGCCAATCACTTTCAGTCTTGCCGTCAGCATCGGTGCTCAGCACTTCAACCACATTGCCAGCCGCATCGGTGATGGTGAACTCAGCACCAGCCAGAGCAGCACCGCTCAGTGCATCGGTCTTGACGATCCGCACCTTGCTGCGGCTGGGGGTATTGGTGGCAGACAGCTCGGTGATCTGGTCAGACACAACCACGGCAGTCATTTCAGCGAGCTCACCCACATAGCCAGTGGGCAGGGAGTGTTCCTTCACGGTGTAGGTGCCCTTTTCCAGATCCTCGATGATCGCAATGCCCTGGGCATTCGTGGTCATGGTGCCGATAAGCGTATCAGCCTGGTACACGTCAAACTGGACACCCGCAATAGGCTGCTGCGTCAGGGCATTTGTCTTGATAACTTTGATGCCACCCTTGGTGGGGTCGTTCTCGACGGAGATGGTGTAGGTCTTGCCGTTCTCGTAGGCTTCAATGCGGGTAGAGAAACCGCGATTGATGTAGGAATCAGGAGCCTGCGTCTCCGTGATGGTGTAGATGCCATACGGAAGCCAACCGCTGGTGGTGGTACCATCTTCGCCGGTAACCAGCTGGCCAATGACGGTTCCAGCAGCATTGGCAATAGAAAACTCCGCGCCCGGCAGCATTTCGCCGGTTACGGAGTCAGTCTTGATGATTCTGATTTTACTCTGGGAAGGCATGTTGGTGGCATCCAGCACAGTGGTCACGTCCGATGTGACCGTTCCTTCCAGTACGACCAGCTCGCCGACATAGCCAGTCGGCAGAGCTTGTTCCTTGACCGTATAGGTGCCAGCGTCCAGACCATTGCAGGTTGCAACGCCGTTTGCATCAGTGGTCATGGTGGCGATCAGAATATCGCCCTGATAGATGTCAAACTGGACGCCGCTGATAGCATAGCCGGTGACTGCATCCTTCTTGCGGACGATCAGGCCACCCGTCATTGCTTCGTTTTCGACCTCAACGGTGTAGGTCTGGCCATTTTCGTAAGCATTGATGGTGGTGCTGAAGCCGCTGTTGATGTAGCGGTCAGAAGCCGCCGTTTCCATTACGGTGTAAGTACCGTAAGGGAGCCAGTCGGTCTCAGCCGTTCCGTCTTCACCAGTTGTCAGTGTTGCGACAGAAGAACCACTGCTGTCGCACACAGAGAATACAGCACCAGCAAGTGGAGCCTTGGTATCGGCGTCGATCTTGACAATCCTGATCTTGCTGGTGCTGGGCATATTCGTTGCCGTCAGTTCAGTCACAGAATCCGGCTCAACGTCAGCAGTCAACTCGACCAGGTCGCCGGCGTAGCCAGTGGGCAGCGCATGCTCTCTGACTGTGTACTGGCCACGGGGCAGATTTCCCGACACTGCTACACCATCTTCATTGGTAATCATGGTACCAACCAGCGTGCCATTCGCATCGAAGATGTCAAACTGCACATTGGCAATGGCCCGACCATTGGAGGCATCCGTCTTGGTCAGCCGAATACCACCCTGCATGGCCGTATTCTCCACATGGATGGTATAGGTCTTTCCATTCTCCGTGGCTTCGATGACCGTAGTGAAGCCTCTGTTGATGTATCCATCAGGAGCCTGAACTTCGGTGACGGTGTAGGACCCGTAAGGGAGCCAGTCGGTTTCGGCAGAACCATCTGCGTCAGTGGTCAGCGTTGCAACAATAGCTCCGCTCACATCAGTAACAGTGAAGATCGCACCGGACAGTGTATCCTGCGTGTCCGCGTCAACTTTGGTGATGCGGATCTTGCCCACGATTACCTCGTTGGTCATCTCGATGGTCAGGAGCTGACCATTTTCAGTGATGGATGCAGAATAGAGTGCATCATCTTCCTGATAGCCTTCGGGAGCCTGAATTTCCTGAACGTAGTAGTCACCGGCAGGGAGGTTCGTCCACTCGGCAATACCAGAGGCATCCGTCGTGATCGGAGAGCCCACCGGTGAGGAAGCAGCATCAAGCAGCTGGAATACTGCTCCGGCCAGTGCTGAACCAGTGGAGGCGTCAGACTTCATCACGCGAATACTTCCGGTAATGGGAATCGGTGTGGGCGTGGGAACAGGAGTCGGCGTGATCGAGGGCGGAGGTTCGGCTACCGTGAACGCCATGTCCTGATAGTAGCTTCGGTTATCGAGGTGATACGCGATCCACAATTCCTGGCTGCCGGTCAGAGAAGCGTTCTGAGCATTGGTCACAATGTCAGTCAGTCGCTCACGCAGCTGGTCTGTAGACAAGGAGCAGCGGGAGCCAGCTGCCAGATTACGAATCGTGAAGGATTGACCAAGATAAGCCCAGATGGCCTGCTGCTTGATTGCATAGTCCTCATCGCTGTCTTCGGGGACATTGTTGAGAATCCACAGCAGACCGGCATCAGTGCCGGGTTCCAGACCACCATCGCGGCCAGAGGTCGAAGCATCTGATGCTTCGATGCAGTAGGCGGTATACTTCACCCCATCGACTGTGACCCAATGCCGGGTGATGGAAGTGGAGCTGCTGCCGTCTTTCTGAACGATGATACCATAGATGTTATTGCCCTCTTTGCCCAGACGAACAGCCTCGTCGCCAGTGAAGCGAGAAGGGCTTGCTGCTGAGCGCAGAGAGGGGGCCTGAAGCTGATCGACAGGTGCAGGAGTAGAATCAACAGCCTGATCGGCTTCTGTTGCTGAGTCAGCGGCAGGATCGGTAACAGTGGGATCACTTACCGCTTCGCCGGAAGGCTCCTCGGACGCATCACTCTCATCTGTGCCTTCGACGCTGCTGCCGGTTTCTTTGTCTTCCACTGGCTGTTCAGTTCCTTCGGCGGGAGTTTCTTCGGGGAGCGGTTCGACAGGGACGGCTTCCGATTCATTGGTCAGATCCTCCTCGGTGATCGTAGTATCGGGCATGGGGCTTTCTTCGGTGGGGACATCAGGGAGCTCGGAGGACACAGGCGGAATCTCAGTTTCAGATTCCGCCAGGACGCCCATGGGGAGCATCGTCATCAGCAGGAGGATTGCCATCAGCATGGCGATGATCCGCTTGCCCATCATTTTCAGACGCATTGTCAGCTTCCTTTCTCAGCTTACTGCTGTACGGCCATCACGACGAGCCTGCCTTCAGAACCGGCATAGCTGCGGTCGCAGGTAATCAGGGTCAGGATACGGTCAGAAGGAGAAACAGAAACGCCGGTGCTGTACAGTGCCTGCTCACATGCCCGGTTCACATAAGTCATGAATTCATCATTGCTGGCGAAAGTAGCCGTAGACGGGTCCCATTCGCTGCTGGTCAGGTTCACGACAGCAAAGATCTTGTAGGTACGTTCACCACTCATGGTGGTCAGGTGAATGTACTGATGCTCGGTGTAAAAGCTCTGTTCCTTGTAACTCAGAAGAGGCTTGAACATCTTTTCGCCGGAACCGGTGATGTGGTGACCGTAGATGGCGATGGCCTTACCGTTGGCGTAGTCGGTCTTGCCCAGGGAGAAGAGGGTGCCAAGGGAAGACTTGGCACCGCTGAAGGTATGGGTCAGATAGTAGTCGGTGTTATCGGAGAGAACGACAGGGTAATCTACTTTGGTACCGGGGATGCTGAGCCAGGCAACGAAGTCCTTGTTCTGCTTCTTGAGAGCAGCCAGATCAATGGCGGGATCGGTAGAGAAACTCTCAGAGCCGCTTACAGGAGTTTCAGGAAGGGGCTTTGCGTTGTCATCCTGGTTTGAGGGAGCCTGGGTGATGGAATCGTCCAGTGCAGGCTTCTCATCAAGAGGAATGACGGGGGCAACAACTGCATCAGAGTCGGGGCCGGGGACGATCTGAAACGTGGACACACTGATATCAGAGTCGGTCAGGAACTCAGCCGTAGGGACAATGCTGTCCAGATCGGAGTCATTCAGGTTGTCTTCCACCAGCTTCTCATACTCCTGTGCAGCAGTGTTCATCTCGTTTTCCTGGATAATGACAGGGCCCACAAGGATGGCAATACCGGCGATGAAAAGGATGACTGCCAGAACCAGCAGCCAGTTGCTGATACGCTTATAGCGCTTGATCGTATTGGGATTCATATGCATTCTCCTTTGATGTTTGATTTGGGATGTGCAAGTCAGAGAAACCAGGGAGGGACGGTCAGGCGATGTAGTAGATAGAGCATGGGACCTCCTGTTCATGGGAAAAAGAAAACGCCCTTCGTTTCAGAAGGGCGTGTCAGCCAAGCATGTTACGGATGCGGGGTGCATCACGTACTGCTTTTGTTACCGGGGCGTTGAAGATAACCGTCATGATGTATGCTTTGGGATCTTGCGGCTCGGTGGAAGTCTTCTCGAGGGAGTTCAGGATGTACTGCATGGTCATGTAGTTGATCTGGTAAACCCGCTTGCGAACAAGCTCGATGGGCTGATCAACCTTCGAGATGGTCAGTGTCCGGCTTTGGCAGCAGACCATTTCGACCATGATATCAAGGATGTTGTCGAGCTCGTCGCGGTTGTAATCGGTCACCGTTGAGTCGTAGAGGAAGTTCGCCTTCAGCGTTTCGTAGATCGAATCAATATCAAGATCATCATCAGCCTTCTTTTCAGGATTGATATGATAATGATTTGATTGATTCATACTTGATGCATTCGTTCTTTCTCTTTTCTTTTTTGATATATCCGTGTTTGGTCTATTAGTACTTAATAGTGCGGGTTTTTCCTGCGCAGGAGAATCCGCATCGGGAGAAGCCTCATCAGGAAAAACCACATCGGGAATCTCCTGATACGGGATTCCCGGATCAGGGCTTTCCTGGTCAGGGCTTTCCTGGTCAGGTGAAGTCGAATCAGGAGTAGGGGCTTCTGAAGACGGTGATGGCGAACCGGAAGGACTGGGATTGCCATTACTGCGGGGCTTCTCATAGATCGTGTACATGGTGTCCTTGTAGTGACCTTTTTCATCACGAAGACGCCGACGAGCAATGTATCCTGCACGTTCAAGTTCACGGAGCGTTTCAGTGACGGCATCGACGCCATCCTTCATATTGGCAGCAAGGCCACGGGTGCTGAATTTCCAATCAGGGGGGAGCTGGAGAATGAAGGAGAGCAGCCCCTTGGCGCGCATGGAGAGGGTTTTATCACGCAGATGAAAGACGGACATGACAGTGAAGCCTTCTGTCCGCTCGACACGAAAGTATTCAGCCATTATTTTGAGCCTCCAAAGCAGCGAAGAGACAGGTGACAGCGTGAGGATAGCTTAGAATGTAGCGCGCTTCAAATGATTCTGCAGAGCCGTAGCCCATGAGTGTATATGGGGTAGTGCTGAGCTGGATTGCGATCTCTTCCAGAAGGCATATGCCACAATCAATTTCACCATTTTCGTATTTCTGAATAGAGCGCAAGGATCGATTCAGTCTGTGACCAAGCTCGGTCTGTGATATCTTCAGAGCCCGACGCCGCATGCGAATCCGTTGCCCAAGACAATACAGGCGGTATTCGGAGTATGCCCTGTGTGCCATAGGAGCATCCTCCGGAGAGTAGGCATCCGCAAATACGCAGCATACCAACAAGAAAGACTCGTTTGCAGTGTACAGATCATGCAAAGGGAGAGCTTTTTTGAGATAGTCATCATACACGGTGTTGAGAAGCTCACGATATTCAGAAGAAAAAGAGAAATGACGAGTCTTGAAGAATTTCTCCAGGGAAAGCTTCGCTTGGTTTACATCCGTAGCCATATGTATCCTCCTAATCGTTATGAAGTGTGGATCAATCACCGGGATGGGTCTTTTCGTTGATGCTTCAGATGACGTTTACGAACATAGCTCATGATGTCATCATGAATCATCTGATCAGTAAAGTGTGATGGATAGTACTCTCGCAGGTCGTTGTATGCGATAACCCCTGTGCTGCGATCAGCACCTCTTGCTTCACCCAGGATTGCACGCATAACATCGACGGTCAGGCGTTTGGCATAGGAGAATTTCTTCATCCGCTGTGCCTGAGCCAGTGTGGGCATGGCTTGCTCACTTTCAATAGCATCAAGGAGGTCGGCCTGTTCCTCCTTCGTAAGAAACGAGATCTCGACTGCTGGATTCATGCCGAGCTTTCTGTTATCGACCATATCCAATAACTCAGGAAGCAGCTGAGTCAAGCGAATATATCGCTGGATTGTGGCACGGCTCTCACCGGTTTGCTCAGCCATCAACTGGTCGGTTCTTTTTTGTGTCTCAAATTGAGACACATTTCTTAATGACGGTCTGCCATGGGTTCTTTTCATGGCATCGAGCCGCATTTTGTAGGCAAAGGCACGTTCACTGGGAAGTAGCGTTTCGCGCTGAATGTTGGAATCGACCATCATCAGGATGGCTTGATCGTCGGTCAGGTCACGAACAATGACGGGCATGGTTTCCAGCCCCAAGAGCTCGCACCCATGTTTCCGGCGATGCCCTGAGATCAACTCGTAGCCGCCTTCTGGCCGAGGACGGGCAATGGCAGGAACAAGGACTCCGTTCTCAGCGATGCTATCAACAGTCTCCTGCATCTTTTCATCGTCAAGGACGCGAAAGGGATGTTCAGCAAAGGGATGAAGTTCGCTCAGTGGGATCTGAACGACCTTCTCACGGGCATCGTCAACTCTGCTTTCTTCGGTGCTGAAGATGTCATCATAAGCAGGGAGACTTAGCTTTTTGCCGCTGCTTTTCACGGTTCAGCACCTCCTTTGTGAGATTTCGGTATGCTTCAGCAACTTTACCCCTGGGATCATAAGTATGGATGCTGACGCCGGCAGCGGATGCTTCTGCTGCACGAACGGACAAAGGAATCTCCGTGGAGAAGATATGGATATGCTTGCCGTAGGTGTCTCTGATCAGAGCGTTGATCTCCTTTGCGAAATTGGTACGGTTGTCCATCATCGTCATGACGATGCCTTCCGTCCGCAGCTTGGGATTGATCTGTCGCTTTACTTTCTTGATTGTATTAAGAAGATCAACGAGACCCTTTGCAGACAGGTACTGAGGCTGGACTGGGATGATGACGTTATCGGCAGCGGAGAGTGCGTTCAGGTTCAGCATACTGAGGGAAGGGGAGCAGTCGATCAGAATGTGATCATACTGCTTGCGCAAAGGGGCGAGAATCTGCTTGAGGATATTCTCTCTGCTGAGCGCGTTGACAGCAGCTGCTTCCACACCAGACAGCTCGATGCAAGAGGGCAGAAGATCGACAACCTCGCGATGATGCAGGATGCCTTCACCTTGAGCAATCGCTTCACCATTCATCGCCTTCATCATGAGCGTGGCAACGGTGACAGGAAGATCATCAGGTTTGTCGTAACCCAAGCTGATGGTAAGGCTACTCTGAGGGTCGATATCGACCAGTAACACATTCTTACCTTCGCGAGCAAGACCGATGCCAAGGCTGGCACAGGTGCAGGTCTTACCTGTTCCGCCCTTCTGGTTGATGATTGCTGTGATTGTGGCAGGCATCTTGAGCTTCCTCCTTCTGTTTTACATAGGCGCATCTCCATTGTGGCTGAGGCTTGGGCCGATGTGTTGATTCCTTGTTGGACGAGTATGGGCAGCGGTGGAACACACAAGTACGGTCTGTACCGTGAGGACGATGGAATCTGCAAGAACGGCATTCTTCAAACATTTTGTCTTCGCCACTGTCATACTGGGAGTAGGGGCTTTCATGCATGGCAGCTTCGAATGCGAGGCTGCCTCCATATCGGTGCATGGCACATTCCTCCTTTGGAAATAAGAAAACCACGGTGCATCGTGGTGATACATCGTGGTTTCGGCTATTTGGTTGTTCTGTGTGTGATGGAGTGGTTATTCAGATGGGGGCAGCTTTGCACATTTGAATATGTGCTTTTTGTACTCAGGGTGAATTGGCTTGCAGTTATCCGACATCAGATACTCGATCAGAGTGATCTTGGGGATAAATAGCCTGTTCTTGATTACAAGAGCTTTAATATTGCCCTTCCAGCACAAGCGCTGAACCGTCTTTGTGTGCCAGCCGATGACTGCTGCGGTATCCGCTGCAGTCATGAGGTCGGGATATGACTCAAGAGCTGTATCAAGGGCGATACGGAGCTTGTCCTGCATGTATTGTGAATATCCGACTGAGCGGTTATGTACGCGGTGAATACCGCGCTTCTTCTGCCATGCGACTGGAACGAAGTATTTTTCTGGGTTAGCATCACGATCCTCCAGCATGGTGACCACATCAGACATCCTGATGCTGTAGCGGTGCGTGGCTTTGCCAGTGTCAACGCAGGGAAGAAGTTGGGATTCTAAATAGTACAACGCAGTATACTTGCGGACGTGGATGATCTTGCATAGCTGCTCTTTACTGATGGTCTCAGGATACTCTGCAAGCAGATACGCATATTTGCTTCTTGTCATGTTCATCACCTTCACAATTTCTTGTCAACGGCAGGTGATTTGACCGACAAAAAGTTATGAGAATACTGAGTTGTTGGGGTGCGAGTGACCTCTCTCTTCTTCTCTCCAGATTCTCTCCAACGGCCTGTTTTCTCTCCTAATTCTCTCCTGGGCGCTCATTTATCAGCCGTTTTTCTGTGGGTTCGAATTGCCTGAGAATATGAGCGTTTGCGGGGTTTGGGAGAGCTGAACAGCGGTGATTTCAAGGGCTGCGGCGAGGGGGCTATCTTCCGGTATCTTCCGTCATTTACCACTAATGTCCTTAATACGAGGAAAACTCGAAATGCTGTGTGGGGAAACTCACCTGGGGTTCGAATCCCTAACTCTCCGCCACAGAGCTCTGCAGAATCATTCTGCAGGGCTCTTTTTGCGCTTGTTTTCAGGTGGACGGAATCCGGGTCATTTGTTATTGTTGGAATTTGTTTTATTGCATTTACATTCATATACACATTTTGGAAGAGACCCAGTGCTCTGAACGGAGTGTATTGTTACGCCAGAGCCAATCCGACTGGGCATACGGTGCATGTGAGCGCTCAACGCGCTTCACATTACCTCCTGATCTTGCGTAAGCGAGTGAATGAGGAGATATTGAGACGGAAAAAGAGCGGGGATCCAGGGGAGCGGTGCAGTGCAGCATCTGTCCGGACAGCGGAGCATGCAGATGAGCGGTGAAGGGAGTACCCTGCGAAAATGCCGTTGAGGAGGAGCGCGGGATCCGGCGTCGCTCCACAACTTTTGTTTGACAGACGCGGATTTGGGGTATATACTTGTTAAGGCTGTTTAACTGGCAGCCGATGCGAAAGGAGTGGGATATTTATGAAGAAGTTCCTCTGTCTGATCCTTGCGATGCTGATGCTGGGCCTGTGCGCCGCCTGTGCCGAGGACTATGCTGTCACCGTCGCCTCTCCCTCCGGCGCGCCCGGCGTGGCCCTGGCGACCCTGGCCGTGCAGGCTCCCGACAACTACACCTACGTGGCTGCCGAGACGATCTCCGCCGAGTTTATCAATGCCAATGCGGACTTCATCATCGCGCCCGTGAACGCCGGCGCGAAGCTGTTCAAGCTGGGCAAGTCCACCTATCAGCTGTGCGGCGTGGTGTCCTGGGGCAACCTGTTCATCGCCTCCCAGCGCGAGGGCTTCACCCTGGCGGACATGAATGGCCAGAAGGTGACCCTCTTCGCTGAGAACACCATCAACTCCGCTGTGGTGCTCTACTGCCTGGAGCAGAACGGCATCGTGCCCTCTGAGATCGAGTACCTGGCTGCCGCGTCCAACACCCAGGCGCTGCTGCTGAGCGACCCGTATGCCATCGTGCTGACCGCCGAGCCCGCCCTGACTGCTGCGATGATGAAGAACAGCGCCATCACCGGCTACTCCGTCAATGAGATGTACAAGGCCGCCACCGGCTTTGACGGCTTCACCCAGGCGGGCCTGTTCGTCCGCGCCCAGACGGCGGCGGAGCACCCCGAGGTTGTGGAGGCCTTCCTGGCCCAGGCTGCAGCGGCCTGCGAGCTGTGCACCACCGATGTGCCCGCGGCGGCGGAAGCGGCCGTGACCATGGGCCTGCTGCCCAACCAGAAGGTGGCGGAGAAGGCCATCCCCGGCTGCAGCATCCGCTTCGTGCCTGCCCTGGAGGCCCGCGAGCAGCTGGAGACCGTGGCCAATATCGACCTGAGCCAGTTCGGCGGCGCGCTGCCTGCTGACGAGTTCTACTACGGCTATGCGGCCGAATAAAGCCCGCGATGCGCTGGCCTTCTGCCTGGGCGTGGAGCTCATCGGGTGCCTGATCCAGGCGGCGGGCACGGCGAAGGGGGACACGCTGGTCTTCCCCGGCGTGGGGGAGATCCTGCAGGCCTTCCTGCGCCTGCTGGGCGAGGGGCAGACGTGGCGGATGATCGGCACGACGCTGCGCCATGTGCTTGTTTCGATGGTGGTATCCACCGTCATCGGCGTGACGCTGGGCGTGGCCATGGGGCTGAGCAGCTTCGTCCGCTGGCTGCTGCAGCCGCTGATGGCCATGCTGCGGGCGCTGCCGATGATTGTGCTGATCGTCATCGTCATGGTGATGACGAAGTACGAGCGTGTGCCCGTCATCGCCTCGACCATGATCCTCGTGCCGATGATCGCCGAGGCGGCCTGTGAGGGCTGCCGGCGCATCGACCGGGAGCTGATCGACGTCTACCGCATGAACAGCGGCCTGAACCTGACGGTGCTGCGCCATGTGCACCTGCCCCTGATGGCGGGCTACCTGCGCCAGGCGTGGATCAACGCGGCGGGCATGGCCGTGAAGCTGGCGGTTTCCACCGAGTACCTCGTGCAGACGCGGAACTCCCTGGGCAAGGCTGTCCACCAGAGCGCGTACTTCTTCGAGTATGCGGAGATCTACGCCTTCGCGCTGATCATGATCCTGCTGGTGCTGCTGGTGAGCGAGCTGCCGCTGCTCATGATGCGCAGGCTGCAGAAGTGAAAACAAAGACCGCCGCGTCCCCATGTATAGGAGGGGACGCGGCGGTTTTCGCATGTCCGGTGGGATCCGTTTTAGCCGAACAGGTACGGCATGGCCAGCCAGAGGTACTCCCAGCAGTCGTCGTAGGTGTGCCAGCCATCGCGCTTGAGGCACCAGGTGAGGTTGCCATCTGCGGGCATTTCGGCGGGGGTGAAGAAGTCCGTGCGGCGGGCAAGGGCATCCATCTGGGGCTGCAGCGCCTCGAAGGCGATGTCCTTGTCGCCGGTGAAGGCCATGATGCGGCATTCGTCCGGGGCGATGCCCTGCTGGCGGATGCGGTCGACGATGATGTCGGCGGTCTCCTCGGGGAAATCCTTGCCGCCCTTGAGCCCCATGGCCCAGTAATCGCCGGAGAGGGGCACGCAGCACCACAGATCGGTCATGGCCTCTGCGGCGACGCTCCAGGTGGTTTCGCCGCCCATGGAGAAGCCGCTGAAGGCGCGGGCGCGGCGGTCCGCGATGGTGGGGAAGGCCGCGTCCACCGCGGGGATCAGGTCGCGCACCAGCTCCGTGGGGAAGCGGTGGGTCAGCTTCACCGCCACATCGATGGACTGCCGGGCAGCCTCCATGCCCTCCACCGTGTAGGTGGGCGCAACGACGATGAAGGGTGCGGCATGCCCGCAGGCGATGGCGTTGTCCAGCACGTGGCGCAGCGGGCCGCTGCCCTCAATGCCGCCGAAGACCTCGTTCTCGTCCCCGCCGCCGCCGTGCATCAGGTACAGCACGGGATAGCGCCGCGCCGGATCCTCCCCGCAGCCGTGGGGAAGATACACCAGCACGCGCTTGGTCAGGGGCGCATTGGCGTCGTCATAGGTGTGGGTCTGGTAGGTCATTTCGACCAGCGTGCCGGGCTTGTCGCAGGGTTGGCGCATGCCCGTGGGCAAAGGAGAAAACTGCATGCCGATACCTCGCCTTCAGGTGTGATTTTCCTTATCATATCATATCGGCACGGAAAACGCAATGCCCGGCTGTGTCACAGGCAGAGCAGCTGACGCAGGTGCGCCCGGTCATCGCAGCCCAGCTGGCGCAGGATGGGGGCGGCGAAGCGGTCGAAGTCCGTGTGATCCACCAGGCGGAACGCGGCGGCGCAGACGTCCACGGCGGCCTCCCGGCTGGGGTGTTCCGCCGTCCACCCCAGGCAGAGGAAGCGCAGCAGCACATACACCGCGCACAGGGCGAGGTACTCGTCCTTCAGCGGCACGGGCCTGTCCTGGAAGGGGAACTGGGCGAAGAACATGTGGTTGATCAGCAGGTGCTCGAACCAGGTTTCCCATTCGGGAACGAGCCGGACGAACTGCTCCGCTGCGGCGGTGTAACGGGTGAAGGCGGCCTCGCCCTGCCCGAAATACGCCAGCGCGGCCTCGCCGTAATCGTGGACGGAGCGGCTCTGCCGGTCGATGATGGCCAGCATCTGCTCAGCCGCATCCAGCCCGGCGATGAGTTGGTCGTGCCCGGCGACGATGGCCTCGGGGACGTGCAGGGCTTCACGGCCGGTCAGCAGCGCGTCCAGGCGGGCGTCGTCATGGGCGGTCAGCGCGTGGTCGGCGGCCATGAGCGCCTCGCCCAGCAGCAGCATGCGCTGGGGCAGCGGGTATTCGCGCCGCTGCAGCTGCCGGATCAGCCACAGGCGGATCTCCTGCCCACGCCCGGCGGTGTGGAAGAAGTGCGATGGCGGCGGCGCGTCCGGCAGGCAGTGCTGCACGGGCTGACGGATGAACTGCAGCGGCGCCTGCCTGTCCAGCAGCATCTCCACCACGGCCTCGCAGCTGTTGGCGCAGGACGCCTCGCGGTCTTCGCCCGTGCGGACGCCGCGGGGGTACAGCCGGCAGACGGCGCTGAGTACCTCCTCGCCCAGTTCGGCGTGGAGCTGGCAGCGGCCATCGGGCTGGTGCAGGGGGCACTTGCCGTCCCAGCGTGGGCTGATGAGTGCGTAACGCTCGGGGGTGGCGTGGTTGCACAGGTGCATCGCGCCGTCCAGGCGGCGGCGCAGATCAGCCGAGCAGGGCACCGACAGCAGCCGGAAATAGTCCTGCATGGTCACAGAGATGGGCCATCCCTCGCAGCAGGGAGTGCGGCATGCGCCCTGCTTGCAGCGGAAACCGGGGTAATAATCGGGAACAAGGTATGTCGGGTCTTCCTGCATCACGATCGCCTTCTGTTCATGGATTGGCTGATAGAATCAGCGCAGCAGAATTCGTCACGAAAAAGCGGAATTCCTCTTGCGCAGGACGGGTTTTCTGTGAAGGTACGGTGAAAATTTTCAGAACGGAGCCTCCGGCCAACAGGAATTGCCGCAGTGTGGTCGAATAGGTAAGGTGACATACCGGGATTGTTCCCGCCAGGAGGAATTCATCATGGCAAAGTACATCCTGTCCGCCTTTGCGGACGAGGCATCCCCTGTATTTGACGAGCAGCTGCGCATCCTGAAGGAGGAGGGGATCACCCTCATTGAGCTGCGTGGTGCAGACGGCAAGAATTGCGCTGACCTGACGCTTCAGGAGGCGGCTGAGCTGCGCAGGAAGCTGGACGCAGCGGGGATCGGCCTGTCTGCGCTGGGTTCTCCCTTTGGCAAGTACCCGCTGGCCGAGCCCTTCGAGGCGCATCTGCAGAAGTTCCGGCACGGGCTGGAGCTGTGCCGGGTGCTGGGCGCAAAGCGCATCCGCATGTTCAGCTTCTACCCGGCGGGAGAGATCGATGACGCCGCCCGCCAGGAGGTGCTGCGCCGGCTGGAGATCATGCTGACCCTGGCGGAGGAGGCCGGCGTGCAGCTGGTGCACGAGAATGAAAAGGGCATCTACGGCGACACGGCGGAGCGCAACGCGGATCTGCTAAGGCATTTCGGTGGCAGCCAGCCGGGCTCCGGCAGCCTGGGCTTTGCCTTTGACCCGGCGAACTTCATCCAGTGCGGCGTGAAGCCCATTGAGGCCTTCGACATGCTGCATGAGCGCATCACTTACATGCACATCAAGGATGCCCTGATGGCCGACGGCGCGGTGGTCTGCGCGGGCCACGGCGATGGTGATGTGCCGCAGATCCTGCGCCGCCTGAACGCGGAGCGGGAGGACGAGATCATCCTGACCATCGAGCCTCATCTGACCATCTTCAAGGGCCTCGAAGCCCTGCAGGACGAGGCGCTGAAGCACCACGAGAGCTACCCGGACAGCCGCACGGCCTTCCATGCGGCCGTCAGCGCCCTGAAGGGCATCCTTGCCGACATTGAGAAGGAGGAGAAGGCATGCTGAAGCTTGGTATCATTGGCGTGGGCAACATCGGCTCGGCCCACTTTGGCAGCGTGATGCGCGGACTGTGCCCGGACATTGTTCTGACGGCTGCAGCGGACCGCCGCGAGAGCCGCCGCCAGTGGATCCGCGAGAACGGCCCGGCGGATATCGCCGTCTTCACGGAGGGCAGCGACCTGATCGCCTCCGGGGCCTGCGACGCGGTGCTGATCGCCACGCCCCATTACCAGCACCCGACCCTGGCGGCGGAAGCCTTCCGCCACGGCCTGCATGTGCTGTGCGAGAAGCCTGCGGGCGTGTATACCCTGCAGGTGCGGGAGATGATCGCAGCGGCGGATGAGCGGCCCGACCTGGTCTTTGCCATGATGTTCAACCAGCGCACCAACTGCGTCTACCGCAAGATGAAGGAGATGATCACCAGCGGCGAGATCGGCGAGATCAAGCGCATGTCCTGGCTGGTGACGGACTGGTACCGCACGCAGTTCTACTATGACTCCGGCGCCTGGCGCGCCACCTGGGCCGGGGAGGGCGGCGGCGTGCTGCTGAACCAGTGCCCCCATCAGCTGGATCTGCTGCAGTGGCTCTGCGGCCTGCCGGCGAAGGTGCATGCCTTCTGCCACGAGGGCAAGTGGCACGACGTGGAGATTGAGGACGACGTGACGGCGTACCTGGAGTTCCCGAACGGCGCGACGGGCGTCTTCGTCACCACTACCGGCGACGCCCCCGGCACCAACCGCCTGGAAATCACCGGCACCCGGGGCCGCCTCGTCTGCGAGAACGACGTGCTGACCTTCGATAAGCTGGAGATGGACGAGCGCGCCTGGTGCAGGGTGTGCAAGGAGGGCTTCCGCAAGCCGGAATGCGAGCGCATCGTGGTGGAAACCGACGGCGCAAATCCGCAGCATGTGGGCGTGATGAATGCCTTTGCCGCCGCCATCGCCGACCGGAAGAATCCCCTGGTGGCCGACGGCCGCGAGGGCATCCATGGCCTGATGCTCTCCAACGCCATCCACCTCTCCGCCTGGACGGGCGAGACCGTCACCCTGCCCATTGACGAAAGGAAGTTCTATGACCTGCTGATGGAGCGCTGCAGGACCTCCCGCCACAAGGCCGACAGCGACGTGACCATGGACACGGCGGGCTCGTACTGAATGAATTAGGAATTATGAATTTGGTTGGGTGACCAAAGCTGCGGCTCGGTTTCGGGTCGCGGCTTTTTTGTGGCCTCTTTGCCTGGCTGCCACCTTTCGTTTTACAAATCAAATTCCGAATTCCGAATTCCGAATTAAATTTGACGCATTCGCTCAAAGCCTGTATAATAGTCAGTATCTGACGAATCATGGGGGTGATGGCATGCTGGACTACATCCGCAGGGGCACGGACAATCCTGCGCCCATCGGCGATCTGCCGCTGTGGCTCTCGGGGCTGCTGCGCAATCGCGGGATCGATACGCCGGAAAAGGCGGAGCGCTTCCTGCACCCGGCGCTTTCCCAGCTGCATGACCCCTTCCTGATGCAGGGGATGGACAAGGCTGTGCGCATCATCCGCGAGGCGGTGGCGGCGGGCATGCCCATCATCGTTTATGGGGATTATGATGTGGACGGCGTGTGTGCTACGTCGATCCTGCTGGAAACGCTCAGGGAGCTGGGGGCGGAGCCGGATTTCCGCATCCCCTCGCGCCACGAGGAGGGCTACGGCCTCAACTGCGGCGCCGTGCGGCAGATGGCGGAAACGCACCGGCTGCTGATCACCGTCGATTGCGGGGTGACCAACCACGAGGAGGTGCGCCTGGCGCAGCTGCTGGGCATGACCGTCATCGTCACCGACCACCACCAGCTGGCGGACACGCCGTCCCCGGCGGATGTGGTGCTCAACCCGCTGCTGGGGGAGTACCCCTTCCGGCGGCTGTGCGGCGCGGGCGTGGCGCTCAAGCTCACCCAGGCGCTGCTGGGGATGGACGCGGTCATCCGCCGGATTGAACTGGCGGCCCTGGCCACCGTGGCGGACATCGTGCCGCTGGTGGATGAGAACCGCGTCATCGTCCGCGAGGGCCTCCTGCGCATGGCAAAGACGGAGCGCCCCGGCCTGCGGGCACTGATGCAGGTCAGCGACGTGCACCCGCCGGTGAACAGCGGCCATGTGGGCTTCCGCCTGGCGCCGCGGCTGAATGCGGGCGGCCGCCTGGAGGATGCGGGCCAGGGCGTGCTCCTGCTGACCACGCAGGACGAGCAGCAGGCCAGCGAGATCGCCCAGCATCTGGAAAAGCGCAACCAGGAGCGCCAGGCCATCGAGCAGGAGATCACCCAGAAGGCCATCGGCATGATCGGCGAATGCGTGGATTTCCTGCGCGACCGGGTCATCATCGTCGTCGGCGAGGGCTGGAATCACGGCGTCATCGGTCTGGCGGCGGGGCGCATCTGCGAAAGGTACCATTTCCCCACCATCGTGCTGACGGTGCATGAGGGCGTGGCCGTGGGCTCCTGCCGGTCGATCCCGGGGGTCAATATCCATGGGATGCTCTCCCTGTGCAAGGATCTGTTCCAGCGTTTCGGCGGGCACGAGCAGGCCGCCGGCCTGACCATGGACGCTGCGCTCATCCCCGAATTGCGCCGCCGCCTGAACCTGGGCATCGACGAGAACTGCGACATGCGCTGCTACATTCCCCGCAGGGAGTACGATGTGGACGTGCGCCTGGCAGATGTGAACCTCGCCATGGTGGAGCGGCTCGAGCAGCTGCAGCCCACCGGCTACTGCAACCCCAACCCGGTCTTCCGCGTGCGCGACGCGCATGTGCAGGAGGCACGACGGGTGGGCAGTACCCGCACGCACCTGAAAATCAGCCTGGAGGAAAACGGCGCCCTGCGGGGCGGCATCGCCTTCGGGCAGGGGGATTTTTCCGGTTCCGGTGTGGAGCGGGTGGACGTGCTCTTCACGCCCTCGCGCAACGAGTACCGGGGGCAGGTGACGGCGCAGCTGGAGGTGCAGGCGCTGCGCCCGGCGGCCTGCGCGATGACGCTGCCGGAGGAGGACACGCTTTTCCGTGCGCTCTTGCAGGAAATCGGGCTGCTCTCGTCGAATGATACAAAAATCTGCTGCGATATGCCGCAGGAGAAGCCCGCCGCCGTGCAGAAGCGCCTGACGACGGGGCGCGGCGTGCTGCTGCTGGGGCACGAACGCCAGGCGGCCTCGCGGCTGCTGGGCGAGGCGCGCGCCCGCCAGGACATCCGCCTGGATGTGGCAGCGGGCAGCGTGGCGGACGCCCGGGGCTTCAACACCCTGCTGCTGGGGCCGGAACTGGCGCTGCTGCAGGATGTGTGGACGGATATCGTGCTGATCGATGGCGACATGCTGCCCGGCGAGGCGGCGGAGGTGGCTGCACGGTGCCCGCGGGCAAAGATCACCCGCCTGCCGGAGAACCCTGCGCTGCGGGAGCAGCTGCGCGGGATCACCCTGGACCGCGACACGCTGCGCCGCCTGTACCTGTGCCTGCGGCAGGGGCATGTGCAGAGCCTGCGCCAGCTGACGGAGGCAGCAGCCCTGAGCACCCCGCAGGTGCTGACCGGGATGACGGCACTCCAGCAGGCCGGGCTGGCGGAAATGACGCTGAGCCCCTTCATGGTGCGGCTGGTTCCGCTGCCCCGGGGAACGAAGGCGGATCCGCTGGATACGCCCGTGATGAAATATCTGCTGGCGCTGGGGCAGTGACATGCCGCGCCAAGCAGGAGGAGAAGACGCAAACCCCAGGGAAGGGAGGTTCACAAGATGACGTATACCGTATATGAAGCGATGCCGCTGGAAGCGATGATGGCCCGCGTGCAGAAGTACCACCCGGGAGACGGCGCAGAGCTGGTACGAAAGGCCTATCTGTTCGCCGAGGACGCCCACAAGGATCAGAAGCGCAAGAGCGGGGAGCCTTATTTTATCCATCCCTGCTTTGTGGCCAGCATCCTGACGGAGCTGATGATCGACCCGCCGACGATTGCTGCAGGCCTGCTGCACGACACGGTGGAAGATGTGAAGACCGTGACGCTGGACACGCTCCGCAGGGAATTCGGCGACGAGGTGGCCTGGCTGGTGGACGGCGTGACGAAGCTGGACAAGCTCGATTTTGCCGACAAAGAGGAGGCACAGGCCGAGTCCCTGCGCAAGATGATCTTCGCCATGTCCAAGGACATCCGCGTGGTGCTCATCAAGCTGGCAGACCGCCTGCACAACATGCGCACCCTCAAGCATCAGGCGCAGCACAGGCAGGTGGCCATCGCCCGGGAAACCCTGGACATCTATGCCCCCCTGGCGCACCGCCTGGGCGTGTACGCCATCAAGCAGGAGCTGGAAGACCTCTCTCTGCGCTACATCGACCCGGCTGGCTATCAGAACCTGGTGCAGCTGGTGGGCCAGAAGCGCTCCGAGCGGCAGGAGAACATCCGCATGGTCATCTCCGAGCTCTCCGCCAAGCTGGATGAGATGCACATCCACTATGACATTGACGGCCGCCCCAAGTCCTTCTACAGCATCTACCGCAAGATGGTGCTGCAGAACAAGCCCTTCGACCAGATCTACGACCTGATCGCCATCCGCGTGCTGGTGGATTCCGTGGCGGACTGCTACGCCGTGCTGGGTGCGGTGCACACGCTGTGGAACCAGATGCCCGGCCGCTTCAAGGACTACATCTCCGTCCCCAAGGCCAACATGTATCAGAGCCTGCACACCACGGTGATGGGCGGGCGCAAGATGCCCTTCCCCTTCGAGGTGCAGATCCGCACCTGGGAGATGCACCGCCTGGCGGAATACGGCATCGCGGCCCACTGGCGCTACAAGGAGGGCGGCGGCAGCGGCAGCCTGGACGCCAAACTCTACTGGGTGCGCCAGATTCTGGACTGGTCCAGCGACGCCCGCGACTCCAAGGAGTTCGTCGCAACGCTGAAAACTGACCTGTTCGCCGAGGAGGTCTTCCTCTTCACCCCCAAGGGCGATGTGATCTCCATGCCCAAGGGCGCGACTCCGCTGGATTTTGCCTACCGGATCCACTCCGCCGTGGGCAACAAGTGCGTGGGCAGCCGCATCAACGGCAAGATCATGCCCCTGGATACCCCGCTGCAGACCGGCGACCGGGTGGAGATCATCACCAGCGCCAGCTGCAAGGGTCCGTCCACGGACTGGCTGCGCATCTGCACCACGCCCCAGGCCAAGGCGAAGATCCGCGCCTTCCTCAAAAAGGAATTCAAGGAGGAGAACATCGAGCTGGGTCGCAGCATGGTGGAGCGCGAGTGCCGCCGCCGTGGCCTGGCCCCTTCGGACCTGCTCAAGCCGGAGTTCTACGAGCAGATCATGCGCAAATACGGCTTCACCGGGCTGGATGATATCTTTGCTGCGGTGGGCTACGGCGGCATGGCGGCGGTGTATGTCGTCAGCCGCTTGGTGGAGGAGCAGCGGCAGGCTCAGCAGAGCGCGGCACCCAGGATTGAGGATCTCATCGCGCCCGAGGAGCCCGTCCGGGCCCGTGCCGCGTCTAAGGCGCATCACGGCGTGATCATGCCCGGCATGGCGGATGTGGACATCCCGGTGCGCTTTGCCCGCTGCTGCAGCCCCGTGCCCGGCGATGACATCGTGGGCTACATCACCCGCGGCCGCGGCGTGACCATCCACAAGGCGGACTGCGTCAACGCCTGCGCCGCTGAGCAGGAGCGCCGCATCGATGTGGACTGGGCGGATGAGAACGTGGGCTCCTTCGACGTGTCGGTGAAGGTGGTGGCCTACGACAAGCCCAACCTGCTGGTGGAGCTGGCCTCGGTCATCAGCGAGATGAACATCACCATCAAGAACTGCACCGCTGCGGTGGAGCCCAAGACCCGCATTGCCACCTTCCGCTTCGTGGTGGAGATCCGGAGCCGCGAGCAGATGGACAAGCTGGTCAAGCAGCTCATGCGCAAGAGCGACGTGATCGACGTCTTCCGCGCTTAAGGGGCGCTGCCCCTTAAGGATCCCTGCCAGAGGGCCATCGGCCCTCTGGACTCCCATTCTCGCGATTGAGTCGCGCGCCTCCGGTTTGGCTGCGCGCGCGTGGGGGTGGGGGAGCGGCTTTCATCATAGTAGAATCATCGGGCTCTCCTGAATTAAGGGGCGCTGCCCCTTAAGGATCCCTGCCAGAGGGCCATCGACCCTCTGGACTCCCATTCTCGCGATTGAGTCGCGCGCCTCCGGTTTGGCTGCGCGCGCGTGGGGGTGGGGGAGCGGCTTTCATCATAGTAGAATCATCGGGCTCTCCTGAAACATGGAGGGCCTTTCTTGAAGGAGGAAGTACCATGCGCTGTGTGATTCAGCGGGTTACGTCCGCTTCCGTCGCCATCGATGGCGAGATCGTCGGCCGGTGCGGCAAGGGTTACATGATCCTCATCGGCGTGTCCGTGGACGATACGGAGAAGGACATGGAATACATGGCCACGAAGATCCCGACGCTGCGGATCTTTGAGGATGAGAATGGCAAGATGAACAGGTCCATCCTGGATGTGGGCGGGGAGATCCTGGCTATCAGCCAGTTCACGCTCTATGGCGACGCGAGAAATCAGCGCCGCCCCGGCTTCACCGCTGCCGCCCGACCGGACAAGGCCATCCCCCTCTATGAGGGTCTGGTGAAGGCCTGGCGGGAGCAGGGCATCCACGTGGAAACCGGCGTCTTCGGTGCGGACATGCAGGTGTCCCTCACCAACGATGGCCCGGTGACCATGCTGATGGACTCGACCAAACTGTTCTGAAAACGCCCAAATGGTACCTTATTGGGAGGAATTCGCATGCTGCAGATGAAAACCCTGTCCGTCGGCAACCTGGGAACCTGCTGCTACATCGTGTGGGATGACGACTCCGATACCTGCGTGGTGATCGACCCCGGCGCGGAGCCGGAGCGCATCCGCCGGGCCTGCGAGGGTCTGAAGATCGAGGCGATCCTGCTGACCCACGGCCACTTCGACCACATCGGCGGCGTGACGGAGCTGGCGGCGGATGGCGCGGAGATCGTCATCCACGAGGCGGACGCGCCCATGCTGCGGGATGCGCAGCTCAACGCTTCCTGGCTGGTGGGGGATCGCGTCACCGCGCCGGAAGCCACCCGCACCATCCGCGAGGGCGATGCGCTGCACTATGCGGGCGCGGATTTCGCCGTGCTGCACACACCAGGGCATACGCCGGGCTGCGTGTGTTATCAGGCGGGGACGTGGCTGTTCACCGGCGACACGCTCTTTCACTACGGCTATGGCCGCACCGACCTGCCCGGAGGCAGCATGACCCAGCTGGGGGCGTCGCTCCGGCGGCTGATGCCGCTGGCGCAGGCGTACGATATTTTCCCGGGGCACTGAGGAGGGGTTCGGCATGATTTTCTATCAGGATGAGGAGTTGGTCGTCCGCAACATGGACGAGGCTGACGCGCAGGTCTTCTTCGACGGATATACCGCGCAGGGCTGGCATCCGGACATGGAGTACTACCGCATGCGCCTCAGGGATCAGGCGGAGGGCAAGTGCGTCGCGCTGACAGCGGTGTATCAGGGAAGCCCCGCCGGCTCCCTGTACCTGTACAGGACGGTGGATGCAGGCCCCTTTGCGGGCAGGGGAATCCCGGAAATCGTGGATTTCGGCGTGCTGCAGAAGTACCAGCGCAGGGGCGTTGGCGACCGCCTGATGGACGCGGCGGAGCAGATTGCCGCGCAGCAGGCGGATTCTGTCTGCCTGGGCGTTGGCCTGTGCGCCGAATATGGCAGCGCCCAGCGCATGTATGTCCGGCGTGGATACATCCCCGATGGCTCCGGCGTGTGGTATCAGGGCAGGCAGTGCGTGCAGTATGAAAGTGTCTGCACCATTGACGATGATCTGGTGCTGTACCTGTCCAAACGCCTGCGCAGCTGACTCACTCACAGAGGTTGAATGATGGATATGATGCAATACCTGGACGCCATCGGGGCGGATCTGATCAATGTGACGCGGCTGTTCGGCCTGGAGGACGCGGTGCTGACGGCGGAGAATCCGCGCATCACCTGGCGGGCCTGGGCGGAAGCGGAGGAGTACCGCTGCCGCTGCCTGTGCGGCGATGCGGCGGTGGAACGTGCCGTGCCCGTGCCGCCGCAGGAGGCTGACGAACGCCTGCAGGAGCTGCACCGCAAGCGTGCCGCCCGCCGCCTCGTCCGCCAGACGATGTACGAGCTGTGCCGCGAGGTCACGGGGATCCATCCACCGTGGGGGAGTCTCACTGGCATTCGCCCGACCCACCTGATGCAGGAGGCCATCGCCCGCGGCATGGGGGAGGACGCAGCGAAGCGCTATGTCACCGAGACCTTCGATGTGACGCCGGAGAAGGCCGACCTCCTCTGGGAGATCGCGCAGGTGCAGGGCTGCCTGCCGCCGCCGGAGGACCGCTGGATGGACGTGTACATCGGAATCCCCTTCTGCACCACGCGCTGCACCTACTGCTCCTTCTCCTCAGGCGAGCTGGGCAAGGGCAAGCTGGTGGAGCCCTACCTGGACGCGCTCTTCCGGGAGATGGACGAGGCTTGCCGCGTCATTCCCGACAGCGGACGGCAGCTTCGTGCGGTCTATGTGGGCGGCGGCACGCCCACCAGCCTTCATGAGGATCAGCTGCGCCGCCTGCTGGACCGGATGATGCTGCGCTTCCCCGGCGCGATGGAGTACACGGTGGAGGCCGGTCGTCCGGACACCATCACCCCCGGCAAGCTGGCGGCCATCCGCGACGCGGGCGTGGGGCGCATCAGCATCAACCCGCAGACGATGAACGACGAGACCCTGCGCATCATCGGCCGCGCCCACACCGCGCAGCAGGTCGTCGACGGCTACGCCATGGCCCGCGAGGCTGGGATCCGCCACATCAACATGGACGTGATCGCCGGCCTTCCCGGGGAGACGGTGGACGATTTCGCCCGCACGATGGACTGGGCCCTGCGCCTGAAGCCTGAGAGCCTCACCGTCCACACCCTGGCCATCAAGCGCGCCACGCGCCTGCACTTTGAGAACTACCGCTTCCCCACGGGCGTGGAGGCGACGCAGATGGTCAACCTGGGCATGCGCACCGCCCGTGCGCTGGGGCTGGAGCCCTACTACCTCTACCGGCAGAAGAACATGGCCGGGAACCTCGAAAATATCGGCTACGCCCAGCCCGGCCACGCCTGCCAGTACAATGTGGACATCATGGAGGAGACCACCCACATCCTGGCCCTGGGCGCGGGCGGCATTTCGAAGCGCATCTACGAGGACGAGGGTCACATCGGCCGCGCGCCCAACGTGGCCAACATCGAGCACTACATCGCCCGCGTGGACGAGATGATCGGGCGCAAACGGGAGCTCTTCGGCGTGTGAGCACCGCCACGGACGCAGCATGGAAGGCCGCATGCCGCGCGGAAAATCCGGAATACTATGTTCAGCGGGGGAGTGGGAGAGGTGCAAACGGCGCCGGCGCCCCGGCCGATTGATGTCGCATGCGGCTGACAGCGGCGGAAGCTGACCACAGGCACGCGAAGAATGCTGTATACCAGCGAATTTCCATGGAAAACTTGCATTTCTCTGCAAATGCTGGTACAATAAGATATACGCATGAAAATGCGGGAGAACACAACGTTGTTCGCACAGCCGGAAGCTACGGCAGAACGGCTATTGTTTGAAAGGAGTGTCATTCATGGCACAGAATCCTGTTTTTGTCATCACCATGGAGGATGGCCGCGAAATGAAGGGTGAGCTGTACCCGGAGATCGCGCCCCAGTCCGTGGGCAACTTCATCGCGCTGGCCAACTCCGGCTTCTATGACGGGCTGATCTTCCACCGCGTCATTCCCGGGTTCATGATCCAGGGCGGCGATCCCAAGGGCGTGGGCACCGGTGGCCCCGGCTACCGCATCAAGGGCGAGTTCGCCATGAACGGCGTGCCGAACCCCCTCAAGCACACCTATGGCGTGCTGTCCATGGCCCGCAGCATGATGCCCGATTCCGCTGGCAGTCAGTTCTTCATCATGACCAGCGACAGCCCTCACCTGGACGGCTCCTATGCGGCCTTTGGCAAGGTGCTGGAGGGCATGGAGACCGCCGACGCCATCGTGAGCGTCAGGACGGGCCCCATGGATCGTCCTCTGGTGGATCAGCGGATGAAATCCATCCGCGTGGAGACCTTCGGCCAGGTCTTCCCCTTCGATCAGATGTGACCCACGCCGCCGAGGCATTCACCGGCGCAGACCCTGGCGGAAAACGCCGGTCTGCGCCGGTTTATTTCGTTATGACAGGGTGAGTGAAATGGAGAAGCAGAAGATTACCGTCCGCGTGGCGGGCCGGGAGTATGCGCTGGTTTCCGCCGATTCGCCGGAGCACATGACGCGCGTGGCGGCCTATGTGGACAGGCAGATCACCGAAACGATCTTCGCGACCCGGCAGCCCCGGGAAACGGTGGCTGTGCTGGTGGCGATGAACGTGACCGACGAGCTGATGAAGGCGCAGGCGGAGAATTCCCGCCTCCGCCGCGAGCTGAATGCCCTGCGGGAAAGGCTGGGGCAGCAGGAGTCAACATGAGGATGGAAAACCTTGCGCCCGCCGGAAACCGGGAAGCCCTGGACAGGGCCGTTGCTGCCGGGGCCGACGCGGTGTACCTGGGCTATGCGGCCTATTCTGCCCGCGCGGGGGCTGGTAACTTCGATGAGGCTGCCCTGCGGGAGGCGGTGCACTTTGCGCACCTGCATCATGTCCGCGTGCACGTGACGGTCAATACGCTGGTCAAGGACGGCGAGCTTTCCGGCGTGATGGACGTGCTGCGCCTGCTGGACGAGGTGCGGGTGGACGCGGTGCTGGTGCAGGATCTGGGCGTGCTGAAGCTGGCGCGGGAGTGCTTCCCGGAACTGCCGGTGCATGCCAGCACGCAGATGGCCATCCACAATGCCGCCGGCGTGCGCTTCTGCCGTCGCATGGGCATGACCCGCGCGGTGCTGGCCCGGGAATGCTCGCTGAATGAGATCGCCCGGTGTGCCGCCGAGGGCATCGAGATTGAGGTGTTCGGCCATGGCGCGCAGTGCGTGGCGGTCAGCGGGCAGTGCCTGTTTTCGTCGATGATCGGTGGACGCAGCGGAAACCGCGGGCGCTGTGCCCAGCCCTGCCGCCTGCCCTACGAGTACCGCGGGAAGACCGCCGCATGGCTCAGCCCCCGCGACGTGTGCATGCGTGACCACCTGCCGGAGCTGGCAAGGGCCGGCGCATGCTCCATCAAGCTGGAGGGACGCCTCAAGCGCCCCGAATATGTCGCTGCGGTGGCCGGCAGCTATCGCCGGGGCATCGACGGCCTGCAGGCGGGTGATTTCCGCAAGGCGGATGAGCAGGAGCGCGACGGCCTGCTGCAGATCTTCCAGCGCGGCGGCTTCATGGACGGCTATGCCATGGGCGCGCAGGACGCGGGGGTCATCTGCCATGACCGCGTGAACCACGGCGGCGTGCCGGTGGGGCGGATCGAGTCCCTGTCCGGCGGCATGGCGAAGATGCGCTGCGACCGCGACCTTGCCGACGGCGACGGCCTGCAAATCCGCACCCGCAACGGTGATGCGGAGATGATCTATTCCGGTCATGACGTCCCGGCAGGGGAGACCGCGACGCTGCGGCTGCGCCCGGACATGCGCATCCAGCGCGGCGACGAGGTTTTCCGCCTGACCAGCAGTGCACAGCTGGCGGCGGCGCGGGCGCTGGAGACTCCGGCGATCCCCTGCGACATGACGCTGGTGGCGCTGCCCGGTGAGCCGCTGACGCTGACGGTGACCGACGGCGAATCCACCGCCACGGCATGCGGCGATGTTGTGACTGCCGCCCAGAGGCGCGCCATGACCGACGACGACGCCCGCAAGAGCCTGAGCAAGACCGGCGACACGCCCTTCTCTCTACGGGAGCTGACCGTGTTCACGCAGAACGCCTTCGTGCCCGTGTCGGCCCTCAACGCCCTGCGCCGCGATGCGCTGACGGCGCTGGAATACCAGCGGGCGGCGGATTTCGCGCGGCCTGCCGGGCGGGAATGCCCGATGGCGGAGCGGGAACTGCCTGTGCACGGCGTGCCGGAGATGATCGTGGTGCGGGACGAAGCGCAGTACGCCGCTGTGAAGGCGCTGGACGCGCGCATCGTGTGGTACCCGGAGGACTTCCGCGAAGAGGCGCTGGAAAGTGGCCTTGCCCGCATGGACGCGGGCGTGTGGCTGCACCTGCCCATGAAGTGCGAGCAGGCGACGCTGGAGATGCTGCACCGCTTCGTCACTGCCCACAAGGATAAGCTGGGCGGCATGGTGCTGGGCAGCGTGGGCCAGCTGGGGCTCGAATGGCCCGTGCCCTTCGGGGCAGGCGAGGGCGTGCCGGTGATGAACCGCCTGGCTGCGCGCATGCTGCTGGAGGCGGGCTGTGAGTTCGTGACCGCCAGCGGCGAGCTGTCCGGTGCGGAGACTGCAACGCTCCTGAAATATACCCCGAATGTGATCGTCCCGGCCTGGGGACGGGCGCAGCTGATGCTGCTGCACCATTGCCCGGCGCGGACATATCTGGGCCTTGATAAGGGCCATGCAACCTGCCGCCTGTGCGACAACGGCAGCTCCGACGCTCTTGCCGGGACGGCCTTCACCGACCGCCGGGGCGTGCGCTTCCCGCTGCTGCGGCAGCGCCTGCCCGAGGGCTGCCTGGTGCGGCTGATGAACAGCGTCCCCACGGACATTGTCACCCGCGTGCGCAGCGCAGGCTATACGCCGCTGATGACCCTGAATGACGAATCCGGCGCGGCGCTGGCAGAGGCGATCCGCGTCTGGCAGGGCGGACGGAGCGATGTGGAAACGACCAGCGCCCATTGGAACAGACCGGTGGAGTGAGTCCGGAAATATACCCTATCCCGAAATATACCTTATCTATGACCCGATAAAGAGGTAACGTTATGATCAAAGAAAGAACCCTGCGCGTGCTGGAATTCACCAAGATCCGCGAGCGGCTGGCCTCCAGGGCGCTGACGCCCATGGGTGCGGAGCGCTGCATGGCCCTGGTGCCCTCGGACAACCTGCCGCAGATCGAAACGTGGCAGCAGGAGACAGAAGAAGCGACGGTCATCCTGCAGTACCTGGGCGGTTCGCCGCTGACGGCCTTCGACGATGTGCGCCGGTCCATCTCCCTTGCGGAGAAGGGCGCGACGCTGTCGCCCAAGGCGCTGCTGACCATCGCAAGCCTGCTGGCCTCGGCCCGGGGCGCCCGCAGCGCGCTGGTCACCGAGCGGGAGAACACGCCCCTGCTCAAGGGCAAGGCCCAGGGTCTCGTCAGCCTGCGCAATGTGGAGGACGACATCACCAATGCCATCATCAGCGAGGAGGAAATCGCCGACCGTGCCTCCTCGGAGCTGATGAACATCCGCCGCCACCTGCGCGGCGCCACCGAGCGCATCAAGGAAAAGCTGAACCAGATGGTGCGCAACCCCAACTTCCAGAAGTACCTGACGGACACCATCGTCACCATGCGCAACGACCGCTACGTGATTCCTGTGCGTGCCGACAGCCGCGCCAACGTGCCGGGTCTGGTGCACGACCAGTCCTCCACCGGCGCGACGCTGTTCATCGAGCCCATGGCGGCGGTGGAGATGGGCAACGAGCTGCGCCAGTGGGAGGCCAAGGAAAAGCAGGAGATCGAGCGGATCCTGGCGGCCCTCTCCGCCGAGATTGCCCCCTATGCCGACCAGCTGCGCGACACGGTGGAGATCCTGACCGAGCTGGACTTCATCTTCGCCAAGGGCATGCTGAGCCGGGAGATGTACGCCGTGTCGCCCAAGCTGAACAGCGAGGGCTACCTGAACATCGTCCGCGGCCGCCATCCGCTGATCGACCCGGAGAAGGTGGTGCCCTCCAACCTGTGGCTGGGCAAGGATTTTACCAGCCTCATCATCACCGGCCCCAACACCGGCGGCAAGACCGTGACGCTGAAGACCGTGGGCCTCTTTACCCTGATGGCGCAGGCGGGTCTGCAGGTGCCGGCGGACATCGGCACGGAGCTGGCCGTGTTCGAGCAGGTCTTTGCCGACATCGGCGACGAGCAGTCCATCGAGCAGAGCCTGTCCACCTTCTCCAGCCACATGACCAACATCGTCTCCATCATGCAGGAGGTCACGCCCCGCGATCTGGTGCTGTTTGACGAGCTGGGCGCGGGCACCGACCCCACCGAGGGCGCGGCGCTGGCCCAGGCCATCCTGAACCGGCTGCTCAAAATCAAGGTGCGCACCATGGCCACCACCCATTACAGCGAGCTGAAGGCCTTCGCGCTGTCCACCCCGGGCGTCGAGAATGCCTCGGTGGAGTTCAGCGTAGAGACGCTGCGGCCCACCTACCGGCTGTCCATCGGCGTGCCGGGAAAGTCGAACGCCTTTGAAATCAGCCGCAAGCTGGGGCTGCCCGAGTACCTGATCGACGCGGCGAAGGAGCTGCTCTCCAGCGACTCCATCCGCTTTGAGGACGTCATCGCCAACGCGGAGTTCCACCGGCAGGTGGCCGAGCGCGAGCGGGAGATCGCCCGTCAGGCCAGCGAGGAGACCATCAAACTCCGCGACGAGGCCGAGAAGCTCCGCCGCGAAATGGAGGACAAGCGGGAGAACGCCGTCCGCAAGGCCAAGGAGGAGGGCCGCCGCATCGTCGAGCAGGCCCGCCGCGAAGCTGAGGGCATCATTGCGGACCTCAAGCGCATGAAGAAGGAAGGCAGCGCCCCCGAGGGCGTCAACGCGGCCCGCCGTGCGCTGGAGAAGACCATGGATGGCCTGGCCGAGGGCATCCGCCAGAAGCAGGACGACAGCGCACCGCCGGAAACTGTCAAGCCCGGCGACACCGTGCGCATCCTCACCATCGACAGCAACGGCACGGTGCTCTCCGCCCCCAACAGCAAGGGCGAGGTGGAGGTGCAGGCCGGCATCATGAAGATGAAGGTGGCGCTGAAGAACCTGCGCCTGGTGCAGCAGAAGCCCGCGGAGGTCAAGGCTGCCAAGGCGAAGCGCGGCAATGTCAGCATGCAGACCGAGGGTCTGGCCCGCTCGGTGAAGCTGGAATGCGACGTGCGCGGCATGATGCTGGAGGACGCGCTGATGGAGGTGGACGCCTTCCTCAACAACGCCATCATGGGCGGCCTGTCGGAGGTCAGCATCATCCACGGCAAGGGCACGGGCGTGCTGCGCAGCGGCATCCAGCAGCACCTGCGGAAGCATAAGGGCGTCAGCAGCATGCGCCTGGGCACCTTCGGCGAGGGCGAGACGGGCGTGACCATCGTGAAGCTGAAATGATTGCGTAGCCCTCCCCGGGGCAGCGGGCTCCCCTCCGGGGGAGCCTTCATCAACGATGTGCAAGGCAGGTGAATAACGTGATCACCCTGATAACCGGGACCACCCACACCGGCAAGACCGCCCTTGCCCAGCGGCTGCTGGAAAAGCATGGCTGGCCCTATCTGTCCCTCGACCACCTGAAAATGGGGCTGATCCGCTCTGGCTACACCACCCTCACCGTGGAGGACGACGACGCGCTGACGGAGCTGATGTGGCCCATCGTGCGCGAAATGATCAAGACGGCCATCGAGAACGAACAGCACCTGGTCATCGAGGGCTGCTATCTGCCGTATGACTGGCGGAAGGATTTCAGCGAAGAATACCTGCCTCATATCCGTTTTGTGTGTCTGGTCATGACCGAGCGATACCTGCGGAGTCATTTTTCTGATGTGCGCCGGTACGCCAGCGTGGTGGAAAGCCGCGAAGAGGAGACCGAACCTGATCTGCCGGAACTCATACGGGATAATGCGGCCAATCTGGCGAAATGCCGGGAGCATGCCTGTGAGGTGATCCTGATAGATCAAATATATCAGGTGGAACTGCCGAATTAACAGTGCATTCATATCCTTGTCACATGTCCATGCTATCCTATCCCTGGAGGTGTCCAACTCATGAAAGACAAGCCGTACATCCTGATCGTTGACGACGACCCGAACATTGCCCATCTGGTGCAGCTGTATCTGGAAAAGGAAGGATTCGCGGTCAAAGTGGCCGCGCGGGGCGACGATGCGCTGGCGGAGTTCCGTCAGCTGCCGCCGGACCTGATGCTGCTGGATGTGATGCTCCCCGGCATGGATGGCACGCAGGTGCTGCGCGCTGTCCGCCGCACCAGCAGCATCCCGGTCATCATGCTCACCGCCCGGGACGAAGTGTTCGATAAGGTTCTGGGGCTGGAGATGGGCGCGGATGACTACATCACCAAGCCCTTTGACGCCAAGGAGATGGTGGCCCGCGTGAAGGCCGTGCTGCGCCGCACCCAGGGCACGGAGGAGCCGGAGGAGGACAGCCTGTCCTTCCCGGGGCTGAGCATCAGCCTGAAGTGCTACGAGGTGCGCTACGAGGGCGAAAAGGTTCCCATGCCGCCCAAGGAGCTGGAGCTGCTCTACTTCCTGGCCAGCCACGCCAACCAGCTCTTTACCCGCGGGCAGCTGCTGGATCAGGTCTGGGGCTACGACTTTGAGGGTGAGAGCCGCACGGTGGATGTGCATGTCAAGCGGGTGCGCGACAAGCTCCCCGACTGCGAGAAGCACGGCTGGAGCATCAAGACCGTCTGCCGCAGGGGCTACAAATTCGAGATCGGCAAGAGGTAAAACATGTTTGCAAGAATCATGGCGGTGGTTCTGGCGGTGATTCTGCTGCTGACGGGCGTGTTGAGCGGCATTGGCTGGATTGCGCTGCAGAATCAGCAGACGGAGGCCGTGCAGCAGACGCTGCGGCAGGAGGCACGGGAGATTGCCTATCTGGCGGCCCAGCAGCAACGGAACTTGCCGGACTGGGGGTTCGGCCCCTTTCCTGCAGGCATTCCTGAGGGCGATTTCGCCGAGGCCTACCTCCAGCGGCGGGCAAAGGCGGTCTATGAGGAGTATGGCGCCTACATCCTCGTGGTGGACCGGAACGGGCGCATTATGGACAACAAGAATACGGCCCTTGCGGATAACCCTGCCTTTGCGGCGATGATCGATGTGGCGGATGTGAACGCTGCCATGTCCCAGGTGCTGCAGGGCGAGGAGATCGAGCTGCATGTGAGCGCGGACGGCAACGACTACTTCACCGTGGCGGTGCCCTTCGTGCAGGATGACGTGGTGCTGGGCGCGGTGTTCATGCAGACGCCCGCGCAGGTGATCGAGGGCGGCGCCGCAGGGCTGATCGCGCCGGTGGCGGGCATTGCCGTGATGGCGAGCCTGGCGGCGGGGCTGGTGCTGCTGGTGATGCTCCGCGGCATCATGAAGCCGCTGAACAGCCTGACCCACGCCGCGGCGGCCATGGCGGAGGGCAATTTCGCCGTGCGGGTGCCTTCCACGCGCGCCACGCGGGAGGTGGCGGAACTCTCTGCAGCCTTCAACACCATGGCGGAGAAGCTCAGTGCGGTGGAGGGCAGCAGGCGCGAGTTCGTCGCCAATGTCAGCCACGAGCTGCGCAGCCCCATCACCGCCATCAGGGGTTATGTGGATGGCATGCTGGACGGCACCATCCCGCCGGAGAGCATCGAGCGCTACCTGACCATCGTCAGCGGCGAAACGAGGCGGCTTTCCGGGCTGATCGATGAGCTGCTGGCGCTCTCGCGGCTGGAGCGGGACGATGCAGCCCTGGATTATGTGGATTTCGACGTGTGCGACCTGCTGGAGCGGGTCTTCCTGCGCCGCATGGGCGACATCGAGGCCCGGGAGCTGGACGTCGACTGCGACTTCGACCCCGAACCCTGCTATGTGCGGGCGGATATGGCGCGCATCGAACAGGTGGCCACGAACCTGCTGGACAACGCCATCAAGTTCACCCCCGACGGCGGGCGCATCAACCTGATGGTGCGGGTGACGGGCGAAGTGTGTACGGTGACGGTGACGGACAACGGCATCGGGATCCTCCCGGAGGACCGGCCGCGCATCTTCGAGCGCTTCTTCACCGCGGACCGGGCGCACACCTCCGGCAAGGGCACGGGCCTGGGGCTTTCCATCTGCCAGCGCATCATGGAGATGCACGGGCAGACGATCCGCCTGCTGGATACGCAGGAGGGCGCGGCCTTCGCCTTCACGCTGGAGAAGGGTGAGAAACCCGTGCGCAGCGCGGAAGCTGCCCCTGAGAGCGACACAGAAGAATCATGCACGGGGGACCAGCTGTGACGGCTGGTCTCCCGTTTTCGCTGCGCAGTACGCAATAAGAACAATCCCCCGCGTTGCAAATCGATAAAACATCCGCTATAATAACAGGGAGAGCGGCTGCGCGCCGACCGGAAGGGAAGTGCCTGACCATGAGGGACCTGCAGGAAACGAGGCTCGCGCTGGACGCGGTGGACCGGCAAATCGTTGCGCTGTTTGAGCAGCGGATGACCCTGGCCCGGGACGTGGCGGAATACAAGATCGCCCGGGGCATGCCCGTCCTTGACCGCAGCCGGGAGGAACAGGTGCTTGAGAGCCGCTGCGCCATGCTGGCGGATGGCTACTGGGCCCCTGCCGTCAGGGAACTGTATGAGCAGATCATGGCGCTGAGCCGCTTGGAGCAGCAGAAAATGGTGGAGGAGGCCGAACATGCTTGACCGACACATCTTCATCATCGGCATGCCGGGGTGCGGCAAGTCCAGCCTGGGCCGCAAGGTGGCCAGCATCATGGGGCTGAACTATGTCGATACGGATCAGCGCATCGAGCAGGCCGCGGGCTGCAGCGTCACGCAGATCTTCGAGCAGTACGGCGAGGCCGCCTTCCGCGCCGCGGAAACGAACGTGCTCATCCAGCTCACCCGCGAGCCGGGGTCGCTGGTGTCCACCGGCGGCGGTATGGTCATACGGGAAGTGAACCGGGAGATCATGCGCAACCATGGCATTATCCTGCTGGTGGATCGTCCGCTGGAGGAGATCATGGGCGACATCAAGCTCAACCGCCGCCCGATGCTGGCCGTCAAGGGCCTGCCGGAGGTGGAGCGGCTGTACCATGAGCGCATCGACGTCTACCGCTCTGTGGCGGATGTGGTGCTGGACAACAGCCACGGCTATTATGCGGGCCTGGCCGGGATGGAGAAGATCATCCGCCGCCGCTTCAACCTGAACGCCGCGCACCGGAAGGACGCCTGAATAGAAGCCTGACAGGAGGCCCGTAACAATGGAATACCAGTTTGACCTCGTGGGCAAGATCGGCTCCATGGCGCTGATCCGCCGCGAGGATCGCGATATCGACTACAACATTTTTTCCCGCCTGGGGAGCGAGCTGAAGCCCGGCATGATCTGGGTCACTTCCGGCGCGGCGGAGATCGGCCGCCTGGATTACATCAAGCGCACCGGGTGCGAGCTGACCGGCACGGACAACGACGTCAAGGCGGACTATGCCTCCCAGGGCCAGTCGATCCTCATGCAGAACTACCGGCAGTTCATCCCGCAGGAGTATGGCGTGCGCCAGCTGCTGGTGGAGCACACCCACTTCAACGACCCGGAGAAGCGCGAGTACATCCGCAAGCTCCTCATCCGCGCGGCCCAGCAGAAGACGGTGCCCATCGTCAACTACAACGACCCGGTCAGCGACGAGGAGATCCGCAAGATGGAGCTGGCCATCCGCCGCCAGCACGGCGACGATGTGGTCGAGTGTGTGGACAACGATGAGACCGCCGCGGTCATCGCCGGCCTTGTGAAGGCGAAGACGCTGGTGATGATGACCAGCACCGAGGGCATCTATCAAAATCCTGCCGACCCGTCCACCCTCGTGCGCGACGTGACCGGCAAGACGGTCGGGGAGCTGGAGGTGGCTGTGCGCAAGCTGCAGAGCAACTGCGTAGGCGCCTCCCGCGCGGGTGCAAACGGTGCGCGCGCCAAGCTCGAGTTTGCCCTCAAGTCTGCCAGGCAGGGCACCACCGTCATCATCGGCCACGCGCGGCACAGGCTCAGCGATCTGGTCAGCGGCCGCGTGGCCTGCACCCGCATCGGCGTGGAAGCGTAATTGTGGAATTATGAATTAGGAATTAGGAATTATGAATTGAGCATGTGAAGCCTGTTGCGTGCGGACTGCGAATTGCGCCAAAGGCAGTGTCGCTGTCAGCCACCGCACAACAAGCAAAATTCATCATTCATCATTCATAATTTGAAATAAGCTCCGGAGATGGTTATGACATTACACGACTCCGTCCGCTACTTTACCGACGAGACCCACATCATGCCCTGCCTGTCCGTGGCCTGCGGAGATGCGGGGCGCTTTGCGTGCGAGCGGGGCGGCGTGATGGACGAGGCGGGGACGCCGCTGACGGAGCGGAGCATCTTCGACCTGGCCAGCCTGACGAAGCTCTTCACCGGCCTGACGGTGATGCGCCTGCACGAGGAGGGGCGCCTCGACCTGACCCGGCCGGTGACGGACTATGCGCCGCAGTTTGCGAACCTTGCCGCAACGACCGTGTCGCAGGTGCTGGGCTTTGAGGTCGCCCTGACCACCGCCGAGCGCGTCGATACGCAGAAAACCCCGGAGGCGGCGAGGCAGCAGCTCTTCGCCATCCGTCCGGGGGAGGTCACGGGGCGCGCATATTCGGACATGCACGCCATGGTCCTCAGGCATGTGATCGAGGGCGCGGCGCAGGAGACGCTGCTGCACGAGGTGCACAGGATCATCCTGAACCCGCTGGGCATGGCGGACACCTTCTGTGTCGTGCCGCAGGAGCGCCTTGCAGATTGCGTGCGCTACGACCGGGAGCACCGCATCGAGCGGGGACGCTACATCCTCCGCGAGGGCATCGGCCCCGGCATGCCCCACGATCCCAAGGCCGCGCGGCTGCATCCGGATCTGGCCGGGCATGCGGGCCTCTTCGCCGCCATGGGGGACATGGTGAAGCTCTGCCAGGGGCTGCTGCAGGAGAAGGTCGTCAGCCGCAGCACGCTCATCGGCATGAGCCGCAACCGCACGGGTTTCCGGCGGGAGGACGGCAGCTATCAGCAGTATCTGGGCGCACAGTGCTATGTGCGGCACCCGGTGCAGTACTTCAGCGAGATCCCCGTGTACGAGAGCGACCAGGCCATCGGCCTGAGCGGCTTCACGGGACATCACCTGTCGGTGGACGTGGGCACGGGCGTGTTCGTGCTGATGCTGGGCAACCGGGTGCTGAACCGCCTGACGGTGCTGCTGCCCGAAAGCGGGAAGTCCATCACCGATTACGGCCTCAATCCCGATGGTACGGGCCAGGTGCTTTGGCCGGACGGTCGCCGGGTGTGGTCTTCTGTCGACTACGTGCACCACAAGGATGTGCATTTCCATTCGTCAGTGGCGCGCACACTGGGTCTTCCCGCGCAGCGATGACGTTGGCCGGCACGTCCATGGCGGCGGCGAGGGCCTCCGGGTCGTTGTGGGTGGCGATGGCGGGCAGCATGCCGGTGAATTCCGTCGCGCTGGCGAGGTCGTTCTCCAGTTGCAGATCAAAATCGCGTTCCGGGGTCATGGGATCGCCTCCTTTCGGGGTTAGCATGGCTGCCGGGGCGCTTTTTCTTGCCCGGGAATTTCTGCTGGCGGAAATGCGCCGCAGGGGGTTGCAAATCCCTGAAAATATGCTATACTGGATATGGTCAAAGATAGTCAGAAGACCGAATGGTATCCGAGGAGGCGACGGTCGATGAAGCTGAGCGATTCGATAGAGAACTTTATCAAGACGCTGCTGGCGGAGGATTCGCCGGAGGTGGAACTCAAACGGAGCGAGCTGGCGGAGTATTTCGGCTGCGCGCCCAGCCAGATCAACTATGTGCTGGCCACGCGCTTCTCGCCCGACCAGGGGTACATCACCGAGTCGCGGCGGGGCGGCGGGGGCTACATCCGCATTGTGCGGGTGGTGCAGACGGGCTCGCAGCGGCTGATGTACCTGATCAACGAGCGCATTGGCGAGAGCATCAGCGAGATGGAATCGGCGCGGCTGATCCAGCAGCTGATGGAACAGCAGGTGGTGACGGTGAGGGAGGCGGAGCTGATGCGGGCGGCCATCTCGGCGCAGGCGATGTCCGTGCCGGTGCCCGACGCGATCAAGAATGCCTTCCGCGCCCGGATGATGAAGACCATGCTGCTCACCATTGCCCGGCAGAACCGGGGGCAGGGAGGTGGCGCGAATGTCTGAACACGAAAATGTGCAGGGGCTGTGCGAGGATTGCGGGAAGAATGACGCAGTCTGCACCATGGCGGTGATGATGGGCACGAAGACCATCCACCGCAAGCTCTGCCAGGCCTGCATGGCCAAAACGAGCATGGCGCTGGCCGCAGGGAATCTGGGTCAGGTGCTGGGCTCGATCCTCGCAGCAGCCCAGGGGGCGGCGCAGCCTGCTGCAGCGCCTGACGCACTCCGGCCCCAGCCTGCGCCCAAGCCACAGGCGGCGCCCGCCCTGCCCACGGTGGAAGGGGAGCCGGAGAGCTGCCCCGGCTGCGGCCTGCCCTATGCGCAGCTCCGCCAGCATGGCCGCGCGGGTTGCGCCCGGTGCTGGACGGCTTTCCGCAGGACGGTGGAGAAGGGGCTGGCCAGCTATGCGCCTGCGGTGCAGCATACCGGACGGCGCCCGGTGGACTCCGAGGAAGCCCGGCGCGACCGCGCGGTGCGGGAGATGCTCCAGCGCCGCCTGGAGGAGGCCATCGCCCGGGAGGACTATGAATCCGCCGCGCAGCTGCGCGATGCGATGCGGGAGATCGACAGGCAGGAGGGCGCGAAATGATGCGGGAAGAAGACGTCATCGTCGGTGCAACCGCGGTTCTGACGCGCAATTACGCCGACCTGCCCTTCGATGCGGTCAGCAACGCGGAAACCGCCGGGCGCGTCATCAGCCGCACCGCGGGCGTCCTGCACGGGAACGGCTTCACGCTGCACCTGCTGCGGGAGATGACTGCGGACAACGGCCGGGCGCTGGCAGAAAAGGGGCAGATCCCTGCGGAGATGGCCGGCGCGGCGAAGAATCCGGCGGTGCTGCTGCCCCTGGAGGGCAACGCATCGGTGGCCCTGGGCGGCAGCGAGCATGTGTTCATCATGGCGCGCCGCCACGGAAGCGCGCTGCCTGAGGCCGTGGCGGACTGCCTGGCGGTGGAGGATCAGCTCTCACGCCGGGTCAGCTTCGCCTTTGACGGGCAGATGGGCTACCTGCAGGCGAGCGCGGAGATGCTGGGCACCGGCCTGCGCGCTGCGCTGGTGGTGCATGTGCCGCTGCTGGTGCGGGCCAACCGCCTGCCTGAGGCGCTGCGGGCGCTGGAAGAGATGGGCCTGCGCGGCCGCTTCTGCGGCATGATGGGCAAGCGCCCCCGGGGCGATCTGCTGGCGGTGGAGAACCGCTGCGCCATCGGCCGCACGGAGCAGGAGATCTGCCAGCTGATCCAACGGGGCGCGGAGAAGGTGCTGTGCATGGAGGCCGGGATGCGCCAGCAGGCGGCGGAGGCGAACTCCCTGCGCCTGACGGACCGGCTGTGCCGCGCCCAGGGGCTGACCCGCTCCGCGCGGCTGATCAGCGAGATCGAGTTCTGGTGCATCTGGTCGGATCTGCGGCTGGGCGCGCAGATGGAGCTGCTGCCCCTGACGGTCGGGCAGGTGGATGCGCTGCTGCCGGAGATGATGGACGCGCACCTGCGCAACTATGCCGAAGAGCCTCTGGCAGGGGAAGCCATGGACGAGTGCCGCTGCAACCGGCTGCGGGAACTGCTCTACGATATTCCCATGGAAAACGGGGCGTTATGAGAAAACGGCAGCGCCTGAACGTAGAATAAGGATGAAGCGTATGCTTCCGGCATATGCTTCTGGCCCCACCAGAGCGCGCGGCAGGCGATGGAAGCTGCCCGGGAGCTCGGTGGAGCCGAATGAAGAATATCGTGTCGCGCACGCAGCGCAGGGATGCCGGAAACGGGAGAAGCGTTCCTCTGCCAGCGGCGCGTATCAAGGAGGAAGGATCATGGCGCCAATCGGACATTTCACCAAGCGGGCCCAGCAGGCCATTAACCTGGCCCGACAGGCTGCGGCGAAGGAGAAGCAGCCCTTCGTGGGCACAGTGCACATCCTGCAGGGCGTGCTGCTGGCTGGCGGAAACTATCCGCAGGAAGTGACGCAGAAGGTCAGCGTGGGCTATCTTCAGCAGGTCATTCACGGCCTGCAGACCGAAGCGGGCGAAGCGGATGGCAAGTCCACGCAGCTGGCGATGACCCCCAACGCCAAACGCCTGCTGGAGCAGGCCGTGCGCGCGAGCCGTCAGCTGGGGCAATCCCATGTGAGCACGGAGCTGCTGCTGCTGGCCATCGTATCTGCGGAAAAGCCCTTTGCGGCCACGAGCATCCTGGAGCGCTGCGGCGTTGACCTGCATAAGACGGCCGAGCTCCTGCGCACGGATATCAGCGGCCACACCTATATCCCCCCCAAGGTGGAGGGAGAGCGGCCTGCGCCCGCCCCGGGCACGCCCCGCAAGGAGAAGCCGGAGCGTCCCACCGGCAAGGACAAGTCGGGCGCCCAGCCTGCGGCCCCCGATCGCAACGCGGGCAGCAGCGGTCAGAGCCGCCCCCACCAGAACAGCTTCAGCCAGCTCATCGGCGGCGGTCAGCCCACGGGTGGCCAGCCCTCCGGCGGCAAATCCTCCGGCGGTAATCAGCCCTCCCGCAATGGCAACCAGCCCCGTGGAACCAACCAGAACAGCATGCTGGGCCGCTATGGCCGCGACCTGACCCAGCTGGCCCGCGAGGGCAAGCTGACGCCCATCATCGGCCGCGACAAGGAGATCGTCCGCGCGATCCAGATCCTCATCCGCTTCACGAAGTCCAACCCCGTGCTGGTGGGTGAACCCGGCGTTGGCAAGACCAGCGTGGTGGAGGGCCTGGCGCAGCGCATCGTGGCGGGCAATGTCCCCCCGATGCTGTTGAACAAGCGCATCATTGCCCTGGATATCAGCGGCATGGTGGCGGGCAGCAAGTACCGCGGCGAGTTCGAGGAGCGCCTCA
>JAFQQT010000026.1 GCA_017410455.1 Clostridia bacterium
AACCCCAATGCTGACTTCGTGGCTGTGCAGTGGCCCCAGTACGTCGAGGGCGACGGCGTGTTCTACGCTGACCGCTACGGCATGGGCTACGGCGACCGCTACAGCGCCGTCATCTCCGTGGACTGCAAGAACATCGAAGCTGCTGCCCGCCTGATCGACACCATGTACACCGAGGAAGGCACCAACTGCACCACCTGGGGCACCATCGAAGGCGATCCCATCAACCCCGAGTGGACCCATGGCCACGGCACCTACACCATCGACGAGAATGGCGTGAAGCACGAGACCGAGTGGGCCAACCAGATGACCGAGAACTTCTACGATGGCGCGTTCGCCAACAAGTACCGCTACGCCATGTCTCACGTGTCCTTCCCCCGCTGGGGCGCTGCCGATTACCTGGCTGCCACCCGTGAGGAGAACTACGTGAACTCCGCCATGATGTGGGCCGAGGCTGACAACAGCCTGGAGTACCCCAACGCGATCGTGCTGAGCACCGACGCGCAGGCGGCTGTGGCTGACATCGAGAACATCGGCAAGTACATCGAAGAAATGACCTACAAGTTCATCACCGGCCAGGAGCCTCTGACGAACTTCGACGTCTACATGGACACCCTGCAGAAGATGGGCATGGACGAGCTGGTTGCTCTGTACCAGGCTGCCTATGACGAGTTCAACAACCGCGGCAACTGATTTTTCATCCCGCGTCTGAACCAACCTAAGTGACCCCATCGGGGGCGTCGGGCAACCGGCGCCCCCGAATTTGGGTTCTTCATGTAATTGATGACAAATATGAGAATCAGTCTTTTGCATATGCCTGTGTTCATGGTATAATGGACGCACATGGGCACAGGCGTGTACAAAAAACAAAGAGGTGGATGGGATGAAAAAGAGGCTGCTGGCGCTGCTGATGACGATGATGCTGCTTCTTCCGCTGCTGACGGGCTGCGTGAAGATGCAGGAGAAGGCTGTACAGATCACCTGGTATCTGCGCACGGAGGATGTGGAGCTGTACAACCGCCTGGTGGGCGTGCAGGTGATCGAAGAGGCCACGGGGGTGGATGTGGTGTTCCAGTCCCCGCCAGACAACAGCGAGGACGCCTACAAGATGATGGTCGCCTCCGGGAAGCTGCCGGACGTGATCATGTGGTCGCACTCGGCGGGCATTGACCGCATGTACGAGGAGGGCTCTGTCATCGACCTGACGGACCTGATTGCTGAATATGCCCCCAACCTGACAAAGCTCTACACCGAGCGCCCGGAACTGCGCCGCGAGGTGGAAACCGCCGACGGCCGCCTGTACTATTTCCCCTCCATCAACCCGATGCTGACGGTGGAGGACGTGTGCCGCAAGTCCTACTGCGGGCTGATCATCCGCCAGGACTGGCTGGACAAGCTGGGCCTGGAGGTGCCGCAGACCATCGAAGAGTGGTACGAGGTGCTGACCGCCTTCAAGCTCCGCGACCCCAACGGCAACGGCTTCCAGGATGAGATTCCCTTCGATGGCTGGGGGCTGCCCTATTTTGCGCCGGCCTTCGGCGTGCTTAACACCTTCTGCGTCAAGACCGACGGTACGGTGGCCTTTGGTCCCATGGAGGCGGAGTACAAGGCTTATCTGGAAACGATGAACAAGTGGTACGCCGAGGGCCTGCTGGGCCCGAACTGCCTGATCCACTCCGACTCCTGGAAGACGGAGAACATCGTCAATGGCCTGACCGGCTCCTTTGCCGGGCTGGACAACGCCTGGCGCTACTACCTGCCGGACATGCAGCAGAATGATGCTGCGGCGGCCATGTCTCCCGTGGCGTGGCCGATGGACGACGCTGGCGTGCGCTATACCCCTCGCGAGGATGTGGCGGGCCACATGGCCACGACGGTGACGGTCATCACCTCCGCCTGTGAGGACCCGGTGGCGGCGGTGAAGTTCATCGACTACATGTACTCCGAGGCCGGCTCGACCCTGCTGACCTGGGGCGTGGAGGGCAAGAGCTATGTGGTGGTGGATGGCGAGAAGCAGCTGACCGAGCTGGCGCTGACCCCCGACCCGGAGAAGGGCTGGCTGCAGCTCTACGACTATGCCATCGGCCATGCGTCCTTCCCCAAGTATGATGGCGAAACGGTGGTGCTGGCCAGCTACCCCGAGGAGCAGCTGGTGGCCGAGCAGACCTGGGCGGATGCCTCCACAGCGCTGATCTACCCGCCCTACATCCCCATGAGCGTGGAGGACAGGGCCTTCTGCGACGGCGTGATGGATGATGTGAGCAACTACATCACCGAGATGGAGCTGAAGTTCATCACCGGCGAGGAGCCTCTGAGCAACTATGACGCCTACATCGCCCAGCTGGAGCGCATGGGCATGGACAAGGTGCTGGAGATCTACCGCAGCGCCTATGCGGCCTACATGAACCGATAACGACGAAGGAGGAATCCCATGAACATCCGCGATTACGCAGCCTATTCCCTTGGCGGCAGGGACTGGACGGAGGCGTTCATCCGTGCCATTGACGAGCTGAAACAGCATGGCGGCGGCGTGCTGAGGGTGCCGGCGGGCGAGTACCCCACCGGCTCCATCCGCCTGTACGACAACATGACCCTGTGCATCGAGAGCGGCGCGGTGCTGCGCTTTCATCAGGATGCGAAGGCCTTCCCGCTGATCGATCTGGAGTTTGAGGGCCGCGCGGGGCTGATGCATCAGGCCTGCATCTACGCGGAAAAGGCGAAGAACGTGGTCGTCACCGGCTATGGCACGGTGGATGGTCAGGGCAGCTACTGGTGGGAGCAGATCTGGGAAAAGCGGCGCACGGAATATCCGCGCCCGTACCTTGTGTGCTTCGCGGACTGCGAGCATGTGGTGCTGGAGAACGTGACGCTGCTGAACTCCCCCGTGTGGACAGTGCATCCCCTGCGCTGCCGCAACGTGACCGTGCGTGGGCTGAACATCAAGAACCCCGCCAATTCCCCCAACACCGACGGCATCAACCCCGACGCCTGTCAGGACGTGCGCATCCTCGACTGCACCATCGACGTGGGCGATGACTGCATCGCCATCAAATCCGGCACCGAGGACACCCCGGACCGCCAGCCCTGCGAGCGGATCATCATCGCCAACTGCCACTTCCTGCACGGCCACGGCGGCGTGGTGCTGGGGAGCGAGATGTCCGGCGATGTGCGCAATGTGGTCGTGTCCTCCTGCGTGTTCTACGAGACCGACCGCGGCATCCGCCTCAAGACCCGTCGCGGCCGCGGCGGCACGGTGGAGGGCATCCAGCTGAACAACCTCGTCATGGAAAAGGTCATGTGCCCCTTCGTGTTCAACATGTACTACTCCTGCGGCACGGACATGTCCATGCGCCATGTCTGGGAGAAGATGCCCTACCCGGTCACGGAGGGCACCCCCTGCCTCAGGGATGTATCCATCAGCGGCGTTCGCGCACGCGGAGTCACGGCCTGCGCGGGCTTCTTCTACGGCCTGGCGGAGATGCCTGTGGAGGGCGTGTCCATGCAGGACGTGGTGGTTGAGATGGCGGAAGATGGCAAGCCCGGAAGGCCTGCGATGATGAGCGGCCTGGACGATATGCAGGGCGCGGGCTTCTTCCTGCGCAATGCGGTGGGCGTCGACCTGCGCGGCGTGAAGGTGCGCGGCGTGAAGGGCGAATGGATCGATATCGACGACAGCGTGAAGCTGGAAAAGTAATCCGCGAGGATCAGGAGGATCGCCATGAAGAACTGGAAGCTGTGGTATGACGCGCCTGCGAAGAGCTGGAACATCGCCCTGCCGCTGGGCAACGGCCGCATGGGCGCGATGATCTTCGGCGGCACGGTGCTCGAGCGCATCAGCCTCAACGAGGATACCTGCTGGTACGGCGGCTTCCGCGACCGCGTGAATCCGGATGCGAAGAAGTACCTGCCCGTGGTGCGCCGCCTCCTGGACGAGGACCGCATTGAGGAGGCGCAAATGCTGGCCGAGGAGGCGCTGACCGCCACCCCCGACGGCGAGCGGCATTACGAAGTGCTCTGCGACCTGATCCTGCAGCAGCTGGAGGGCGGCGCGGCGCAGCCCTTCCGGCAGGAGCTGCTGGAGGAGCTGGCCGGGGTGGATGACCAGCGCATCGTGATGGAGAAGCTGGGCGGCGACCGCCCCGAGGGCCTGCACGGCATGCGCAACATGCGCGGCCACGACATGACCCGCCACGAGCGCGAGGTCAGCGGCTACCGGCGCGAGCTGGACATCCGCGACGGCGTGCATCAGGTGCGCTACGTCCGCAAGGAACGGGCGATTTGCCGCGAGAGCTTCATGAGCACGCCCCATCAGGTGTTTGCCATGCGCCATGAGGGCTTCCCGGCCCGCGTGCTGCTGCGGCGCGGCAGCTATGTCAACCGCATCGACAGGGTGGATGACTGCACGATCCTTCTCTCCGGGCAGGCGGGCGACGGCGGCGTGCGCTACATGGCCGTCTGCCGCGCGGTGGGCGAGGGCGTGCACGTCATCGGCAACACCCTGCACGTGGGCGAGAAGGCGGACATCTTCCTGGCTGCCGCCACGTCCTACCGCTTCGGCGACCTGCAGGCCGAGTGCCTGAGCAGGCTCGAGGCTGCCACTACCGCCGGCTATGACGCGGTGAAGGCGGCGCATATTGCCGACCACCGGGCCATCATGGACCGCTGCAGCCTGACCCTGCAGGGGGATGACGCCCTGGACGCCCTGCCCACGGATGAACGCCTGGCGCGCTACGCCGAAGGAAAGGCGGATAACGGCCTGGAGGCGATGTACTTCTCCTTCGGGCGGTACCTGCTGGCGGGCTGCTCCCGTCCGGGGACGCTGCCGGCGAACCTGCAGGGCATCTGGAATGACGATTTCCACCCCGCCTGGGACGGCAAGTATACCATCAACATCAACACCGAAATGAACTACTGGCCGGCGGAAAACTGCAACCTGAGCGAGATGCACCTGCCGCTGTTTGACCATTTGAAGCGCATGCGTCCCCACGGCGAGCATGTCGCCCGGGCGATGTACGGCGCGCGGGGCTGGGTGGCCCATCACAACACCGACCTCTGGGGCGACTGCGCCCCCCAGGACACCTACTGCCCGGCGACCTACTGGCCCATGGGCGCGGCGTGGCTGTGCCTGCACATTGCGGAGCACTACCGCTTCACGCTGGATGCGGAATTCCTGCGCGAGCATTACGACCTGATGGAGGACGCGGCGCGCTTCTTCGTGGACGCGTGCGTGGAGCGCCCCGACGGCACGCTGACCGTCAGCCCCTCGTCGTCTCCGGAAAACGTGTACATTACGCCCTCCGGCGCGTCTGGCACGCTGTCGAACTGTGCCGCTATGGATGCGCAGATCATCTGGGCGCTGACGATGGCGCTGGAGGAGTGCGGCGCGGTGATCGGCCGGGACGCCTCCGAGTGGACGGCTTTCCGCGCCCGCTTCAACCCCGTGCAGATCGAGGACGGCTTCGTGAAGGAGTGGCTGCGGGACTGCCGCGACGGCTGCCTGGGCCACCGCCACATCAGCCACCTGTTCGCGCTGTATCCGGCCAATGAGATCACCCCGGCGGACGGGGCGGCCTTCGCGGCTGCCCGCGCGACGCTGGAGCGTCGTCTGGCGCACGGCGGCGGCCACACCGGCTGGAGCCGCGCGTGGATCATGTGCCTGTGGGCGCGGCTGCTGGACGGGGAAAAGGCGGGCGAGAACATCCGCCTGCTGCTGGAGCGCTCCACGCTGCCGAACCTGTTCGACAACCATCCGCCCTTCCAGATCGACGGCAACTTCGGCTCCGTCGCGGGCATGGCGGAGATGCTGGTGCAGAGCCACGAGGGCTTCCTGCGCCTGCTGCCCGCCGTGCCGACCCAGTGGACAAAGGGCGCGGCGAAGGGCATCCGCGCCCGCGGCGGATACACGGTGGATATCGCCTGGGACGGCGGCAAGTACCGTGCGGAGATCACCGCCGGGGCCGACGGCACGCTGAAGCTGGCGGACGGGCGCGAGTTCACGCACAGGGCCGGAGAAACCCTCGTCATCGAAGCCTGACTCCGGCGACCATAGGTCACCGTGCGACAAGGAGGAACTGTCCATGACCATCCACATCTGCGGCGATTCGACCGCTGCCACCTATGCCCCTGAGAAAGCCCCCATCACCGGCTGGGGGCAGGTGATCGGCGAGATCCTGCCGGATGTGTGCTTTGCCAACCATTCCATCGGCGGGCGCAGCAGCAAGTCCTTCCTGTCTGAGGGGCGGCTGGTGAACGTCGAAAAGGAGCTGCAGCCGGGCGATATCGTGCTGATCCAGTTCGCCCACAACGATGGCAGCGACCTGGTCTGGCGGCACACGGACGCGAACACCTCCTTTGTGAACAACCTGTCCATCTTCGTGGATACGGCGCGGCTGCACGGGGCGATCCCGGTGCTGCTGACCCACACGCCCCGCCGCTGGTGGCGGGATGGGGAGCTGATGGTGACCAGCGGCGATTATGCGCCGGCCATCCGCCGGTTGGCGATGCAGCGCAATGTGCCGCTGATCGACGTGCTGGAGGAGGGCGAGAAAGCCATCCGCGCCATGGGCGAGGCGACCAGCGAGGGGCTGTTCATGAACGTCGCTCCCGGCCTGTACCCCGCCTACCCCGACGGCTCGAAGGACAACACCCACACCCAGCGCGCCGGCGCGGAGCTCTTTGCCCGCATCGTCGCCGACGGGCTGCAGAAGCTCGGCCTGATCTGAGGAGGTTGCACCATGTACATCATCGCCAAAGACGGCTCGGGGGATTTCACCTCCATTCAGGCGGCCATCGACGCCATCCCCATGAACCACCGCCAGCCCACCATCCTGTTGGTGCGCATGGACGAGTACCATGAGAAGGTCGTCGTCAACAAGGACAACGTCCGCATCATTGGCGAGGCGCGGGATCGCACCATCATCACCCACTCCGGCTGCGCCCATGACCTGAACGAGGAAGGCCAGGAGAAGGGCACCTTCCTGAGTTACACGTTCCTGGTCACCGGCGACAATGTCGAGGTGGAGAACATCACCATCCGCAACGACGCAGGCGACGGCTCCGTGGCCGGGCAGGCCGTGGCGGTGTATGCGGCGGGTGACCGGGGCGTGTGGCGTAATGTGCGCATGATCGGCTGCCAGGATACGCTCTTCTGCGGCCCCACCATGCCCAAGGTGGCGAAGGACGCGCTGCCCCGGCTGATCCCCGAGGGAGTCATTTCCGTGGGCGACTGCCCGCTGGTGCTGGGACGGCAGTATTTCGAGAATTGCTTCATCCGGGGGGATGTGGACTTCATCTTCGGCCCCTACGCCTGCTGGTTTGAGGGCTGTACCCTCCACATGAACAAACGCGGCGGCTTCTACACCGCGGCCAACACCCCGGAGCAGGCGCCCTATGGCCTTGTGTTCCACAACTGTCATCTCACCGGCGACTGCGAGCCGGGGCAGGCCTTCCTCGGCCGTCCGTGGCGCAGGTTTGCCCACACGCTCTTCCTGGAGTGCGAGATGGACGAGTGCGTTGCGCCGGCAGGCTTTGAGGACTGGGGCGACAACAAAATCACCCGCCGCTGTGGCGAGTACCGCACCCGTGGCGCCCGGGCGGATCAGACCCCGCGCCATCCCTCCGCCGCCCGCTTGACGGACGAGGAGGCGGCGCTGCTGACCGTCCGCGAGGTCATCGGCGGCTACGACGGGTGGAATCCCACAAAACGTACCCCAACGTGGTTCCTCTGCGGCGATTCCACCATGGCGGATTATGCTCCCAATTTCTACCCTATGACCGGCTGGGGGACGGCTTTCAAGACCATGGTGGATGGCGTGTTCGTGGAGAACTGCGCCGTGTGCGGCAGGTCCAGCAAGTCCTTCGTGGCGGAAAAGCGGCTGAGCTTCATCGAGCTGTGCCTGCGCCGGGGGGACAAGCTGTTCATCCAGTTCAGCCACAACGACGAGAAGGAAGACGTCGAACGCGCCACCGTCGCCCGCGTGACCTATCCGCAGTACCTGAACATGTACATCGACGCGGCCCGCCGGCAGGGCGCGGAGCCCATCCTGCTCACGCCCATCGCCCGCCGCCACTTCGATGAGAACGGCCAGCTGAAGCACACCCACGGGGACTACCCCGCCGCCATGCGCGACCTGGCGGACTACCGCGGCGTGCGCCTGCTGGACATGGAAAAGGCCACGGAGGCCATGCTGACGGCCATGGGCGACGAAGCCTCGAAGGCCCTGTTCAACTGGCTGGAGCCGGGCCACCCCAATTACCCCGACGGCGTCAAGGACAATACGCACCTCAACTTCACCGGCGCGGTGCGGCATGGTCAGATTGCCCTGCGCCTGCTGGAGGCATCGGAGCAATGAAGCGCAAGCGGCTTGACCGGGACGGCTGGGGCTTCGAAGGCTTCCCGTATTACCAGATGCGCGTTGACCTGCCGGAATTCAGCGGGCTGGCGTGCGTCATCCGTATCCTGAGCGGCAGAACCTGCTGCTGGAAGATGCCCAAGGCCGGGAAAGTGCCGGTCTGCGGCGCGGGGATGCTCTGGCTGCAGCTGATCCCCGATGGACAGCACCGGGTCATCACGGTGAAGTACCGCCCGAAGCGCCCCTTCGAGCGGATCCCCCGCGTGTCCGTGTGGTATGCGGATGTGATCGACCGGATCGAATACGACCCCGACGGCGTGGCGGCCTTCGTCGACCAGTACCTGGATGTGATCTTCTCCCCGCAGGGCGACGTGCATATCGACGACCGGGAGGAGCTGGACGCGGCGCTGGCCTCCGGTGAGCTGACCGCGCAGGAGCATGCCCGCGCCGTCAACGAGGGCGGGGAGATCAGGAGGACGCTGTGCGCAGACGTGCGGCGGACGGAGGCCTGGTGTGGGGGGATCCTGCGCCATGTGCTGAACCGGCTGGATGACGCGGACACGCTGCGCCGGAACGTGTGATGGAGGAACACCATGAAGGAATACATGCCCGAAACCGCCGCAAGGATGGCGGAGAGCCTCATGAAGCGCAACGGCCTGCTGACGGCCCGCTGGAGCTATGATTACGGCGTGGTCTGGCGCGGGATGGAGGCGCTGCATGCCCTGACGGGGGAGCAGCGCTGGTTCGACTACATCCGGGACGCGATGGACACCTTCGTCGGGGAGGACGGCAGCATCCGCGACTACAACTTCGACGCCTTCAACCTCGATTATGTATGCAACGGCCGCCAGCTGCTGTATCTGTACAAGAAGACGGGCGAGGAGAAGTACCGCAAGGCGGCGGACATGCTGCGCGAGCAGCTGCGCCACCAGCCCCGCACCTCCGACGGCGGCTTCTGGCACAAGAAGTGCTATCCCTACCAGATGTGGCTGGACGGGCTGCACATGCAGGCGCCCTTCTACACCGAGTACTGCCTGATGACGGGCGACGACGAGGGTGTGCGCGACGCGGCGAAGCAGCTGATGCTGGCCTGTGAGCACACCTTCGAGCCGAAGACGGGCCTGAATCACCACGCGTGGGACGAATCCTGCGCGCAGCTGTGGTCTGATCCGGAGACGGGCCGTGCCGCCCATGCCTGGGGCCGCGCGGTGGGCTGGTACATGCTGGGCCTGGCGGATGTGCTGGAGCTTCTTCCCGAAAACCACCCCTGTTTTGCGGACCTGCGGGCCATCTTCGAGCGGCTGGCAAAGCGCATGCTGGAGGTCCGCGACGGCGGCGTGTGGCTGCAGGTGATGGACTGCCCGGGCAGGGAGGGTAATTATCGGGAGTCTTCCGGCTCCTGCCTGATGGTCTGCGCGATGCTCAAAATGGCGCGGCTGGGGTATATTCCGGGAGAAATCGGCGTGGCCGCAAAGGAGAGCTTCCGCGCGGTGCAGCGGGAGTTCGTCTGGCAGATGCGGGACGGCACGATGTTCCTGGCCAAGACCTGCCACGGCGCGGGCCTGGGCGGCCGACCGGACAGCTACCGCGATGGCTCCTACGCCTACTACATCTCAGAGGCCGTGGGCTCCTATGACCTGAAGGGCACGGGCGCATACATTCAGGCGGCGGTGGAATACGAAATGTGCACCGGTGCATGAAGAACGGGGAGGATATGCAATGCTGGATCAGCGACTGAAAACGCGTATAGACAACTTTGTGAGCCGCCTGGAGCGGGAGGACGTGTGCATGCACGGCTTCATCCTGTCCGTGGGCGGTCAGGTCAAGGCAACGGCCTATTATGCCCCCTTTGAGGAGGGGAAGGCGCACCGCATGTATTCCGTGTCCAAGACGATGACGGCGCTGGCCATCGGCATCCTGATTGACGAGGGCAAGCTGAGCCTGGATGACCACATTGTCGACTACTTCCGGGATTATCTGCCGGAAACGCCCGATGAACGCCTGATGCGCCTGACCATCCGCGATATGCTGCGGATGGCGACCTGCTTCCGCTCCACGGCCTACCGCGAGGGCGTGGACGAGAACTGGACGAAGCCCTTCTTCACCGCGCCCAGCACCCATGAGCCCGGCACCGTGTTCCACTACGACACGGGCTGCTCGCAGGTGCTGGCGGCGCTGGTGGCACGCCTGAGCGGGCAGGAGGCCATCGACTTCCTGAACGAGCGGGTGTTCACGCCCATCGGCGCGGACGACGGGAAGTTCTGGCTGCGCGATCCCAGCGGCACCTGCCAGGGCGGCACGGGCCTGTGCATGTCCCTGCGCGACCTGCACAAGGTCAGCCGCCTGGTGATGGAGGGCGGCCGGGGCCTGATCCCGCAGTGGTTCTGCGAGGAGCTGGGTAAGAAGCACATCGACAACCGCCTCTGCGCCAACGAGGAGGAGCGCTACGGCTACGGCTGGCAGGTGTGGATGACCCGCGCGGGCTGGGCGATGTACGGCCTGGGCGGCCAGCTGGCGGTGGTCTGCCCGGCGAAGGACGCCCTGCTGTGCACCATTGCCGATACCCGCCTGGACAATGTGGGTGTGCAGCGCATCTATGACGCCTTCTTCGAGGAGGTCTACCCCTACATCGGCATCGAGGACTGCGACGAGCAGCGTCTGGCGCTGAAGACCCATCCGGTGGGCAACCTGCCGGAATGCGCGATGGAGGCGGCGGGGCCGTACTTCTTCGGGCCGAACAACATGGGGATCAGGTCCGTGGAGCTGCGCGGGAACGAGCTGATCTGGGAGAATGCCTGGGGCAAGAACCCGCTGCGCTTCGGCGTAGGGGAGAACATCGTCGATACCTTCCCCGGCTGGCCGGATCTGCCGACGCTGTGCTCCGGCGGCTGGGTGGAGTCCGGGCTGCTGCGGGTGCGGTGCTTCATCATCGGCAACGCGCCCTGCGGGGTGGACATGCTGCTGCACTTCACGGAGAATACGCTGACGGTGCAGAGCCGCAAGAGCTTCGACCCGGCGACGAACTGCTACGAAGGCGTGGCCACGGGTTATAAGGCATAACGCACCACGCGAACACACCCCAAAGGATGCAGCCAACCCGATCGCGAAAACGGGTCAAGGGGCGAAGCTCCTTGCGCAGGTGGAGGGCTGCGTAAGCCCTCCCCGCCGGAGGCACGCAACACCCTCATAACCCATCAAAGAAAAAGCCATCCCCACCCAAAAGAAAAAGCCCCAAGCGTATTTCACGAATCCAACGGATTCGTCGAAACAGCCCACCCAGCCCCAAGGAAGCCGCCGTACATGTAATTATCTGTTGTGCCGGCAGCGGATCGTATGCGGGAGGCAGGCGAGCAATGTTAGCCGCCAACAACCGTTGCGGGGGTGAGGTGCGCTGTCATCCAAACAATCACCATAACAAAATCGCGCGGCTATCCCTGGCAGAAGGGACAGCCGCGCTTTTCATATGCAGGTCAGACGATGTGGCAGGTGCGCTTGAGGGTTTCGGCCAGCTCGTAGGCGAAGGCCTTGACGTCCGCCATGTTGGGGCGGGCTTGCCTGCGCCAGTGGGCGATGCGGGACGTGGGCGGGATCTGCATGGGCACCAGCTGCCCCGCCTCCAGGAGGTTGGCGGCGTGCTCGCAGGCGTCCAGGAGGTCAGCGGCCTTCAGGCCCTTGTAGGCGAAAACGTCCGGCTCGGAGTCGGAGAGCAGGGCGCGCAGCTTCTTCAGCGCGTCCAGCGCCTGATGCTCCCGGTTGGGCTTCTCGGGGACGATCACGTCCAGGTCGCGGCAGCGGAAGCAGCCCACGATGGCCGCAGCGATGGCGGGGTCGCGCACGGTGCCGTCGGGGTAGAAGATGCCGTGCACGTCCGACCAGTAGCCCTCGATCATCAGGTTGAACACGTACCACGGGATGCCGTACTCGTTCAGCACCTGAATGACTGTGTCGTAGCCGTTTGCCCGGGCGATGCAGCAGGTCTCATTGTTGATGACGGGCTTGCCCCACTTGCGGCCTTCGCTGAGGGCCGTTTCGGCGGCTTCGCGCACGCCGGCCAGGGTGGGGGAGTAGTCGTGGTAGGAGATCACGTCCACCAGATCCGCGCTGGTCTCGATGTCCACGGCCAGCCAGTTGCCCACGGTGAGGCAGTTGACCGGGTCGAGGGCCTTGATGCGGGTGCAGACGTGGCGGACAAAGCGCCAGATTTTCGCGTAAACGGCCTCCTTCGTGGCCTCGTCCGGGGCCTTGATGATCAGGTCGTTGCAGGGCGGCTCGTTCATCGCGTCGTACATGAGCAGGCCGGGCTCGTCCCGCAGCGCGTCCACCACGGCGGCGGTGAAGCGGTCGGCCCGGGGGAGGAAGTCCTCCTCCAGCACGGCGGGATCCAGGCCGTTGCCGTTGAAGAGGATGGGCACGACGGACACGCCCTCCCCGTGGCAGGTGCGCACGAAGGTGACGAGCTGGTCGATGTAGGCCGTACCCAGCTCCTCAAAGCGGCGATGGTTCAGCCAGATGCGGACGCTGTTGAGGCCCAGGCGCTTTGCGTAGGACAGGTCGCGGCGGACAATGGCGGGGTCGGCCTTCATGCCGTAGTTCACGCCCTTGATGAAGGAATAATCAGTGAGCGGCTTCATGGGGACACCTCCGTGATGTGTTTTCGAATATGCAGGTAAGAGCATTATATCCTGCATTTTTGATTCCATCAAGAGGGGTTTTTGTCGCGGGTATGTTGTTTCTGGGCGTGAAATCCCCGGTTTACCTCGTTGACATGGGGCTTTCCTTCATGTTAAGATGGATGCGATCGAAATAAGTGGTGGAGTCTGTCATCCTGCGCCGCAAGGCCGGGATTTATTCCGATCGCTGGCAGGGGGGCGCAGGCCTTCCGGACGGCGCGAATCGGATAAGAAGGCGGGCTCCTGCAAGGGAGTTTGGCCTTCTTTTTTTGTGAACGGAACGCGGCGCACGCGTCTTACAAAAAGAGAAGGTCACAGCGGAGGAAAGGAGTACGGAATGACCCCGAAGAAAATGCTGTTTGAGAAGTTCCGGGAAGCGGCAGCCTCGGTGCTGCCCATCGTCGTCATCGTGGCGGTGATGTGCCTGAGCTTCGTGCCCATGGATGCGGGCCGCATGCTGTCCTTCATCGTGGGCTCGATCATGCTGATTGTGGGCATGGGCCTGTTCACGCTGGGCAGCGAGGTATCCATGACCCCCATCGGCGCCCACATCGGCTCGAAGCTGACCAGAAGCCGCAACCTGCCGCTGATCATGGGCGTGAGCCTGATGCTGGGCATTGCGGTGACGGTGTCCGAGCCGGATCTGACGGTGCTGGCGGCTAACGTGCCCACCATTGACGACATGGTGCTCATCGTCACTGTCGGCGTGGGCGTGGGCCTGCTGCTGATGCTGTCCATGGTGCGCATCCTGTTCCGCATCCCGCTCCGGTGGCTGCTGATCGGCCTGTATGCCGTCGTGTTTGCTCTGGCGGTGGTGGTCTTCATCCGGAAGCCGGATTACCTCGCCGTGGCTTTTGACTCCGGCGGCGTGACCACCGGCCCCATGACCGTGCCCTTCATCATGGCGCTGGGCGTGGGCGTTGCGTCCATCCGCTCCGACGCCAATGCGCAGGAGGACTCCTTCGGTCTGGTGGCGCTGTGCTCTGTCGGCCCGATCCTGGCGGTGCTGATCCTGGCCTTCTTCGCCTCCGGCGACCCCGCCAGCACCAGCGACATGGCTGAAAAGATCGTCGATACCGTGCAGCTGGGCAAGACCTATCTGCATGAGATCCCCCACGAAACGGGCAATGTCATCATGGCGCTGCTGCCCATCGTCGCCTTCTTCCTGATCTTCCAGGTGGCGGCGCTGCACCTGCGTCGCGTGCCTTTCCTGCGCATCATCATCGGCCTGGTGGTGACGCTGGTGGGTCTGGTGCTGTTCCTGACCGGCGCCAACGTGGGCTTCCAGCCCCTGGGCATGGATCTGGGCAGCCACCTGGCCGGCATGGGTGCCTGGCGCTTCCTGCTCATCCCCATTGCCATCCTCATGGGCTGGTACATCATCAACGCCGAACCCGCCGTCCACGTGCTGAACAAGCAGGTGGAGGAGCTCTCCGCCGGCGCGATTTCCGCCCATGCGATGCACTACGCGCTGGCCATCGCCGTCGCCTCTGCCAACGGCCTGGCGATGCTGCGCGTGCTGACGGGCCTGCCGCTGATGTGGATCATCGTGCCGGGCTACCTGATCGCGCTGGTGCTGACGCTGTTCGTGCCGCCGACCTTCACGGCCATCGCCTTCGACTCCGGCGGCGTGGCTTCCGGCCCCCTGACGGCCACCTTCATGCTGCCCTTTGCCATGGGCGCCTGCCAGGCGATCCGCCCGGAGAGCATCATGACCGACGCCTTCGGCCTGGTGACCCTGGTGGCCATGATGCCGCTGATCACCGTGCAGATCATGGGCCTGATCTACGTCATCAAGACCCGCAAGGCAGCGAATATGCCCGAGTTCACCTATGCTGACGACGAAGTCATCGAGCTGTGGGAGGTGTAAGAGCGTGGAACTGAATATGGTAATGGCAATCGTCAACCGCGACCGGCACGAGGCCATGGAGGACATCATCCACGGCCTGAAGCTGCCCCTGGCCATGACCCTCTTCGCCAGGGGTACGGCCACCAGCGAGCAGCTTTCCCTGTATGACCTGGTGGCGACGGAGAAGGCGCTGGTCTTCACCGTGGCTGATGGCGGGCAGACCAGGCAGCTCATGCGCGCGGCCAAGCAGCGCATGTACATCGACATTCCCGGCAACGGCATCATGATGTCCGTGCCGCTCAAGAGCGTAGGAGGAGGCAGAACCATGGCGTACCTGACCGACAATATGAACATGAACAGCGACAAGCCCTCCATGGCCTTCAGCCATGAGCTGATCTACGTCATCCTCAACGAGGGCTTCTCCGACATGGTGATGGCGGCGGCCCGTCCTGCGGGCGCCACCGGCGGCACGGTCCTTGCCGGCAAGGGCACCGGCGCCCGCGAGAGCGAGAAGTTCCTGGGCATCAGCCTGGCCAGCGAGAAGGACCTGGTGCTGATCGTGGCCGAATCCAGCAAGAAGGCGGCCATCATGAAGGCCATCGTCAAGGAGGCCGGCCCCGGCACCGAGGCGGGCGCTATCTGCTTCTCCCTGCCGGTCTCCGGCGTGGAGGGCCTGCGCCGCATCAATGCCGAGGACGCCGAGGACGGCGTGGCCACTGAGACCGCCGACGTGCCCGAAAAGTGAGCAACAACCCCGCGCGGCCGGTGAAATGAGCTCTTCTCCGGCCTGCGCGACAGCATATAGTCACATGTGAACCCAGGCGTGTGCCGCTGAATGCACCGGCTGCATTCCGGAAACGCACGCCGACGACCGGAAGCTTCATTGCGATTTTCACAGGGAGGCTTACAACGAAATGGACATTTTTGACGCACTGACACTCATCGGCGGCCTGTGCCTGTTCCTCTTCGGCATGAACATCATGGGCGAAGCGCTGGAGCGCCGCGCGGGCAACAGCCTGCAGTCCCTGCTGGGCCGGCTGACTACGGGCAAGATCGCCGGCCTGATCACGGGTATGGGCGTGACGGCGGTGATCCAGTCCTCCTCCGCGACGACCGTCATGGTGGTGGGCTTCGTCAACTCCGGCCTGATGAACCTCGGCCAGGCCATCAACGTCATCATGGGCGCCAACATCGGCACCACCATGACGGCGTGGATCCTGTCCCTGGCGGGCATTGAGGGCGGCGCCTGGTACACCGACCTGCTCAAGCCCATGTCGTGGACGCCCGTGCTGGCGCTGATCGGCGTGGTCTACTACATGTTCCTCAAGGGCAACAAGAAGAAGGACACGGGCCTGATCTTCCTGGGCTTTGCCACGCTCATGTTCGGCATGGACATCATGACCGACGCGGTGTCCGGCCTGAAGGATGCGGCCTGGTTCACTGCGCTGTTCACCGCCTTTGAGAACCCCGTGCTGGCGATGCTGGCGGGCGCGGTGCTGACGGCGGTGATCCAGTCCTCCTCGGCGTCCGTGGGTATCCTGCAGGCGCTGTCCTCCACGGGCGCGGTGTCCCTGGGCGCGGCGATCCCGATCATCATGGGCCAGAACATCGGCACCTGCGTCACGGCGCTGATGTCCTCGGTGGGCACGAACAAGAACGCCCGCCGCGCGGCCCTGGTGCACCTTTCCTTCAACGTCATCGGCACGGTGGTGTGGCTGGCGGTCTTCTGCATCTTCAAGGCGGTGCTGGGCGGCTCGGTCAACGTGTTCAGCACGCTCATCGGCCAGCCCGCCAGCGAGGTGGGCATCGCCGTGGCCCACTCGGCCTTCAACATCGCCTGCATGTGCCTCATGCTGCCCCTGTCGAAGATGCTGGAGAAGATCGCCTATGCCCTCGTGCCCGAGGATAAGCAGCCCGAAAAGGTGGAGGAGCTGGACGAGCGCCTGCTGGCCACCCCCACCATCGCCCTGGAGCGCGCCCGTACCCTGACCGTCGACATGGCGGACTGTGCGGCCCTGGCGGTGGATTCCGCCATACGCATGCTGGACGGTGTGGACGCCAAACAGGCAAAGGCCATCCGCGAGTGGGAAGACAAGACCGACCACTACGAGGACGTGCTGGGCACCTACCTGGTCAAGCTCAGCGCCGCCCGTTCCTCCGATGAGGACTCGGCGCAGGCGGCTGTGCTGCTGCGCGCCATCGGCGACTTCGAGCGCGTGGCGGATCACGCGGCCTCCATCCTCTGCGCGGCGGAGGAGATGAAGGCCAAGGGCATCCGCTTCACCGAGGCTGCCTCGGGTGAACTGACCGTGCTGCGCGAGGCGGCCATGGAGATCCTGGGCATGGCCTGCAAGGCCTTTGCCGATGGCGACGTGGAAGCTGCCCTGAAGGTGGAGCCGCTGGAGCAGATCATCGACCGACTGAAGGAAGAGCTGCGCCGCCGCCACATCGTGCGCCTGCAGCAGGGCGTGTGCACCATCGAAGCCGGCTTCATCTGGGCGGATCTGCTGACCGACCTGGGCCGCATCTCCGACCACTGCTCCAACATCGCCGGCGGCGTGATCGACCTGCACGAGCACAACATGAACATCCATGAGGCCCTGCGCGCCGTCAAGAGCGACACGGATCACTTCCGCACGCTCTACAGCGGCTACGCGGCCAAGTATCTGGACCGGATCAAGCCCGCTGAGGGCTGATTCAATGCTGAAAACCCATTGCTCCGGCTCCGGCCGGAGCTTTTCCTTTCCCGCCCTGGCGCTGACGCGAAGCCGCGGCTGGCGAGGCGACGCTGTCTGCCTGTCAGCGGAAGGCTCCCTTTGGGACGTTCTTTCGTTCATTCATGCGCAATTCACGCGGGCATGATACCCTGTCTGCTGGCGATCGGGCGGGTATGCCGCATTCTGTCCTTGCGCGCCGGGCATAAATATGCTATTGTATATCATGGGAAAGGATGCGCTGCAAGGATGAGGAAAGAACGGCAAGGCAGCCTGAACTGGCTGACGCCGGAGGGGATCGTGACCGCGCTGGGAATGATGTGGCTGGCGCTGTTCCCCTTCTGGCAGGACGGAAGCTACTCGCACATCACCCGGACGAAGTGGATCGGCATGCTGATCCTGACGGGCGTGACGGTGGCGGGTGCGGCCTGTGCGCTGCTGCTGAGGCTGCGGCAGGGGAAGAAGCTGCGCCTGGGCTGGCCGCAGGCGGCGGGGCTGACATATTTCGCGCTGGTGGCGCTGTCGGCCGTCTTCGGCTCCTGGGCGGATCACACCGGCGAGAGCGGCCGCCTGACGGTGCTCTGGGGCGCGTACCGCTACGAGGGCCTGTACACGCAGCTGTGCTACGGGGCGGTGCTGATGTGCATGAGCGTGGCGCGGGTGCGGCTGAGGCCGCTGCTGCATGCGGCCTCGCTGGGGCTGCTGGCCTATGGCGCCTTCGTGGCGCTGCAGTATGCGGGGGTCAACGTGCTGGGGCTGTTCCCCATGGGCACGAGCATCCGCACGAATTACGAGTTCCAGGGGCCCATCGGCAACATCGACATGGTGGTGGGCTATGTGGCCCTGATGATGGCGGCGGCGCTGGGGGGCTTCGTGTGGCTGAAACGGCCGCACCCCCTGTGGATTGCCGCAGGCGTGACGGGCGCCGGCCTGCTGCTGATGACGCAGGTGCAGTGCGGGCTGATTGCGCTGATTGCGCTGCTGTTTATGCTGCTGATGCTGGCGCTGCTGCGCCCTGAGGCGCGCTGGCGGGCGGCTTTGGTGCTGGCCGGCGTGCTGGCGATGGTCACGCTGCGGCTGGTGCTGGCGCTGCCCTGGCTGGACGGCACGCAGGAGATCACCCTGCGCACCGACCTCTGGCGGATGCCGCCCCTGGCGGCAGGGCTCGCCCTTGCTGCGCTGGCGGCGGTGCTGCGCCGCTGGCCGGGCAGCGCGCTCCGTGCAGGGGAGGCGGCCACCCTGGGCGGCGGGCTGATCTTCCTGGCGGTGCTGGCGGTGTACATGCTGCCCATCCCTGAGGGCAATGGCCTGTGGGAGCTGCAGGAGATGCTGCATGGCCGCGTGCAGGATGCCTTCGGCTCTGAGCGCATCGGCATCTGGCGGCTGACGCTGGAGATGTGCCGCGGGAACCTGCTGTGGGGCACGGGGCCGGACGCCTTCCTCCACGCGATGGATCAGCACCTGTGGCAGACGGGGCAGGCGCTGGTGCAGCGCTTTGACAACCCGCACAACCTGTTTCTGGCGGTGCTGGCGGGCAGCGGATTGCCTGCCCTGGGCGTCTACATCGCCCTGACCGTGGGAGCCCCCGGCCATGCGCTGCTGCATGCCCGGCGGGATGAGGAGCCTGTTCCCCTGGCGCTGGCGGCGCTGTGCTATCTGGCGCAGGGGATGTTCACCTTCAGCATCTGCCTGGTGACGCCCATGTTCTGGGCGGTGCTGGGGATGCTGGCGGGAAAGATGAACGAAAGGAACGGATCGATATGAATCAGACAATACCCAGCTTTGTGTTCAAGCGCAGGGCGTGGACGGCCATCAGACCCTGGATGCAGGTGCTGATTGTTGCCGGCCTGCTGGTGGTGCTGCCGGGGCTGCTGTGCCAGGTGGCCGACACGCTGCTGAGCGACGAGATGTCCGACGCCATCGGCGGCCCGGCGTATGCGCTGCTGGACTTCTTCTCCCAGGAGATCCCGGAAGACACCACCGAGCAGGAGCTCTACGCCATGGCGGAGGAGGCCAACACCCTCAGCATGACCTTCCTGAACGCCTGTGTGGGCTTCTACACCGGCGCAGGTAAGATCCTTGTGATCCTGGGCGCGGTGGATCTGCTGCTGACCCCGGTGTTCCTCGCACCCCTGTACGGCGCACTCCTGGAGGCGCTGCGCAAGAAGGAGCTGAACTTTGCCGTCTGCCTGCGCTATCTGAAGCTGAGCCTCAAGTCGCTGCTGCTGTTTCTGTGGATGACGCTGCGCGTCGGCGTCTGGATGCTGCCGGGCATGGCGGTGATGATGCTGGGCGTGTTCGTGCCGGTGGTGTATGAGCTGCTGGTGCTGGCGGGCTTTGCGGGTTCGATGGTGCTGGGCGTGCGCGCGATGCTGCATTACATCCTGGCGCCCGTGGTGCTGGTGGATCAGCCGCAGCTGAGCCTGAACGGCTGCATCCGCCAGAGCTGGCAGGTGATGCGCACCCGCAAGATGGAGTACTTCATGCTGCGCATCTCCTTCGTGGGCTGGCAGCTGCTGATCTCCCTGATCGGCTCCATTGCGGTTAATGCCGTGATGACGGCCATCGCCCTGACGCTGACGATGATGGGCAACCTCCTGCTGACGATCTACATGAACGGCGCGGTGGTGGCCTTCTGGGATGCATACGGCGTGAAGAAGGAGACGCCGGCCGACGCCATCCGGGAGATGCTGGGCGGCAGCGCTCCGGAGGACGACCTGAACTGATGCCATGTAAAATGAAGGAAACGCCACTGTGAAATGCATATTACCCCCGGTCGAAACCGGTTGAAGCCGGGTCGGACCGGGGGTAAATTGCAGGATTTGCGCCTGTGAATGCATTTTTTCTGCATTTCCTATTGATTTGACGGCCTCCCGGGGCTATAATGGTAGCTGTTATTGAAAAAACAGCGCAGGCCGGCGGCATGCCGGACGTCACGCAGATTTGCAGGAGGCAACCACCATGGCACTTACTGTTTCCCATCGCTGCCAGAGCATCAGCCCGTCCCCCACGCTGGCCATCGACGCGCGCGCCAAGGAGATGCGCGCCAGCGGCGTGGACGTGATCGGATTCGGCGCGGGCGAGCCGGACTTCCCCACGCCTCAGTTCATCATCGATGCGGCCAACGAGGGCATGGCGCTGGGCAAGACCCGCTACACGCCGGCGTCGGGCACCTTTGAGCTGCGCAAGGCCATCTGCGACAAGCTGGAGCGTGACAACGACCTGTACTACAAGCCCCAGGACATCGTGGTGTCCTCCGGCGCAAAGCACAGCCTGTACAACGTGTTCCAGGCCATTCTGGATCCGGGCGACGAGGTGCTCATCCCCACGCCCTGCTGGGTGTCCTATCCGGAGATGGTGCGTCTGGCCGGCGGCGTGCCGGTGTTCATCCCAACGGATGAGTCCACCAACTTCATCCCCCACAGGAAGGACATCGCCTCCCGCGTGACCCGCCGCACCAAGGCGATGATCATCACCAGCCCCTCCAACCCCAACGGCAGCGTATGGCCCCGCGAGAAGCTGCAGTTCGTGGCGGATCTGGCGGTGAGCCATCCCTTCTATGTGATCAGCGACGAAATCTACGAAAAGCTGATCTACGATGGCGAGAAGCACTTCTCCATCGCCAACATCGGCGAGGCCATCAAGAACCAGACCTTCGTGGTCAACGGCATGTCCAAGGCTTACGCGATGACCGGCTGGCGCATCGGCTATGTGGCCGGCCCGCTGCAGGAGATCAAGGCGATGGCCAACTTCCAGAGCCACGCCACCTCCAACGCCAACGCCATTGCGCAGTACGCTGCCATGAAGGCCCTGGAAGCCGGGGACGAATGCATCCGTCCGATGGTCGCCCAGTTCCAGGAGCGCCGCGACGCCATGGTCGAGAAGATCAACCAGATCCCCGGCCTGAGCTGCCGCAAGCCCCAGGGCGCCTTCTACATCATGATGAACATCAAGCGCATCCTGGGCAAGAGCTATCACGGCCGCATGATTGAAACGAGCAAGACCTTCGCCGAGCTTCTGCTGGCGGAGAAGCATGTGGCGGTCGTTCCGGGCAGCGCTTTCGAGGCGGAAGGCTTCTGCCGCCTCTCCTACGCCGTTGCCATGGACCAGTGCATGGAGGGCCTGCGCCGCATCGAAGAATTCATCACCGAACTGACCGACACCCCCTGGTAAGCCGGGGAGCCCCCGGCGGGGCGGCCCGCGATGGGGTTGGGTGCCTTCGGCCATGGGCTGAGTCGCGTGGGGCTTTGGCATGGTTGCGCGTCGCACGGGGCACGGAGGGTGCCCCGCGCGGGCACGGCTCGCGGAGGGCGAGCCGCGCTGGTGTTGCGCGGTGCCGGAGTGGGGGCTGCGCCCCTTGCCCCGCTGTGGGGGGGCTGCGCCCCCTTGCCCCGCTGTGGGGGCTGCGCCCCTTGCCCTGCTGTGGGGGGCTGCGCCCCCTTGCCCCGCTGTGGGGCTGCGCCCCTTGCCCCGCTGTGGGGGCTGCGCCCCTTGCCTCGCTGTGGGGGCTGCGCCCCTTGCCCTGCTGTGGGGGGCTGCGCCCCTTGCCCCCCTGGGGCGGCTTGCGCAGCGTAGATTGTGAGAGAAGGAGGAAGGAATATGCTGAAATTCGACGAAAAGCAGAACCTGCTCATGCAGGCCCGCTATCAATATGAAATGCAGGATGTGGCGACGCCGAACCTGTACCGGGAGGTGTTCGACTACAACTCCGTGCCCAAGATCGCCTTCAACATGCGCCATGTGCCGCCGGACATGCCCGAGGAGATCTGGATGACCGACACGACCTTCCGCGATGGTCAGCAGTCCGTCAGCCCCTTCACCGTGGATCAGATCGTGCACCTCTTCAAGCTCCTGAACCGCCTGGGCGGCCCCAAGGGCCTCGTGCGCCAGTCCGAGTTCTTCGTCTACACCGAGAAGGATCGTCAGGCGCTGCATGCCTGTCAGGACCTGGGCCTCAAGTTCCCGGAGATCACCACCTGGATCCGCGCCAACGAAAAGGACTTCGAGCTGGTCAAGAACGAGGGCATCGCCGAAACGGGCATCCTCGTCTCCTGCTCGGACTATCACATCTTCAACAAGATGAAGCTGACCCGCGGCAAGGCCCGCGACAAGTACCTGGGCGTGATCAAGGCGGCGCTGGACCGCGGCATCAAGCCCCGCTGCCACTTTGAGGATATCACCCGTGCGGACTTCTACGGCTTTGTCCTCCCCTTTGCCGAGGAGCTGATGAAGCTCTCCCAGGAGGCGGGCATCCCCATCAAGATCCGCGCCTGCGACACCATGGGCTACGGCGTCAGCTACTACGGTGCGGCTACGCCCCGCAGCGTCCCCGGCATCATCTACGGTCTGCGCCACTATGCCCATGTCCCCTCGGACATGCTGGAGTGGCACGGCCACAACGACTTCTACAAGGTCGTTTCCAACGCCGGCACGGCCTGGCTCTACGGCTGCTCCTCCATCAACTGCTCCATCCTGGGCATTGGCGAGCGCACGGGCAACTGCCCCATCGAGGCCATGGCCATCGAGTACGCCTCCCTGCGCGGCACCACCGACGGCATGGATCTGACCGCCATCACCGAAATGGCGGACTACATGGAGCGCGAGATCGGCCTGGAGATCAGCCCCCGTCAGCCCTTTGTCGGCCGCCACTTCAACGTTACCCGCGCCGGCATCCACGCCGATGGCCTGCTCAAGGACGAGGAGATCTACAACATCTTCAATACCGCCCTGCTGCTCAACCGCCCGGCCATGGTGGCTGTGGACGCGACCAGCGGCCTGGCGGGCGTGGCACACTGGATGAACGGCTATTTCCGCCTGGCTGGCGACCATGTGATCGACAAGAACGATCCGCTGGTGGTGGCGGTGCGCGAGATGGTGGCCGAGCAGTACGCCAACGGCCGCAACACCGTCATGGGCGACGAGGAGCTGGAGATCATGACCCGCAACGCCGATGTGGAGCGCTACGAGCGCCTGGTGTTCCACAAGTCCCACTGATGAAAATGGCCCTGATCCTTCGTAGATCGGGGCTTTTTGCTTGCGGGGACTTGCCAAATCCCGCCTGATCCGGTATACTGATGGTAGCACTTACAAGGAGGCGTCCCCCGGATGAGTCTGATCGAACGCTATGTGGAACGGATGATGACCGAGTCCACCCCCGAACGGCCGCTGTGGAACATCGAAAAGATCATGGCGGGCAAGGTCAACGGCTGGAATTACATCGACGGCTGTATGATGATCGCCCTGCTGAACCTGCACCGCATCACGGGCGAGAGCAAGTATTACGAGTTTGCCGAGCGCTTTCTGGATCACTATGTCTTCGAGGACGGGAGCATCAGGGGCTTCCGCGAGGAGGACTACAACCTGGACAACATCTGCGAGGGGCGCGTGCTCTTTGACGTCTACCGCATGAGCGGGAAGGAGAAGTACCGCCGGGCCATCAACGTGCTCTACGGGCAGATCCTGCGCCAGCCCCGCACCCACGAGGGCAGCTTCTGGCACAAGGCCATCTACCCCAACCAGGTCTGGCTGGATGGCCTGTACATGGCGCAGGTGTTCTACGCCCGCTACACCATGGAGCTGGAGGGCGGCGCGCATATCGATGACATCCGCCGCCAGTTCATGACCGTGCGCGAGCGCATGTACGACCCGGAGACCGGCCTGTACCGCCACGGCTACGACGCCAGCCGGACGGCCTTCTGGGCGGATCCGGAAACCGGCTGCTCGAAGAACCCCTGGCTGCGGAGCCTTGGCTGGTTCTCTGCCGCCCTCATCGACGTGACGGCGGAGATCGACGACGCTTCCTTCCGCCAGGACATGACCGCCATCGCCCGCGAGCTGGCCGCGAACCTCCTGCCCTACATCGATGCGGACGCGAACATGCTCTGGCAGGTGCCCAACCAGCCCGGCCGCGAGGGCAACTACCCGGAAACCAGCGGCTCGGCCATGGTGGCCTACTTCTACCTCAAGGGCGCGCGCCTGGGCATGCTGGATGCGAAGTACGCCAGCGTGGGCGCGAGGATCTTCCGCGCCATCTGTGACCGCTACCTTTCCGAAACGGATGGCAAGCTGAACCTGGGCGGCATCTGCCTGGTGGCCGGCCTGGGCCCGGAGAACAACCGCCGCCGCGACGGCAGCTACGAGTACTACATCTCCGAGCCCGTGGTGGAGAACGACGCCAAGGGCCTGGCCCCATTCCTGATGTGCTACACGGAGCTGCTGCAGAGCAACGCCTGAGGAAAATGCAAAGGGCTGTCCCGCACGCACGGGGCAGCCCTTTCGGCTTTTCGGCTTCAGTTCCTGATGACGCCCACCGCTTCCGCCACGGCGCGTTCCACAGCCTCTGCCATGGTCATTTTCGCCACGCCGGCCACCGTGGCCTGGCAGCGGCTGACGGGCAGAAAGATCTTGCGCGCGGGGCTGCGGCCGATAGCGACGGCCATCTCCGCCGTCACTTCGCCCAGCATCGCGTCCGCCAGCACCATGCCCAGGGGCGCGAGGATGATATCCGCCTTTGCCGCGCAGACGCGGATGGCGTTTTCACCCGTGGCGGCCTGATCCGCACCGCCCTTGAGCATGGCGGAGGTCGCCAGGGCGTTGGTGCCCACAGCGATCACCGGCTGCTCCGGCAGCGCGCGCTTGAGACCTTCCACCAGCATGCGGCCCATGCCCCCGCCCTGGGCGTCGATGACGAGAATGTTCATGTGCGTTCCTCCCTGCATGTCCTGTCAGAAGCAGTATACCATGCATTCATCCGCGCCGCAAGCCTTGACACATGCTGCCGGGAGGTTTATCATAGAATGCGAACGAATGCGGTACACGCTGAATTCCGAATCAGCCTGAAAGGCGGTATCATCAATATGGCAAAGAAGATCGTCCTGACCGGCGGCGGCACCATGGGTCACGTGACCCCGAATCTCGCCCTGCTGCCCCATCTGCTCGAAAGAGGCTACGAGGTACACTATATCGGCACCGAGTCCGGCATGGAGGCTGAGAAGCTTTCCGCTGTCCCCGGCATCACCTACCACGGCGTCAAGACCGGCAAGCTCCGCCGTTATTTCGACTGGAAGAACTTCACCGATCCCTTCAAGGTCATCTGTGGAGCGTTCCAGTCGGCTCACCTGATGGGCAAGCTCAAGCCGGACGTGTGCTTCTCCAAGGGCGGATTTGTGGCCGTGCCGGTGGTGGTGGGCGCGTGGCTGCACCGCATCCCCGTGGTCAGCCATGAGAGCGACCTGACCCCCGGCCTGGCCAACAAGCTCTGCAAGCCCTTCGTGAAGAAGATCGCCACCACCTTCCCCGAGTGCGCCGCCGAACTGGGCAGCAAGGCCGAGGCCGTCGGTACGCCCCTGCGCCCGGAGCTCTTCCAGGGCAGCCGCGCCAACGGCCTGAAGCTGCTGGGATTCTCCGGCGATAAGCCCGTGCTGCTGATGATGGGCGGCTCCCTGGGCGCGCAGGCGGTCAACAAGGCCCTGCGCGAGGCGCTGCCGGAGCTGATGAAGACCTTCGACGTGGCGCACATCTGCGGCAAGGGCAACCTCGACGCGGCGCTGGAGGGCACCGCCGGCTACCGCCAGCTGGAGTTCGTTTCCGCCGAGCTCCCGGACGTCTTCGCCTGCGCTGACCTGGTGCTCTCCCGCGCGGGCAGCAACGCCCTGATGGAGTTCCAGGCCCTGGCGCGCCCCCTGCTGCTGGTGCCCTACCCCAAGGGAGCCAGCCGCGGCGACCAGATCCTCAACGCCCAGAGCCTCGAAAGGCGTGGACTGTGCCGCGTGCTCCTGCAGGAGGACATGACCGCCGACACGCTGACCGAGGCCCTCATGCAGACCTGGGCGGACCGCGATGCCCTCACCGCCGCCGTCAAGGCCGCGCCCCCGGCTGATGGCACAAAGCGGGTGCTGGAGATGATTGAGGAAGTGCAGACCAAGTAAGCCGAATACAAAGCCCGCTGCATCGTGATGACGCAGCGGGCTGTTTCATATGCAGTTGACGCCAATGCTCACCATCTCATCAAGCATTAAGCATTTAGAATTACGAATTAGAGTGTGTTTCTAAATTCACCAGGATGCATTTTCGGCATCTTTTCATGCACTTCAGCGTCTTCAAACCTCGATTTACCTCCAGTAAACCTTCGGTTTTCATCCTTGAATTGCAAGAAAATCTGCTCGAAACTGCACCT
>JAFQQT010000027.1 GCA_017410455.1 Clostridia bacterium
CCGCGTTCTGGCCACTGAAATGATGGCGGACGAAGGCGGCGTGGATGTGTTTGCCATGCAGGGCATGTATGGTATGACGCCAGCTCCTGGCTTATTGGCAAACGGTGCCATCATTGATCTGACCGATATGCCTGAAATGCAGGCACTCCGGGATGATTACCGGGATATCTGGGGATTGATGTCCACTCATGGGCGGCAATACGGTGTGCTGTGGGTAACGGATGTGGAGCTGTTCCAGGTAAATCCCGAACTGGCAGAAGCTGTGGGGTGGGAGATTCCTGTCGGCGTGTGGACATGGGAAGACTTCGATGCGCTGGCCGACAAAGTGTACGCCTATAACCAATCCGCCGAAACGCCCATCTACTTAGCCGGTGAGAACGTGCTGACCAACATGCGCTGGCAATATGAAGCGACGCATACTGACTACTATCTGGGCACAGCGGACTTTCAGACAGAAGAATACCTGAGCCTGCTGGCACGCATCCAGGATCTGAGCGCAAGAGGCCTGATCTACATAAAGGACGCCAGGGATCTCAGCTTCGACATGCCGGATAACACCCTGCTCTGGGCCGAGGAGAAAGCATTAGCCAAGTTGGGAGATGACGTCTACGTGCTGCCTCCGGTATATGATGCCGAGAATCCGCTCTTCCTGGTGGATTCCTGGTGTCTGATGGCCAATGCCAACTCCAGATATCCGGAAGAAGCAGCGTATTTCCTGGCATGCTACGCTTCGGTGGAAGCGACTTCCAATCAGTTTTATCTCAACTGTGGTCAATGGCTGAAGGACAAATCCCTTTACGGCGAGCAGCATGATATGCGCACGCCGCCCTCTGCGCAAAATGAGTACCTTTACAATTTCGTGCTGGAGCACGGTGTCCCGCAGCTTCGCGACCTGGAGCTGATGCGTCTGCAGATTACTGAAGATCTGCTGGAAATGCTGATGAACGGCGACATTACGCCGCAGGAATATGCCGATATGATGCAGCAGAAGGCAGATATGCTCATAGGTGGCTGACCATGAAAAAGCAGAAATTACTTCTGATCGGCGTTCTGCCCATGTTGGGCTTTGCGGCGTGCTATCTGGTTCCGCTGGGAATGACGGTCTATTACGCTTTGGTAAACAGCACTTTTGACAGTCGCTTTGCCGGGCTTGGTAATTTCAGCCATGTAATGGAGAACAGATACTTCCAGCTGGGTATCCAGAACCTGACCCTGCTGGGCGGCGGAATGATTCTGGCAGCAATGCTGGCCTCACTGGTGATAGCGCCGCTTCTGTACCGGCATCCGAAACTGGCCGGGCTGGGTATGGCCGTTCTGCTTCTCCCGCTGCTGATTCCCTCGGTTTCAGCAGTCAGCCTGTGGTCAGCGGTGTTCGACACTCGGTCCACGCTGGCAGCAGCATCCTCTCAGGCTGCGCTGATCACACTCTACCTCTGGAAATATGCAGGGGTGGGCGCTGTGCTGCTTTACACGGCATTGCAGAAAATACCGCAGGCCATTACCGATGCCGCTGCATTGGACGGTGCGGGGGCTGTCCGCACATACTTTGCCATTCGCCTGCCCATGGCCGGAGAGCAGCTGGCTGGCGTAATGATCTTCCTGACCATGTTCATGTTCCGCTGCTATAAGGAAAGTTACCTTCTTTTCGGTGATTATCCGTCGTCCAGCGTATATATGCTCCAACACTACATGAACCATCAGTATGTGAAGATGAATTTCCAGTATGTTGCCGCCTGTGCGGTCTTGTTGGTACTCTTCGCGCTGATTTTGTACGGGGCAGCGTTTCTGATCATGAAAAGGAGGCGGCTGGCATGAGGAAAATCACCGCAGGTATGCTGGTTGTCCTCCTGTTGATCTTTGCCTTGCCGATGCTGATGCTGTTCGCTGCGTCCTTCTTTCAGGGAGATCTGATCGCTTTTCTCAAAGGCGAAACGGATTTCCTTGAGGCTTCCTGGCAGCGATATGTTACCATGCTCGACAATGAAGAGCTGCTTCTTCAACTGTGGAACTCTGTAAGGATTACATTGAGCACGCTGGCTTTACAGCTGCCTTTATCGGTGCTGGGTGGTCTGTTTCTTGCCCGCAGCAGCATCAGGGGCATGGGGTTCATCCGTGTGCTGCTGTTGCTGCTGTTGCTGCTGCCCTTCCAGAGCATCATGGTGCCCGTATTCAAGATGAGTCGCTGGCTGAATATGTACGACACGCAGCTCGCAGTGATCCTGATGCAGGCTTTCTCGCCCCTGGGGCCGCTGATCGCATGGCTGCTGATCCGCGCCATTCCCGGCGAGCATTGGGAAGCTGCCCTGCTGGATTGCAAATCTCAACTGACCATTTTCTGCCGTGCAATCATGCCCCAGTTGCTGCCAGGTCTGGCTGTACTGACGCTCTTGTGCTTTGCCGAAGCATGGAATCTGGTGGAGCTTCCCCTGATCCTTCTGCCGGATACAGAGCTCCGTCCGGCCTCGCTGATGCTCAACGACATCAGAAGCGGCAGCAATCAGTATGCCGAAGGTGTTCTGTATGCGCTGCCGATCCTGATTCTGTATGGAGCGACCGGTTTTGCATTGCGAAAAGAAGATTCAGCCATTATGTGATTGATCCACACGATGTGTTCTCTACATGTCGTGTGGATTTTCCATGTTTCTCAAAAGGAACGGGCACACGAGCTGTTTGACAAGGGCCAATTGCATTTTTCATCCATGCGCAAGAATCATGGTGCGATCTTCCTCCTCAACAAACCAACGAGAAAATGGCCGCTGTCTACGATGCCGGACAGCAGCCATACCATCGGAATCTGTACTCCTCCGACTCTACTTATGGATCGTAAGCACGCCCTGATCCATTTCACAAACCGTATCACACAGTTCATCAATATCCTGTGCGAAGTGGCTGGCAAGTATGATTGTCTTGCCCTGTGCCTTGAGTGACAGCAGCAGATCACGCATGCTGCGGACGCCGTTCTTGTCCAGTCCGTTCATCGGCTCGTCCAGGATCAAAAGGGACGGATCATCCAGCAACGCCTGTGCAATACCAAGTCGTTGCCGCATGCCAAGGCTGTACTGGCTGACTGGTTTCCGAAGGCTCGGATCGAGGCCCACCATCTCAATCAGAAGCTTTACACGATCTCCTGTTGCTGTGTTTCAGTTCTCCGTCCGCCAGAAGCGCTCCAGCCGCTCCTGTGCAGCCCGGTTTTCCACGTGGATCGTCCAGTGTTCCGGGCAGAGCCGCCGGTACGCACCCTGGCGGTAGCGGTCATCCAGCAACAGGGCCACGCCGCGGTCCGTCTCCGTGCGGATGACGCGGCCCACGGCCTGCGCCACCTTCTGCATCCCCGGCAGCATGTAGGCGTAGAGGAAGCCGGCGTCCATCGTGCGGTCATAATACTCGCGCAGGGTCTGCTGGAACAGGTTCACCTGGGGCAGCCCCACGCCCACGATGGCCACGCCGTCCAGCGCGTCGCCGGGCAGGTCGATGCCCTCGGCAAAGACGCCGCCCAGCACGCACAGGCTGAGCACCGGTTCAAGGCCGCCGGGCTCCGGCCCGCCGGGAACATAGGGTGCGAGGAATTCCGCGCGTTCTGCATCGGTCATGCCGCTGCGCTGCATCTGGCAGGGGACGTCCAGCAGCTCCGCCGCCTGCTTCATGAACGCAAAGGACGGGAAGAACGCGATGTACCGCCCGGGCTTTGCCCGCACCATCGCGCCGATGGCTTCCGCAATGGCCCCGCAGGCCGCCTCGCGGTGGTGGTAGCGGGTGTTCACGTCCTGCTGGAGGAGCAGCAGGTTCTCCTGCGGGAAGGGCGAGGGCATGGCGAAGCAGGCGTCCTCCTCCGCGCCGCCCAGCAGGCGTTTCATCTCCTCCAGCGGGTGCATCGTGGCCGAGAAGCACACCACACCCCGCATGTTCTTTGTGACCTCGGCGAAGTAGGATGCCACATCCAGCGCGAAGGCGTGGACGGTCTTCTGCCGCCGCCCCTGCCAGAGCCAGGCGTATTCGGTGGCATCCCTGCGCCGCGCCCGCACGAAGGACAGGAGCGGCAGCAGCACATCCCGCAGCTGTGCGCCGTCGCCGCCCCAGTCGATGCGCTCGCCCTGGGAGGCAATGAAGGCGTCCGCCAGCTCCTGGCAGGCGGTATCGAGGCTCCGGGGGATCTCCGCCAGCACGCCTTCGCGGGCGTCGTCCTCCGGCAGGGGCAGGTCATCCAGCGCCTTCAGAACCGCCGTCATGGCCTTGTACAGGTCATGTTTGCGGCCCGCCGACTTCCCCACCGCCGTGCGGAGCCTGCGCAGGCCCGCGCCATCCACATGCCCCGAGAGCATGTCCCGCACGCGGGAGAGCAGGTTGTGCGCCTCGTCGATCAGCAGCGTCACGTCGCGCCCCTTGTCAAAGATGCGCTGGATGTGCACGGCGGGGTCGAGGGCGTAGTTGTAATCGCAGATGGTCAGGTCGGCCACCTCCGCCAGGCTCAGGCTGAACTCAAAGGGGCACAGGCAGTGCTTCTCCGCCATCATGCGGATGGCCTCGGGCGACCAGTCGTCGGTGAGGAACATCTCCTCGATGGCCGCGTGGTCGCGCAGGAAATGCCCCTTCGCCCGGGGACACCAGTCCGGGTGGCAGAGGGTCTTGGCCGGGCACTGCTTGTCCTTGGCGTCGATGACCAGCGTCCACAGGTGCAGGGGCTGGCGGCGCATGCGGCGCAGGGCCTCGATGGCCCCCTGGCGCTGGGTGGTGCGGGCGGTGAGGTAGTAGACCTGCCCGGTTATCCCCGCGCCCAGGGCCTTGAGGGCCGGGAACAGCGCCGCCACGGACTTGCCCGTGCCCGTGGGCATGGACGCAAAAAGCCGCCGCCCCAGCCGCGCCGCCGTGTAGACCTGCACAGCCATCTCCCGCTGCCCGGGGCGGTACTGATCAAAGGGGAAGCGCAGCGCCTGCAGCGAGGCGTCCCGCGCCCGGGTGTGCTGGCGCAGCAGTCTCTGCCGCCGCAGGAAGGGTTCCAGCACCGTATGAAAGCGCGCCTGGCATTCCCCCGCCGTCATGGGCGTATCGAACTGCCCCCGCACGCGGCCGCCTCGATCCACATAGGCCACGCGGATGACGACCTCCGCCAGCCCCTGCGCCTGGCACAGCATGTGCCCGTAGCACACGGCCTGCATCTCATGGGCGGGAACAGGCGCTGCAGGCGGCTCGCGGCGCTGCCAGAGCTTGATCTCCTCAATGATGGGCACGTTGCCGTCAAGGAATGCGTCCATGCGGCCGGCCAGCAGCAGCTCCCACTCGGCGGCCTCCACTTCCACCGTCAGGCTCAGGGGCACTTCCGCCTCCCAGCCCTCCCCCAGGAGCTTCTGCCGTGCCCTGTGGCCCAGAGTGCCCTCCTGCATGTCGCGCAGCTGACCGCCTGCGGGGCGGATGTCCTCGCCATGCAGGGTGAACTCCACCAGCTGGCGCACCGATGCACGCATCTGTTCCATGGCATCCGCCTCCCTTCATGCAAAAGCGGCAGACAGGACGCTGCGTCCCGCCTGCCGGCATATGATCAGGCTTCCTCGCCGTCCTGTGCGGCGGGTTCGGTCTCCATCTCCCACACGGGCTTGTCGTCCTCGTCGCCAATCTTCAGCGCCTCCAGCGCCACCTGGTGCTCCGCCATCAGGCCGAACATCGCATCGCGGTAGCCGGCGGCCCTGCTGCGCAGGGTGGTGACGATCGCCTGCAGCCTGTCGCGCTCACTCTCGAGGTTCCCCAGGGTGGCAGCCGCCTGCGCGGTGGCGTCGGCAACGATCTCCTCGGCCCTGCGCTGGGCGTCGGCGATGGTCTGATCCTTCACGCGCTGCGCCATCTCCAGGATCTCCCGGAAGGTCTGGTCGGGCGCGGAGGCCGCCGGGGTCACAAAGCCGCTGGCCGCCTCGGCCTTGCGGGTCTCCGCCCGGGCGTAATCCAGCTGCTGCTTCAGCTCGGCGATTTCGCCCTGCAGCACTTCCATCTCGTCGCAGATGCAGTCCAGGAATTCATCCACATCGCGCTGCTCGTAGCCGTACGCCTCACAGCGGAAATTCTTGGTCTCAATGTCCGTGATGGTCAGCCTCTTACCATTCTCGCTCATGATGAATGCTCCTCTCTCATTTCGGGTTGCCCCGCAAATACAGACGCAATGCGCCGGAAAATTGTTCAATTTCTCTGGAAGATCTCCAGCATGACGGGCAGGCGATCCTTGCGGGTGGGCTGCCCCACCTCCGTCAGGCGGATGCGGCCGAAACCCCGCACGCTCAGCAGCGTTCCCGCCTCCAGCTGGCGATCCGCCCGCTCCTCGGGCATGTGGTCCACCATCACCAGCCCCTGGCGGATGATCTCCGCCGCCCGGACCCGGGAGGTCTTCATCCCGCTGGCCAGCACGCAGTCCAGCCGCAGGGAGGCCACCGTGTCGCGCAGCATCGCGCCCTGCGGGGGGGCGATGTCCGGGGGCGACGCCAGCGCCGTGACGCGCAGCGGGGCGTTGCCCGCCTGCGTCCACTCGCCCGGCAGCCGCGCGGCCACCTCCGGCAGCGCCAGCAGGTACGCCCGGTCCTCAAGGGCGATCAGGTCGCCATAGAAGCTGCGGTCCGTGCCCAGGGCCATCAGGCTGCCCAGCAGGTCGCTGTGGGTGACGCGGGCGAACTTCGCCGGCCAGCGGATCTCCAGCCACACGGCGGTGAAAGCCGGCTCCGCCCACGCGGGGCAGAAGCAGACCTGCCAGCGCTCAGCGTCGGGCCAGCCGCCGTCAAAGGCCGCCTGAACCCCCGCCTGATGCGCCGCATGCAGCGCCATCGCCCTTTCCGCGCCGGTCACGAAGCGCCCGGGCACGGCCATATCCAGCCGGTCCGCCCGCTCCGCTGCCTGACGCAGCCGCAGCGCCGCCTGCGATCCGTCCTCGGGCCGCATCAGAACAGCCAGCCGATCAGGGGCAGCTTGCTCAGCAGGCCCAGCACGACGCACACCAGGCGGATGACCACATAGAGCACGATGGGCGACCAGTCGATGCCCTTGCCAGTCAGCGCGGGGATGAAGCGCTGCATCAGCTGGCGGGTGATGTTCAGCGCCGGCTCAACGATGGAGCGCAGCAGCTCCGTCCACTTGTTGGCGGGCACGCGCAGCAGGTAGAGCAGATAGTGCACGACCAGAAGCAGACTGAAAATGGAAAGGATCGCAGTGATCATAATGATATTCTCCTTTGCTGTCGTTCATGACTGTCGGGGGGATGGCGCGCGCTCAGCGGTAGGCGCCGAAGCCGCCGTACTCGGCGTACTGGCCGGGGCGGGGCGCTGCGGCCTGCTGGCCGAAGGCGGGGGCGAAATCGTCCCGGCGGCCCTGGCGGGACGCGGGTGCGCTCATGCGGGACAGGCCCGGCCAGCGGCGGTCCGCATCCTGCTGGCTCATCAGCATCATGTTCTCGCAGGGCAGCACATGCACCCGCTGGGGCGCGATGAGGTACACGCTACGGGAGGCGATGCGCTCGAAGTTGTGCTGCATGGCGTAAGCCGCGCCGAAGAGCATGTCGATGCAGCGGTTGGCCTCCATCACGTCGGTGATCTGGTCGAGGTTGACGATGATGGCCTCGTCATACTGCATGAACTCCAGCAGCGCATAGCAGGAGGTGATGCCGGTGACCTGCGCCACGCGCATGACCATCGCATAGGGGTTGCCGGCTTCATCGGCCACGGTGCCGGGGAAATAGCGCACATTGCTCTCCGGATTCTGCTGGGGAGCATTTTGATGCTGCATCGCCGGGGCGGCCTGGGGCTGCTGGAAGGCGGGCTGCTGCACCGTCTGCCGGGGCCAGGACTGGCCCTGCATGGGCGGCTGCTGACCCGCATTCTGCTGCATGGGCGGCATGCTGGTGGTGCCCATCGGCTGGCCGGGAGGCGGCAGGGGCTGGCTGGAGGCCTGGTTGCCATAGGGCTGCTGCACCTGCTGCACGGGCACCGGCTGGGGCTGCCCGGGCTGGAGCGGCGGCATGAAGCGGGGGCCGCTGTCCGGGTTGACGCCTGCGGGGTTCATCCTGTCAAAGGAGGCCGCCGGGTGGGTCACCGGGCCGCTCTGGGCCGCATGCGGGCGCACCACACGGGGCTGATAGCCGCTGACGCTGCCGTTGGGCATGGTGGACATGGGCGGCTTCTGCCCCTGCTCGCGGGGGGCCGTTGCCTTGCCCACAAAGCCCTTCATCTTCTGCACGAGATCCTTCATAGCCATGTATATCAATCCTCCCGGAGCAACGGCTCCTGATTGTGAGATTGCTTCCTGCGTTACCGGGTGTAGTTGCGCGCACCCATCAGCGCGCTGCCGATGCGCACCATGGTGGCGCCGTGGCGGGCCGCCAGGAGGCAGTCGCCGCTCATGCCCATGGAGAGCTCCTCCATGGCAACGCCGTCGATGGCCTCCTCCCGCAGCTGCTCAAAGAGCTGCCGCATGCCGGCAAAGAGGCCGCTCAGGTATGCTTCATCCTGCGTGTTGGGCATCACGGCCATCAGGCCGCGCACGGCAAGGCCCGGCATGCGCCGCACCTCCTGGAGGAAGGGGCGCACCATTTCAGGCGGCATGCCGCCCTTCTGCTCCTCCCCCGCCGGGGATACCTGAATGAGCACCGGCATCCTCACGCCGTGCCTGCAGGCCTGCCGGTCGATCTCCAGCGCCAGCGCCGGCCGGTCCACCGACTGGATCATGCATACCTTATCCATTATATACTTAACCTTGTTCGATTGCAACCTTCCGATCAGGTGAATCTGAAACTTTTCACCCAGATCCGGCCATTTTTCAACGATTTCCTGCACGCGGTTCTCGCCGATGATCACCTGCCCGGCGGCCATCAGCGGCAGGATTTCCTCCGCCGGATGGGTCTTTGTCACCGCGATGATCTCCGGCGGGCTGTAGCGTCCCTCCGAGGCCGCCGCCAGCGCATCCCGCAGGGCTGCCAGGCGGGCGGTGTACTGCTGCGTGAGCATGTGTCGCCTCCTCCCAGGGTCAGTCGCGCAGGCGCAGCTGGTCGCCTTCAAAGATCATGGCCTGCTGCACCGTCTGGAAATAGGCGTAGCCATCCACGGTGTAGAGGACATTGACCGGAATGAAGGACTCCATGCTGCCGTCCACCAGCCACACGCCGGTGGTGCCATCCTGGGTGTGGATGGCGCGCTCGTTGACCATCAGCGTGGTCATGGACTCCGCCAGCACCGCATCGCAGGAGCGCAGGTACAGTACCGGCTCCACCGAACCGATGATGCGCAGGCGCACCAGGAGCTCGCCGTCGGACTTCTCGAAGTCGTACACGAGGGCCTCCACGGTCGTGTCGCCGAACCGCTCCAGCTGGAGCTGGTAGGTCTCGCCGCTGACGGGGTTCCACGCCGTGTCGTCGGAGAGGAACAGCGCGTACCACTCGTTGTCCTTCACCATGCGGTACAGGGTGGTCTTGCCCTTGCCGGGCGCAGCGTTCTCGGGCTTCTGGCCGTTGATCATCTGCCGCACCTGCGAGGGGGTGAAGGTGGTGTAGTTGCCACCGTTGATGGCGTACTCAAAGCCGTCGGAGTAGAAGGAGACCAGCGCGTCCGTAGTGGCCTTGTAGGTGTGCGTCCAGCTGTTGATGCGCTGGTTCTGGCTGCGCTCGTTGTCCTTGAGGGTGGAGAAGCGCTGCTCGGAGGCGAACTTCTGGTCGAAGTAGCTCTGGCGCTGGGACACGGTCTGCGTCATCTGGCTCTCGATGTTGGCCATGGAGCCGGAGTCGCCGGAGATAACGGAGCGGAGCTCCAGGGCCAGGGTGAGCACCTGCTCGTTGTAGCGCTTGGTCTGCGCGTCGTAGATGGTGCTCTCCTCGATGAGCTTCTCCTGATAATCGCGGATATCATCGCGGTACTGCTGCAGCTGGCGCACGGCGCTGGCGCTGTAGCCGGTGGAGTAGATGGAGCAGATGACGTCGTTGCGCACCACCTTGCTGCCCTCGACCGCCTCGTAGGACACGGAGTTGACGCTCTCGGCGTCATAGGGCATCTCGTTGCGCACCACCAGGACGCTGCCGGTGTGGATGGCCGACAGGCTGCCCGTGGCCACCTGGCCATAGCGCGCCGCCTCCGGAGCGTAGGTCGCGTACAGATACCACCCGGCCAGGGCCATGATGGCCACCGCCGCCACGACGATCAGCGCGATATCCGACGGGGTGAACCTGCTCTTCCCTTTGCCGGGCACGTTGGCGTCGCCGCCGGCAAAGGGGCCCCGGCGGAGTTTGCTCTTCTTCACAGGCGCAGTCTGCTGCGGCACATTCTGCTGCGGCGCGGCCTGCTCAGGCCCCTGGGGGAACAGGTGCTGATAGTTCCCGTCGGAATAGGGGGCCTGCATCGCGCCGGGGTCCGCATAGGGCTGTGCAACGCCGCCATAGGGCGTCTGCACGGGCGAGGGCGTACCCTGCTGCAGCTGATCGTAGGGGTTCGCCGGCTGCGCGGGGGCGTAGGGCGTGCCCTGCAGCTGATCGTAGGGGTTCGCCGGCTGCGCGGGGGCGTAGGGCGTGCCCTGCAGCTGGTCGTAGGGGTTCGCCGGCTGCGCAGGGGCGTAGGGCATGCCCTGCAGCTGGTCGTAGGGGTTCGCCGGCTGCGTGGGGGCGTAGGGCGTGCCCTGCAGCTGATCGTAGGGGTTCGCCGGCTGCGCGGGGGCGTAGGGCGTGCCCTGCAGCTGGTCGTAGGGGTTGGGCTGCACGCCGGGCACGGGCATGCCATAATCCCCGGCAGCGCCGTAATTCCCCGTATAGCCCTGCTGCGGGTTCCCCACAGGGGGCTGCCCGCCGGGCTGATAGAACTGGTTATCCATGTGAGGTTCCTTTCATCCCAAGATGCCAGGGTGATCAATGCAGGGTCTGCCACTGCTCGGTCATGGTACGCAGGCGCGCCAGGATGCGGCGCTCCATACGGCTGACCTGCATCTGGCTCACGCCCAGGGCGCTGGCGGTATCCCGCTGGCCCAGGCGCTCGATGAAGCGCTTCTCCAGCAGCAGCCGCTCCTGGGGCGTCACCTGCCGCATCACCCAGGCCATCCATTCCTTCTGCTCCACGGTTTCGTAGCCGCTCTCGGCGGCGCCCAGGCGGGCTTCCAGGCGCTGCGCATCCTCATCGGAGCCCATCGCCGCGTCCATGGAGAGCACGTCCGACGCCTCCCGGGCATCCAGCAGGCTCAGCAGCTCCTCGGGGGAAATCTGCATGGCCTGCGCCGTTTCCTTCAGGGAGGGCTCGCGCTGCAGGCGGTGCATCAGCTCCTCCTGCACCTTGCGCAGCTGAAAGAGGCGCGAGCGCGTGTCTCGGCTGACGCGGATGGCGCCGCCCTTGTCGCGCAGGTAGTTGCGCACCTCGCCTGCGATGGTGGGCATGGCGAAGGTGGAGAAGCGGAAGCCCCGCTCAGGCTCGAAGCGCTCGATGGCCTTCATCAGCGCCATCGCCGCCACCTGCTCCAGATCCTCCTGCTCCACGCCCCGCCCGCGGAAGCGGCGCGCAATGGAGCGGCACAGGGGCAGGTACCCCTCCACCAGCCGGGCGAGCACGTCGCGGTCGCGGGTCTTTGCATAATCCGCCAGCAGCGGAATCAGGCGCGTGTCGTCCATATGTCACGCCCCCATGCGCACTGCCTTGGGCAGCGTCAGGTCGATGCGGGAGATGCAGCCGCACTCCGCCGCATGCAGTGCCACGCGGGGCACCAGGGTCTCCAGCACCGCGCGGGAGATCTCCGTCTCCTCCTGGCACTGTGCCGCATCCCCGCCCGTTTCGCGGGCCAGATCCGCCATGAGGCTCACCGTCAGCTGATCGCCGCCATCGGTGACTTCCAGCGTCAGCCGCCGGGCGCTGCTGGCCTGATGCAGCAGGCAGTCGCAGGCTTCGTCCGAGGCCGCGCGCAGGTCATCCAGGGTACCGGCGTCCAGGTCCTTGAGGATCGCCACGCCGCCCAGGGCAAGGCGCAGCACCAGCGCATAGGCCTTCTCGCCGGGCACGCTCAGGGTGATCTCAGGCTTGCTCATGCAGATTCCTCCCGAAAAATACAATTTGACAGTCTATTATAGCACATCATATACCATCTTGGCAAGCAAAAGCGCCAGCACCACCAGCAAAATCGCGCGGATGAAGCGTGTTCCCCGCCGGATGGTCAGCCCCGCGCCCAGCCAGTTGCCCGTCACACCGCACAGCGCCGCCGGAATCCCCAGGGCAAAGACCACGTTCCCCCTCGTCAGCAGGGCCAGCAGGGCGGAGATGTTGCTCGTCAGGTTGACGACCTTGGCCGTGCCCGAGGCCATCACGCCCTCCATGCCCATGAGCATGGTGAAGGCGATGATGAGGAACGTGCCCGTGCCAGGGCCGACAAGGCCGTCATAGAAGCCGATGGCGAACCCGATGGCGGCGGACACGGGCGCATCCCACCGCAGGGGCACGCGGCGCACGCTCATACCGCCCCGCTGCCTGAGCACCACGAAGGCCACCAGCGGGATGGCGGCGATCATCAGCACGCGCACCGCCCGCTCCGGCAGGTGCTGCAGCAGCTGCGCCCCCAGCCAGCTGCCGGGGAAGGCACCCAGGGCCGCGATGATCCCAACGCGCCAGTCCACCTTCTTTCCCAGCACATAGCGGGCGGTGGAGGCGATCGTCCCCACGCCGGCGGAGAGCTTGTTGGTGCCCGCTGCCAGCGTGGGCGGCAGCCCCGCCAGGTAGTAGGCCGGGAGGGAAATCAGCCCGCCGCCCCCGGCGATGGAATCGATGAACCCCGCCAGGAACACCAGCGGACACACGATGGCGTACACCTGCCATGTCAGCTCCAAGTCGCGTCACCCTTTCGCATATAACGGGGAAAACGGAGCGCCGCAAATCGCTGACGCTCCGCTGCTTGTGTAGTTTAGCGCACAAAGGCGTTGTAGATGGCCCGGATGGTGGCCTCGTAATCGGCGTCGTCCACGCCCACGATGATGGACAGCTCGCTGGAGCCCTGGTCGATCATGCGGACGTTGATGCCGGCCTTGCTCATCGCGCTGAACAGGCGCGCGGCGGTGCCGCAGTTGTGTACCATGCCCCGGCCGACGGTGGCGATGATGGACATGTAGTCGTGCACGGTGATGATGTCCGGGCTGGTGGAGGCAACGATCTGCGCCAGCACCTTCTCGCGCACCGGGGCCAGCGCCGCGCCGGCCACCACCACGCACATGGTATCGATGCCCGTGGGCAGGTGCTCGAAGGACACGCCGTGATCCTCAAAGGCAGCCAGCACCTTGCGGCCGAAGCCCAGCTCGCTGTTCATCATCGCCTTCTCCACGCTCACGACGGAGAAGCCCTTGCGGCCCGCAATGCCCGTGATGGTGGGGTGGACGCTGTCCGCCGGGGCATGGAGGGTGATGATGGTGCCGGGGTGGGTGGGGTCGTTGGTGTTGCGGATGTTGGTGGGGATGCCCGCCTTGTGCACGGGGAACATCGCATCCTCATGCAGGACGGAGGCGCCCATGTAGCTCAGCTCGCGCAGCTCCTTGTAGGTCACCACGCTGATCTCGCGGGGCTCGTCGACGATGCGGGGATCCGCCATCAGGAAGCCGGACACATCCGTCCAGTTCTCATACACGCTGGCGCCCACCGCCCGGGCAACGATGGCGCCGGTGATGTCCGAGCCGCCGCGGGAGAAGGTGTGCACCGTGCCATCGGCATAAGCGCCGAAGAAGCCGGGCACCACCGTGGGCACGCCGTCCGCCAGGGCCGCAGCCATCAGGTTGTTGGTCAGCTCCGCATCCAGCTGGCCCTGGTCGTCAAAGCGGATGACCTCCGCCGCGTCCAGGAAGCGCCAGCCCATGTAATCCGCCAGCAGCAGGCCGTTGAGGTACTCGCCGCGGGAGGCGCAGTAATCGGCGCTGGCGCCCTCGGCGATGCGGTCGTGCACCTCGTCCAGGGCAGCGGAGATGTCCACCTTCAGGCCCAGCTCCTCGCAGATGTCCATATACCGGGCGGCGATCAGGTCGAAGGTCTCCTCGAAATCCTCGCCGCTCTCCACCTGGCGGTGGCACTTGTAGAGCAGGTCGGTCACCTTGTCGTCCGCCTTGAAGCGGCGGCCGGGGGCGGAGGGCACCACATACTGGCGCGCCTCGTCCATCAGCAGGATGCTCTTCACCTTGGCAAACTGGCCGGCGTCCGCCAGGGAGCTGCCGCCGAACTTCGTCACGATCTTCTTCATGATGGAAATCCCTCCATACATCCTCAAAAGCATCAGGCAGGCGCGGCGGGACGCATCCCCCGGGCTGCCGTCATCCTCTTCCATGGTGCATAAAACCGTGCATCATCATACCCGCATTTCCGCCCTGTTGTCAACGGTTTGGGCGCGAAAAAACGCAAAAAAGCCAGACGCGCGCCGTCCTTTGTGCGATCCGGCGATTATTGCACCGGAATGTTCTCAAACAGGTCGTTCTTCAGCGTGTCGGGGCCGACACCAGTGCGCCACAGGCCGAAGAGGGCATTGTCCCATTCGCCGCCGTCCTCCACCTTCCAGCGCTCCTGCTGGGTGGCGTGGCAGGCGAAACCCTCGGCAGCCACCTCCAGGCCCGTCTTGCCGTCAAAGGCCGCCAGGGGCTGATGCCAGTCCATGCGCAGCTGGTTCTCCTGGTAGAGGTGGATGTAGGTCTTGGGCACGTCCCACACGCCCCATGCCTCCGCAGAGGCCGGGTGCTCCGCCGGATCTGCCGCGCGCTCCACGCCCTGCTGGCCCAGCCAGGAGAAGGCGATGTGCGCCGTGTGGCCATACTCGCCATCCACATCATGGAGCACCACCACGTCCGGCTCATACTGGCGGATGAGCGCCACCATCTTATCCTTGGGCTGGCGGTTCTTGACCTCCCATTCGCGGATGATCTCGTCGACGCTGTCCTGCTGGTTGGGGTAGCCCAGCATCACCGGGTAGATGTCCACGCCGCAGGTCCACAGGGACGCCAGCAGCTCCTGACGGCGGTAGTAGTGGGCGTAAACGGCGTTGATGACCAGCACATCCTTACCCTGCTCGCCCGCGTAGAGGGGCAGGAGGCCGCCGAACCAGAGCACCTCGTCGTCCGGGTGGGTGGAGAAGAGCATCATATCGACCTTCTCCGGGGCGTCGCGCCAGATCTGGACATAATCCGGGGCGTCGCCAGGGGTCAGAACGGTCACCTCGCACAGCTCAAGCTTGCCCTTCTGCGGGGTGATGCGCAGGGTCGATACAGGCTCGGGCAGCACGATGTACTGCGTGGCAAAGTGAGGGCCGTCCCGGAGGATCTCCACCCACTTGTCGTTCACCTGCGTCTTGAGGATCACGCCGGGCATGTCGATGGTGCGGAACTTCAGCTCCACCGAGCCGATGAGGGCCCCCTCCGGCGCGGTGATGGTCAGCGCGCTGCCGGTGAAGTAGGTGACATAGTCGCCATCGCGGATATCATCCGGCGCATGGCGGTTGTAGGTGCGGTTGTTGATGACGCACTGGGTCGTGATGTCTTCCGCCGTGTCCGCCAGGGCGGCGCAGGGCAGCAGCAGGGCCAGCAGCAGGGCCAGCAGCAGCAGGCGTTTCATGATCGCATCTCCTTCAGGGAATCAGTCGCTGCCCAGCAGCGCGGCAGCTGCGTGCAGCCGCTGGGTCAGGGAGGTGTAGCGGCGCAGGATGTGGTCATTCTCCACCATCTGGCGCACCACTTCCTCCCGGCCCACCAGCACCACCATGCGGCGCGCGCGGGTCAGCGCGGTATAGAACAGGTTGCGGGTCAGCAGCATCCGGGGGCCGCCGGCCACGGGCATGAGCACCACCGGGAACTCGCTGCCCTGGCTCTTGTGGACGCTCAGGCAGTAGGCCAGGTCGAGGTTCTCCAGGGCCTGCAGGGCGTAGACGGCCTCGCGCTCCTCATCGAAGGTGACCGTGAGGCAGTGTTCCTGGGCGTCCACCTCGGTGATGAAGCCCACGTCGCCATTGAACACGCCCGCGCCATCCTCCCAGCCCGAGGGGGTGTGGCGGCGCCATTCCTGCTGATAATCGTTCTTCGTCTGCATCACCTTGTCGCCCAGGCGGAAGACGGTCTCACCCCAGGTGAGCTCCTGCTTTGCGGGGGCGGGCGGGTTGAGGGCGGCCTGGAGCATCTGGTTCAGGGCGATCACGCCGCACTCCCCCTTGCGGGCCGGGGCAAGCACCTGGATCTGCCGCACCGCCTGCGCCAGCGCCTCCCTCTCCGGGAATTTCAGGAACTTCGGCAGCCGCTGGGTCATCAGCGCCACCAGTGCGGCGGCTGCGTCCCCGTAGCCATACTTGCGCTCGAAGAAGAAGTCCGTGCCCTTTTCGTTGAGCAGGGGCATCTCGCCCCGGTTGATGCGGTGGGCGTTGACGACGATGCGGCTGGTTTCCCCCTGGCGGAAGATGTCCGTCAGGCGGCAGGCGGGGATGATCCCGCTTTCGAGGATGTCCCCCAGGACATTGCCCGCGCCCACCGAGGGCAGCTGATCGGCGTCGCCCACAAGGATCAGGCGCGTGCCGGGCTCGATGGCCCTGAGCAGGGCGCGCATGAGCATCATGTCCACCATGGAGGTCTCGTCCACGATGATGCAGTCCGCCTCGATGGGGGTCTCCTGGTTGCGGGCGAAGAGGCCCTCCTCGCCGCCGGACTCCAGCAGGCGGTGGATGGTCTTCGCCTCCGCCCCGCAGGCCTCGGCCATGCGCTTGGCCGCCCGGCCCGTGGGGGCGCACAGCGCCACCTCCCCCTCCCGGGAGAGCAGGCTGATGATGCAGTTGATGATGGTGGTCTTGCCCGTGCCGGGGCCGCCGGTGATGACCAGCACGCCCTGCTCGATGGCGGCGAGGATGGCCTCGCGCTGGCGCTGGCTGAAGGCGATGCCGTGGCGGTGCTCGAACAGGTCGATATCCCGCTCGGCGCCGGAGGCGTCCCCGTGGGGCACGGTGGCCAGCAGCTCTACCAGGCGGGTGGCCACTTCCTTCTCCGCGCTGTCAAAGGCGGGCAGGTACACCCGCTCCTCCTCGCCGGAGGTCATGAAGATCAGCTCCCGCTGCAGCGCCATGCGGCTGAGCTGGTGGTCGATGAGCTCCGCATCCACGCGCAGCAGCTGCGCGGCGCGGCCGGTCAGCTCCTCCCGGGGCAGGTATACATGGCCCATGCCCACCGCCGCATCCTTGAGCACATACTTCAGCGCCGCCGCCACGCGGCCCTCGCTGTCGGGCGCAACGCCCAGGGACGCGCCGATGCGGTCCGCCGTCATGAAGCCCACGCCGTCGATGTCCTCGCACAGGCAGTAGGGGTTCCGGCGGATCACCTGCTCCGTCCGCTCGCCGTAGCGCTTGCTGATCCTGTCGGCCAGGCCCGAGGGGATGCCGTAGCTCTGCAGGAAGATCATCGCCTCCCACGAGCCGGCCTTCTCCCGCACGGCCTCGGCGATCTGCATCCAGCGCTTCTTGCCCATCTTGGGCACTTCCTGCAGGCGCTCAGGATCCTCCATGATGACGCGCAGCGTGTCCTCGCCGAAGTGCTCGACGATCTTCTTTGCCGTGCTGGGCCCCACGCCGCGGATCTTCCCCCCGCCCAGGTACCGCTCGATGCCCAGGCGCGTGGTGGGCATCTGCGGCACGCAGGTGGCGCACTTGAGCTGCCTGCCGTAGGTGGGGTGCTCCACCCATTCACCGGTAAACACCGCCTGATCCCCCGGGCTCATTTCCGGCATGATCCCCACGACGGTCAGCTCCCTGCGGCCCACGCGGACGCTGAGCACCGTGTAGCCGGTATCCTCCTTGCGGTAGATCGTACCCTCCACGCTGGCTTCCACCCGCTCCATGCTCCCGCCTCCTTCGCGCTTCCCGCAGATGATATCCTGTCTATTATAGCACCAATGCAGCGAAAATGGAATCCCTGCAGCCAACTTTCCCATTCCGCCCGGCCGCGCCTCCGTACACGCCATTTCTGCCCGAAAAAACCTTCTTGCCATCCTGCCTGTTTGAACAAATCCGGCCGCTGTTTTCGCAGAGTATTGACCAATCCACACCAAAATTCTCGTTTGAAAATACTTGATTTTTCTGCCATCAGATGGTACAATGCAAGCGTACCAATAACACAGGAGGTGCATTCCCCATGAAGAGCGTGAAGATCCAGCTGAACCTGATGACCGACGGTCAGAAGTTCGTGCACATCGTTGGCGCTTACCCCTACGACATCGACCTGCGCAGCGGCCGCCATGTGGTTGACGCCAAGTCCATCCTGGGCATCTTCTCCCTGGACTGGTCCAAGCCCGTCACCATGGAGATCTACGCTGACGCCTGCGACGACCTGATGAGCGAGATCGCTCCCTTCGTCGTCGGCTGAGCCTGCCCAGCAGCGGCACGGGGCAACCCCGTTTCCGCGATTCCGACATGACATTTCACCCTCCCCCGCCGCAAGGCCCGGGAGGGTTTTCCTGTTTTCCGGGGAAGGGGGGGGTGCATCTTATGCTGATGTGTGCCGCATCTCGCAGTTATTCACCTTCGCCCCCCACACAAAACCTTCCCCGAAATCCCCCCCGCACAGCAGGAATCCGCCCCCCGACGTCAAACTATTCCATAGCAAAACCAACCCAACCAGGAGCCGACGATTATGGAACGCAGACATATCCCCGAAACGGAGAACCGCCTCATCATCCTCTACACCCTGCGGCAGCTGGGTCCGGTGACGGCCATGCAGCTGCTGCAGGCCCTCACCGAGGCCGACCTGATGAACTACATCACCATGCAGCTGGCCCTGTCGGACATGGAGCAGCAGGGGCAGATCGCCATGCGCGCCCACCCGCTGGGCAACCTCATCGAGATCACCGGCGAGGGGGATTACATCCTGGACAGCTTCGTCCGGCGCATCCCCGCCAGCCGGCGCAGCCACATCGATCAGCATGCCCCTGTGTGGCGCGGCCGCTTCCTCAACGAGCAGATGGCCCCGGCGGAGTCCTTCACCCTGCCCGATGGCCGCGTGTGCGTGCATCTGCGGCTGCTGGACAAGGCCGCCACCCTCATGGACCTGCTGCTCTACCTGCCCGCCGGACGGCACTTCACGCTCCTGCAGGAGCGGTGGCGCGCCTGTGTGAACGAGGTGTACGCGCTGGTGCTGGGGCGGCTGACAGAGGTCTACGACGCCGCCGCGCCCATGCCCCCCGCCCCCGAGAAGGAGACCGTGCGCCAGTGCGGCGTGAACGACTGGCTCCTCACCCTCACCGACGATCCAGCCAGCCCGGCCATCGACGTGCTCATGTCCCTCCCCGACGAGCATCTGGCCCGCTGCGCCGCCGCCCACTGGCCCGCCGTGTGCGGGGACGTGCGGGAGTATGTGATCCGCGCGCTGGAGAAGGCGCGCACCTGACCGCAGAAAGTGCCCTCCGCTCCGAACGAAAAAAAGACGAACATTTTTGCATTTTAGTACTTCCATCATTCGCAACTATGTGTTATAATGTCCGGGATGCAATGACCGCACCCCACCGACACAAAGGAGCGTAACACCCGTGGATAAGATCCGCCGCAACGAGCGCATGAGCGCGATGATGAAGATCCTCACCGCGTCGCCCAACAAGATTTTCACCCTGTCCTACTTCTGCGACCTGTTTGGCGCCGCCAAGTCCACCATGAGCGAGGATATCGACATCCTGCGCGACGTGGTCAGCCGCTTCGGCCTGGGCGAGCTGGAAACAGTGACCGGCGCGGCCGGCGGCGTGCGCTACCGCACCAAGGTGCGCCGTCCCGCAGCCCGGCAGTTCATCAGCGGGCTGTGCCAGCAGCTCTCCGGCTCCCAGCGCGTGCTGCCCGGCGGGTTCCTGTACACCTCGGATGTGCTGGCCGATCCGGAGATCGTGGACCGCATGGGCGAGATCATCGCTACGGAGTACTTCGCCACACAGCCCGATTTCGTGCTGACGATGGAGACCAAGGGGATCCCTGTGGCCTTCTCCACCGCGCAGGCGCTGGGCGTGCCGCTGGTGATCGCCCGGCGCAAGTCGAAGGCCTATGAGGGGAGCGAGATCAACATCAACTACGTCTCCGGATCGGGCACCATCGGTACCATGAGCCTCTCCCGCCGCGCGGTGAAGGAGGGCAGCCGGTGCCTGATCGTGGACGACTTCCTCAAGGGCGGCGGCACGGCCAAGGGCATGGTGGATCTGATGCGCGAATTCGGCGCGGAAGTGGTGGGCATGGCCTTCGTCATGTCCACGGCCAAGCCGCTGAAGAAGCGCATCAGCGGCGAAAAGAGCCTGATGGTGCTGGAGCTGGATGCGGACGCGGAGACCGCCGTGGTCAAGCCCGCCTTCTGGCTCAATGGCGACACCTGACGACATTTCAGGCACTGATACGCATCATTTGGCGCAGCCCCCTTGCGCCGGGGCGCATAAAGTGCTATCATCTGTCACAGGCAGCGATGCACGAATCTGCCGGGGCATATCGTTATTTATCCTGAACCCCCCGGCACACCTGAAGAAAGCGAGGTAACCCCCATGTCCGAAGATAAGCAGACCCCCGACGCCTCCCCGACGGAATCCACCGAAAAGAAGCCCCTCTTCGGCTTCCTCAACCGCAAGCCCCTGCAGGACGCCAACGACGGCGACGAGGCCGGCGACGGCAAGAAGAAGAAAAAGAAGAAGACCTGGCAGCAGGAGCTGCTCGAGTGGGTCGTGACGGCCGTGGCCGCCCTGGCCATCGCCATCGTGGTGCGCTCCTTCATCTTCGAGCCTGTGTATGTGGATGGCAACAGCATGTACCCCACGCTGCGCCACGGCGAAATCATGTACGTCTCCAAGACCAGCTACGGCGCGGGCTTCCTGGGCATCCCCTTCACCAACATCGGCACATACTTCAACGTCGGCGGCGACCCTGAGCGCTTCGACGTCGTGGTCTGCCACTACATGGAAAAGGGCTACAACGTGGTCAAGCGCGTCGTGGGCCTGCCCGGCGACACGGTGGAGATCATCGCCGGCGACCTCTATGTCACCGACAGCACCGGCTACAACGTGGGCGGCTACGACCGCTACGGCAACCCCCTGCCCGTGGATGAGGACTTCGTCTACCACAAGGGCACCAGGAGCTACGGCCCCTACTACGTGCCCGCCAAAGGGGACACGCTCGCCGACGGCACCATCTGCGAGGAAGACCACTACTTCCTCCTGGGCGACAACCGCACCAACTCCCTGGACAGCCGCGACAAGGGCCCGGTTCCGCGGAGCGAAATCACCGGCAAGGTCGAGGCCGTCCTCTGGCACACCATCCCCAACCGCCTGGATGACCAGTACGGCCTGGATACCAACTGATCCTCATGCAGCATCCGCAGAACGGGTGCTGTTTTTTCGTTTTTCCGGATTTCCGAATTTTCTTTCGCAAACCTCTTGACAACGCCCTCCTGTCATGCTATGATTGAATTACGGTTTTCCGGAATACCGAATTTTCTAAAAGGAGATCCACCATGGAACGCAATTTTACCGAAGAGATCGACGCCCTGCAGCAGCAGCTGGCCGGGCTGCAGGAAGGCATGCAGCAGCTGATGAAGACCATCGCCCCCCACCTTCCGTCCTGCGCGATGGGCGGCCCCAACCCCACCATCGGCCATGTGGAGGTCATGGAGAACATGCATCCCAACCCCCATCTGGCCGCCGTCATGAACGACCTGCAGAGCTCCTGCGGTGAAAACGGCAGCACCGGCCGCATCACCTACCTGGGCGTGTTCGCCTCCGGCGGACGGCAGTCCAACTGGATCCGGCACGACCTGAACACCGACACCCTCCTGCCCCTGATCGAGAACCGCACGGCGGAGAAGGTGCTGGCCTGCGTGGGCAGCAATGACCGGCTGAACATGCTGCTGGCGATCCTCCGCAAGCCCCGCACCGTGGCCGAGCTGGTCAGCGACTGCGGCTACTCCTCCACCGGGCAGGTGTATCACCACCTCAAGCCCCTCATCGCCGCCGACCTGGTGGCCGAGGATGAGCACCGCCGGGGCAGCTACGTCATCCGCCCCCACCGCGTGCAGGGCGTGATCATGCTGCTGGCGGGCATTGCCGACCTGGTGGACGGCACGTTCACGCAGGGCGCGGTGGACTGAACACGGCATACAACGTAGTGCAAAACGACTCCCTCCGGGGGGCCGTTTCTGTTTCGATTGACTTCCCCCATGGTATCCCGTATAATATCCCCATCAGGGAGGTGACTGCCATGCCCAGACGCGACTGGGGCGAAACGCTGGAAACCAAGATCGCCATGCTGCCCGAATCCCCCGGCTGCTATCTGATGAAGGACGCCGGGGGCACGATCATCTACGTCGGCAAGGCGGTGAATCTCAAGAACCGTGTCCGCAGCTATTTCCGCGACGCCGACCACACCCCGAAGGTCGCCGCGATGGTCGAAAACATCGCCGACTTCGACGTCCTGCTGTGCGACAGCAACCTGGAGGCCCTGTGCCTGGAATGCAACCTGATCAAGCGCCACCGCCCTCACTACAACATCCTCCTCAAGGACGACAAGCATTACCCCTACATCTGCGTCAACCTGCGCGAACCTTTCCCCCGGCTGGAGCTGGCGCGGCGCATGCCTGAAGGCGGCAAGAAGGACGGCATGAAGTACTTCGGCCCTTACATCGGCGCCACCGCCGTCCGCCAGGTGATCGAGGCCGTGCGCGGCGTATTCCCCCTGCGCACCTGCCGCAAGGACCTGCCGCTGAAGAACCCCTGCCGCCCCTGCGTCAACTACGAGATCGGCAAATGCATGGCCCCCTGCGCCGGCAAGTGCACCGAGGAAGCCTACTGGGACATGATGGACGGCGTGCTGGCCTTCCTGGGCGGCGACTACGACCAGGTGCTGAAGGTGCTGCACAGGGAGATGATGGACTGTGCCGCGCAGATGAAATACGAGCGCGCCGCCGCCGTCCGCGACAAGATCCGCGACATCGAGGGCCTGATGGAGCGGCAGATCGCCATCCGCACCGAGCGGAGCGAACAGGACGTCATCGCCCTGGCCCAGGACGGGCTGGACGCGATGGTGCACATCTTCTACGTCCGCGGCGGCCGCATGATCGGCGGCGATCACTTCGCCCTGCCCCGCGAGGGCAGCGAGGCCCCCGGCGAGGTGCTGGCGGGCTTCCTCACCCAGTATTATGAGGATGGCAACCTCATCCCGCGAAATGTGCTGGTGCAGACCCTGACCGAGGGCGGACGCGAGCAGATGGAGCAATGGCTGCGCCAGCAGAAGGGCGCGGCGGTGACGCTGCTGACCCCCCAGCGTGGCGAGAAGCACGACCTGATCCTCCTGGCGGCCAAGAACGCCGCCGATGCGCTGGAGAAGCGCAACGCAAAGGCCTCCGTCCGCCAGGAGCGCACCACCGGCGCCTGCGCTGCCCTGGCCAGGGCTCTGGGCCTGGAAAAGCCGCCCCGGCGCATCGAGGGCTACGACATCTCCAACACCCAGGGCGTGCTGAGCGTGGCCAGCATGGTCGTTTTCATCGACGGCGTGGCGGCAAAGAAGGAGTACCGGCACTTCCGCATCAAGACGGTGGAGGGCGCAAATGACTTCGCGTCCCTCAACGAGGTGCTGGGCCGCCGCTTTGCCCGGGGTCTGCAGGAGAAGGCCGAGCGCGAGGCAGCCGGCCTGCCCGCCATCGGCGGCAAGTTCAGCGACCTGCCCGACCTGGTGCTCATCGACGGCGGCCCCCAGCAGCTGCGCTTTGCAAGGCAGGCGCTGCTGGATATGGGGGTTCGTGTGAAGGTCGGGCTTCAGCCCGACGAGCATGTCGATTGCTCGCAATCGACGTGCGAAGCCTGCGACGCGCCGGAAGGCGTGGCGCAGGCCGAAGTAGCCATGTTCGGCCTGGCGAAGAAGCAGGAGGAGATCTTCCTGCCCGACCGGGAGGAGCCGATCCTGCTGGATCACCACACGCCGGAACTGCATCTGATCCAGCGCGTGCGCGACGAGGCCCACCGCTTCTGCATCACTCACCACCGCGGTCTGCGCGGCAAGGCCAGCATCCACAGCCAGCTGGAGGACATCCCCGGCATCGGCCCCAAGCGCCGCAAGGCCCTGCTGACGAAGCTGGGTTCCATGAAGGCCATCTGCGAGGCCACAGAAGAGCAGCTCCTCGCCGTCCCCGGTATGACGAAGGCGGCTGCGGAGGCCGTCATGAAGTGGGCAGAGGCCACGGCGAAGAATCATTCCCAATAAGGTCCTTTTCGGGAGTACACACAAAACCCCGGCGCATGTGTTGCAGCATGCACCGGGGTAGTTTTTGTGGGTCAGCTTTCCGCCAGGATGGTGAACTCCCCGGGCAGGGCCGGGTTCTCCCAGGCAGGGTGCTCATCCAGCCGCCGGAGGGTAAAGCCCGCGCCAATGATGGCATTGACGATCTCGCCCATGGTGTAGCGTCGCAGGCTGCAGCGGGGGAACTTCGCGCGCTCCTCCTCCGGGTAGAAGCGGGCATGGGCCATCTCCCCCTCCACCACCGAGGCGTCGAAGTAGTCCATCGTCTGCGTCTGCAGCCCCAGCGAATCCAGCACCTTCGTGAAGGGGTGGAAGTCGCTGCAGATCATCCGCCCGCCGGGGCGGAGCAACCGCCGCATCAGGGCCATGAAGGCGTCCAGGTCGTGGAAGTAATGCAGCACGCCGCCCTCCATGAACACCACATCGAAGGCGCCGCCGAAGCGCGCCGGGTCGATCTCCATTACGTCGCCCAGCTGGTAATCCAGCTGCACCCCGGCAGCATCGGCCAGTTCAAGGGCATAGCGCCGGTTGTCCCGGGAAAGATCGAACACCGTCACCTCCGCCCCCAGCAGCGCCAGGGGCACCGCCTTCTTGCCGCATGAGCCGCAGATGTTGGCCACCTTCAGCCCTCTGCATTCTCCAAAGTACCCGGCATAACGCTTCAGCCCCCGCATGGGGTCAGCCACGAGCTTCGCCGCCAGCTCCTGCGGTTCTCCGTTGTGCCGCAGCCAGAAGGCGTACGCGTCGTACTCCCAGGCTGCCCGGTTCTGCTGCACATGATCCGCCATCGCGATCCTCCTTTCGCCGATGAGAACGCCCGCAGCCATCACAGGCCGCGGGCACGCCGGACGTCAGTCCGCCGGGTAGTATTCGCCGTAAATGAACTCGTGCAGGGCCTCGACGTTCTCCTGCAGGCGCTTGCTGGTGCGGAAGGCCACCACCGACGCGCCGGAGGAGGTCTCATCGTATTTCCAGGTGCCGTCCAGGGGGATGCGGTTCTGCTGCAGCAGGGGCTCGCCGGAACCCACGCGGTCCAGCAGGCCGCTGCCCAGCACAACCATGGCCAGGTTGCCCATGTCGGACAGGCTCATGTTGGTCTTGGCGTAGGGCAGGCAGGTCTCCAGCAGGCCGAAGAGCTTGTCGAAGTCCATGCCGCCCTCGGTCACCTTGCGGAACAGCAGCTCCAGCAGGTTGCGCTGGCGGGCGGAGCGGGCAAAGTCGTTGTCGATGGAGCGCAGGCGGGCGTACATGACGGCCTGGATGCCGTCCAGGTGTTGCACGCCGTCCACCTTCTCCAGCGGCACGCGCTCATAATCGTCGCCCTGGTTGTCATAGGCCGGGGGATTCTTGCGGATGTAGGTGTTGATGGCGCCGGCTTCCTGGCGGGTCAGCTCGATGTCGATGCCGCCCAGGCTGTCGATGATGGAGGCCAGGCCGTAGAAGTTGATGACGATGTAGTGCTCGATGTTCATCTCGAAGTTGTGGTTGATGGTACGCATGGCCAGTTCACCGCCGCCGCGCTGATAGGCCACGTTGATGCGGTTCTTGCTGACGTAGCCGGGGATGGTCACGTACAGGTCGCGCAGGATGGAGGTCAGCTTGATCTCGCCCGTGTCCTTGTTGATGGACACGATGATCTGCACATCGCCATGCTGGTTGGAGCCGTCAATGTCCTCCGTGCGGCTGTCGATGCCGATGAGCAGGATGTTGACCACATTGTCCGGCAGGTTCTCGTTGATCTCCAGGTTGCCCACGTCCACCGTGTCGTCGATCTCCGCATCCAGGATCTCCACGGTTTCCTTCAGGTCATCGGGGATCACGAAGCCCTCGATCTCCTCGCCGTCCTCGTTGATGGCCACGCCATCCACCACCACGATATCGCCTTCGTCCAGCTCATCCGGCAGCTCCATCTCGCCCAGGGCGGTCACGCCCAGCAGCAGGGTCAGCGCCAGCAGCAGCGCGGTCAGCTTCTTCATCATGTTCATTCCTGTATTGCCTCCTCGCGGAAAGGTTCTGTGTGCACTTCATTTATTATAGCGGAACATGCCGGAAAATGCAAGGTCAGCCGCCAGATTGTTGCGCCGCCGCCCGCAGGTTCTGCAGCGAAGCTGACAGCGCCGCCCCGTCCCGGGCGAGGTACTCATAAGGCTCCAGCACCACCGTGCCGTCAAAGCCCTGCAGGCGCAGCCGCCGCATCAGATCCGGCCAGTCGATGACTCCCTCCGGCGGCAGGCAGAGCGTGCCATCCGCCGCCACGTCCAGCGCGTGAACGTGCCGCACGCGGTCGCCCATGGCGTCCAGCATCTCCTCCGGCGTGAAGCCCGCCCGGTGCGCCTGCTTCGTGTCCAGCACGAACTGCACCTCCGGCAGCAGGCGGATCATCGTGCGCACCTCCTGAGGGCCGCGCAGGGCGCACCAGTGGACATTCTCCCACAGGACGGTCAGGCCTCGTTCATGGGCGATCTGCTGCATGCGGGCGAAGACCTCCGGCAGGCGGTGGATCCTCTCAGGCTTCAGCGGCGCATGCACCCCGAAGGGCCCGTGGAACACGTAGTACTGCGCACCCATCTCCCGCCCCGCGTCGCACACGCCGGTGAAGAGGCGGAAGGCGTCCTCCACCTGCCGGGCGGACCTGCCGAAGAGCTGCTGCTCGAACTGCGTGCCCAGCGGGTGGATGGACGAGCACGGCAGAGCGCCCAGCTTCTCCCGCACCACGCGCCCGAAGGCCCCGCAGTACTCCGAGGGCGTCTGCACGAAGACCTCCGCCGCCTCCGCCGGGTAATCCCGCACGAGGGCCGCCGCGTCCTCCGTTTCGCACTGGCCATAGAAGGCCGCGCAGCTCAGGCCGATCCTCACTGCGCGCCGCCCCCGTTCAGTTCGTCCAGGGAAAGCTCGAAGGAGGGCAGGAACATGCGCAGGAAGTCCTGCACCTCCGGCAGGTCGATGGCCTCCAGGCTCTGCCGGATGGACTCCCCCGCCGCCTCGAACTCCCGGTTGCCGGCGCGCTTCTCCTCGATGCACTTCAGGTACGCGCTGATGGAGTCCGCCGCCTTGACCACCGCGCGATCGTAGCCTTCCGGTTCGGTCAGGTAGGGGCGGATGGCCGGCTGCAGGCTGCCGGGCAGCATCGACAGCAGGCGCTCGTTGGCCATGCGCTCCACATCCTTGTACGCGCCGCGCAGCTCCATGGAGTGGTACTTGACGGGCGTGGGCATATCGCCGGTGATGACCTCGGACACGTCATGGTACACGCCCAGGGCAAGGATGTGCTCCGGATCGCAGGCCCGGCCATAGCTGTCCCGGCCGATGGCGGCGATGGCATGGGCGATCATCGCCACCTGCAGGGAGTGCTCCGCGTCGTTCTCCGGCATCACGGAGCGCATCAGGCCCCACCGGCGGATGTAGCGCAGGCGGGCCACATAGGCAAAGAAATGATGCATATCAGCACCTCCACATCATATGAACGAACCTATTGTACCCCATAATCCCGCAAAATGCGATAGGCTGCGGAAAATTTCGCTCCCAGGCTGCAAAAACCGTTTCACCCCGCCCGCCGGTGCGGTATAATGTGTGTACGAAACATCCCGAACGGAGGTCATCCCATGATCCGCAAAATCATCCGCATCGACGAAAGCAGGTGCAACGGCTGCGGCCTGTGCGCAAAGGCGTGCCACGAGGGCGCCATCGGCATGGTGGACGGCAAAGCGAAGCTGCTGCGCGAGGATTACTGCGACGGCCTGGGCGACTGCCTGCCCGCCTGCCCCGTGAACGCCATCTCCTTTGAGGAGCGCGAGGCCCCCGCCTACAATGAGGCCGCCGTGCTGGCCGCAAAGGCTGCCAGGGCCGCTGCTGAGAAGGCGCCCCTTCCCTGCGGCTGCCCCGGCTCGGCCTGCCAGAGCATCCGGCAGAAGCCCGCCGAAGCCGCTTCCTTCGAGGTTCCCAGCCGCCTGCGCAACTTCCCCGTGCAGCTGCAGCTGGCTCCAGTGACCGCCCCCTGGTTTGACGGCGCGGACCTGCTCATCGCCGCCGACTGCACCGCCTATGCCTGCGGCGACTTCCACCGGCAGTTCATCGATGGCCGCGTGACCCTCATCGCCTGCCCGAAGCTGGATGAGGCCGACTATGCCTCGAAGCTGGCCGAGATCCTCATCTGCAATGACGTGCGCTCCATCACCGTCACCCGCATGACCGTCCCCTGCTGCGGCAGCCTCACCTACGCCGTGCAGCAGGCCATCGCCATGTCCGGCAGGGACGTCCCCCTGCGCGTGGTCACCATCAGCCCCGACGGGACGATCCGGGCATAAGTCCCGAACAAAATGGTTGACAATCCGCCGGAAAGTGCTATAATAGAACACGAAAATCGCATCCACCGCTGGGGGTGCGGCACGGGAAACCGCCGCCGCTGAGATACACCCTTGGAACCTGTGTAGGTCATCCTACCGTAGGGAAGCGGGGCAATTCGTGCCGTTTTCGTGTAGATCCGGACTACAGGAAAACCCCGAATGGCCATCCTGCTTTCCCGCGTACACACGCGGGTTTTTCATTTGCGTAAGAGTCGGGGAAACTCCGGCTTGACAGGATGCGTCGCAAAGGAGGATTTTCACCCATGAACGAGTTTTTTGCCAACATGTTTGAAGACGTGGCCGAGATGTCCGTTGGCGGCTGGCTGCTGATGGCCGTGCTGCTTGCGGGCGGTATCGCCGCCTTCGTGTTTCTGCGCCGCAGGACCGGCAAGTCCTTCTGGACGGCCCGCACCATGTCCGTGGGCGCAATGTGCATGGCCCTGGCCTCGGTGCTCAGCCTCATCAAGCTCCTGCCCATGCCCATGGGTGGCTCGCTTACCCCTGCCAGCATGCTGCCTCTGCTGCTCTTCGCCTATGTGTACGGCACCGTCCCCGGTCTGACGCTGGGCGCGCTCTACGGCGTGATGCAGTTCATCCTCGATGGCGGCCAGTGGATCTGGACGGGTGCGATCCCGAACCTGCTGGACTACCCCATCGCATTCGGCCTGCTGGGTCTGGCCGGCCTGTTCAACCGCATGGAGAACGAGAAGAAAGGCCTTTCCCTCGGCTTCCTGCTGGGCTGCTTCGGCCGTTTCCTCGCCTCTTTCACCTCTGGCGTGGTCTTCTACGCCGAGTGGGCGCCCGAAGGCATGCACCCCGCCGTGTACTCTGCCGGGTATAATGCCGCCTACATGCTGCCGGAGTGCATCCTGTGCATCGCTATTGGCATCTTCATCGCGCCGCGCCTGGTGCGCGAGCTGCGCAAGGTCAGGTAAACATGCTTCCCGGAGCCGCGTCCGCAAAAGGCGCGGCTCTTTTCCTGTTTTTGCGCAGGATTTTCCCGCCCCCGCGGCGAAAGGTTATCCACATTCCATCCATCAACACGCAGGAGGACTCCCCCATGCTTGACATCTGCACCCTGGGCACCGGCGGCACCATGCCCCTGCCCGACCGCGCCCTGTCCGCGCTCTACGTCCGCGTGGGCGGGCGGAGCCTGCTCATCGACTGCGGCGAGGGCACGCAGGTGGGCGTACAGAAGCTCGGCTGGGGCATGCAGTGCATCGACGGCATCCTCATCAGCCACTACCACGCCGACCACGTTTCCGGCCTGCCGGGGATGCTGCTGGCGCTGACCAAGGCACAGCGCCAAGAGCCGCTGCACATATACGGCCCCGTGGGGCTGCCCTACATCGTGGGCGGGCTGCGGGTCATCGCGCCGCAATTGTCCTTCCCCATCGTGCTGCACGAACTGAAGGAGGATCTGTCGCCCTTCCACATCATCGGGCTGGAGGTCACGCCCTTCCCGCTGGATCACGGCATGCCCTGCCTGGGGTACCGGCTGCACCTGCCCCGCGCGGCGGTCTTTGACGCCGAAAAGGCGCGGGCGGCCGGCGTCCCCGTCCCCCTGTGGAAGCGCCTGCAAAAGGGCGAAACCGTCACCGAGAACGGCCGCACCTTCACCCCGGCGGACGTGATGGGCGCGCCCCGCCCCGGCATCACCGTCCTGTGCGCCACGGACACCCGCCCCGTGGACGCCATCCCCGACCTGGGCTTCCGCTGCGACATGATGATCCTGGAGGGCATGTACGGCGCGGAGGAGAAGTACCCCCTCGCCCTCAAGAACCACCACATGCTCTTCCGCGAGGCCGCCGCCCTGGCCCGGGACGCCGAAGCCGGTCAGCTGGTGCTGACCCACTTCAGCACCAGCATCGAAGCGCCGGAGGATTTCCTGCCCAACGCCACGGCCATCTTCCCGGACACCGTCTGCGCCACAGACGGGCAGACGTGGACGCTGCGCTACCCACAGGGCGATAGTAATTAATCATGAATTATGAATTAGGAATGTATCCTGCGGCACGGCCTTTACAAGCCGGCACAACACTCCAAATTCATCATTCATAATTCATAATTCATAATTCATAAGTCATAATTAACCCAAGGGGGGTTCCATGGAACAGTTCAACCACAAGCTCACCCAGTTCTTCTCCCACCTCTGGCCGGCGGAGGAGAAGGTGCTCGTCTTTGGCGAGGGCAACGCCGACCATCCGGCCATCATGCTCATCGGCGAAGCCCCCGGCGAGCAGGAGACGCTGCAGCGCCGCCCCTTCGTGGGCAAGGCCGGGAAGAACCTGGACGGCTTCCTGCAGGTCGTGGGGCTGCAGCGGGAGGCGCTGTACATCACCAACGTGGTCAAGATCCGCCCGACGAAGGTCAGCGAAAAGGGCCGCCTGTCGAACCGCCCGCCGAATAAGGAAGAGCTGGCACTGTTCACGCCCTTCCTGATGGAGGAGATATGGCGGGTGCAGCCCCGGCTCATCGTCACCCTGGGCAACACGCCGCTCAAGGCGCTCATGGGCGCGAAGGCCGTCATCGGCAGCCTCCACGGCAGCATGCAGACGGCCACTGTCGCCCATGAAAAGCAGTCCGCCGACTTCCCCATCTTCCCCCTGTACCACCCGGCCAGCATCATCTATAACCGGGCGCTGCAGGCGGTGTACCAGGCGGATCTGCTGGCGCTGAAGGCCCTGCTGGCAGAGGGGTGACGAATACCAGCGCATCCGCAGGGGCGACTATCAGCCACCCGCATGCCGCATCACCCGATTGTCGCTAAGGGGCGCACAACGCCAGGCTGCTGCGCATCAGCGCTGCCCTCTGACGACCCACATCGCCGCAGGACACCTCATCACCGCCTGCGGGCGGAGTTTCCCCTCAAGGGGAAGCCGGGGAAGAATCCGTGCTGGGCAGCTGAAGGCTCTCCCTCAGGGAGAGCTGTCCCGAAGGCACCGAGAGGGGGCTCCCGGCAACGCGCAACCATGCCACAGTCCCACGCGGGCGCAAGCATGACCGAAGGCACTCTACTCAATCGCGAGCCGGGTCCAGCGTCACGCTGGTGTCATTTCAGACGCGAAAATGTATCTTTGGAGCAAAGCCTATGGCCAAACCCTGTGGCCTGTGCTATACTGCAAGCGTGGTAAGAACCCGGGAAACCCCCGGTAACCCTTGAAGGAAGGAGGACAAATGCTATGACTGAACTACTGAACTTCTGTGCGGAGAACCTGCCGATTCTGGTTTGCTTCTTCGCGGGCATCGGCTTCCTGATCCTGGAAGTGTTCATGCCGGGCTTCGGCATGCCGGGCATCACCGGCTGCGCGCTGGAAGTGATCGCACTGGTGCTGACCTGGTTCCATCACGGCGCCATGGCCACCCTGGGCATGCTGCTGATCGTGCTGGCGGTGCTGGCCATCGCCATCTCGACGTCGCTGCGAAGCCTCTCCAGGGGCAAGATGAGCAAGAGCAAGCTGATCCTGCACGAAACGGAGAGCAACGAAGCCGGCTACCGCGCCACGGAGGACATGGAGGTCTTCATCGGCCGCGAAGGCACGACCAGCACGGTGCTGCGCCCCACGGGCATCGCCGATTTCGACGGCGTGCGCATGAACGTGTCCAGCGAGGGCGGCTACATCCCCGCCGGATCGAAGATCCGCATCATCAGCGTCGAGGGCCAGAAGATCCTCGTGCGCGCCATCTGATTCCCCGCTGCCAATGTCAACCCGCCGCGCTCTGCGGCAGAAAAATAGGGAGGTAACATCATGGAACCCATGGCTTGGATCATTCTCATCATCGCGCTGGTCTTCATTGGCCTGTGCATCTTCCTCAGCTTCGTGCCCCTGGGCCTGTGGATCAGCGCCCTGGCCAGCGGCGTACGCATCTCCATCGGCTCCCTGGTGGGCATGAAGATCCGCCGCGTGCAGCCCAAGCGCCTGGTCAGCCCGCTGATCAAGGCCCGCAAGGCCGGTCTGGATGTGACCATCAACCAGCTGGAAACCCATCTGCTGGCCGGCGGTAACGTCGATCGCGTCATCAACGCCCTCATCGCTGCCCAGCGCGCCAACATCGACCTGCCCTTCGAGAAGGCCTGCGCCATCGACCTGGCCGGCCGCGACGTGTTCCAGGCCGTGCAGATGAGCGTCACCCCCAAGGTCATCGAGACCCCCGTGGTCGCCGCCATCGCCAAGGACGGCATCGAGCTGCGCGCCAAGGCCCGCGTGACCGTGCGCACCGACATCAGCCGCCTGGTGGGCGGCGCGGGTGAAGAGACCGTCATCGCCCGCGTCGGCGAGGGTATCGTCACCACCGTCGGTTCCGCCGACAGCCACAAGGCCGTTCTGGAGAACCCCGACCTGATCAGCCGCACCGTGCTGGCCAAGGGCCTGGACGCCGGTACCGCCTATGAGATCCTCTCCATCGACATCGCGGACGTGGACGTGGGCCGCAACATCGGCGCACAGCTGATGATGGATCAGGCCGAGGCCGACCGCCGCATCGCCCAGGCGAAGGCCGAGGAGCGCCGCGCCATGGCTGTCGCCCATGAGCAGGAGATGAAGGCCGCCGTGCAGGAGATGCGCGCCAAGGTTGTCGAGGCCGAGGCCGAGGTGCCGCGCGCCATGGCCGCCGCCCTGCGCGAGGGCAAGCTGGGCGTGATGGACTACTACCAGATGCAGAACACCATCGCCGACACCACCATGCGCGATTCCATCGCCAAGGCCAGCCAGCCGCAGTCCACCGTCCTGCCCGAAAAGAAGTAAGGCCGGACGGCTGACACTTCAGGAAGGGAGGGACGCCTGTGGAAGAACTCGCTGGACTCATTCCGGTTTTCATCATCGCCATCATCAGCATCATCAGCAAGGCCAACGCCAAGAACAAAAAGGCGCAGCAGCACACGAACCAGTCGTTCATAGCCGCCCGCCCGCCGCAGGCCCAGCCGGCAGCAAAGCCGGCCATCACCCCGCCTGCGCCCGTGACAGCGCCGCCCGTGCCGCGCACCGCAGCGCAGCCCACCGTGCACACCCATTACCAGCCGGACTGCGAAACGCACGACGCGCCCGGCGGCAGCCTGAACGCACAGAGCACCGAGGGCAAGGACCCCTGCCACGAGCAGCAGCTGCCCCCGCGCCGCACCGCCGTGCAGGAAGCCCCCGCCGAGCGGCCCGGGCTGACGCTGGACTGGTCCGCCGACGCGATGGTCAGGGCCTTCGTGATGCAGGAGGTGCTCACCCGCCCCTGCCAGCGCCGCCGCTGACCCGATAACAGCACCCCCGGGGGAGTGGCCGCACGCCGCGGCTGCTCCCCTTTCGCAACGCACCGAAGGAGACGCATTATGGAGAAGATCAGGGTCGTCATCGCCGACGACAACGAAGCCATGCGCATGATCGAGCGCAAGATGATCGCCCGGGTGGAGGGCTTCGAGCTGGTGGGCGAGGCCTGTGACGGCCTGGAGTGCATCCGGCTGGTGGAGCAGCTGCACCCGCAGATCGTCTTCCTGGACGTGGAAATGCCCGGAAAGACCGGCGTGGAGGCCGCCCGCGTCATCCAGGACCTGGACCCGGCCATCATCCTCATCTTCGCCACCGCCCACGACCAGTACATGGGCGACGCCTTCGAGGTCTATGCCTTCGATTACCTGATCAAGCCCTTCCGGGTGGAGCGGGTGCTGCAGACGCTGGAGCGCGCCCGCGACCGCCTGCGCCCCGACCGGGATGAGGAGGAAAAGCTCCCCCTCCCCGCCGCGCCCCGCAGGAAGGCCGCCGACCGCCTCATGCTCCACCACCGCGAGGGCGTGTCCTTCGTCAACACCGGGGACATCGTGCTCGTGCAGCGCGAGGACCGCGCCACCGTCATCTACACCCGGGACGGGGGCCGCTACGTCACCGGCGACAGCCTCGCCGAGACCGAGGCCCGCCTGGACCCCAGCGTTTTCTTCCGCTGCCACAAGAGCTACATCATCAACCTCAACTTCATCAGCAACATCACGCCCTACGGCCGCTGGACCTATATCGTGCGCCTGAAGGACATCTCCCAGGATGCGCTGATCACCCATGAGAAGTACGAGGAGCTGGAGAAGCTCTTCTCGTGACCCCCGCACAGGACGCAAAGAACACCGCCATGCAAACGCCCCCTGATGCAGCACGTCATCGCCGCATCAGGGGGCATTCTGTGTTGGGTGATAAGCCGAGGCAGATCACAGCAGGCCGCTGGCCATGTCGCGGTGCAGGTCCTCCATCGTGCGCATGCTGCGCTCACGGGTGGCGTCGTAGGTCTGCCAGTGGACGGCGGCCTCATCGTACCAGCTGATGGGCTGGCGCTCCCAGGCGGGATAGCCGATCTCCAGGATGCACACGGGCCGCACGTCCTCCGGGATGCCGAAGGCCTCGCTCAGGCGCGCCGCGTCAAAGCCGCCGATGCACACCGACGCCAGCCCCAGCTCGACGCACTCCAGCATGATGTTCTCAGCGCAGGCGCCGATATCAAAGAGCCAGCCCTCGCCCTTCCAGGGGATGTGGCGGGCCGTGCCACAGACGATGATGGCCAGGGGCGCGTTGTACCGGCCCAGCTTCGCGCAGTCCCGCAGCGCAGCCAGCCGCTCCCCGTCATCCACGACGATGAAGGTCCACGGCTGCAGATTGCAGGCCGAAGGCGCGGCCATTCCCGCCTCCAGCAGCGTGCGGACGTCCTCGCGGGACACCTTCTGTTCGGCAAAGCTGCGGATGCTCCTCCTGGCAAGGATGGTGTTGTAAACTTCCCGGTTCATGGTTCTTCTCCCTTCTGTGTTCGCCTGTGGCGTTCCGGCCGCGCGGTCAGTACCGCATGCTCCTGAGATCCGCCACGATGGGCGGCAGACGCTCCAGCACCGCATCGATATCCGCGTCGGTGGTGTCGGTTCCCAGGGTCAGGCGGAGCGAGCCCTGGGCCTGGGCTTCGGTGAGGCCGAGAGCCATCAGCACATGGCTGGGATCCAGCGCCCCGGAGGTGCATGCCGAACCCGAGGAGGCGGCGATCCCCGCCAGATCCAGCCGCAGCAGCAGCGCCTCCCCCTCCACGCCCGCGAAGGACAGGTTCACATTGCCCGGCAGGCGCTGCGTGGGGTGGCCGTTCAGGCGCACATCACGCACCCGCTCCTGCAGGCCCCGGATGAGCCGATCCCGCAGGCGGGTCATGCGCGCGGCGTTCTCCGCCTGATGCGCCGTAGCCAGCTCGATGGCCTTGCCCATCCCGACGATGCCCGGCAGGTTCTCCGTGCCTGCACGGAAGCCCCGCTCCTGAGCGCCACCGTGCAGGAGGCTGGCCAGTTTCACGCCCCGGCGGACGTAGAGCGCGCCCACGCCCTTGGGGCCGTGGAACTTGTGCGCCGAGAGGGTCAGCAGGTCGGCGTTCATCGCCTCCGCATCCACCGCGATGGCGCCCAGGGCCTGCACCGCGTCGGTGTGGAAGAGCACGCCCCGTGCCCGGCAGATCGCGCCGATCTCCGCCACGGGCTGGATGGTTCCGACCTCGTTGTTCGCCGCCATGACGGATACGAGGATCGTGTCCGGCCGCAGCGCGCGCTCCACATCCGCCGGGCTGACCAGGCCATTTCCGTCCACGGGGAGGTATGTGACCTCAAAGCCCTGCGTTTCCAGCCACTGGCAGGCGTGGAGCACCGCGTGGTGCTCGATGGCCGTGGTGATGATGTGCCCCGCGCCCCGGGCCAGGGCCACGCCCTTGAGGGCCCAGTTGTCGCCCTCGGTGCCGCCGGAGGTGAAGAGGATCTCCTGCGGGTGCTTCGCGCCCAGGCCACGCATCACCTGGCGGCGGGCCTGCTCCAGAGCGCGCCTGGCCTCCCGACCGAAGGTATGCACGGAGGATGCGTTGCCGTACACCTGCGTGAAATACGGCAGCATCGCCTCCAGCACCTGGGGGGCACAGGCGGTGGTGGCGGCGTTGTCAAGGTAGATGCGGGACTGGGCGGGCATGGCGGTCGCTCCTTTGTGCGTTCGTTCAGCTTATTGTAGCCCGGATGGCGAAGGCTGTCAACGGGGAAGAAATTTTCTGCCGATGCAAAATCCGCCAGCCCTGCCCCGTCTATATGGGTGAAAGGAGGCAAAGCATCATGCAAAGCGTTCCGGGCCCGGACAAAGCAACCTTCCCGCAGCTGGTGGAAACGTATCAGAAGCCGCTGCTCAACCTGTGCTACATGATGCTGCGCGACCGCACGCAGGCGGAGGACGCGGTGCAGGAGGCCTTCCTGAAGGCATTCCGCGCGCTGCCGTCCTTCCGGGGCGAATGCAGCCACAAGACCTGGCTGACCCGCATTGCCATCAACGTCTGCCGCGACATGCAGCGCAGCAGCTGGTTCACGCGCATGAACCGGTTCGTCACCCCCGAGGATCTGCCCGACCGTGCGGCGGAGGAGAACCCCGAATCCGCCGAGCTGGCCGACGCCATCATGCGCCTGCCCGCAAAGTTCCGGGAGGTCATCCTCCTGTATTATGACCAGAACATGACCATGCCGGAGATTGCCGGGGCGCTGGGCATCCATGCGTCCTCGGTGTCCCGGCGGCTGAAGACCGCCTGCGAGAAGCTGCGCAACGCGCTGGGAGAGGAGGGGCAGCATGGATGACAACCGCATGCGGGAGCTGGTGCAGCAGGCCGTAGCCCGGCGCTGCGAGCCTCTTGCCCCCGATCCCTTCCTGGCCGCCCGCGTGCAGCACGCGGCGGAGCAGAAAGGAGAACCAAGAATGAAGAAGAAACTGTCCGCAGGCCTGGTGGTCTGCATTGTGCTGATCGTGATGTCCCTGACGGCGCTGGCAGCCGTGCTGCTGACGGGCATGGAGATCATCGACCTGACGGCCATCCCCCTGGCACAGGGCAACGATGGCGCAGTGCGCGTCAACCGGGATTACACCCACGAGGAGCTGATGGCCGTGCTGAACGCCGCCGCCGAAAACGGCATCATCGTGGAGGATGCTTATATCCTGGAGGCCGTTGCCCTTGGAGAAGGCTATGATGAGGAGGAGACCATCATGGCCATCTGCCGCGTGGCCTTCGGCGGCCTCATCGATGAATGGACGGTGGAGGAGCGCTTCTGGTTCGGCGAGAAGATGGTGGAGATCGGCTTCGATGACGAGAACCCCTACCGCCTGCCCGGCGAGGGCCAGATCCAGCCGGAGGAGGCCCGTGCGCTGGCCGTGACGCTGCTGGAAAGCGAATTTGGTTCCCTGCCCCTCATGGACAGCGCCTGCTACCGCACCAAGGAGCGCTTCGATGAGGACGGCTGGAACACCGCGTATTACCCCCGTAACCTGACCGCCCCGATGTACCGCATCTTCATCTCCCATGACCGCAGCACGGTGGAATCCGCCTGCATCCCTCAAAGCTGGGAGACCTATACGGAAACCCAGCTGATGAGCGGCATTGACAACACCTATGGCTACCGCACGGCCACCCAAGCCAGCTGGTCCCCGGAGGCCTGGTACACCTTCGGGCAGATGCTGCCCGGCGCCCTCCGCTCCGAAGCCTGGAACACCGAATACGACGGCTACCTGGCCAGCACCTACCTGCTGCCCGCCGAGGGCGACATCACCGAAAAGGAAGCCTGTGCCATCGCTGAGGCAGACGCAGCTCAGGCTGTGCGCCTCACCGCCCATGGCCTGCTGCTGGGCCGGGGAGAGGAGCGCATCTGGAAGGTGACGCTGCTGATGCTGGACGAAAACAGCGAACGGGTCACCCGCTCCTGGGAGATCGACGCCGCAACCGGCGAAATCCAGCACCGCATGCTGCATGATACCAGCACACCGTACTGGGCGCGCTACATGCTGTGGGAGACCTTCGAGGCCGTGAACAGCACCATCTTCACCCGGGAGGCCGCGTTGGCCCTGGCCGTCCCCGTCCTGCAGGAATACCTGGACGACCCGACCCTCCCCTTTGACGATCCTGCCGTGTACGAGCCCTTCTTCCGCGGCAGTGCCGACGGCACCTACTACACCATCAACCTCAACCCCACCGCCGCTGCCGGCATGGAGTACGGCCGCTGCGCCGTTCAGGTGCGCAACACCGGCGAGGTGCGCATCCTGTATGCCGAAGGGCGTGGTCTCACGCCAGACAACCTGCTCTCCCGCATGGACGATGCTTACGGCTCCTCCCTCCGCTGGGATCAATCCGTGTGGGTGGAGTTCGACCGGCTGATGGCAGGCCTCGGGGAGCCCGCGACCTTCGAGGGAAGGCTCCTGGCCGCCACCCGCCATCCCCAGGCCAGCGAGGTGAAGCTGTCCCTGGATGACGCGCTGGACGTGGTCGCCCTCGACCTGGGCACCCGTTCTGAGGATGCCGTCTCCTGGGTGCTCATCGACACGGAGCCCAACCCCGTCTGGAAGATCCGCATGGGCACCTACCCCGCCAACACCCTGTACGAGGTGGACGCCATGACCGGCGAGATCCTTGACCGGGAGCTGTACGTCTGCCAGAACCCCGACTTCGACCACGACATGAAGATGTTCACCCTGCGCAGCGTTTACATGCCCGCGGCCCTGGCGGAGTTCGGCCCGGTGCGCATCGCCATGGAGCTGACCGTCAAGAGCGATTTCGACGCCTTCTCCTACGACGAAACCGTGTTCATGAACGAGAACTGCTACCAGGTGACCGTAGACGGCATGACCGTGACCTTCACCTCCATCGACGAAAACCTGCCCTCCTACCGCACCACCATCCTGGATAACGGCATGGACGCGGAGATCGAGGTTTTCGACATCCCCGAACCCCGGCCTGAGAGCGAAGGCTCTCCCTACGGCAACGGCTGAGAATCCCTGCGGAGCTGCCTCCGGGCGGCTCCGCCTTTTTCCATTTCCGGCAGGGATTGCGCCGCACCGCGTCGAATGGTGGAGGAAAACAGCAGGGGGGGCATCCCCCAAGGAGGCAAACCCATGACCGATCTGATCACCACCACCGCCGAAGCCCTTCGGCAGCACGGCTTTCTCGTCCACTGCGCCCCGACCCGTGAGGAGGCCGTCCGCTGCGTCCTCAGCCTCATCGACGAAGGCGCAACTGTCGGCGTGGGCGGCAGCATGACCATCCGCGAGCTGGGGCTGGCTGAAGCCCTGCAGTCCGCCGGCCATGCCGTCCACTGGCACTGGCTCCCCGAAGGCCCCGCAGCCTTCGCCCCGGCGCGGGAGGCGGACGTCTACCTCGCCTCCGCCAACGCCATCACCACCGAAGGCCTGATCGTCAACATCGACGGCACGGGCAACCGCGTTGCCGCCATGATCCACGGACCGAAGGCGGTCATCGCCATCGCGGGCGTGAACAAGCTGGTGGAGGGCGGCGTCGCTCAGGCCATCGCCCGCATCAAGCGCGAGGCCTGCCCCGCCAACGCAAAGCGCCTCGGCCTGACCACCCCCTGCGGCCTGACCGGCCGCTGCAACGCGCTGGAATGCGAGCGCGGCATGTGCAACGTCATCACCATCCAGGAGCACCCCACCGGCAAGCGCCCCTATCATGTGGTGCTGGTCAATGAGGCCCTGGGCTATTGAGGAGGGATCCCGATGGGTGCATGGAGCGTTTCCATTACCGGCAATGACACAGCGCGTGACCTGCTCACCGAGTATTCCGCCGCCTTCAGCCGCTACGCCCCCGCAGAGGCCGTCGCCCTGCTGGACGCTTATGTCCGCCGGGATTTCCGCGCCGGCCCCGGCGACGAGGACTGGGTGGACTACCGCTACTCGCTGGCGCAGTTCATGTGGAAGAAGGGCGTGCTGACCGATGCAGTCCGGGACGAGGTCATCGCCATGATCGACCGGGGCGAATGCCTCGACCTCTACGAGGACGCCGCCACCCTGCGCAAGCGGCAGAAGGTGCTGGCGGAGTTCCGGGCGCAGCTGCTCTCCCCGCAGCCGCCGCGCAAGCCCATCCGCGTCAGCCGCGCGCAGATGACCCTGCCCTACGAAGTGGGCGACGTGATCGCCATGCGCCTGCACACGGCCGCATGCCGCACCGAGTACCACCGCCCCCGCCTGTCCGCAGAGGCCTTCCGCCAGCTGGACGGCCAGTGGTTCGTCTGGCAAATGGTGAAGGCGCATGTGTCCTGGCGTTCCGCCGTTGTGCCGGAAGTGTTCGACGTGTGGCCGTATTACCGGATGTACGCCGCCGTCTTCCCGGAGGTCCCCACCCTGGCGCAGCTGGCGGACGTGCCCTTCGTGCGCTACAGCGACGTATGGCACCCCACCGTCCGCACGGCGCTGATCACCGGCAACAACACCCACACGGGCTACCGCAGGCGCGAGGCGCAGCTGATCGGGCGCGTCGATGTGACGCTGCCCCGGGGCGAGGCATACAACGAAACGATGATCCTCCCCGCCTGCCTGCCCCCGACCTTCGAGACCGACGCGGAGATCGCCTGCCTGCTCTACGGGCGGCAGTGAACGGCGGACAGGCCCGGAACGGTTGCAGGGGCGGATATCAGCCGCCCGCATCACCGCTGTTCCGGATGGCCGCAAAGGCTCGCGCCACATCGCACAATCCCTTCCCGCCACGCCCACCTCATCACCGCCTGCGGGCGGAGCTTCCCCTCAAGGGGAAGCCGGGGATGCCCGGGCGGGCGCGTTCCTTTGCGGGTTGCGCGTTGGTGCGGCATGCGGGAGAGGCAAACCCTCCCCTACGGCATGGGGGAGCGAAACAGAACGGAGCGTCCGTAGGGACGGCTATCAGCCGCCCGCCTCGCGCCTGCCCCGGATTGCCGCAAGGGCGCATACCGCCTCACACCCCATGCGCCCGCTTGCCGCTGTTCCGGATGGCCGCAAAGATACGCACCGCCTCACGCACCGTCAGACCGCTGCAGCGCCCCGCCGCCGCATGACACCTCATCACCGCCTGCGGGCGGAGCTTCCCCTCAAGGGGAAGCCGGGGATGCTCGGGCGGGCGCGTTCCTTTGCGGGTTGCGCGTTGGTGCGGCATGCGGGAGAGGCAAGCCCCTCCCCTACGGCACAGGGGGACGGATCAAGCCGGACGCCCGCGCTCCCCATCAGCCCCCGCCATCCAAATTCATAATTCCTAATTCATAATTCCCGCTTCCTCCCACGCAAAAGGGCCTCTCCACCTTCGGAGAGACCCTTATTTCAGTCCGGCAGCGCCTCCAGCAGCTGCAGGCTGCGGATGTGCCATCGGCCATTTTCCTTGACCATCTGCACCTGATAGCGGGCGCTGACCCACCCCGGGGGGTAGATCGCGTCGTCGCCATAGACGGCGATGTACTCCTCCGCCTTGGCGCCCTTGATGCGCCCGTCAATGCGGGGGATGCGCTCGACGATGATGACCCTGGCCGTGGTGTCCCAGGGCCAGACCCAGGTGAAGCCCATTTCCAGCCGGTGGTCGATGCCGCGGACGTTGTAGTCCCGGTAGGGCGAGAGGCCGTTCAGGGTGTCCTGCACCGCCTGATCGCGGGAGAGGAAGCTCGCCTGGAAAAACTTGCTCAGCTCGCTCACGTCCTCCTGCATCATCACCACCTGCGCGCGGCGGGCCATGCCGTCCTTGAGCACGACGTACATGTTGGTCATGTTCATCGCGTAGTAGAAGCTGACGACCATCATGCCCAGCACGATCGTCGCAATCAGCAGCCGGGTCGCGATGTGCCAGATGAGCCGGCGGATGTATTTCATGCCCATCGTCCTCCTTTCCCGCATTGTCGGTCAGAGATACAACGCCGCAGCGGGCGCTTTTCATGCATCGGCGGCGCAGTTTTCCAGTTCGGAAAGCATCCAGGCTTCCGTGGCTGCCATGGCGCGGATGGTCCTCTCCAGCAGCGTATCGAGCTCCCATCCCAGCATCTCTGCGCCCTGGCGGATGGTGTCGCGGCTGCAGCCAGCGGCGAACTTCTTGTCCTTGAACTTCTTCTTGAGGGAGGACAGCTCCATGTCCGTGGTGGACTTCGAGGGCCGCATCCTTGCCGCCGCGCCGATGAGGCCGGTCAGCTCGTCCGCCGCGAAGAGCACCTTCTCCATCTCGTGCTCGGGCGCCACCTCGCTGCAGATGCCCCAGGCATGGCTGCACACCGCATGGATCAGCTCGGCGGACGCACCCAGCTGCTCCAGCAGGGGGATGCAGGCCGTGCAGTGCTCATCGGGCCACATCTCGAAGTCGATGTCGTGCAGCAGGCCCACGGTGGCCCAGAAGTCTGCGTCCGCGCCGTAGCCCAGTTCATTGGCGTACCAGCGCATCACGCCCTCCACGGTCAGCGCGTGCTGGAGGTGGAAGGGCTCCCTGTTGTATTGCTTGAGGCCAGCCAGGGCGGCCTCGCGGGTGATGTTGGCGGTCATGGTGATTCATCCTTTCGTGGTATGTTGTCGTGCCCGCAGGCGGGAGCCTTTGGCATGTGGTGCCGGGGATTTCTCCGGAAATCCGGTTCAGTCCGGAGGGCGAAAAGCCGCCCTCTCCGGGGGAGGTTCGTTCCTTTGCGAGGTGTGCGTTGGTGCGGCATGGGGCGGAGCGAACCGGAACGGAGCGTCCGCAGGGGCGGCTATCAGCCGCCCGACACGCGTCTACCCCGGATTGCTGCAAAGGCGTACACCGCCTCACACCCCACGCGCCCGCTTGCCGGCTGTTCCGGATGGGCACAGAGGCATGCACAGCCTCACACATTTCTCTTCCCCCGCAAGACACCTCATCACCGCCTGCGGGCGGAGCTTCCCCTCAAGGGGAAGCCGGGGGAGATGCCGGGGCGGGGGCGTTCCTTTGCAGGTTGTGCGTTGGTGCGGCATGGGGGCGGAGCGAACCGGAACGGAGCATCCGCAGGGGCAGCTATCAGCCGCCCGCCTCGCTGCTGCCCCGGATTGCTGCAAAGGCTTGCGCAGCGGGCTGCCCACCCCCGTCCCCACCAGCTAAATTCCGAATTCATAATTCATAATTCATAATTCCCTTATAGGAGCTTGATCAGCATCGTCCGCTGCTCGTCCATCTCGACCTCCACCAGGCCGTCCTTCTCCAGCTGCTTCATCACATCGGAGAAGCGCTTGAAGCCGATGGCGCGCTCGTTGAAGCCGGGGTAGGTGGTGAGGATGTCCGCCTTGAGGATGGAGGGGTTCACGCGCTCGAAGCCGCCCTCCTTGTAGGCCTGGAGCTGGGCGGCGAAGGCGTCGCGCCAGTTCTCCCGGGTCAGCTGGGACTGGGCCTCGGCAGCGTCACCGCTGTTCAGGCGCACCATCACGTTGAAGTTGTCGTTCGTCACGTGGATGTCTCCGAACCGGCTGGCCAGGCGCGTCAGGAGCTTGTAGAAGGACGCGCAGCCGTAGGTCTTCTCATTGAAGTCCGGGCGCAGGCGGGTCAGCACGCCCTTGAGCTCAGAGGCGTACATCTCGTCCATGCCGCTGGACTCGTCCACGATGGACACCACCAGCTTGTTCAGCTCGGCCTCGTCCGCGGCCTCCTCGCTCACGGCAGCGGCGGTGCGCTGCTTCTTTGCGCGGGCGGGAGCGGCGGCCTTGCGGCTCATGCCCTCCAGGAACTGGAACTCGTTGCACGCGTTGATGAACACATTGCTGGCGGCTTCCGAGCGGCTGATGCCCAGGACGAACTTGCCCATCGACTTCAGCTTGCCCACCAGGGGGACGTAGTCGCTGTCGCCGGACACGATGCAGAAGCTGTCGATCAGCGGGTTCGAATAAGCCACGGACAGCGCGTCGATGACCAGCTGGATGTCGGCATTGTTCTTCTGGGCGATGCCGTAGCGCAGGCTGGGCACAACGGTGAAGGTGTTGGAGAGCAGCGTCTCCTTCAGGGCGGAGAAGCGGTCGGTGTAGCCGTAGACCATGCCCAGGAGGATATCGCCGCGGATCTTGACCTTCTCCAGCACGCTTTGCAGGGTCTCCACCCGCGCGCCGCAGTTCTCCAGGTCGATAAACACAGCAAATTTTGCCATTGTGATGATCCTTTCTTGTCGAATTCGCCGCCTCAGATGCGGAAGGTGAACCGGTCGCCCCGGATGACCTGGCAGGAGGTGTGCAGCGGCGAGCCATTCTGGTTGAAGATGATCTGGTTGAGCATCAGCAGCGCGTCGCCGGCGTTCACGCCCAGCAGACGGGCCTGGGCGGGGGTGGCGTAGCAGAGGCTGATCTCGTGGATGCCCCGGGTGGGCAGCATCCCCCGTGCCTCCAGCAGGGTGTAGAGCGAGCCATCCAGGTCCGCGTCCAGCAGCCAGCTGCAGCCGGGGCCGAAGCAGTTCGTTTCCAGCATGACGGGTTCGCCATCTGCCGTGCGCAGGCGGGTGATCTCCACGCACTGCCCCTCCGGCGAAAGGCCCAGATCCGCGCGGACCGTTGCATCCGGGGTGGTCATGCGGGCGGAAATCAGGCGCGTGCCCGGCGTGCGGCCCGTCAGGCGGCAGGCCTCATGGAAGCTGATGACGTCCCGCAGGCTCTGGCTGATGCGGGGTGCGCACACGAAGGTGCCCTTGCCCTGCATGCGGCGCAGCAGGCCCTCCCGCGTCAGCTCCGCCAGCGCCTTCCGCACCGTGACCCGGCTGACCCGGTAGGTCTGGCAAAGCTCCGTTTCGGAGGGGATGCGGCTATGGGGCGGGTACACACCCCCGGCGATATCGTCGCGCAGGCGCTCCATCAGCTGGCGATAAAGGGGACTGGCGCTCTCGTTGACGAGCATGTTTGCGTTCATAACGGCCTCCTGTGCAACGTTGGTGGGGGGATATGTGGCCTGGTGACCGGGGGGTGTGCGGTTCTTTGCTGCTCGCACGTCCGAACAGCCACAGCGGAACGTTCAGCCCTGCCCTCCGGCATCATCATCCACACCATTCGCCTCCGGCGAACTCCCGCCTGGCATGTAAACCACGCTCACATCCCAGTATATCATTTTTCCCGGGAAATTTCCACTCCTTTATAGACAAAACAGGCATTTCAGAGTACAATGATTGATGAGAACATCCCGAAACCGTTCAATCGCCACCCGGAGGAGAGCAGCCATGTATACCGAACCGACCCTGTCCGCCTGCATCGTACTGTACAATTCCGGCTCGCGGGCTGCGCAGGCCGTGAGATCCTTTCAGGAGAGCGACGTGCCGCTGCAGCTCTATGTGGTGGACAACGCACCCGGGGACAGCAACATGTACCGCCTCAGGTGGCAGTGCCCGGGGCTGATCTACAAAGCGCAGCCCAGAAACATCGGCTATGGCCGGGCGAACAACCAGGTCCTGCCCCACCTGACGAGCAAGTACCACATCATCTGCAACCCGGACGTCACCTTCTCCAGCGACCTGCTGGGCAAGATGGTGCAGTACATGGAGCTGCACCGGGACTGCGCGGTGCTCAGCCCGCGCTTCTTCAACCCCGATGGCACCGAGCAGTTCCTGCCCAAGCGCGCGCCCACGGTGCGCTACCTGCTGGGCGGGCGGCTGGAGAAGCTTCCCGGCCCCTTCCGCGCCTGGCGCAGCCAGTACACCCTAAGGGACATGAACCTGGAAACGCCCACGAGCGTCTACTTCGCGCCGGGGTGCTTCCTGATGATCCGCACGTCGGTGTTCCGCGCCGTGGGCGGCTTCGACCCCCGCTTCTTCCTCTACCATGAGGACAGCGACCTCTCCCGCAAGGTGCTCCACTACGGCAACATCGTCTATCACCCGCAGTTCTTCGTCACCCACGACTGGCAGCGCGCCAGCGCCCACAGCCTCGTCCAGGCCGGCCACCACATCGCCAGCACGGTCAAGTACTTCGCCAAATGGGGGCTGGAATGGTAAGCGTGCTGCTGGCGACCTTCGAGGGCATGGCGCACCTGCCGGAGCAGATCGCCACGCTCCGGGGGCAGACGGCGGACTTCCGCGTCCTCTGGCAGGACGATGGCTCCACCGACGGCACGGCGGACTTCCTCGCCTCCCTGGCGGATGGCCGCTTCACCCCCGGCAATCAGCAGGGCCAGCACCTGGGCGCGACGGGCAACTTCCTCAGCCTCCTCCGCCAGGATGACGCGCCGTACACCGCCCTGTGCGATCAGGATGACCTGTGGCAGCCGGAGAAGCTTGCCCGGTGCCTGGCCGCCATGGTGCAGGCCGAAGCGGCGTACGGCCCGGAAACGCCCATTCTCATCCACCACGACTGCCGCGTGGTCAGCGCGGATGGCGCCGTCCTCCACGACAGTTTCTTCCGCCATCAGGGCTGGGATCCCCGGGCGAATACCCTCCCCCGCCTGCTGGTGCAGAACAACGTGACCGGCTGCACCTGCGTGATGAACGCCGCCCTGCGCCGCCTGGTGGCGGAGCACGCCCGGGCGGAGAGCCTCTTCATGCACGACTGGTTCATCGCCCTGACCGCCGCCGCCTTCGGGCATATCGTCTTCGTGGACGCACCCCTGGTGGACTACCGCCAGCACGGCAGCAACGTGCTGGGCGCCAGCCGCCACGGGCTGATCCGCCGGGGGATTGCCGCCCTGCGCACGCCCGAGCGCGCCCGGGATCGCATCCGCCTGACTTACCGGCAGGCCCGCGCCTTCCGCGACCTGTACGCCGGTGCGCTGCCGGAGACGGCCGCCGCCATTGTGGATGGCTACCTCGCTATCGGGGGGCTGCCCAAGAGCAAGCGCCTCGCCGCGCTGAAGGCGGGCGGGTACCTGATGCAGAGCCCCCTGACCCGGCTGGGGCAGAGGATCTTCGGCTAACGAATAAGCGCACACGCTGATGTGCGCTTTTTTTGATGCAGCTGTGCCGGTGCCCCGCGAACTCCCTCAGTCATCGGGGAGGGATCCTTGGGTGTGCGCTTGTGCGGCCGGGTGAATCAAGCAGCATGAGGCTGGTACGGGGCTGTTGTGGGGGGCGTATTTCCCGTTGACTGTGCGGGCATGCCGCATGCAGGCAACCAATGGTCGCCCCTACGGGGACACACGCCACCTCACGCCCCGACGGCGGCGTATTTCCGTTGACTGCGCAGTCATGCCGCATGCGGGCCGCTGACAGCCACCCCGACAAGGCTTCCGGCTCATCCGGCCTCTCCTGCGCCCCGCCCCCACCATCCAAATTCATAATTCCTAATTCCTAATTCATAATTCCTGATCCTCCCCCGTCCCCACCATCCAGATTCCGAATTCAAAACAGGACGCTCCCCACCCAGGAGGGAACGTCCCGTTTTGTATGTGTGCCCTTACTGCAGCATGGACACCGCGTCGCTGATGGTCTTCTCCACCGCCTCGCGGCCGTAGCGGTCCACCGCAGCGGCGTTCTTGTCGCCGTGGGTCAGGCAGCCCGCGCCGTTGATGCAGCCGCCCAGGCAGGCCATGCCCTCGATGAAGTTGCCGCCCAGGATCTTGGGGTTCTTCGAGAGCTTGAGCAGCGCCATGCGGCACTCCTCGATGCCGCTGCAGACCACGGGCCTTGCCTCGAAGTCGATGCCCTGCTCCTTGAGCGCCTGCGCCACGGCCTCCGACAGGCCGCCCACGCGGGCGAAGATGCGGCCGAAGTAGCTGGCGTTGTCCAGCACGTCCTCGGGCAGGTCGCTGATCTCGATGTCCCGGCTGTCAAAGAGCGCCTGCAGCTCCTCGAAGGTCATCACAGCGTCCACATAGTCCTTCACCGTGTCCAGCTGGCGCTCAGCCTTCTTGGCCGTGCAGGGGCCGATGAAGACGACCTTGGAGGTCGGGTCGGTGGACTTGATGTACTTCGCCAGGGCAGCCATGGGGCTGAGGTTGTGGGAGACGAAGTCCGCCAGCTCGGGGAAGGCGGTCCTGATGTAGCGCACGAAGGCGGGGCAGCAGGAGGAGGTCATGGCGCCCTTCTCGGCCACCTTCTCCACCAGCTCCTGGCTCTCGGTCATGGCCACCAGATCCGCGCCCAGGGCCGCCTCGATGACGGTGTGGAAGCCCAGCTGCTTCATGCCGGTGATGGCCTGGCCCACCTTGGCGTGGCTGAACTGGCTGGAGAACGCCGGGGCCACGATGGCGTAGACCTTGTAGGCCGTGTTGCCCTGGGAGCCCACCAGCATGCTGATCACGTCCATGATGAAGCTCTTGTCCTGGATGGCGCCGAAGGGGCACTGGTACACGCACGCGCCGCACTGGATGCACTTCTCATCGTTGATGGCGGCGGCGCCGTCGGGGCTGATGTCGATGGCCTTGATCTTGCAGGCCAGCTGGCAGGGGCGCTTGCGGTTGACGATGGCGCCGAAGGGGCAGACCTTGGCGCACTGGCCGCACTCGACGCACTTGCTCTTGTCGATGTGCGCCACATGCTGGTGGTCAAAGGAGATGGCCTTGCGCTTGCACACGTCCTCGCAGCGGTTGGCAAGGCAGCCACGGCAGCTGCCCGTCACCTCGTAGCCCGCAGCAGGGCACTCATCGCAGGCGATGTCGATCACCTCGATGATGTTGGGGTTGGCGCGGTTGCCGCCCATGGCCAGCTTCACCCGCTCGCCCAGGATCGCCCGCTCCTTGTACACGCAGCAGCGCATGGTGGGCGTTTTGCCCGGCACGATCACCTTGGGAATCTCCAGCACCTCTTCCGGGGTCAGGCCGTCCCAGGCCCGGCGGGCCACCTCACGCAGCACCTTGTACTTGAGGTACTGGACTTTCGTATCAAACTTTCTCATCGCACATTCTCCTTAGAAATAACTTACCTTCACGCGCTTGCCCATCTCGCGCAGGCACTTGGTCAGCTCCTCCACCAGGTTCATCTTGATGTTGAAGTTGATGGGCAGGTCGGGGTTCTGATGGGCGGGGTTGATGGCGCGCCCGACGTAGAAGCTGATGTCCGTCGCCTCCTCGAACAGCAGGCGGCTGATCTGGCTGGCGCCGTCGCGCTTGAGGCTCCAGTGCTCATAGTGCAGGTTGGGGCCCAGATAATCCCTGGCATACTCCACCACCTTGTTGATGGTGATGACGCCCTCGGTGACCAGATCCACGCCCTCGATGGTGGCCGTGGGGGGGAGGTCGGAGGAGAAGTCCAGGTTGGCGCGCAGGGGCTTGCCCAGGTAGCGGGCGGCGATGGTGGAGGTGGTGCCGCCGCAGACGATGTGCTTGCCCGCCTTGGAGAAGAAGAGCGACATCATCCGGTCCGCGTCGTCGCGGTTGAAGGGCGGGCCGAAGAGCAGGTTCATCGGCTCGCGCTTGCGGATTTTCACCACGCAGGCGGTGGTGTCATCGCCCGGCTCGTGGCCGTAGAGCTTGTCGCACTCGTCCACCAGCATGGTGGCCAGGGTCTTGGCCGTGTACCCCACCGGGGTCAGCATGGTCATGAAGTCGATGATGTCCTCGCGCTTCCAGCCGAAGTTGTAGGCGATGCCGATGCCCGCATGGGGGCAGCCGTCCGACATCGCGACGAAGACGTCCCCCTCCTGCAGGCGCACGACGGACTTGTAGATCGTCTTGCCGCCCACGTGCATCTCCGTCCGGGGGTAGATGTAGTTCTTGTCCCCGCGGATGAGGATGACCTGCGGGTTGTCATACTGGATGATCTCGGCCCGCTCGTTATCCCGGATGTGGATGATGGTGAAGGTGGAGTAGGCCACGCCGCGCACCGAGCACACCGGGAGGGTGGCCGCGATGGTGTTGACGCACTCCTCCAGCGGCAGGCCCTCGGCCAGCATGGTGGAGATGATCCGGGAGGTCAGCGTGGAGAGGATGGACGCCTTGACCCCGCTGCCCAGTCCGTCGGAGAGCACGATGACCATGGAGTTCTCATCCGGCTCGACGATATCGACATGGTCGCCGCAGAGCTGCTCGCCGACGTGGTTGATGCTCTTGTAGCCAATATCGGCGCAAAGGTCATTCATTCATGATCGACTCCTTCAGCTTCGTCAGCGCGATCTTCGTCTCCGCTGCGGTTTCGCCCAGAAGGGACGCGATTTCCTGCACGATGCGCATCTGCTTTTCCACCACGCGGTCCGCCACCTCGATGGTCTGCTGGCTGATGATCTCCTTGCGCTCGCGGGCGGAGGCCTCCTCCGTCACGTCGCGCATGATGCCGATGAGCAGGTGGGAATCCCGGTCGTACATCACCGTCATATCCACATACACGCGGTACTCCGCCAGATACATGCGGTGGCCAGTCACGTTGCGGCAGCTCTCCAGCACCTGGCGGAAGATGCCGGGCTCCAGGATCCGCACCACCTGCGCGCCCAGCACATCCGAAGCCGAGCGGATGTTGAACATGCGGCGGGCAGCGGAGTTGATCTGCTGCACCTCCAGCTTGTCGTTGAGGACGATCAGGCCGTTGGGGGTGTTTTCGACGATGGTATCGGAGAAGGATTCGGCCTTGTCCTTCAGGTAGGGCAGGCACATCGAGATCTCCGCCTTGCCCTGGCAGACGGCGATGGCCTTCTCCCGGCAGGTGCTGTAGCCGCAGGAGCCGCAGTTGAGCTCCTGCTCGGGGCGGAACTTGCCCATCTGGCGCAGCACGGCGTTGATCTCCGCCTCCGTGGGCTGGGCCAGGTGCGGGGCGATGTAGCTGAAGCCCTTCTTCACGTCCAGGGGGTCGGGCTGCGTCACGGGGAAGTCGCCCTCACCGGCGTAGCCCGCCACGGCCAGATAATCCTGCACGAGGGCCTTCGAATGCTTCTCCATCACCGGGCCGCCCACGCAGCTGCCCACGCAGGCGCTCATCTCGATGAAGCACTTGTGCACCTTGCCGGCAACGATCTCATTGAGCGCGGCGATGCAGTTCTCCACCCCGTCCAGAGCGATGAAGGTGTAGCCCGGCTGGGTCTGCGCCATGGTCTTGAGCACGCCGCCCGTCGTGGGGAAGAAGCGGGCGCGGCTGTTGGGCGCCTCGTCGATCTCCTTTTCCAGGGTGACGCCCTCGGCCTGCAGCCAGCGGGTCAGCTCCTCAAAGGTCAGCACCGCATCGACGATGCCCTCGTAGTGCTCCGCCTCGTCCTTCTTGGCCACGCAGGGGCCGATGAAGACCGTCTTCGCCTGAGGCATGCGCCGCTTGATGTCCAGGCAGTGGGCCTGCATGGGGCTAACCACATCCGCCAGGTACTCCAGCGCCGCGGGGAAGTACTTCTGGATCAGCAGGTTAATGGAGTGGCAGCAGGAGGTGATGATCACGTCCCGCGCCTCCTCGCGGAGCATGCGCTCGTACTCATTCTTGACGATGGTGGCGCCGATGGCGGTCTCCTCCACGTCGTGGAAGCCCAGCCGCTTCAGCGCGCGCCGCATGGCCTCAATGCCCACGCCCGGATAGTTGGCGATAAAGGAGGGCGCAAGGCTCACCACCACGGGGTCGCCGGACTGGAGCAGCACCTTGGCCTTCTCCGTGCCATCGACGATCTGCTTGGCATTCTGCGGGCACACCACGAAGCACTGGCCGCAGAGGATGCACTCGTTGCCCACGATGTGCGCCTGATTGCCGGAGAAGCGGATGGCCTTCACGGGACAATTGCGGATGCACTTGTAGCAGTTCTTGCAGTTGGACTGCTTCAGGGTGAGGCAATTCACTGCCCGTCACTTCCTCTCAATGTTGTTGTGATGTCAGCGGAGCCTGGCGAGCACCTGCTGCTCAAAGAACTCCTGGAAGCCTGCGGGCGTCACGCCCGCATGGACCTCCTCATCCACCTGCACGGTCACGCCCACGCGGTTGCACTTGCCGATGCAGAAACTGCCCGCCAGGGTCACTTCGCTCTCCAGCCCGTGATCCGCCACGGCCTGCTGCAGGAGCTCCACGATCTCCGCCGAGCCCTTGATGTGGCAGGAGCTGCCAACGCAAATCTGAATCACCATCGCTTACGCCTTGCCTTTCACATGGTCGTTGAAGAACGCTTCGACCGTCTCGGGGGTGACGGAGTGGACCACGTCATCCACCATGACGCACACGCCCTTCTGGCACTGGCCCATGCAGAAGGCGCCGCCCAGGTCGACCCGATCGGCCAGGCCGTTGTCCTCGATCAGCTTCTTCAGCCCCGTCACCACCTGACGGGAGCCCTTGATGTGGCAGGAGCTGCCGATACAAACCGAAATCCTCATGTGTGATCCTCCTCGTTATCCTGACGCGCCGGGGATGCCTCCCCTGCGCCTGATTTTTCTCCCGCCCGCCGTTCGCACAGCGAGCCTGTTCTATTATGCCACAAAACGACGGGTTTGGCAATAGTTTAACAATCTTCCGCGGAAATAATTGGGGAGGCAGGGGCTTGTTGTCTGTGCCGGTGTGGGGTGCCCCAGCGGCAACCCGCACACAGGACAAGCCGCAAAGGATGCACACAACCCCTTCCGCCCTGGCGAAGGCCGCTTCCTGCACGAACATTCATTCGCACAATACCATCATACCACACCTCCCCTGAAAACGCAAGCTAATCTTTGCTACTTCGTGATAGTCGGTTATGGAAACATAAACGCGAACAAATTTTCGCAAAAGGGCTTGCATTTTCCATCGGGATGTGCTATGATGATCCTGGGTACAGCGAACGCCCGTTCGTTCACCCAACACCTGACAGGCCGATCCCTCCGGGGGTGATACCTGATCAGCCCCGATCGTGGGGGGTAAGGGGGGCAGGACAGAGCGCAGCGATGGCCTGACCGATCCCACCGGAGGTGATAAGGCACAGGCCGAGCGCAGCGACAGCCTGATCAGGCCTCCCCCATCAAAGGGGAAAGGGCACAGGCTGAGCGCAGCGATGGCCTGATCAGGCCTCCCCAATCAAAGGGGAACAGGCGCAGGCCAAGCGCAGCGATGGCCTGATCAGGTCTCCCCAATCAAAGGGGGAAAGGGCACAGGCCGAGCGCAGCGATGGCCCGATCAGGCCTCCCCAATCAAAGGGGAAAGGGCGCAGGCCAAGCGCAGCGATGGCCCACCCCCACCAACGGTGGCAAGGCAAGCCCATCGCAGCGCCCCCATCCCATCCCCACCCGATCGGTGGAAAGGGGTACCAGCCGAGCTCCGCAATGGCCCCGTCCCACAAACCAAATTCCTGATCCATAATTCCTAATTCATAATTAAAACGGGCTTGCCCCGTTGGACAAGCCCGACCTCCCCCTCACTGATTGGGCAGCAGCGTCAGGATCTCTTTAATGGACATGCACAGCTGATCAGCCTCGCGGCTGCGGCCGTTCTCCAGGATCGACCGGGCCGTGGCCTGCATGGCCGGGAAGGCGCTGCGGATCAGGTGGTTGGCGTGGATGACGACGTTCACCCCGTGGGCGGCCAGCTCGGCCTCGGTGGCGCCGTTGTAGGTCGTGGGCACGACGATGATGGGCGTCTTCGGGTCCACCCGGCGGAAGGCGTCGCAGAAGGTGTACACCTCGTCCGGGGTCTTCGACTTGGAGTGGATCATGATGCCGTCGGCCCCGGCCTTCACATAGGCGTGGCAGCGGGTCAGGGCGTCCTCCATCCCCTGCTCCAGGATCAGGCTCTCGCAGCGGGCGATGATCATGAAGTCGCGGGTCTTCCGGGCGGCCTTGCCGGCGGCGATCTTGTGGCAGAAGTCCTCGATGCTGTCCTGCACCTGCCCCACGCCCGCGCCAAAGAGGCTGTTCTTTTTCAGGCCCTTCTTGTCCTCGATGATGATGGCGGAGATGCCCATGCGCTCCAGGGTCTGCACGTTGTATACGAAGTGCTCCACCAGGCCGCCGGTGTCCCCGTCGAGGATAATGGGCTTGGTGGTGACCTCCATGATCTCCTCCAGCGTGCGCAGGCGGCTGGTCATGTCCACCAGCTCGATGTCAGGCTTGCCCTTGGCGGTGGAGTCGCACAGGCTGCTGACCCACATGGCGTCAAACTGGCGGCGGCCTGCGGGGGTCTCCACGGCGGTCTTTTCCACGATCAGGCCGGTGATGCCGTTGTGGGCCTCGCACACGCTCAGGCAGGGCTTGCAGCTCAGCAGGCGGCGCAGGCGGCTCCGGCGGGTCTCCGGCAGGGACAGCAGCGCGTCCAGCGCGGAGAGGGTCTCCTCCGTGGGCGTGTGCGTGTAGGGGAACTCGACGAGCTGTCCGCCCCACCGGGCCAGCACCTCGATCACCCTCTGGCGGATGTTGGCCTGGTAGCCCACGAGCCAGTCATCCCCGTGGACGACGACGTCCGGCTTCAGCCGGATGAGGATATCGGTGTAGTCGAGGGTCTCCTGCACCACCACGCGGCTGACGTATTTCAGGCTCTCGAACATCGCCACGCGCTCCTCCAGCGGCAGCAGCGGGTAATGCTTGTAGCTGGCCACAACCTCGTCCGTCAGGATGCCGACGGTCACTTCGCCCAGCGCCGCGGCCTTCTTGAGGATGGAGAGGTGGCCGTTGTGGATGATGTCGGTGGAAAAGCAAATGTAGACCTGCTTCATGCCAGTACCTCCTTGGCAAAGCGGCGGCTGACGGCTTCCTTGTCAGCCTGGTTGTCGATCTCGGCGCAGAGGAGCCCCGCCACATCCAGCGGGCGGATGGGGATCTCCCGCCACGCGGCGTTGAAGGCGTTCTCGGCGTAGACGCGGTCGTTCCCGGCGGATTCGAAGGCGGCGATCTCCTGCAGCCAGCGGTCCACCTGAGCAGCCCTGAGCAGATAGGCGGGCTGCAATTCGACGCAGTCCGGGCCGAAGACGTTCACGCCCACCTCGCAGACGAGGCCATCGGCAATGCGCCCCTTGAAGTCCTTTTCGGGCAGGGGTAGCGTGCTGTCGACGGTCACGGCGGATACGGGGGACGCGGCCAGGCGGCGCATCACCTCCGGGTGCATCACCAGGTCGCCGTGCAGGCTGATGACATCCTGACCAGCAAGGAGTTCGCGCGCCAGGTGAACGGAGTGGATGTAATTGGTCTCCCAGAAGCGCGGATTGTGCACGAAGCGGAAGCGGATGGGCGTGTCCAGCGAGCGGAGGTAGCCTTCCAGCATGTCGCTCAGGTGCCCGGTGGTGACCACGGCCTCGGTGACGCCGACGGCTTCCAGGCACTTCAGCTGCCAGGAGATGATGGTCTCCGGGAGTGGCCCAAGGTCGGACGCATGTCCGACTGGCGACAGCGATTCCTTGGAATCGCCGAGCGTAGCCAGCGGCGGAGCTTGCCTCCGGTGATGGCCGAGTACCGTCATGCATTTGGGGTGTTCGCGGGTCTCGTCCCCCATGCGGGAGCCGAGGCCGGAATTGAGAAGCAGTGCGATCATAGCGTTCTCCATCAGGGTATATATTGGGATTAAGGTATATTTCAGGATCGTCTCCAGTGCTGCCGCAGGGGCGGGTGTCAGCCCCCTTCGCCGCTGGTTCACGCCGCCGCAGGACACCTCATCACCGCCTGCGGGCGGAGCTTCCCCTCAAGGGGAAGCCGGGGAGGCGCCGGGCAGGGCGTTCCATTGCGGGTTTGCGTTGGTGCGGCATGCGGGAGGACTGCAGCATAGCAGACCAGCCCAAGCCTCCCTCCCCGAGGGAGGTAGATTCCTTCGCGGCTTGAAAAGCCGGGTAGGAAGACGGAAGGGGGCCTCCTGCAGGCCTCGCCGGGCTCACTGCTGCAGGAAGGCCATCAGCGCGTCGCGGTTCTGCTGCGGGGTGGTGGTGGGGCGGCCGAGGTCAGCCCGCGCACCCACGGCGCACATCACCTCGATGAAGGCCAGCTCCCCGGCGGACAGGGCCGCATCGATGGCATTGAGCAGGGTTTCGGGGCTGTTCGCGCGGCAGACGCTGCGGTAGCCCGCGGCCATGGCCAGGGCGCACAGGTCGAGGCCGCCCTCGCACACGGGCATGCCGCCGACGGTCTCATGGGCGCCATTGTTGATCACGACATGCACAAGGTTGCGGGGCTGCCGCTGGCCGATGACCGCCATCGCGCCCAGGTGCATCAGGGCTGCGCCGTCGCCATCCAGGCACCAGATGCGGCGCTCGGGCTGCTCCATGGCAATGCCCAGGGCGATCATGGAGGCGTGGCCCATGCTGCCCACGGTGAGGAAGTCGCGCTCGTGGCCCTGATGTGCCGCCTCCCGCAGCTCGAACAGCTCGCGGCTGAGCTTGCCTGTGGTAGACACGAAGGCGTCGCGGCTCCCCGCCAGCCGGGCGATGATCCCCACGGCCTCCTCGCGGGTCATGGCGTGGGCGTTGCCGTAGACGGGCTTGGCGGAGCAGGTGAGCGCGCCCTTCTTCACCACGATGGCCGCGGTGCGGTTGGCAGCCAGGTGGGCGCGGATGCCCGCGAAGGCCGCGTCGAAGTCGGCCTCGGTCATGGCCTTGTCCAGCACCATGTACGGCACATCCAGCAGCTCCAGCTGGCTGAGGGTCACCTGCCCCTGCTTGACATGCTGCGGCTCGTCATCAGTCGCCCTCGTCACGCTTTGCGCGCCGGGGGTACAGGCCATCAAATCCGAGGATTTGACAGCCTTAGTCAGCGGTGAACCGCTGACCTCCGTCACGGGTTCGCCGCGCCAGCCGACGACCAGCAGGCAGGGCATGGCGTAGACCTGAGCATCCATCAGCGAGGCCAGGGGGTTGACGGCGTTGCCCAGGCCGGAATTCTGCATGTAGCACAGCGCGGGCCGCCCGGTGGCCAGGAAATGCCCGGCGCACAGGCCGATGGCGTTGCCCTCGTTGGCGGCGACGATGTGCTTCTCCTTCACGCCCAGGGTGGCATAGAGCGTATCGCACAGCCCCTTGAGCTGCGAGTCCGGCACGCCGGTGAAGAAGTCGATGCCCGCATCACGGCAGGCGGCAAGCAGGTGCTGTGCGTCCATGTGTCATCACTCCATTGGTTGGTATTCATATCATTATAGCATATCCGGCAGGGTTTGGCTACAGGAGATTTCAGCAGGCAGCAAAAAAGGCCGCCGCACCGAAGCGCAGCGACCAAACCAGGGTACATTCCAGGACTCCCGAAAACCACCCCAGTCCACAAACCCAATTCATAATTCCTGATTCCTAATTCCTGCTTCACTTCTCCTCTCCCCATTCCAGCGGATACTCCGCCACCGCATAGGTCAGGTTCTTGCCGTTCCTGAGGAGGGTGTTGACGACGGCCTCCTTGGAAGAGGCGCTGTCGTAGGGCGTGGGGGTGAAGTCGTTGCGGTTGGTGCGGGAGGAGATGCGGATGGGGATGATGCGGAAGCCCTCGTTGGCGATGACCTGGCCCTCCTCGCCCTCGGTGATGCGGAAGCGGGTCTGGAAGAGGAAGGACGTCATGTCATCGGGGTTGTTGTGGCCAGCGAAACAGAAGTTGCCCAGGCTGTAGCAGATGTACACGCCCTTGTACTGCTCGATGGGCTGGATGCGGTGGCTGTGGTGGCCGATGACCAGATCCGCGCCGGAATCCACGGCCAGGCGGCCCATCTTGACCTGATTGTTCGTGGGGACGTACTCCTTCTCGTTCCCCCAGTGGAAGCTGACGATCACGATGGGGTACTGCGCCTTGGCGGCGGCGATGTCTGCAGGCACCACGTCCCAGAGCTTCGAATAGCGGTCGATGCACAGGTAGGAGAGCATGGCGATCTTGACGCCCTTGACCTCGTAGACGCCCAGTTCGCCATCGCCGGACCAGACCACGCCCGCATCCGTCAGGTGCTGCTTGGTTTCGTCCCACACGGCCTGGCCGTGATCGAGCACGTGGTTGTTCTCCAGCGACACGGCCTCGATGGAGTTGTCCGTCAGCATCCTGGTGTAGGAGGGCGGCGCGCTGAAGAGGAACTGGTTCTCCCGCTTCTCCGGGGGTACATAGGTGCTCTCGGTCAGCGTGCCCTCGAAGTTCACGATGGTCAGGTCGTCCTTTTCGAGGATGGACCTGATGTTGCGCAGAGCAAAGTTGGGGTCGCCGCCCTGGCGCTCCAGCTCATCCTCCCAGATACTGCCCCGGTCGCGGCTGTCCCCGCCGACGGTGAAATCGCCCGTGGCGGTGATGGTGATGAGGATGGAGCCGTCCTCCTCGTAGAAGCTGGTGAGGGTCGCTTCCACCTCGATGGCCTGATCCTCCACTTCCTCAGGGATGACGATAAAGGTGTCGAACACCACGTCCGGGTCGGCGTTTTCCATCAGGTCCGCCATGGACAGCTCCTCCTCCGCAAGGGCCGCGGGGATGAGCAGCAGGCACAGCAGCAGCACGATCAGTTTGCGCATGGGTACCTCCAGTATGTTCGTATTAGCCGCGCACCTGGCGGACGAAAGCCTCCATGCGCTCCAGGGCGATGTTCAGCTTGTCGATGCCCGTGGCGTAGGAGCAGCGGATGTGGCCCTCGCCGCAGGCGCCGAAGGCCGTGCCGGGCACGCAGGCCACCTTGTGCTCCAGCAGCAGGCGGTTGCAGAAGTCCTCGCTGGTCAGGCCCGTGGGCTGGATGCCGGGGAAGACGTAGAACGCGCCCCTGGGCTCAAAGCACTCCAGGCCCATGGCCCGGAAGCCCTCCACCATCAGGCGGCGGCGGCGGTCGTAGCTCTCGCGCATCTTCCGCACGTCCTCATAATCGGTCAGGCGGCCGCTGCGCAGGGCCTCCAGCGCGGCCACCTGGCCCATGCGCGGAGCACACATGATGCCGTACTGGTGGATCTTGAGCATCACAGAGATGATCTCCCGCGGGCCGCAGGCATAGCCCACGCGCCAGCCGGTCATGGCAAAGGCCTTCGAGAAGCCGTTCAGGGTAATGGTGCGCTGCCACATGCCGGGCAGCGCCGCGAAGGACACATGCTGATGGTCGCCGTAGGACAGCTCGGCGTAGATCTCGTCGGAGATGACCAGCAGGTCATGCTTCTCCACCACTGCGGCGATCTTCAGCAGATCCTCCCGGCCCATCACGCCGCCGGTGGGGTTGTTGGGATACGGCAGGATCAGGAACTTCGTCCGGGGGGTGATGGCCGCTTCGATGGCCTCGGGGGTGAGGCGGAACTCAGTCTCCGCCGTGGTCACCACGCCCACGGGGGTGCCAGTGGCGAAGATGACGCTGGGGCTGTAGCTGACGTAGCTGGGTTCGGGCACCAGCACCTCGTCGCCGGGGGAAACCAGGGCGCGCAGGGCCACGTCGATGGCCTCCGAGGCGCCCACGGTCACCATGATCTCCGTGGCCGGGTCGTACTTCGTCTGGTAGCGGTGCTCCAGATACCAGCTGATCTCCTCCAGGAGCTCAGGCATGCCACGGTTGCCGGTGTACTGCGTTTCGCCGTCCAGCAGGCTGTTGATGGCGGCGTTGCGGATGTGATAGGGGGTCACGAAATCCGGCTCGCCCACGCCCAGGGAAATGGCGTCCTTCATCGTGGCGGCAATGTCAAAGAAACGGCGGATGCCGCTGGGGGGCACGGCCGCGATGGCGGGGTTGATAAACTTCTCGTACGTCACGGGGTGATCACCAGCCTGTTGTCAGTTTTGCCTTCCTCAAAGACCACGCCCTCTTCCTTGTAGCGCTTGAGGATGAAGGAGGTGGCCGTACCGGTCACCATTTCCAGCGTGGAGAGCTTCGAGGACACGAACAGCGCGCACTCCTTCAGCGTCCTGCCCTCCACCAGCACCAGCAGGTCATAGCCGCCGCTCATCAGATAAACGGACTTGACCTCCTCAAACCGGTAGATGCGCTTGGCCACCTCGTCAAAGCCCGCGTCCCGCTGGGGCGTCACGGACACCTGGATCATCGCCTCCACTCGCTCGCGGTCGGTCTTGTCCCAGTTGATGGTGGGCGCATAGCGCAGGATGACGCGCTGCTTCTCCAGGCTGTCGATGGTCTCCGCCACCTCGGCAGTCGTGGCGCCCAGCATCACCGCCAGCTTCTCCAGCGGCAGGCGGCAATCCTCCTGCAGCAGATCCAGCAGCTGCATTTCAAGCTTTTTCATCGGGATATCCCCCTTTCATGCGAATAATACTGAAACAGTATACAACAAACGTACCGTATACGCAAGTATTTTCTGCGTATGCTGCCGTTCTTCCCCCTGCGCCGTCACTCGATGAACATGGCGTCGCCGAAGGAGAAGAAGCGGTAGCGCTCCTCCACCGCCTCGCGGTAGACGTCCAGGGCCGTTTCCCGGCCCATGAAGGCGCTCACCAGCATCAGGAGCGTGCTCTGCGGCAGGTGGAAGTTGGTAATCAGCGCATCCACGGCCTTGATCTTCTTGCCGGGGTAGATGAAGATGGCCGTGTCCCCCGCGCCGGGGTGGATGACGCCGTCCTCGGTGGCGACGGTCTCCAGCGTCCGCACAGAGGTGGTGCCCACGCAGATGATGCGCCCGCCCGCCGCGCGGATGGCGTTGAGCGTGTCCGCCGCCTCCTGGCTGACGTGGTAGTACTCCGAGTGCATCACATGGGTGTCCACATCCTCCACGGTGACGGGGCGGAAGGTGCCCAGCCCCACATGCAGGGTCACGGGCACGATGGTCACGCCCTTCTGCTTCACCTTCTCCAGCAGCTCCGGGGTGAAGTGCAGACCGGCGGTGGGCGCAGCGGCAGAGCCCTCGTTCTTCGCATAGACGGTCTGGTAGCGGCTGCGGTCCTCCAGCTTCTCGTGGATGTAGGGCGGCAGGGGCATCTCGCCCAGCCTGTCCAGGATCTCCTCGAAAACGCATCCGGCCATCCCCGGGACAAGCCCGGTGCTGGCTTCACCCGGCGATTGCGAGCAATCGCTCGGGCTCGTCGGGCTTTGCCCGACCTGATCCCACATGAAGCGCACGATGCGCCCGCCGATCTCCGGCACGGAGGACAGCACCTCGCACCGGAGCAGGCCATCGCCGAAGACGCACACCGCGCCGGGCTTGAGCCTGCGGCCCGGCTTGACCAGCGCCTCCCAGTCCGTGGCGTTGATGCGCCTGAGCAGCAGCACCTCCACCGGGACGCTGTGGCCCTGGCTGTCGACGCCCTCCTTCACGCCCAGCAGACGCGCCGGGATCACCTTCGTCTCGTTGATGACCAGCGCATCACCGGCGTTCAGGTAGTCGAGGATATCGTGGAAATGGCGATGCTCCCGGCTGCCGTCGCTCCGGTGGACGACCAGCATGCGGGAGTGGTCACGGGGCTCCACGGGGGTCTGGGCAATCAGCTCCTCGGGGAGGTTGTAGTCAAAATCAGCGGTTCTCATGGGGATTCCTCACAGTCTTTTTATCATCAGGTATTCGTCCATCACGCGGCCGTCGGGGAAGCGCACCGCGCCGGGGTGCACCATGGCGATGCGGCAGCCCTCACGCTCGTAGAGGCGGATAGCGCGGGTGTTGTGCGCCATGACCTCCAATTCCATCTGAAGGCAGCCCATTTCCCGGGCGACCCGCTCGGCGGTGTGCAGCATGGCCGTGGCCAGGCGCTGTCCCCAGTATGCCCGCAGGACGCACAGCCCCAGGCGGAAACGGTGGCACACCTTGCGCCGGGGCTTGATGAAGCCGTGCAGGCGGCCCACCACCTCGCCATCCGCCACGCAGACGAGCAGCAGCGCATACGGGTCGTCCCGCACATCCTCCAATGCGGCGGCATGGCGGGGCGCATCCCCGGATACCTCCTCCGGGCTGAGCAGCAGGAACTCCGTTTCGGCGGCGGCCTGCTGCATGCAGCGCAGGTCAGCGGCGGCGTCCTCCGGCTCCGCACTGCGCAGGATGACCCTCCGGCCATCCTGCAGGCGCAGCTTCATCGGGCTGATCTGCATGCCCCACCTCACACCGGACGCTGCATCAGGTACAGCGCCAGCATCGTGCCATCCTCCTGCCGGATGGCGTCGGGGTGCATGCCCGTGATGCGGAAGCCCATCTTCTCGTACAGGCCCCGGGCGCGGGCGTTGCCCTCGATGAATTCCAGCTCCATCACCATCACATCCTCGCGTGCTTCGGCCAGGCGGATCATCTCGGCAAACATGGCCGTGCCGATGCCCAGGCCCCAGTAGGCCTTTCGCAGCGCGATGGCGACCTCGCAGCGGTGGCGCACCTTCTTCTTGCCCATGAAGCTCAGGTGGCAGTTGCCGGCGATGCAGCCATCCACCTCGCAGAGGATCATGCAGTCGCTTTCGCTGTCAACCACGGCCTCCAGGAAGCGCTCCTCCCCCTCCACGGTCATGGTGATCTCATCGGGCGTGCGCAGCACAAAGGGCGTGTCCGCGGCGGTGTCGTGGAGGTACTGCACCAGGTCGGCCGCGTCCTGCACAGGGTCAGGGCTGCGCAGGATGGCCGTGGAGCCGTCCTTCAGGGGGATGGACTTGGGCGCAAAGTACATGCAGGCGTCCTCCTTTGGGGTATATTGCGGGATTTCAGGGTATGTTTCAGGATTGCATGTTCAGGGTATGTTTCGGGCGGAATCAGTGCTCCACCAGCGGCATCAGCTGCGTCAGATCCTCCCGGAACTGCTTCCAGGCCGGCGTGTTGCGCCAGTAGCGGGTCAGCTCCGTGCCATCGCGGAAGGGCTGGCGGTAGGTCGCCTTGGAGCGGATGAACAGCAGCGCCACATCCGCCCCGCCCAGGTCACGGCTGATGGACACGGGCTCGCCGAAGCGGAAGCCGTCCGCCGTGGACTCGATGCTGCTGCTGGTCACCTGGCTCAGGCGGGTGAACCAGCGGCCATACTCGCTCTTCAGCTCAATGCCGCTGCGGCTGATGACCTCGCAGGTCACCACGACCTCGTCGCCCCACACGTCCACATAGCATTCGCCGATGAACCGCGCGTTGCTGATGACGAGGAAGTAAGTCTGCCGGCCCTGGCGCGTGAGGTCCACCGGAATCACGTTGTACCACTTGTCAGGCAGGCGGGAGTCCGCCTCCTGCAGGCTCAGGCCGGCCAGGGTGATGGTGTTGTTGGGGTACCACACCACCTCGGGCGTGGGCGAGGGCTCCGCGATGATCAGCAGCGGGCTGACGCGGGTGGGGTCGAGATCCAGCCGGACGGGGATGTTCCCCGCGGGCGCCTCGATGAACCAGCCCTCCCCCGGCTCCCAGGTCAGGGCGTAGGAGCCATCGGAGTAGGTCGCCCAGCAGACATTGCCCGCCAGGTCGAACCACACGCGCATGCCCTGCGCCTCGTAGGAGTACACGGTGGCGTTGCCCGAGGCGTCAAAGCGCGTCCACACGCCGCTCTTTTCGTCGCGGAACTCGGTGAACACGCCGTCCGCCCCGTAGACGAACTCATTGTAGCTGCCATCGAAGCGGGTGAGCTGCATCAGGCCGCCGCCCATGTTGAAGCGGGCGGTTGCGTTGACGCCGCCCTCCACCCAGGCCAGCTCGATCCGCAGCCACTGCCCGCCGGAGGGCAGGCTCTCCGCGGTGAATTCGCGGCCCACCTGGGCATAGCGCACGGAGACCTCGCGCCCCTCGCCATCCAGGGCGACGAAGGACAGCAGCATCTCCCGGGGCAGATCGCGGTCAAAGGTGACGGCCACCTCCGCGCCGGAATGCACCGCCCGCACGACCTGCGGAGCCTGCGGCGCAGCGGGAATGGCGGGGATTTCCCCCGTGGACAGGGGGACGACGGTGGCGGCATGCGCGGGGAGGGCGAGGAACAGGGTCAGCAGGAGCAGAATGAGGGGGATACGCTTCATGAGGGGCGCCTCCTTTCAGGTCGGTCAGGTTGGGTTGCATTTCCTCTGCACCATACCTAACGGATCATGCGGGGGGATTGCTGCAGGGGGGAGGCGGATTCACCGCGCAGGCGCAGGTTATGCCTTGTTTACCTTGCAGAGTTTGCGGTAGCTGATGTATATGTTGATCAGGATGACGACAATAGGGAGGACATAGGCGACGATGGGGTAGGCAGCGTACTCCGCTTGCATTTTCGCGTTCGTTTTCGTTGGGTCTGTCGTAATTACCTGCACAATACCGACCTGACAATTAAAGACCACATGCCATATATGCGGGGCGATGGCGTACATGTTCCGGAAAAAGAAGATACACACAAGGCTGCCTATCATCGCAAGACTGACCAAAGCATAGAGCCTATCATCCTCGATGAGTGACCTACCGAAGAGCACTGCTGCCAGCGCAAGCAGCGTTACGCCTTCGCTATACAGCTTCGATCGCAGAGAACCCTGAGGAAACAACTGGCTACATAAGAATGCGACAGTTCCAATAAACACCGGATATTTCAGCGAGCTCACCGGGTCTGAATACGCGAAAACAATGCCGTACAGTGCTGCTGCGGTAAGCAACGGACAGAGCCACATATCGCGTTTTGCGTTGGTTTTCCACCGTGCTATAACCTCCTGCTGCAGGATCTGCAGCTCATGGCATCGTTGTGCACTGACTTCCGTCAGCATCTTCTTCCACCAGTCTTCGCCGAACCAATCCGCTGGCACCTTCGCCAGGTCAGAGATATGGGCTTCTGCCATGTGCTTGAGGAGTTCGCGCTCAGGGTGGGATTCAAGCTCATTACACGCTTGAAGTGCGTCTTTCCACTTTCTCCTTGCAAGCAAGGCGTTGATGTCGTCGCGTTGTCTCTGCAGGACGCGCTCTTTTTCCAGCTGTGCCCGACGGGCTGCTTCTGCAGCCTGCTTCTGACGGATTCTCTCAGCTTCAGCTGCCCGTTCCTCCGCCTTCTTCCGGCGCAGTTCCTGCGAAGCCTTCAGCCACCTGTCCATCTCCTCCTGCCGCGACAGGTTCGCATACCAGTAAGCATTCTGCCAGTGTTTACTGTTCTCAAATGGGACTTCAAGCTGCATCAGTTCTTCCAGAGAACGCAGTTCAAACTCAGCAAGGAGGCGCAGCAGATGACCCTGGAACTCCCGCGAGAATTCGCGAATCATCTCATCCGCCCTGCTTTTCGCTTCAACCCAATTCATTTCACGGAGCGCAGCTTCCGTTTCACGCTTCATGCTTTGCAGCTTTTGCTCGCGCATCTCCCGTTCCTGACGCTCCCGCTCAAGGCGTTCGGCCTCACGCCTGCGCTGCTCTTCCGCTTCCCGGCGCTTGCGTTCTTCTTCCCGCCTGCGACGCTCCGCTTCCTGACGGCGACGCTCCTCTTCCTGCCTGCGACGCTCTTCCGCTTCCCGCCGCTTGCGTTCCTCCTCCTGCCTGCGTGCCTCCAGCGAAGCATCGAGGATTCCCTGCCATCCAGCCCGCTCAACCTCGCTGGCGTTCTCCATGGCACGCTTCCACTCTCTCGTGCTCTCAAAGGGTTCCATGCATCCGCGCAGCTCGTCCGGCGTTCGCAGGTGCTTCATCGCCAGCAGCTTGTACAGGTGCGCCGCAGCGCAGGAGGGGTACACGTCGATCAGGCCGTCCGCCAGATTACGGGCAGCATCCCAGTTGGCGTCATCCAGCCGGTACAGCACGCCCTTGAGCCGCTCCTGCACATCCGGGTTGACCTTCGGCTGGTCAGCTTTCGTTTCCCTGATTTCCCGCTCCAGCACCTTCAGGAGCGGGCTGAACCAGTCGTCTCCCTTACGCACGCGAGCACTCTGCTTCCCGCTCAGTTCGCCGGGCATGGCGTAAGGATTTTCCAGGCACTGGTCATACAGCACGGGGATCAGCAGCGCGTCCCTGCGCTGGGCAAAGCGCGACCATTCGCTATGCACCCAGGGGGTGGTCAGGTTCTCCGGATCGCCGCAGACCACCAGCATCACCCGGGCGGAATAGATGGCATGGAAGATCTGCGCCTCGTAACTCGCACCCAGCTTGTCGTTCAGCGTGACGTCGGCAAAGAACACCCGATAGTTCTTTTGCAGCAGCAGGGTGTACAGCTTCTGCGCGTAGGTATATTCGGCGGCGTATGTTCCCTTTTCCTTGCCGCTCTGCTTGTAGCACAGGAAGATGTCCCAGGGCTCCGTCCGGATCTTCCGGACCTCCTCCTGGATCTCGTGCAGGTACTGCCCCTGCGCCTCGTAGTGCTTCCGGGTGTCCTCGTCCGCCAGTTCACGGGCGCGCTGGTAGTCCGGGTCTTCCAGCACATCCTCCTCACGGTAGAAGTGGATGGTCAGCTTGCCCTTCACCACCTCCACGCCGTATTTGCACAGCACCAGACCCCACAGGGCCGTGTGCTCCTCCGGGTTCCGGTGCAGGATCTCCCGGTAGTCCGCCGCCGCGTTGACAAAGTCACATTTGACGCGCCGGGCATTGGCCAGTTCCAGCAGTTCAAGGGTCTCCCCCTCCACCTTCGGCCTGCCATGGATACGGCCGCAGCCAATGCAGGGGAACGTCGTCCGCTCCAGCGGGTAGTCGAACCGGTAGCCACATTTATCGCATCTGTATGCCTGAGTTCGCATGGACTTCCTCCTTCACGTTTGTACAGGGGGTGCAGTTACTCCGCCATCCTCTTCCGCCCCAGATCGATGGCCATCTGCACCATGTCGGGCGCGGGCGCGCCGGGGATGCGGCGCTTCTGCACGCAGGAAAGCATGCTCAGGTCGTCGAACACATCCGCCTCAAAGACCGGGTGGAAGGCCTTCAGCTCCTCCAGCGTCAGGTCGAGGAGGGCCTTGTTCTCGTTGAGGCAGTGGGCCACCAGGCGGCCGACCACCTCGTGAGCGTCGCGGAAGGCCACGCCGTGCTTGACCATGTAGTCCGCCGCGTCGGTGGCGTTGGTGAAGCCGCCGGACGCGCCGCGCTCCATGACCTCCCTGCGGAAAGTGCAGGTGCGCAGCATGGCGGTAAAGACCGTCAGCCCCTTCACCAGCGTGTCGCGGGCGTCGAAGAACGCCTCCTTGTCCTCCTGCATGTCCTTGTTGTAGGCCAGCGGAATGCCCTTCATGACGGTGAAAAGGGCCATGAGGTCGCCATACACGCGGCCGGTCTTGCCGCGGATGAGCTCGGCCACGTCGGGGTTCTTCTTCTGCGGCATGATGGAGGAGCCGGTGGCGTAGGCGTCGTCCATCTCCACAAAGCGGAACTCGTTGGTGTTCCAGATGATCAGCTCCTCGCAGAAGCGGGACAGGTGCATCATCGTCGTGGAGGCCGCGTGGAGGAAGTCCAGCAGGAAGTCGCGGTCGGACACGCCGTCCAGGGAATTCTGCGTGATGTCGGCAAAGCCCAGGAGCTCGGCCACGCGCTCGCGGTTGAGCGGATAGGTGGTGCCCGCCAGCGCGCCGGAGCCCAGGGGCATCACGTCCGCCGCGTCAAAGGCTGCGCGGAAGCGGCGGCGATCGCGCAGGAACATCTCGAAATAGGCCATCATGTGATGGGCCAGGGTGATGGGCTGAGCCTTCTGCATGTGGGTGTAGCCGGGCATGATGGTGTCCAGGTTATCCTGGGCGATGGAGAGGATGACCTCCAGCAGGTCATTCAGCATCTCCTCGGTCTCCCGGCAGGCCTTCTTCGCGTACATGCGCACATCCAGGGCCACCTGATCGTTGCGGCTGCGGCCGGTGTGCAGCCTCTTGCCCGCCTCGCCGATGCGCTGGGTCAGGATGGTCTCCACGTTCATGTGGATGTCCTCGGCGTCCACCATCCACTCGATCTTCCCGGCCTCCACGTCCGCCAGGATGCCCTTCAGGCCATCGACGATCTTATCTGCATCGGCCTGGGGGATGATGCCCTGCTCGCCCAGCATGGTGGCATGGGCGATGGAGCCGGTGATGTCCTCCTCGGCCATGCGCTGGTCGAAGGAAATGGAAGAATGGAAATCGTCCATCAGGTGATCGGTGGATTTGGCAAAACGGCCGCCCCAGAGTTTCATAAGTGTTGCCTCCTTAAAATATGTGAGCATTCTTATCCACGATATAGTATAACAGATGCAGGGGCTTTGTTCAATCTCTCAAAACAATTTGCGCAATAAAATACGATTGAGTGTTGAGCACACAGAGCAACACCCAATCGTTTTCCATATGGACATTTACTGCAACTGCTTGTAGAGTTCTTCAAGTGTCGCAGTCTCTACTGGGGCGGGCTTGTTCGCTTGTGCTGCACGCTCTCGCTCCAAAACTTTTGCAATATGTCTGAGATGCGCGGCCGCCTCATCATTATCACAGGGGCTCAAACGTGTACCAACATATGTCGACTGCCCTACGTATGATCGGCTGAACTCCTCTCGCCTCATACCGAATCGCCCCTTCGTTACCGTGCGTTTCCACAGTACAGTCAACAAGTATGGCATGATGCACGTCTCATATCTATCATAGTCGTGCATGCTATTTGGAATTGTGAATAGATAGTCCCCTTTCGTCAGTCTGCAGAAATCAAACTGCTGATGGGTCGCCACATTCTCGATTATCAGCCGTGGAAACCGCCAGCCGTTACTGTTTTTCACTGCTTTGGCCACATCAAGCACTTTACACAAGCAAGTAATTGGCTCACGGAACATGCCAACGTTGCCGTCCGCATAGTACCCCTTATCCCAGAATACCGCGCGGAATTCACCTATTCCCCATCCGTCACCGGCTCTATAGGCTTCTGATTCATGCATCACATCATGTTCACCATCAGCACGTAAAACCCAGTATTGGCCCACGCAGAAGCGTTCCAATGTACGGTTAGCCTCCACCATCAAATTGTCCAGATCCACATCCCATGTGTTGATTCTTCTTCTCATGCTCATAATGCAGCCTCCCCATATTGATGAAGTGGTTTATCATGACAGATCGATTCCCCGAACGACGAACATGTCCTCCTCGGCCATGCGCTGGTCGAAGGAAATGGAAGAATGGAAATCGTCCATCAGGTGATCGGTGGATTTGGCAAAACGGCCGCCCCAGAGTTTCATAAGTGTTGCCTCCTTAAAATATGTGAGCATTCTTATCCATGATATAGTATAACAGATGCAGGGGCTTTGTTCAATCGGGTGTGCAAAAAAGATGCAGGGCTCTTGCGCTTTCCTGCGCGCGGCGATATAATCAATGCAGGAGGTGATCCCCATGACCCTGGTTGAACGCATTGCCCGGGAGGTCAGCGCCCTGCCCGCCCCCGCGCAGCAGCAGGTGCTCGATTTCGCGCAGTTGCTCAGGCAGCAGGAGCAGCAGCGTCTGGAGGAGGACATGGAAGCCATCATCATGGAAAACCTGCCCGCCTGGAAGGAGCTGGCCAAATGATGTACTGGCTTCCCGATCCGGACACGGTGCTGCGGCTGCACAGCATGATGATCCTTCATTCCGGCGGATCCGATGGCGCGCGGGACATCGGGCTCGTTCACAGCGCCATCGCCCGGGCCAGCGCCGCCTTCGGGGGCGTGGAAGCCTATCCGGCTCTGGTCGAAAAGGCAGCCGCCATGGGCTGCGGCCTGGCGCAGAATCACGGCTTCATCGACGGCAACAAGCGCATCGGCATGGCCGTGATGCTGCTGATCCTGCGGCGCAACAGCGTCGCCCTGCATTACTCGCAGGAGGAGCTGGTTGCCCTGGGCCTCGCCGTCGCCCGCGGAGACGCCGATGTTCAGGACGTACTGAACTGGATCAAGTCACATATCGCAACAGAATAACGCGGCCTGCACCACGCAGACCGCGTTTTACTTATCCGTTTCATCCTCCACCAGGCGGAACAGTTCGCTCAGGGGCATGTCCAGTGCGTCGGCAATCTTCCAGAGCGTTTCGGCATTTGCGCTGTGCTGCCCCGTTTCAATCTTCGCAAGATGCGTCCGGTCCATCCCCGCAAGGCCGCTGAGCACATCCTGTGATTTCCGCTTCTGCTTGAGGACTCTGCGGATGACCTCTCCCATCCGATGATGATCGTACTGCATGAAGACACCTCCGTGCAGCTAAGATATCCTCTGCACCAATAAAAAACTTGGCAAGCATTACACACTTTGCAAATATTGTGTATACTATTGCACATCGCGGAGGATCGATATGAAAATTTCTATTGCACACCAGGGAGGCAAAAGACATGAAATGCCCGCAGTGCCTGCAGGATACACTGAGCCCCACCTATGATGGACTGACGGTTTCCTTCGCCCTCGGCCAGCCCATCCCCCGTCAAAGCAGCCTCCGCCTGACGACGCTGATCTGCACCCGCTGCGCCGCCTGCTGGTACACCCTTCCCCATGAAACCGCAGCCTCCGCCTATATCCGGATATGCAACGAGGAGCCACACCCATCAGTGCAGCCCCTCGTTTGGCTATGTTACTCGTTCTCCTCGTCAAACGCGCTGAGCATGGGCTTGACGTCCTTGCCCTTCTGGCGGTCGAGGTAATTCTTCGTGATCTTCATCACCAGGCCGGAGAGGGCGATGACGCCGATCAGGTTGGGGATCATCATCAGGCCGTTGAAGGTGTCGGAGATGTCCCAGGCCAGGGAGGAGGTCAGCAGCGCACCCAGCAGCGCCATGACCAGGTGGATGACCTTGTAGACCTTGTTGGACTTCACCCCGAAGAGGTATTCCCAGGCCTTGGTACCGTAGTGGTTCCAGCCCAGAACGGTGGTGAAGGCGAAGAGCAGGATGGCGACGGCGATGAACTTGGCGCCGATATCACCCCAGGAGAAGACGGAGTTGAAGGCGCTCGCCACCAGGGTCGCGTCGGTCACGCCCTCGGCCAGCACGCCGGTCTCCAGGTTGTACAGGCCGCTGGTCAGCACCACCAGGGCCGTCATCGTGCAGACGATCATCGTGTCCGCGAAGACCTCAAAGATGCCCCACATGCCCTGCTTGACGGGCTCCTTGACGTTGGAGTTGGAATGCACCATGACGGAGGAGCCCAGGCCGGCCTCGTTGGAGAAGACGCCGCGCTTGAAGCCCTGCACCATCACCGTGCGGATGGCCGCGCCCGTCACGCCGCCGGCAGCGGCAATGGGATTGAAGGCGGTGACGAAAATGGCCTTGAAAGCAGGCAGGATGCTCTGCCAGTTCACCGCGATGATGACCAGGCTGCCCGCCATGAACAGCACCACCATGAAGGGCACGATCTTCTCTGCAAAGGCCGCCACGCGCTTGAGGCCGCCCAGGGTGATGGCCGCCGCCAGCGCCACCAGCACCAGGCCGATGAGGAGGGCGTACAGGCTCACGCCGTCATAGAGCTCCACGCCGCTGAGGGCGGGGATATCGAAGGCGGACTCGATGTTCACGACGATCTTGTTGACCTGGCCCATGCCGCCGATGCCAAAGGCCGCCAGCAGCGTCACGATGCAGAAGATGACCGCCAGGGCCTTGCCGATGGCCTTGCAGCCCTTCATGCCGCCCAGGCCGTCCTGCAGGTAGTACATCGCGCCGCCGGACCATTCGCCGTTCTCGTTGCGGCGGCGGAAGAAGATGCCCAGCACGTTCTCGGAGTAGTTGGTCATCATGCCCAGGAAGGCCGCCACCCACATCCAGAACACCGCGCCGGGGCCGCCGATTGCGATGGCCGCCGCCACGCCGGCGATGTTGCCCACGCCGATGGTGGCCGCCAGGGCCGTACACAGGGCCTGGAAGGGAGAGATGGCCTTGCCGGTCTGGTCATGCTTGATGACGTCCTTGCTGAACAGGCTGCCGATGGTGTTCTTCCACCACAGGCCAATGTGGGTCACCTGGAACACCTTGGTGATGATGGTGGTCAGCAGGCCCGTGGCCAGCAGGAGCACCAGGCCCAGGGTCGTCCAGATGAAGGTGTTGACGACGTCATTGCCCTTTGCCAGGGCGTCGAGGAATTCAGCCATGTGTGTTGTCCCCTTTCAAACGAAAAATGGCCGCCCGTTTTTCAACAGACAGCTCCGGGGAACGACGCAGACACTGATACCCGATGGTACATATCGCCTGCTCCGTCCTTTTGCCTGAGAGATTCCACCGATGCAGCCGCACCGGCTTTGCACCTTCGGCACTCACCTGTGTGAGGTTCTCCGGAGTTCCCTCCCCCCGCGGGCTGTGTTGGTTCCTGCGGATATCGTCGGGAATGGTCATTATTTTACCGTATGCAACCAATACTGTCAAGGTAATGCAAACGTTATCATTGCACTTCCTGTGTATTTCCGGCAATGCGGGACATGCAAATCCCCGGCCCTCCGCGCAGGAGGACCGGGGATGAAATGCACCTCGGGGAAATGGCAGCTTACTTGCTGCGCTGATCAACGATGGCCTTGACCTTCAGCGGCAGGCCCAGGAGGTTGATGAAGCCCTCGCTGTCGCGGTGGCTGTACATTTCGCCCGAATCGCCGAAGGTGGCGATCTCCTCCAGGTACAGGCTGCAGGGGGACTTGACGCCCGCGTTGATGCAGTTGCCCTTGTAGAGCTTGATGCGCACGGTGCCGGTGACGTTCTGCTGGGTGGAATCCACGAAGGCGGACAGGGCCTCGCGCAGGGGGGTGTACCACATGCCGTCGTAGACCAGCTCGGCGAACTTGGAGGCGATCAGCTCCTTATAGTGGCTGGTGGCGCGATCCAGGGTGATGGACTCCAGGATGGAGTGGGCGGTGTAGAGCAGGGTGCCGCCGGGGGTCTCATACACGCCGCGGCTCTTCATGCCCACCAGGCGGTTCTCCACCAGGTCAGCGCAGCCCACGCCGTTGCGGCCGGCGATCTCGTTGGCGCGGGTCAGCAGGTCGATGGCCTCCAGCTTCTCGCCGTTGATGGCGACCGGCACGCCCTGCTCGAAGTCGATGGTGACATACTCGGGGGTATCGGGCGCCATTTCGGGGGTGACCATGGTCAGCAGCAGGTCCTTCGGCGGCTCATTCCAGGGATCTTCCAGGTCCGCGCCCTCGTGGCTGATGTGCCAGATGTTGCGGTCCATGGAGTAGGGACGATCCTTCTTCACAGGCACGGGGATATTGCGCGCCTCGGCGTACTCGATCTCCTCCTCGCGGGTCTTGATGTCCCAGATGCGCCAGGGGGCGATGATCTTCATGTCGGGGTCGAAGGCCTTGATGGTCAGTTCAAAGCGGACCTGGTCATTGCCCTTGCCGGTGCAGCCATGGCAGATGGCGGTGCAGTTCTCCTCGTGGGCGATCTCCACCAGGCGCTTGGCGATCAGGGGACGGGCGAAGGAGGTACCCAGCAGGTACTTGCCCTCGTACACCGCGCCGGCCTTGAGGGTCGGCCAGATGAAGTCCTCCACGAACTCCTTGCGCAGGTCAGCGATGTAGAGCTTCTCCGCGCCGCAGCGGGCAGCCTTCTCGTGCAGGGGCTCCAGCTCTTCGCCCTGGCCCACGTCACCGGCCACGCACACCACGTCACAGTCGTAGTTCTCCTTCAGCCACGGCACGATAATGGACGTATCCAGACCACCGGAGTACGCCAGCAGAACACGCATCTTCGCCATATCAGTCAATCTCCTTTGGATGTTGTGATTTCCTTAACAGGGAACAACGGAGATTATACGCCCGATAGCATAAAAATGCAAGGGGGATTCCGATTAAAGACAGCATTAGTACAATCGGCAGAGCCCGCGTCACTTCGTGTCGATCACGTACACCAGGATCTCCGGGGTAACGCCCTCGGGAATGCCGTTGATCTCCACATCCCGGTACACATACCACGAGCCGGTCACAGTGGGGCCGGCCAGCTTGTGGCTCACCGTGCCGCAGGAGATCATGCTCATGTCCTCCGGGTTGCGGGCGTACCAGAGCAGGCCCGCAACAGGGGCCTCGAGGAAATTCAGCGTCTCCCCGCACAGCTCCTCGGGAATCGTCACATCCAGATACACCTTCCCGTCCTCCACGCGGACGGCATAGTGCTCCTGCGGCAGCACCACCAGGCTGTAGGGGGATTCCTCGTGGATGGCCTTGCCGGAGACCGTGACCGTTTCAGGCACGAAGTCCTCCGGCACGCCGCCGAAGGTGTACTGCATGGCCGTGAGGCCGAAGGCTTCCAGCTCCCACAGCGCGCAGTCAAACGCGACGGAGGAATAGTACCCCTTCTCCCCTGCTGCGTCGAAAATGTTCACGTCGTGGCCGTTGAAGTCGATGGGTTCGCAGGAGCCATTCTGCAGCAGGCAGTACGCGCGCCACACGCCGGGCTCCAGGTGCTCGAGGGTAGATGCCAGCACCACCAGGGGGCTCTTGGTGCGGTAGGTCGCCACGGCGCCGCTGGCGGGGATGTCGTCCTTCAGCAGGCCCGTCAGGGGTCTGTCGGCGAAGAAGTAGTAGTTCGACCTCGGGTTGAACTCGATGCCATAATACGCGATCACATCCTCCGTCAGACCGGTGAGCTCGCACAGCTTCGCCATCGCCTGCGAACCGGGAACCTCGCAGTCCGCATCCTCCCAGGAGAAGCTCTCAAAGCCCAGGTACGCATCATCCACATCATAGACGTGCAGCACCATCATGTAGCCCGCGTGGCGCATCTCCGTCCTGGGCTCCTCCAGCCAGCAGGTGGCCGCGGGGCCGCCGCCGGCATGCATGAGGATGTAGCCCGCGTCGATCTCCATGGGCTCAGCAGCGGGCTCATCGAAGCTCTCGCCGGGGATGCCGAGGATCTGGTACGACGCGGCCACCGCGCCCTCCGGGAGCGTGTAGACCATCGTCACCGGGAAGAACTGATCCCCGGCGGGCACGGGGTTGATCGGCGCGATCATCTCCGTGGTCAGCGGCACGATCTCGTTGCCCTCCGCGTCCAGCAGCACGACCTTCACTTCATCCAGGCAGTACTGGATGCCGCCCGCCTTCATCAGGCGCAGATGCAGCATGCACACACCGTCCTCCGCCATCACCAGGCGGCGCTCATATAGATAGAATCCGTAGGGGTCTTCGCTCGCCTCTTCCTCCGCGAGGCAGACCAGGGGCAGCAGCAGGCTCAACGCCAGCAGCAGACTCAGCAGTTTCTTCATTATTCAACGCTCCTTTGCAGATTGTCTATGCCCATTGTAGCCCAGGCTTCCTCCTGTGTCAACGCAGGAGAGGGCACGATTTCACCTGTTTTTCCGTCATCGGGCGGAAAAATCCGTGTTCGCGTTGACAACCTCCGCCCATCGCGGTATCATGAGAGGGTACGAACATACGAACGGGAGAATCATCATGATCGTTCTTGGCATCGACCCCGGCTACGCGCTGATGGGCTGGGGCGTGGTGGAATCCAACGGCAGCCATATGAAGCTGCTGGGCTATGGCTGCATCGAAACGAAAGCCGGAACCCCCATGCAGCACCGCCTGCGCACCCTCCAATTAGGCGTGCGCGACCTGACCCTCATGTACCGCCCGGACGAGGTGGCCTTCGAGGAACTGTTCTTCGCGCAGAACGTCACCACCGCCCTCATGGTCGGCGCGGCCCGCGGAGCCGCCATCATCGCCGCCGCCGAATACACCGAGAACCTCTACGAATACACCCCCATGCAGATCAAGCAGGCCATCACCGGCTACGGCAAGGCCGACAAGAAGCAGATCCAGCAGATGGTCAGAATGCTCCTGAACATGGACTCCCTCCCCAAACCCGACGACGCCGCCGACGCCATCGCCTGCGCCATCACCCACTGCCAGGCCGGTCGGCTCAAGGAGCAGTTCCGCATGAAGTGACCAGGGGCCTCCGGCGGGCAGGGGCGCTGCCCCTGCACCCTGCGAAGGGACTTCGTCCCTTTCGAAACCCATTCTCGCGATTTTGTTTTGGGTTCTCCTGGAGCTGGACTCGCGTGGGAGTTGGGCGGGGGTGCGCGTCGCACGTGGCACGGAGGGTGCCACGCGCGGGCACGGCTCGCAGAGGGCGAGCCGCGCTGGTGTTGCGCTTTGCCAAGGCTCCAGGGGCCATTAACATTCCTCGTCGCTTTCGCCTTCGGCGAACTCCCCACTGGGGAGCCGCTCCCGCGGAATGCCCCTTTGACTCCAGCAGGGGGACTTCGTCCCCCTGCACCCCCTCGCGGCTGCGCCGCGTGCCCACCCGCCCACCCCGGGGGCTATCGCCCCCGACCCCCATGGACGCTGCTCGCTTCGCTGCGCTGCTGCTTTCCCGTGCCCACACAATCAATTCCGAATTCCGCATTCCGAATTCGTATTCCGGAGGAATACCAATGTACGCATTCATCGAAGGTCAGGTCTGCGAAAAGACCAACAACCAGCTCGTGCTGCTGGCCGGCGGCGTAGGGTATCTGCTGAGCTGCTCCATGGCGACGCTGAACGCCGCGCCGGTCACCGGCGAAACGATGCGCTGCCATACCTGGCTGTCTGTGCGCGAGGACGCCATGGAGCTCTTCGGGTTCGCCACGAAGGAGGAGAAGCAGCTCTTCCTCATGCTCACCGGCGTCACCGGCGTGGGGCCCAAGATGGCCCTGGCGCTGCTGTCCACGCTGAGCGTGCAGGATCTGCGCCTGGCCATCATCATGGAGGACGAGAAGACCATCGCCCGTGCCCCCGGCGTTGGCAAGAAGATCGCCCAGCGCATCGCCCTGGAGCTCAAGGACAAGCTGGGGCAGTTCAGCGTGTCCTCCGGCGCAGCGGCCAGCCCGGTGGCGGCCGTCCCTGCAGCGGCGGACAACTTCGCCCAGGCCATCGCCGGCCTGACCGCCCTGGGCTACACCCCCGGTGAGGCCCGCGACGCACTCAGCAAGGTCGAGAACAAATCCGCCCCCGTGGACGAGCTCCTGCGCCTGGCGCTGCGCTCCATGGCGGGAATGTAAAGGGAATTATGAATTAGGAATTATGAATTGGGTTTGTGACGCGAACGACGGATCACAGGAGGAGAACGAGTTTCATTATGTTTGAAGATCGCTTCATGGATGCAGGCTATCACCCCGAGGACGCCGCTGAGCAGTCCCTCCGCCCGAAAACGCTGCGGGACTACATCGGGCAGAATGCCGTCAAGGACAGCCTGAGTATCTACATCCAGGCCGCCCTTTCCCGCCGGGACGCGCTGGATCACATCCTGCTCTACGGCCCGCCCGGCCTGGGCAAGACCACCCTGGCCAACATCGTGGCGGCGGAAATGGGCAGCAACATCCGCATCACCTCCGGCCCGGCCATCGAGCGGCCCGGTGATCTGCTGTCCATCATCACCAACCTGAACCAGGGCGACGTGCTCTTCATCGACGAGATCCACCGACTCTCCCGCACGGCGGAGGAGGTGCTTTACAGCGCCATGGAGGATTTCGCGGTGGACATCGTCACCGGCAAGGGCCCCATGGCCAACTCCATCCACATGACCGTGCCGCGCTTCACCCTGATCGGCGCAACGACCCGCGCAGGTCAGCTTTCCGCGCCCCTGCGCGACCGCTTCGGCATCCTGTTCCGGCTGGAGATGTACTCGCCCCAGGAGCTGGCGAAGATCGTCGGGCGCAGCGCGTCGATCCTGAATGTGGAGGCTGCGCCGGAGGGCATCCTCGAGATCGCCCGCCGCAGCCGCGGCACGCCCCGCATCGCCAACCGCATGCTCAAGCGCGTGCGCGACTACGCGCAGGTGAAGGGCGGCGGCGTCATCACCCTCGACATCGCCCGGGAGGCCATTGCCATGCAGGGCGTGGACGAGCTGGGCCTGGACAAGACCGACCGCACCATGCTGACCACCATGATGGACAAGTTCGGCGGCGGCCCGGTGGGCCTGGACACCCTGGCCGCCACCACGGGCGAGGACGCCATCACCATCGAGGACGTGTACGAGCCGTACCTGATGCAGCTGGGCTTCCTGATGCGCACGCCGCGCGGCCGCATCTGCACCCCGGCGGCCTGGCAGCACATGGGGCGGACGCAGCCGGGTGCAGCGGCGGACGGGCAGGTCAGGATGGAATTATGAATTGAGTTTGTGTACAGCTTTTTGTGGCGCACCTTGCGGGGGCGCCATTTTTGCCGCCATATTTTCGGCACTTTCGTATCGTTTTCGGACCGGATTGGCCTTGACGATTTGGAATTAATACCCTATAATGGAAACAAGTCTTATTGCGGTGCATACGTTCCGCATTAATGCTATCGTTCTATATGAGGAGGAATTACCATGAAGAAGCTCCTGTCCATGCTGCTGGCGGTCATGATGCTGGCCACCGTGGTGCTGAGCGTCGTTCCTGCGTCCGCCGAGGACGAGGCGACCACCGCCACCGCCTGGCTGCTGTATTTCGCGTCCAACCACGAGAAGGACTCCGCCAACTTCCCCTGGTGGCCTCAGCATCAGCGCATCGATCAGCCCGCCAGCGAGACCGGCGTTGAGTACACCAACGCCACCATCACCGGCCCGGGCAACTACACCGTGGGCCTGAAGTTCAACTGGCAGAAGGCCGAAGGCGCCATCCAGTTCAACCTGATCATCAACGACGCCGAGCGGCTCTTCCCCGGCTACTACGTTGACATCACCGACATCCGCGTCAACGGCGTGTCCATCCCCATGAACGAGAACTACTACGGCACCTACCATGACGACACCAACGCCGGCATGGTGCCGCTGTACAACAGCTACTGGGATCCCTTCTTCACCCCCGACGCGCAGGGCCCCCAGGGCTACCGCGCCTTCGACGGCACCCCCGAGGACGCCACCCACATGGTCATCAACCCCGATGACATCGTCGCGGGCGATACCATCGAGGTGGACTTCATCTTCGCCAAGGAAGCCGGCGCGGCTCCCGAGGAGCTGGGCGAGCAGCCCAAGGCCGGCGTGGAGCTGGTCGCTCCCGCTGCGGAGGACATCCCCCCGTCTGCCACTGCCAAGATGCACTACGTCTCCGGCGGCTGGTGGCCCACCACTGACGGCACGCTGGGCGTCTCCAGCACCGTTGACATCACCGGCGAGGGCAACTACACCCTGACCGCCACCATGCTGGATCAGGGCGGCTGGACGCCCCAGGGCAACGGCGTGAACAAGCTGATGATCATCGTTGCCGACGGCAACACCGCCGATTCCGTGATGGACGGCATGTACCTGGGCATCAGCGACATCCGCATCAACGGCACCTCCATCAGCGTGGGCAACGTGGCTTACGGCCCCACCGGTTATGACGAGGGCAGCGGCCTTTTCGACGCGGATGACGAGTACGCCATCATCTTCGACGAGTGGATGATCGCCAACCAGCCCGAGGGTCCCTGGGGCCACGAGACCTGGGACGGCTCCACCGGCTCCGTCGGCGCGATCAACCCCGATGATCTGGTGAACGTGACCAGGATCGAGATCGACTTCTTCGTCACCGCCACCCAGGGCGTGAAGCCCTCCGAGGAAGAGGAGAGCACCGACGTCTGGTACAACAGCAACACCGTGGGTCTGGCGGGTCTCTCCCTGAAGGACCTGGGCATCGCTGACGACTGGCACAACATCGTTCCCGTTGACCTGACCAAGACCGGCTGGCAGGTGTTCACCCTGGTGGGCGCGGACGCGCACGTCATCGGCAACGCCTTCGTGGCTGTCAACAACGGCGCGGTTTCCGTCTCCTTCCAGTACGCTGGCGGCCCCACCGCGATGATCATCGAGCACAGCGAGTGCATCAAGTGGTTCACTGACCTCAGCGCCATCACCGCCGAGGATCTGGCCTCCACCGAGGGCGGCCTGACCAGCGCTGACGCTGTGAACGTCCAGACCGACCTGGGCGGCGCCGAGGTGGCCTACCTGTCCATCAACAACAAGGTTTCCTTCCGCTCCCCCATCGACGCGGAAGGCAACAACCTGCCCCGCTACTTCCGCAACACCCCCAGCTGGGTGGCCTATCGCGAGCAGCTGAAGACCCTGCTGCCCGCCGACGCGGAGTAATCGCTGCTTTTCCAGGCCTCCCCTTCGCGGGGAGGCTTTTCACTGCCAGATTTTCCTTGACGGATCGGGGCTGATGTACTATAATGATGCTGAAATATTGTCGGATGGTGAATTATGCCATCCGAGCGTTATGAGGAGGAATCCCCATGAAGAAGCTGTCCGCTCTGCTGCTGGCGCTGATGCTGGCTGTCATGCCCGCCCTGGCTGAGACCGGCACCGCCTGGCTGCTCTACACGCCCATCACCGGCTGGCCCGAGAACACCTCCCCCGATGGCAACGGCAACATCGCCACCACCAACGCCACCATCACCGGTGAGGGCTACTACACCGTGGCCATCACCTATCTGCATCCCTGGACCTCCACCGAGGGCGCCCAGCGGCTGCACATCATCATCGACAACGGCGAGGCCCTCTTCCCCGGCATGTACATGAACGTGACGGACGTGCGCGTGGACGGCGTGTCCATCCCCGTGGGCTCCATCGCCTATGGCCCTGCGGGCTACGACAACGGCATCGTGGATGAGAACGACTCCTACGCCGTGCTGTACGATCAGGTCTTCGTCAACGAGAACGTCGCCCCCGCTGGCCATGTCACCTGGGATGGCTCGGACGTGAAGGCCAGCGTGATCGATCAGGCGGACATCCTCTACGGCGGCCAGCTGCTGGAGGTGGACTTCTTCCTGAGCCTGATGCAGAATGAGCTGCCCGGCTCCAAGCAGGAGGTCAGGGCCGTGTGGTACAACCGCAACACTGCGGGCGTGGCCGGCCTTTCCCTGAAGGATCTGGGCGTGGCGGACGACTGGCACAATGTCGTCCCCGTCGATCTGACGGTGGAAGGCGTGTACGCCTACCCGATGGTGGCCGCCGACGCGCACCAGATCGGTACCGCGTATGTGACCGTCGTGGGCGGCATGGTGCAGGTGGACTGCGTCTATCTGCCCGGCGAGGTCTACGAGAAGAGCCAGTGCATCAAGTGGTTCACCAGCCTCGATCAGCTGACGGCGGGTGACCTGGCCTCCACCGAGGGCGGCCTGGGCTGCGGCGTGGCGGTCTCCATCGCCGATGACCTGGGCGGCGCCGACGTGGCCTACCTCTCCATCAACAACAAGGTCAACTTCCGCTCCCCCATCGATAACGATGGCAACGAGCTGCCCCGCTACTTCCGCAACGCCCCCACCTGGGTCGCCTACCGCGAGCAGCTGCTGAGCATGCTGCCCGGCGCGGCGGAGTAAAACCGCATATGCAAGGAGCCTCCCCGGCAGCGATTGCACCGGGGAGGCTCCTTTATCATTTGCGCGGCGCCCGGCCGAGGATGTAGTCCGTGGTGGTATGGTAGAAATCCGCCAGCCGGATGAGCACATCCGAGGGGATATCCACCTTTCCGCACTCATAGTCGCTGTAGGTCTGCTGGGAACAGTTGAGCAGCCTCGCCAGGTCCTTCTGGTACAGGTCTGCATCCTCCCGCAGGTCGCGGATGCGGGGATAATGCGGCATCCTCCCTCCTCCTTCCTGATGTAGGTAGGAGTAGTATGCCATACCGGATTTTTCGGTATTGACATATACCGGGATTTTCGGTATAATGATGTCAGTCATCCCCATCACATAACAAAGGAGTGGATTTTTTCATGGAAGACATTCTCGGCATCGTTACTGCATTCGCCGCTATCGGCGGCATCGTCTGCCTGGTCATTTTCCTGATCTATGCGTTCAAGTGTGCCAGCCGGAAGGACGCGCTGCTGGAAGTCTATGATGGCTTCTTCACCCCCATGGGCGCCTACATCTACACCACCCTGAGCGTCATGCGGATCGCTGCGCCGGTGCTGTCCATTGTGTATCCCATTATTGAGTTTACCAGCGGCTCGGCGGATTTCAGCCCCATCATGATCCTGGTGTCGCTCCTGGTGGGCGTCGCGATCAGCATCCTGTTCACCCTCCTGAAGAAGTCCCGCGACCGCCAGCTGAAGGAAACCTATGGTCCCCTGGCCGCCAGGGAAATCAGCAAGGCGATGATCCAGGTGGGGTTCGGCACAGCCTTCGGCTTTGCCACCATGCTGATCGGCACCTCCGCGAAGCTGCTGATCAACTACAAGACCGCCTACACCACTTCCGGCGAGAAGGTCTATGTTGCCAAGTACAGCGAGACCCAGTACATCGACGCGGAGGGCAACCTGTACGACGTCGAGCGTGTGGACTGACCTGCAGCCACCGCTTCCCAGGCGTCGGCAACGCTCCTGCGCCCTTGATCCATCCAGCTACACGCAGACTCACAGCGGCATGATCGCTGGGGTCTGCGTTTTTTCTGTTCTGCGCTGTGCTTCCTCTGTTCTTTCGTGGACGCACGCCCGCGCCGGATGGTATAATGAATGCGTCGCTGCGCCCGGCTGGATGATTTTCTTCCACCCCCCTCTTGACAAGCGCAGCGAACCCTGATATAATTCACCACATTAGCGCTTTATCTCGCTAAATTACCACATTCAGGAGGTCGCTTATGGCCAGTCGGAAGCTTCAGATCCCGGGCGGGATGCAAGACACGCTGCCGGGCGAGTGCGCGCGCAAGCGGCAGCTGGAGCAGCTGCTGCGGCAGCTGTTCACGCTGGAGGGCTATCAGGAGATCGAAACGCCGATCCTGGAGTTCTACGACGCGCTGGACGACCGCACCTACGGCTTTCGGCCGGAGCACCTGTGGAAGACCTTCGACGGTCAGGGGCGAATCCTGGCCGTGCGGCCGGACTCGACGATCCCGGCGGCACGCATGGCAGCGGGCAAGCTGGCGGATTCGCCACTGCCGCTGCGGCTGTGCTATCTGCAGTCGGCCACGAAGCTGCTGACGGAGACCTCGTCCCTGCTGTGCGAGGAAACGCAGGCGGGCGTGGAGCTGATGGGCGAGGCCAGCCCGCAGGCGGACGCAGAGGTGATCGCCCTGGCCATCCACGCGCTGCGCGAGAGCGGCCTGAAGGATTTCCAGATCGAGCTGGGCCAGGCGCAGTTCGTCACCGGCTTCCTGCAGGAGGCCGGGCTGACGCAGGAGCAGTCCGCCGCCGTCGCTGCCATGACGGAGCAGAAGAGCCTGCTGGACATGGAGCATTATCTGACGGACCTCGGCCTTGCCCCCGACGTGATCGGCCGCCTGATGCAGCTGCCCCGCCTCTACGGCGACGCCTCCGTGCTGGAGGAGGCCGCAAAGCTCACACAGCACCCCCTGTGCCAGGCCGCCATCGAGAACCTGCATCACATCATGGCCGTGCTCAGCGAGTACGGCTGCGCGGACTGCATCAGCATTGACCTGGGCATGGCGCATCAGGCAAACTACTACTCCGGCACGATCTTCCGCGGGCTGGTGGCCGAGCTGGGACAGCCGCTGCTCTCCGGCGGCCGATACGACCGGCTGATGGGGCGTTTCGGCCGGGATCTGCCCGCCACGGGCTTCGCGCTGAGCATGAAGCTGCTGATGATCGCCCTGGAGCGCCAGGGAGCCTCCTTCAAATCCCCCATCCCCGACATCGTCCTGGGCTTTGACGCAGCCTGCATCGCCCAGGCCATCGTCTACGCCATGCAGCAGCGCCAGCGCGGCGTGTCCGTGGCCATCATGTATGGCATGAACGCCGAGGCTCTGCGACACCGGGTCAGCGAAAACCTGGCCAGATCTGCCGTCTACATCACCCCCGACGGCCTCCAACAGTACGGAAAGGCGGTGTTCTGATGCAGCCGGTCATCACCTTCGCCCTGGCCAAGGGCCGCCTGGCCGAACAGGCCTTTACCCTGCTGGAAAACCTGGGCATTGACTGTACCGAGCCCCGCAACCCCGGCCGTCAGCTGGTGCTGTGGGACAGAGCAAACAACATCCGCTTTATCCTCGTCAAGCCCAGCGACGTGCCCACCTACGTCGATCACGGCGTGGCGGACTTCGGCGTGGTGGGCAAGGATACCCTGCTGGAGGCCGGCCGCCCGCTCTATGAGGTGCTGGACCTGACCTTCGGCCGCTGCCGCCTGTGCATCGCAGGCTATGCTGACCAGAAGAACCAGCAGGCCACCCGCGCCACCTTCCGCGTGGCCACCAAATACCCCAGCGTCGCCCGCGCCTACTACGACCAGAAGGGGCAGACCATCGAGATCATCGAGCTCCATGGCTCCATCGAGCTGGGCCCGGTCATCGGCCTGTCCGACGTGATCCTCGATATCGTCGAGAGCGGTTCCACCCTGAAGGCCAACGGCCTGACAGTCCTCGAAGAGGTCGCCGAATGCTCCGCCCGCCTCGTTGTCAACCGCGTCAGCATGAAAACCAAGCGCGACCGCGTCAGAGAGATCATCGACGGCCTCGCTGCTCAGGTGCAGACGCTGACCTGAGGCCTCCGGCGGCCAAGGGCGCTGCCCTTGGATCCTGGCAGGGGCGCTGCCCCTGCACCCTGCCAGAGGCTCTGCCTCTGGACTCCGCGAAGGGACTTCGTCCCTTTCGAAACCCATTCTCGCGATGTTTTCTGTATTATCATTTGGGGCTGAGTGCGCGTGGGGCTTTGGCATTGCTGAGCGTCGCACGTGGCACGGAGGGTGCCACGCGCGGGCACGGCTCGCGGAGGGCGAGCCGCGCTGAGGTTGCGCTGTGCCGGGGCTCCAGGGGCTTTGCCCCTTCAACCCCAGCGGGGGA
>JAFQQT010000028.1 GCA_017410455.1 Clostridia bacterium
ATTATTTACCCCGCACCGGACATACTGAACGCAGAGGGAGGGATTCGCATGAAACAGAAATTCTATACCTGCCGACATTGTGGCAATATCCTGGCGATGATCCACGATGCCGGTGTGCCGGTGCAGTGCTGCGGCGAGAAGATGCACCGCCTGGAGCCCGGCACCACTGAGGCCTCCGGTGAAAAGCATATGCCCGTATATACCCGGGAGGGCGATACGGTGCATGTGACAGTGGGGGCCGTGGAGCACCCCATGACGGAGGAGCATTACATCGAGTGGGTGTGCCTGGAGGGCGAGCACGTCATCCAGTATGCTCACCTGAAACCCACGGACAAGCCCATGGCCAAATTCGCCCTGTGCAAGGGCGATGAGGTGCGGGAGGTTTACGCGTTCTGCAACCAGCACGATCTGTGGAAACAATGAGGAGGTCGGGCAACGCCCGACTAACGAGGTTAATGCTTGCATTAACCGAAGTGTAGCCAGCGCCGGGCTTTACGCCCGGTGATGGCCGAAGAGGAGGTAACAGTATGTCTCTGATCAATAAGGAAGTGTCCGATTTCAAGGTCTATGCCTACCACGCCAACGACTTCAAGTTTGTTTCCAAGGAGGATATTCTCGGCAAGTGGAGCGTATTCTTCTTCTATCCGGCGGACTTCACCTTCGTCTGCCCGACGGAGCTGGAGGATCTGGCGAACAAGTACGAGCAGTTCCGCAATGTGGGCTGCGAAGTCTACGCGGTGTCCACCGATACCCATTTCGTCCACAAGGCCTGGCACGATGCGTCCGAGCGCATCCGCAAGATCAACTATCCCATGCTGGCAGACCCGACCCATGCCCTGTCCCGCGATTTCCAGGTGCTGATCGAATCCGACGGTCTGGCGGAGCGTGGCACGTTCATCATCAACCCCGAGGGCAAGATCGTGGGCTATGAGGTCACGGCGGGCAACGTGGGCCGCAACGCGGAGGAGCTTTTCCGCAAGGTGCAGGCCTGCCAGTTCGTCCACGCCCACGGCGATCAGGTCTGCCCCGCCAACTGGACCCCCGGCGCAGAGACGCTCAAGCCCAGCCTGGATCTGGTGGGACAGCTGTGATGACCGAAACGAAGAATCTCTACGACGTGATCATCATCGGCGGCGGGCCTGCGGGGCTCACCGCCGCCATCTATCTGGCCCGGGCGCGCTACCGGGTGCTGGTGCTGGAAAAGGAGCAATTCGGCGGGCAGATCACCATCACCCATGAGGTGGTGAACTACCCCGGCATTGGAAAAACCAGCGGCAAACAGCTGACTGAAACCATGCAGCAGCAGGCGGAAGCCTTCGGGGCGGAATTCCTGCTGGCGGAGGCGACGGGGCTTGATCTGACAGGCGACATCAAGACCGTCCGCACCGGACGAGGCGAATTCCGGTGCTTTGGCGTGCTGCTGGCGACCGGAGCGCACCCGCGGATGGTGGGCTTCAAGGGCGAAGCCGAGCACAAGGGCCGCGGTGTTGCCTACTGCGCCACCTGCGACGGCGAGTTTTTCACCGGCAAGGAGGTCTTCGTGGTGGGCGGCGGCTTTGCGGCGGCGGAAGAGAGCGTATTCCTGACCAAATTCGTCCGCCATGTGACGATCCTGATGCTCACGGAGAACTTCACCTGCGCAGAAGCGGCTGCCGAACCCGCCCGCAGCCATGAGAAGATCTCCATCCTGCCCAACACAGAGCTGCTGGAGGTTGCCGGAGAAAACGGGCTGACCTACGCCCGCTGGCGCAATACCAGAACGGGTGAGGAAACGGAGTATCGCAGCAAAGACGGCGAATCATTCGGTGTGTTCGTTTTTGCCGGGTATGAACCAGCAAGCGGACTGGTGAAGGGACTTGTGGAGCTTGATGAGAAGGGCTACATCCTGACTGGCGGCTCCCTGAAAACCAGCGTGAACGGCGTGTATGCGGCAGGCGACGTGTGCATCAAGCCTTTGCGCCAGGTGGTCACGGCCACCGGCGATGGTGCTTTAGCCGCCACAGAGCTGGAGAAATATGCTGCCGCCATGCAGCGGAAGACCGGCTTGCAGCCGCAACAGCCGCCCCGGGCGAACAAATATCCATCTTCTGCATCGGAAAACGGCACGATCCCTGACGGCGGCCTGTTCACCCCTGAAATGTGCCAGCAGCTGGAGACGGTGTTCAGCCGGCTGGAGCGTCCGTTGCAGCTTGCGCTGTATCTTGATGAACGCCCCGTCTCCGCAGAGCTGAAGCGCTTCATGACAGAGCTGACCGGCATGACGGACAAACTAACAGTACAGGTGGCCGAACGCTCCGCCTCCTCGCAGGATACCCCCTGCGTGCGCGTCTGTCTGCAGGATGGCTCATGGACTGGTTTGGCCTTCCACGCTGTTCCCGGCGGGCATGAGTTCACCGCCTTTGTGCTGGGCCTGTACAACGCAGCAGGGCCCGGTCAGACGCTGGATGAAGATACACGCCAGGCCATTGCTGCACTGAACAAACCGGTGGAGATGAAGGTGCTGGTGTCCCTTTCCTGCACCATGTGTCCTGACCTGGTTGTGGCAGCACAGCACATCGCAGCCCTCAATCCAAATGTGACTGCGGAAGTGTATGATCTTGCACATTTCGAACAGTTGAAGAATCGTTATCAGGTTATGAGCGTGCCCTGTCTGGTCGTGAATAACGAGCAGGTCACCTTTGGCAAGAAGAATATCCAGCAGCTCTTGGCGCTGCTTTCTTAGCATAGACTCTATGCATCAGGTCATATCTTCATAGAAAAGGGGCTGCTGCGTCATGCAACAGCCCCGATATTCATTTACTGCCAGTCAACAACTCCGACCCAGGAGAGCAGGAACTCGCGCTCATGGGCATTGCCCTTGACGGACTGGGACGCCGCGACGATGGGCATCCACTTCTGCACGTACTGGCGGGCGGTGTCGCTCTTGCGGCAGAAGAGTGAAAGGTACTTCGAAGCCATGTCCTCGTTGCCAGCCAGGCAGAAGAGGAGGTAGGTGCGGGCCGCGTCAGCAGAGGCGTTGCCCTGCGTGGCGTGGGACCAGTCCAGGATGTAGGGCGTGCCGTCCTCGGTGATGATGATGTTGGACGGATTGAAATCGCCATGGCACACCTTGTTGTGCTTGGGCATGCCCTCCAGACGGGTATGCAGATCGTAGCGGGTGGTAGCGTCCAGCTGTGCCTGGCTGATCTTGCGGTTCATCTTGTCCTTCAGCTTGCTCAGCATCGGGCAGGTCATGGAGTGCATCTTCAGCTGCAGATCAACCAGCAGCTCCAGATATTCCTCCGTATGCTCACCTTCGGTGTCCTTCTGGATCATCTGCGCGAGGGTCTTGCCCTGGATGAACTCAGACACGATCGCCCACTTACCATCCACGGTCGTGACGGCCAGAACGCGCGGGATGTTCAGCCCCGTCTCCTCGATGCGCGCCTGGTTCAGCGCCTCGTTCAGGACGTCAGCCTTGGAATACTCAGCATCAAACACCTTGATGCACTTGTCGCCATCACGATAGATGGTCTTGTTCTTCCGCTGCGCAATCACATTTTCCAGATTCATTATTGTTACCTCCCTCTCTTAAGCCATGCGGCCCTTGTTGTACGTAACCTTCACGGGATCAGCCTGCACATCGGAGGGCAGATCCTTCTCGCTGGGGGTGGGCAGCTCCTCGAAGTGCTTACCGTAGTAAGCATTCAGATACATCTGCTTGATTTCGCTCATGAGGGGATAGCGGGGATTCGCGCCGGTGCACTGGTCGTCGAAGGCCTGCTCGACCATCTCGTCCAGGTTGTCCAGGAAGACCTGCTCGTCCACGCCGTACTCGGCGATGGTGTCCTTGATGCCGACCTTGTGCTTCAGGTCGTTGATCATGGCGATCAGGCCCTCCAGCTTCTCCTCGTCGGTATTGCCTTTCACGCCCAGGTAATCCGCCACCTCGGCGTAGCGGGCCAGGGTATGGGGATGATCGTACTGGGAGAAGGTGCCCATCTTGGCGGGCGCCTCGGCAGCGTTGAAACGCAGGACTTCCTCGATCATCAGCGCGTTGGCAACGCCGTGGGGCAGGTGGTGGAAGGCGCCCAGCTTGTGGGCCATGGAGTGGCACACGCCCAGGAAGGCGTTGGCGAAGGCCATACCGGCCATGGTGGCGGCGTTGGCCATCTTTTCGCGGGCCTCGACGTCGGTCTGGCCATTCTCATAAGCGCGGGGCAGGTACTGGAAGACGGTCTTCAGGGACTTCAGGGCCAGACCATCGGTGTAGTCGGTGGCCAGCATGGCGGCGTAGGCTTCCAGTGCGTGGGTGACAGCGTCGATGCCGGAGGCAGCGGTCAGGCCACGGGGCGCGGACATATGGAAGTCGGTGTCGATGATGGCCATGTTA
>JAFQQT010000029.1 GCA_017410455.1 Clostridia bacterium
GAGGAAATGCATAAGAGAAATCTTAGGCATTCCGCTTCTTCAGACCTCAGCATGGTAAAAATATTTGCCGTTTGATTTGCACTGAGCAAAGGAAAGAAGAATGCCGCAGAAGAGTCCGTGACTCGGAAGAAAGCAAGAAATTCAATTTGTAGTAAAATACCTGAAAAGGACAAACTGCTCGAAAGGGCAGGACGCAAAGCTATGGGGCCTACGGCTCGATAGAGCTATGGCAGCCCGGTTGCCAGTATTTTGTGATACTCTATTAACCGAGAGGAGAACGAAATAATGGCTAAGAAAATCAAAAAAATCATGTCTATGATGCTGGTACTGTGCATGATGGCAAGCATGCTGAGCGTAGGCGTATTTGCAGCAGACGGCACTGTCGTGGAAAACGAAAGCTCCACGGTTGACGGTGTGACTACCGACGTAACGACCACCACCACTACCACCACCGACGAAAACGGCAACACCACTGTGACTGTTACCATCGAAACCAAAACCGAAGGTACTAACGCAGAGGGTACAAAAGTGAATAGTGATGAAACTCGTGTGGAAACCACTGTCACCGATGCAAAGGGCAATGTAATTTCCGATGCAGTTGTAGCAGATGGCAGCGAAACCAAGGAATGGACCGAAGACGTTCAGCCCGGCCAGGCAGTTCCCGAAGTAGAACTGGAACTGAAGGACGGCGAAACCACTTCCAACAGCGTTACCTCCGCTCCTGTGGTTGAAACTACCGAAGATGAAAACGGTACTACCACTACCACCACTACCTCCAATCCCTCTACCACCTCTTCCACCGCCCCCACCATCACCCTGGCTGAGTTCCAGGCCGCCCTGGAACAGCTGGCCGCTGAGTTCATCGGCATGGAGATAGAATGGCAGTACCAGGAAGGTTACGGCTATGTGGGCAACCTGGGCGGCAACCCCCTCCTGGTCATCAGCGGCGATTATGTCACCGCGGCCATGGTCAACTTCACCGTGACGGCTGAGGATGACGTGGAGACCATCGCCGACCTGTTCGTGATCGTCTGCACGCTGGTCACCGCCGCTCCCGCCGTGCGCGACGGCTACACCACCGCCGAGGCGCCCGAGCTGGTCTACAGCGACCTGTCCAACATGCTGGCCTCCCTGACCGAGGATGCCCCCTACGCCTTCGGCACCCTGTACGGCGCCACCACCATGATTGTGCTGAGCTCTGAAGAGGACGGCTCCATGAACATGACCATGGTCGTGAGCTACACCGACCCCGCCGAGGCCCAGTAAGCGAGCCAACCCCAGCGCTCCCCCTCCTGCAGGCGGGAGCGCTTTTTTTCTTTTTTTGCGGAAAATGAAACGAAATCCGCCAGCCATGCGTATTACTGGCAGAAACATCCCAACAAGGAGGTCAACATGAAGATACATCGCATCCTGAGCGCCCTGCTGGCGCTGTGCCTGCTGGCTGGCGCTTTCCCCGCGCTGGCCGAGGCAGCGCCGGACGCTTCTGCCTACCCCGCTCTCCCCCTCACGACGGATGAGTACATCACCCTCTACACCCAGGCCATGACGGAATTCGTCGACCCGCAATACAGCTCCTACGGCGTGTGGCGTCTGGTGCAGCTGGCGGACGGCAGCGTCGTATTGACCGACAGCATCGGCTTTGACGGCGTGTACATCGTCAAGCTGCACGTCGAGGGCGCGTATGTGAAGTCCATCGTCGTGTCCTATCCCTACGACGGCACCAACGCGCAGGAGAATTACGAGATGTTCCGCTCATGGGCCGTGATGGCCGCCGCCCCGGTGTATATGCGGGACGGCCTGTCCTTCTACGACGCGCTGGATGCCGCTGACCGGGACTTTGTTGCCCTTGCCTCCCGCACCGACGTCTGGGAAGTGATCCCCGTGTGCGGCATGGAGGCGCAATGGGGCCGTACCACCGGTGAGAACGGCGCCGTCCACATCACCTACACCTTCCATCAGGAGCCCGCCGCCCTCGAGGCCCCCACGGGCGAGGACCTTACCGGCGTTTCCGCCGAGGGCTACATGCGCGCGCTGGACAGCTTCGCCATCGGGGTCATCGATCAGCAGCTGGTCTGGACCACCCCGGAGGAGTGGCTGGGCTGCACCCTCTACGCCGTGGACAGCCTCGGCGACGCCCCGGTCCTGATGGTAAAGGACGACCTGATCTCCACCCTGATGGTCTCCATCCCCCTGTACACCGACGATCCACAGAGCAGCTTCACCGCCATGCAGGCCTTTGCCTACCTGTCGATGGCGCCGCTGCTGATTGCCGGGGGCATGACAGCCGAAGAGGCAGAGGAAGCCTTCGAGCGCTGGGAATCCGAGAGCCACTGGCGCACCCTGCTGGCCTCCGCCCTGTGCGGTACGGATTGCCGCACGGAGTTCTTCGGCTTCGACCTGCGCCTCTCCGCCGAACCGGAGGCGAACCGCTTCAACCTGCACCTGCTCACCGACCGCTACTGGGAGATCGAAGTCCCTGCAGAGGAGGCTGCCGAATGAGACACGCCCGCAAGCTGCTCAGCCTGCTGACCGCGCTGATGCTGCTGCTCATCCCCGCGCTGGCGGAGACCGCACCGGAGAGCGCCCTCGCCCCGCTTTCCGCACAGACCTACATGGCCGGTCTGGAGGCGCTGTCCGCCGACCTTGGCAGTACCCTCGAATGGCACAGCGAGCCCTTCCCTTCCACACCGGATCTGACGTACGTCGCCTGCGACACGCTGGGCGGCATCCCCGTGCTGATCGTTTCCGGCGATACGGTGGTGATGCTCGCCTGCAGCGCCGCCTTTGACCCGGAAGATATGGAGGCCTCCTTCGAGCTGTTCATGGGCGCGATGGTCTCCACCCTCCTGCCCGTCCTGACCGCCAGCGGCCTGACCATGGATGAGGCGCTGGATGCCATGGTGCCCTTCGTCAACTCGGAAGACTTCATCCCCGGCGTTACCAGCGCTATGGAAGGCAGGGAATTCTGGTTCCGCATCGGGGACTGCGACGCCCTGATCGCGCTGGTCGACAGCGATCTGTGCTTCTACCTCTACACCGCACCGGAGCTGCTGCCGCAGCCCTGACCCGGTGCTATTGCGTCCGACTGGCAGGAATCGGCCTGCATCCTGTCGAATACAAACCATGTTACTCTGGCTGCAATGCCACAAAAGAAAGGAAGCACCCCCATGAAGAAGCTCATTTCCCTGCTGCTGACCCTCTCGCTGCTGTGCTGCAGCATCGTCCCCGCGCTGGCCGAGACCGCGCCCACCGCATTCTCCTTCACCCTGGCCGATCTTCAGATGTGGATCGACAGCGTCGTTGCATCCCTGGAAGTTTCCGCCGCCTGGACCACCGCTGAGGACAGCAAGAGCGCCACGGCTGACATGGGCGTCCTGGGCGTGATCGGCGTCACCATGAACGACGAGGGCTATGTGACCACCCTGACCTGCGACACAACCGTCAGCATCGATAGCCTGGCCACCGGCGGCTACAATTTCGGCATCGCCATCGCCCTGGTCACCCTTTCCGCCAAGGCTGCGGAGGACATCTCCTACGTGATGGTCGACAGCAACATGACCGAGATGGAAACGGCGATGAACACCCTGGTGCAGGAAGTCTGCAGCAACACCGCAGCTGCGCTGGAAGGCCCCGTGTCCAGCACCGCCGTGGTCGCCGGCCACCCCTGCACCATCTCCCTGAGCATCGACATCAACACCCTTGCCATCAACCTGGGCTATGTCTACCAGCCCTGATCGGCCACGAACGCACAGCGCCTGCAGGTTCTGCAGGCGTTTTCTCATGCGTCCTGCGGAGGAAATTTCTGTCCCATGCAGGATTCCTGCCGCCAATGCCGAATATATACTGGAATCCCATTTTCAATGAGGTGAATTTCAATGGCTGAATGCAATCACGATTGTTCCAACTGCGCCAGCAAGTGCTCCGAGGCCAAGCCCTCCTCCCTGCTGGCTCCTGCCAATGCGGGCAGCGACGTCCGCAAGGTCATCGGCGTTGTGAGCGGCAAGGGCGGCGTGGGCAAGTCCCTCGTCACCGGCCTGCTGGCCAGCGCCACCATGCGTGCCGGCAAGCGCGCCGCCATCCTTGACGCGGATATCACCGGCCCCTCCATCCCCCGCATGTTCGGCGTGAACGAGCCCGTTTACGGCAATGAGTACGGCATGGTGCCCCCGGAGACCGAGACCGGCGTGAAGATGATGTCCATCAACCTGATCCTGGAGAACACCACCGACCCGGTCATCTGGCGCGGCGCGCTGATCGCCGGTACGGTCAAGCAGTTCTGGTCTGAGGTCTGCTGGGGCGATGTGGACTGCCTGTACGTCGACATGCCTCCCGGAACCGGCGACGTGCCCCTGACCGTGTTCCAGTCCCTGCCCGTGGACGGCATCATCATCGTCGCCAGCCCTCAGGAGCTGGTGGGCATGATCGTCGAGAAGGCCGTCAACATGGCGAAGATGATGAACATCCCCGTCATCGGCATCATCGAGAACATGGCCTACATGGCCTGCCCCGACTGCGGCAAGAAGCTCTATCCCTTCGGCGAGGGCAAGACCATCGACGTGGCGATGAAGCACTCCCTGCCCCTGCTGGCTCAGCTGCCCATCGACCCCGCCATCGCCGCCGCCTGTGACGCCGGCCGCGTGGAGGACGTCCGCCTGGACGCCATTGATGGCGCCGTCGCCGCCGTGCTGGCCTGCCCCAACCGCGTGATCGAGTAACTGACAGGGCTCCGGAAGGGGCCTTGTTTTTAATTATGAATTCGGAATTATGAATTCGGAATTTGGTTTGTTTACCGGTGCGGGCGGATGGGTGTTCCTCCCTTGCATCCTGTTCCCATCAATGCTATAATGGTGGAAATGTTCGGAGAGGGGGTGTGCGGCATGTCTTTGCTTTCTTCGGCCCGCAACTTTTGGCGGCGCGTCCGGACAGAGGGCGTGCGCAGCATTCCCGGCATGGTGCATACCCGCTGGATGACCCTTGTCCACCGGAACCGGCTCCGTCAGGAGGCCGCTGAACGCGCCGCGCAGGAGGAGGCCTATCAGGCCTTCATCGCCCGGCACACGCAGCCGGAGGAAACGCCCTTCACCACCGCCCTGACCCTGTCCTTCCTCATTCCCACCTGGAACACCGACCCGACGCTGCTGAACGCGCTGGCGGATTCGCTCATTTCGCAGAGCTGCCCCCGGTGGGAGGCCTGCCTGTACGACGGCGCCAGCACCCATGCCGATACCCGGGATGCGCTGCAGGCTCTTGGAAAACGCGACCCCCGCTTCCGCGTCGTCATGGGCACGGAAAACGGCGGCATCTCCGGCAACACCAACGCCGCCTTTGCCTTTGCCGCGGGCGACGTCATCGCCCTGTGCGACCACGATGACCTCCTGGCCCCGGACGCGGTACGCTGCATCCTGCAGGCAGCGGAGGAGGGCGCGGACTTTATCTACACGGACGAGGACAAGGTGTCCGCCGACGGCACGCGCTTCTTCGGCCCCCACCTCAAGCCCGATTTTTCCCCCGACGCCCTGCGCAGCGGCAATTACATCTGCCACATCACCGCCATGACGCGGCAGCTGGCAGAAGCCCTTGTGCAGCGGGACGGTTCTCTCCTGCGCTGCCAGTTCGATGGCTCCCAGGATCACGACCTGGCCCTGCGCGCCACGGAGCTGGCCGCAAGGGTCGCCCACATTCCCCGCATTCTTTATCACTGGCGCATGCTGGATACCTCCTTCAGCCACCAACGGGCAGAAAAATGTGCCCTGGCCGCCTGTGCCGCCGTGACGCAGCAGCTGACGCGCCTGGGCATTCCCTCCAAAGCCTCCGTGGAGCGCCTGCGGACGCGCATCTTCTATCCCGTGCCGGAGACCTCCGTAACGGCCATCGTATGGGGGAAGGGCCGCATCCCGAAGCTGCCCCGGCAGGTGCAGGTCATCCGCGCGGACAGTCCCGCCGCCCTGAATGACGCAGCCCGTCAGGCAAAGGGAGAATACCTGCTGTTCCTCGCCGGGGGCCTGACGCCCATGAACGCCGGGCTCCTGCGGGAGTTTTCCATGTATGCCTCCTGGGACAGGGGCTGGCTGAACGAGCTGCTCATGTACGCGCAGCGCCCGGACGTGGGCTGCGTGGGCTCGGCCATCCTGGACAGGCGGCGCTTCTACCTCCACGCGGGCTATGCCGTGGACGTCCCCGGCGGCGCGGTCAGCCACCACGCGGGCCAGTGGTACTACGGCCACCCCTACGAGGTCACCGACCGCATCGTCCGCAACGTGACGGGCGTCTCCTCCGCGCTTTTGCTCATCCGCAGGGAGGTCTTCCTGGCCCTGGGCGGCTTCGGCGACTACGCCAGCGACCTGCGCGGGGCTGACCTGGGGCTGAAATGCCTGCGGGCGGGGCTGGTCAATGTGTACACGCCCCACGCGCGGATGATCGAGGGAACTCGGAATTCGGAATTCGAACGTTTTCCGGCGGAGGACGTCCGGCGCTTCCGTGACGCCTGGGGCGAGCATCCGCAGGAGCGCTATTACAGCCCGCTGTTCACCCGCGACGGGCGCATGACCATCGACTTCACACAGGAGGAACGCTGATGCAGAACAAGTCCATCTTCCGCTACAGCTTCCTGCTGGAGCAGCTGGTGAAGCGGAACTTCAACACCAAATACCGTCAGAGCGTGCTGGGCGTGCTGTGGTCATTCCTCAATCCGCTGATGACCATGGCGGTGCAGTACCTGGTCTTCTCCGCCCTCTTCCGGCAGGATATCAGCCACTTCCCGGTCTATCTGCTCACGGGCATCATCCTCTTCAGCTTCTTCAACGAGTGCGCCACCCTGGGCATGGACTCCATCGTCCTCAACGGCCCGCTGATCACCAAGGTGGCCATGCCGAAGATCATCTACCCCCTCAGCCGCTGCATCTCCTCGCTGATCAGCCTGGGGATCTCGCTGGTACCGCTGCTGGGGGCGATGCTCCTTTCCGGCACGCCCCTGACCCCGGCGCTGCTGCTGATGCCCGTGGCGGCGGTGATGACCTTCTGCTTCGCGCTGGGCATGGCGCTGATTCTGTGCACGCTGAACGTGTTCTTCCGGGATACGCGGTTCCTCTGGAGCGTGATGAGCCTGCTGTGGACGTATGCAACGCCCATCTTCTATCCCATCAGCATCATCCCGGAGGCGTGGCAGCCCATCTTCCGCCTCAACCCCATGTTCCAGCTCATCGACTTCATGCGCACCATCGTCATCGGCGGCCAGTGGCCCGCCTGGGGGCAATGGGGCGCGTGCCTGCTGGCGGCGTTCCTGCCCCTGGCGCTGGGGCTGCTCATCTTCCGCAGGCAGGAGGACAAGTTCGTCTTCCATCTCTGATCGCGGGAACTCACAATCTTTTTCTCATGCTTTTCCCGCCCGGATGAACTATCCTGGAAGCACATCCTGACATACAAAGGAGGGCCATCATGCAACGGCTGCTCGACTTCCTCAGCGAATCCCCCAACCCCTTTCTCCGCGCACTGTTCTGGGTCATCACCATCGTGCTCCTGCTGCTGTGCGTGGCCGTTATCGGCATTGCGATCTTCGTCGTCGGTATTGTCATCTGGGCCTTTGTCACCAGCAACACCACCGTCAACGGCGATTTCACCTACTTCGATCATAAGGACTACATCACCCTGAGCAACTACAACGGCACGGAAACAGCCATCGTGCTGCCCGCCGAGATCGACGGCGTGCCCGTCACCAGCATCACTTACATGATCGATAAGAGCGGCCTGGTCGAGGACGTCACCATCCCGGACGAGCTTGCGCTGGCTGCCAGCGAGGAGGACATGAACGTCTTCTGCATCGACTTCCCCGCCCTGCAGAACTACCATGTCTCCGCCGACCATCCGACCCTGATGACCATCGACGGCGTGCTGTACTCCAAGGATGGCAAGACGCTGCTGGCCTATCCTGTGGGACGCACGGGCGAAGCCGTCATCCCCGAAGGCGTGGAGGTCATCTGGTTCGGCGCATTCCGCAACTCGGCCGCTTCCAGCGTCGTGCTGCCCCAGAGCCTGCGGACCATCAGCAGCTACAGCATGTGCGATTTCCGCGTCATGCGCCTGCTGACCATCCCCCAGGGCGTAACGGAGATCGACGAGAACGCCTTCACCAACACCAACACCAACTCCATGAAGCTGCAGCTGATCGTCACGCAGGACAGCCCCGCCCACAGCTGGGCATTGGAGTACGACTTCCCCATCCGCGAGGTCCTGCCCGCCACGCAGGATCCCGCCCAGGCCCCTGCTGCCTGAAGACCCGCCGTCCCGACGCCACCGTGGGACGGCTTTTTCCCATCCGAACCATCCGGGTCGCACACCGCCCCGGCGCCATCACAGGGAGGCCACCATGTCCGACGCCATCGTTGAGGTCCGCCATGTCACCATGGATTTCCGCCTGGACCGCAACCACACCACCAACCTGAAGGAATACGTCATCAACCTCCTGAGCGGCAAGCGCCGGGTGGAGACCTTCCACGCGCTGGACGATGTGTCCTTCAGCGTGCCCCGTGGCAGCGTCATGGGGCTGATCGGCCCCAACGGTGCGGGCAAGTCAACCATCCTCAAGGTCATCAGCGGCATTTACAGGCCCACCCGGGGCGAGGCCCTCGTGCGCGGGCGGCTGGTTCCCATGCTGGAGCTGGGCTCCGGCTTTGACGCCGACCTCATCGGCCGGGAGAACATCCTCCTCAACGGCGCGATCCTGGGCTACAGCAAGGACTTCCTCCTCCCCCGGGTGGAGGACATCATCGCCTACAGCGAGCTGCAGGACTTCATCGACATGCCCCTGAAAACCTACTCCTCGGGCATGCTGGCCCGTCTGGCCTTCTCCATCGCCTCGGTGGTGGAGCCGGATGTGCTCATCGTGGACGAGATCCTCTCGGTGGGCGACGAGCGCTTCCAGCGCAAGAGCCGCTCCCGCATGCTGGAGATGATGCAGTCCACGGGTACCACGGTGCTCTTCGTATCCCACAACCTCGAGCAGCTGCGGCAGATGTGTGACCGGGTCATCTGGCTCGACCACGGCCGTGTAAGGGCCATCGGCGATGCGCAGACCATCTGCGACGCCTACCAGCACGAATCGGAGGCAACGTCATGAACACGCAAACCACGCCCACGAAGGGAAGTCACTCCATTTTTGCCCACCCCCTGGGGACAGTGGGCATCGTCTTTGGCGGCATCGGCCTGATTTTCACGCTGCTGGGCGCCACCTTTGCCGCCGCCAATGCGGAGCTGTTGCCGCAGGTCTTCACCGCTGCAGCCTGGGGCAACGACACGCCCGACGAGCTGGCCCTGCCCATCATCGGCGTCATCTTCGCCGGCATGGGACTGCTGTTCCTGCTCATCGGCGTGGCAATGCTGCTCATCCTGCGCCGTCAGCGTCTGCTGCGCCAGGAGCTGGAGCGCTACGGAATCCGCGTGACCGGCACGGTGACGGACATCGTCCCCGACCGCACCTGCCGGGTCAACGGCCGCAGCCCGCTGCGCGTCCTCGTCACCGTCACACACCCCACCACCGGGGAGGCCATCACCGTCCGATCCGGCCCGGTGTGGGAGACGACCCTGTCCAGCGGCGACACCGCCGAAGTGCTCTTCGACCCCATGGACGAGAAAAAGCATGTTGTCGTCCTGTCCGAATGACCCGGTCCACTTGCCGTCAAGGCACAGGTAGATGATGCGCCCGAAATAACAACGCGAGCCCTGTAGCCGGTCTGGCTGCGGGGCTCAGTGTATTACACGCGCTCGGAACCGGGGTTTTCTGATGATACAGGTGGTACTGTGACAGAAGCAAACCCGTAACGCCTTGTATTTCCTGGCTTTGTGGCCCTTCGGAGAAGCTCTTTTGTGCCAGCGTTGTGACAAAACCCCTGTTTTCAACAAAAAACTGCCCTCAAAAGCGAGGACAGCATAACCCTTGCAATAGAAAAACCTTTGATTTCTCAAGGGCTTTCGACGTGTCGAAGTGGCGGGATTCGAACCCGCGGCCTTTTGGTCCCGAACGCCGATTGTTAGTTTCAAAACCATAACTTGTTGTCCGACTTTTCTGAAGCTGTTTGCTGGCGTATAGACCTTGAAAATAACAAACACTTCAGGTTTGACTATTCCTGCATCCTGCGGTACAATATAGTCAAAGGGTGTACAGCTTCCATTCGTACAAAACAAACCACCGGAAGAGGTAATGCTAAATGGATTCTGTAAAAATCATTTTCTTTGATATTGATGGCACGCTGGTGGACCCCGAATCCGGGATGATTTCGGATAAAACGATTTTAGCGTTGACTCGCCTGAAAGAACGGGGAATCAAGATCTGTATCTCCACCGGCCGGGCGCCCTCCGAGGTGCCGGACTTCGGCGGCCTGACATTTGACGCCTATTGCACCTACAACGGCTCGCTGTGCTATGCCGGCAGCGAGATCCTCCACAGCAATCCCATCCCCTCGCAGGATGTGGCGCAGGTGCTCAAAAATGCCGCCGGGATCGGCCGGCCGGCAGCCGTCGCAACCCGCAGCCGCCTTGCCGCCAACGGCTGGGATCCTGATCTGGCGGATTACTACCGCCTTGCCAAACTGGAGCTGACCGTCGCGCCGGATTTTGATGCGGCTTGCCGGGAGGACGTGTATCAGATCCTGGTCGGCTGCCGCAGGGACGAGCATGCGGCGCTGATCCGGGAGGCGCAGGGGGTGAAGATCGCCGTGTCCTGGGATCGGGCGGTGGATGTGATCCCGGCCAACAGCGGCAAGGGGATCGCCATCGCCCGGGTGCTTGCCCACTTCGGGCTGGAGGCTTCGCAGGCAATGGCCTTTGGCGACAGCCAGAACGACCTGGAGATGCTTCGGGCGGTGGGCGTGGGCGTGGCCATGGGCAACGCCAGCCCCGAGGCCAAGTCTGCTGCGGACGTCATCTGCGGCCCTGTCTCCCAGGACGGTATCTACCATTACTGCCTTGAACTGGGGCTGATCTGATTCAGAACCTGATCTTGCTGGTATATATACAACGGATCAAAGGAGGTAAACACCATGTTTTACAAAAACGCACGGATCTTCTGCGGCGATTTCACCTTCCGCCACGGAGCCTTTGAGGTCGTGGACGGCAAGTTCGGCCACATTCTGCCGGATGACATCCCGGCGGACGCCGTTGACCTGCAGGGTGCAACGGTCATTCCCGGCCTGATCGATGTGCACAGCCACGGCAATTCCGGCGCAGACTTCTCCGACGGCGACTACGAGGGCCTCAAGGCCATGGCCGCCTATTACGCCAGGGTCGGTGTGACGTCCTTTGCCCCCGCCTCCATGACGCTGCCCTACGACGTCCTGGAGAAGGCCTATGCCAACGCCCGCAAGCTGGTGGATGAGTCCCCCGCGGGGCTTTCCGTGCTGCGCGGCATCCAGATGGAGGGCCCCTATTTCTCCTTCAAGAAGCGCGGCGCCCAGAACCCCGACTACCTCAAGGCGCCGGATTTCGAGGGCTTCAAGGCCCTGCAGGAGGGCTGCGGCGGCCTGATCCGCATTGTGGACGTGGCCCCCGAGCTCCCCGGTGCGGAGGATTTCATCCGCCAGGCGAAGGATGTGTGCACCGTCTCCGTCGCCCACACCGACGCGGACTATGACCACGCCCGGATGGCCTTCGATGCCGGGGCGACCCACTTGACCCATCTGTACAATGCTATGCCTGCTATTCACCACCGGAATCCCGGCGTTATCCCGGCGGCAGCGGAAAACCCCAACGTCCGGGCAGAGCTGATCTGCGATGGCCTTCACGCCCACCCTGCCATGGTACGTTTTGCCTTCAGCCTCTTCGGCGGCAAGCGGATGGTACTGATCTCTGACTCTGGCCGCTGCTGCGGCATGCCCAACGGAAGCAAGTTCGAACTGGGTGGTCAGGACGCCTGGCTGGTGGACGGTGTCGCCCGTCTGGCTGATGGCACGATTGCCTGCTCAGCGACCAATCTCTATGATTGCATGGTCAATGCGATCCGTTTTGGGGTTGCGGAGGAAGACGCAGTCCGCGCGGCAAGCTACAATCCAGCCTGTGCCATCGGTGCAGATGCGCTGGTCGGCTCCATCGAAACGGGTAAGGTGGCGGACTTCCTTGTCTGCTCTGCGGATTATGCGAGCCGCCGGGTCTTTATGGCCGGACAGGAGCTGTAAGCACAGAAAGACGCCCTTCGAACAATCCGAAGGGCGCCTTTCTCAATGCATCAGCGCTCGTCCCTGTAGGTTCTCTTGAAGTACCTGTAGGTATCCACTTTCAGTTCACCGCAGGCAACCTCGTCGCAGGCGATGATTCCATCGGGATGCAGCTGCAGGGCGGAAATAGTCCACGCATGGTCAACGCGACCTTCCACGCAGTGACGCAGCGCGCGGGCCTTGTTGTGGCCGCTGATGAGCAGCAGCACCTGCCTGGCGTCACAGACCGTGCCGACACCCACGGACAGGGCGGTTTTCGGCACCTTGTCAGGGTCATTGTCAAAGAAACGGGAGTTGGCGATCAGCGTATCCTCGTTCAAAACGCGGACGCCGGTGCGGGAATTCAGCGAGGTGAAGGGCTCGTTGAAGGCAATGTGACCATCCACGCCAGCCCCGCCCATGAACAGGTCGATACCGCCGCAGGCCACGATCTTTTCCTCATAGCGTCGGCATTCGCCCTCGGGATCATTGGTCATGCCATCCAGGATGTTGATGTTTTCCGCAGGGATGTCAATGTGATCAAAGAAGTTGTGGTGCATGAAGTACCAGTAGCTCTGATCATGTTCTCTGGGCAGGCCGATGTACTCATCCATATTGAACGTGATGACGTTCTTGAAGGAAACCTTGCCTTCGTTATACATCTCAATGAGACGCTTGTACACGCCCAGAGGAGAGGAGCCGGTGGGCAGGCCCAGCACGAAGGGCCGCTCGCCCTTGTGGTTGTTGATGGCGTCCGCAATGTGCTGTGCTGCCCAGGCGCACATCTCATTGTAGTCTTTCTTGATGATCAGTTTCATTTTATATACCTCCTTTATTTTGCAGAAAGGTCTCACAGCTTCTCCTATTGTTTATATTATACACGCAATTTGGGGATTTGTCCATCGCTCTTCACATATTTGTTGACTATTCTATTCAGCAATGCCGAAAATTACAAGGAGGCGCTACGATGGCGGGAATGCTGGAAGTTGCGGTTGATTCATTGACATCAGCGAGGGCTGCGATTGCCGGAGGTGCGGACCGGCTGGAGCTTTGCTGCGCACTGGCAGTGGGCGGCCTGACGCCTTATGCGGAGCTCCTGCAGCAAGCAAATCCGGACGGAAAGCGACATACCCGTTCGCTGCCTGATTCGCCCCCGCGGAGGTGACTTCCTCTATACCAACGAGGAAATCATGATGATGGCAGCACAGATCGGACATTTGCGCGAATCAGGCGCAGATGGATTTGTCATCGGCTGCCTGAATGCTGAAGGTTATCTAGATGCATACGCTATGGAACCTCTGCTGAAGGCGGCAGAGGGGACAGGTTTGACTTTGCATCGATGCATTGATGTATCACGCGATCCGTGTAAAACCTATCTGGATGCCCACGCGCTGGACTTTGATACCGTGCTGACCAGCGGCGCGGCGGGCAGCTGCCTGCAGGGCATGGAGACCATCGCACAGCTGCTGCAGCTGCGGGATGTGCATCGGGGACCGGAGGTACTCATCGGCGCAGGGGTGAATGCTGCTGCCATTACCGCCTTCAGGACGGCCTTGCCCCAGGCGCGCGCCTTCCACATGAGCGGCAAAATGGACATTGAAAGCGGCATGGTCTTCCGCCGGGAAGGCGTTCCCATGGGGCTTCCTGGCCTGGATGAGTGGCATATCCAGCAAACCAGCGAAGAGCATGTCCGCGCGGCAAGGGCTGCGCTGGAGGAATGAGGAAAACGGAAGGAGCGTATCAGTTTTGATACGCTCCTTTTCGATGCGTTGCTATTCGCCTTTTTGAATGTAGCTGATCATCTTTTGATCATGCTTTGCTTTTTTGTACCAGCCGATGCAGAGCAAAATAAGTCCAACCGCAATCATGACGCTTCGCCTTGTTGAAGCGGGCGCAAACAAGCACGATACAATGATGCCTGTCCCAGCGCCAGTGAGCATGTCAATCACGCCCTTTTCCCGCCTGAGTGCACCGATAGCCCGCTCGCGATCAATTATCTGTACCATTTGCGGATCCCCTTTCAGTAATGAATCAAGTGAAATACCATACCGCTCGCTGATCTCCACAAGAATTTGCAGATCAGGGTATGTCTTCCCCGTTTCCCGTACTTAAAGATATTGGTTATGTACGAGTGCCTACGCCTACTTGCATAGGCACTCATATCTTTGTTTTTACTCAATTTTGCCGATTAAGCGGTAGTAGATGTCAATATTCTGCTCACGCATACCGTCCACGGTGGTTGCTTCGTGAATGACAATCTTTTCAATCAGCGTATTCAGAAGCTCCGCTGTCAGTTCGGTGGGATTGGCATACTGTTTGAGAAGTGAAATCCAAGTTTCCGCATCGACAGTTGTTTGCTTTTCAGATTCAAGCTCGGCAGACAGCCTTTCGATCTTCTCGACAAGCTCCTGCTGCTCGGTCTGATATTTCTGAGACATCATGTTGAAGTTGTACTCCGTGATACGA
>JAFQQT010000030.1 GCA_017410455.1 Clostridia bacterium
GGGGATCTCCATCACATTCTTGTAGCCGAACTTCTGCTGAAGAGCAGGAACAGCCTCGGCCAGGTACTTTTCCTTCATACGGGTAGCCATCAGACTTTTCCTCCTTCTCAGAATTCGGCGCCGCACTTCTTGCAGGTGCGGACCATCGTGCGGACCTTCTTGCCGTTGGTCTCGGTCACGGTGACCTTGTGAGCAACGCGCACGGGCTTGCCGCACTTGTCGCAGTAGAGCATCACGTTGGAAGCGTCGATGGGGGCTTCCTTCTTGATGATGCCGCCGGGCTGCATCGCATTGCGGGCCTTCTGGTGACGGGTCACCATGTTGGCGCCCTCAACGATGACCTTGCCGGTCTTGGGGAACGCAGCGGTGATCTTGCCCTTCGTGCCCTTATCCTTACCGGTGATGATCATCACCGTATCATTCTTACGAACGTGCATCTCTTCCGCCTCCTCTTACAGAACTTCGGGAGCCAGGGAGACGATCTTCATGAAGTCCTTCTCACGCAGCTCGCGGGCAACAGGTCCAAAGATACGGGTGCCGCGGGGGTTCTTGTCGTCCTTGATGATAACGGCAGCGTTATCGTCGAACTTGATGTAAGAACCGTCCTTACGGCGCTTGTTCTTGCGCATGCGGACGATAACCGCCTTGACGACGTCGCCCTTCTTCACAGTGCCGCCGGGGGTCGCGGACTTGACGCTCGCCACGATGATATCACCGATGGAGCCGTCACGCCGGAAAGAACCGCCCAGCACACGGATGCACATGATTTCCTTGGCGCCGGAGTTATCGGCGACCTTAAGCCGGGTTTGCGGCTGAATCATAGCTGTTTTTCCTCCTTACATGACGTGAGGCTTACTTGGCCTTCTCGATGATTTCGACCAGGCGCCAGCGCTTGTCCTTGGACAGCGGACGGGTCTCCATCACGCGGATGGTGTCGCCAACGCCGCACTCGTTGTGCTCGTCATGAACCTTCAGCTTGGAAGTCTTGTTCATGATCTTGCCATACAGCGGGTGACGCACGCGGGTCTTGATCTGGATGACGACGGTCTTGTCCATCTTGTCGGACACGACAACGCCGATACGGGTCTTGCGCAGACCGCGCTCCACAGTGTTGATATTCTCAGACATGGCAGCAGCTGCCTCCTTCCACTCTCACTTAAGCCTTTTCCTGCTGGCGCAGCACGGTCAGCGCACGGGCGATGTCGCGCTTCACAGCAGTGATCTGCATGGTATTCTGCAGCTGGCCAGTCGCGAGCTGGAAACGAAGGTTGAAGAGCTCCTTCTTCAGCTCAGCAACCTTAGCGGTCAGCTGATCCTTGCTCATGGAAACAAACTCATTCGCCTTCATTACTCTTCACCAGCCTCTTCGGTCGCGGGCTTCTCAGCGCGCTTGATGAACTTGGTCTTCAGGGGCAGCTTGTGGGACGCCAGGCGCAGAGCCTCGCGGGCAGCCTCCTCGGGAACGCCGGCAACCTCGAACAGAACGCGGCCGGGCTTGACGACAGCAACCCAGTACTCCGGGGTGCCCTTGCCGGAACCCATGCGGGTCTCAGCAGGCTTCTCGGTCACGGGCTTGTCGGGGAAAATCTTGATCCAGACCTGACCGCCACGCTTGGTGTAGCGGGTCAGCGCGATACGGGCAGCCTCGATCTGCTGGGAGGTGACCCAGCAGGGCTCGGTGGCCTGCAGGCCGTAGTCACCATACGCCAGGAAGTTGCCGCGGTGGGCGGCACCCTTCATGCGGCCGCGGAAAACCTTGCGGCGCTTGACTCTCTTGGGCATCAGCATGATTACTTGACCTCCTTCGCGGCGGGAGCCTTCTTAGCCTTGGGGAGGATCTGGCCCTTGTAGATCCAGACCTTCACGCCCAGGCGGCCGAAGGTGGTCTTCGCCTCGGCAAAGCCGTAGTCGATGTTGGCACGCAGGGTCTGCAGCGGGATGGAACCCTCGTGGTAGTGCTCAGTGCGGGCGATATCAGCGCCGCCCAGACGGCCGGACACGCTGGTCTTGATGCCCTTCACGGCGGGGTGCTTCATCGCGCGGCCCTGGGCCTGCTTCAGCGCGCGGCGGAAGCTGACGCGCTTCTCCAGCTGAGCGGCGATGCTCTCGGCCACCAGCTGAGCGTCGGCATCGGCGTCGCCCTGCTTGATCTCCACGACGTTCACGCGGAAGGGGCACTTGACGATGGCGGCGATCTTCTTCTTGAGGATGTCGATGTTCGCGGGGGTGTTCTCGGTCTTGCGGCCGATGAGCGCAGCGGGCATCTTGACGAAGATATTGATGAGGACGTTCTGCGCAGTACGCTCGATATCGATGTGGCTGATGCCGCAATCGTAGTAATCGGTCTTGATCATCTTGCGCAGCTTGTTATCCTCGACCAGGTAGTTGGCAAAGTCCTTCTTGCCAGCGTACCAGCGACCGCTCCAGCCGAAGATCACGCCAACGCGTGCGCCGTGCGGATTGACTTTCTGACCCATGGATAAACCTCCTTACGCCTTCTTCTGGTCCAGCACCACGCTGATGTGGCTGGTGCGCTTGAGCATGGGGGACGCGCTGCCGCGGCTGCGGGCAACGTAGCGCTTCAGCGTGGGGCCGGGGTTGGCGTACACTTCGGCGAC
>JAFQQT010000031.1 GCA_017410455.1 Clostridia bacterium
ACACCCTCGCGGGCGTCGGCCATGAACTGCTGGGGCTGCTTGAGCGCCACCATCTTGTTCGAGCCAGAGTGCCAGACCTCCATGCCCTTCTCAAACGCGCCGGACACAATGCGCATGAACGCCAGACGGTCGCGGTGGGCGGGGTTCATGTTGGCCTGGATCTTGAAGATGAAGCCGGAGAAATAGGGGTTCTCCGGGCCGATCTCGCCCGCGTCGGACTTGCGGGGCAGCGGCGGATTGGTGTACTGCAAGAAGCGGTCCAGGAAGGGCTCCACGCCGAAGTTGGTGACGGCGGAGCCGAAGAACATGGGGGTCAGCTCGCCCTTGCGGACCTTCTCCAGGTCGAAGGGGTCGCCGGCCTCGTCCAGCAGCATGATCTCCTCTTCCAGGCGGTCGATGTAGTGCTGATCCAGCACATGGGGCAGGGCCTCGTCGCCCAGGGCGATTTCCAGCTCGTCCACGCGCTTGGAGCCGTGGTCACCGCCGGAATAGAGGGTAATGGTCTCCGTGTCGCGGTGGTACACGCCCTGGAAGTCGCCGTCCACGCCGATGGGCCAGTTGATGGGGCAGGAACGGATGCCCAGCACCTGCTCCAGCTCCTCCATGAGGGCGAAGGGATCCTTGGCGGCGCGGTCCATCTTGTTGACGAAGGTGAAGATGGGGATGTTGCGCATGCGGCAGACCTTGAAGAGCTTGATGGTCTGCGCCTCCACACCCTTGGCCGCGTCGATCAGCATGACGGCAGCGTCTGCAGCCACCAGCACGCGGTAGGTATCCTCGGAGAAGTCCTGATGGCCGGGGGTGTCCAGGATGTTGATGCGGAAGCCCTCTTCCGGGATTTCGACGGGTTCCTCGCCGGAGCCGGGGAAGGGCTGCACCTTCTGGGGCTTGTACTCAAACTGCATGGCGGAGGAGGTGACGGAAATGCCGCGCTGCTTCTCGATCTCCATCCAGTCAGAGGTGGCATGCTTGTCGCTCTTGCGGGCCTTGACCGAGCCTGCGGAGCGGATGGCACCGCCGTAGAGCAGCAGCTTTTCGGTCAGGGTCGTTTTACCCGCGTCAGGGTGCGAAATGATGGCAAACGTGCGGCGCTTCCTGACCTGCTGATGCAGCATGTCAGCGAAGGCCTGGGTGTTGGTGTCGGGGAGCATGATGTGCCTCCTTTATGGGTTGAACGGTCTATTGTATAGCCGGAATCATCGGTTGTCAAGGGGAGATGAGCTCAAAGGCTTCCCCTTGAGGGGAAGCTGTCAGCCGCTTGTCGGCTGACTGATGAGGTGGAAAGCTGCGGAAAGAACCAGTAGCTTGTCTCAATCGACCGACGCGTCCACCTCATCCGACCTCGCTTGCGCTCGGCCACCTTCCCCTCAAGTGGAAGGCTTTGGGGCTCTCCTTACGGCGGCCCGTCCTGCTCCAGGTCAGTCAGCCTTTTGGCTGCCTCCCGATACAGATGGGGCGATACGTTGGGATAAGTGAGGTTCTCCGGCAGCGTATCGAACAGGCGAACCTCCGCCATTTCGCTGTCGGGCAGCGTCCCCAGCCGGTTCACCACCGCCAGGTATACCTGGCCGTTGGAGGCGCGGGTATCCGTGAAGCCATGGTAGTCGCAAACATGGAACAGCTCAGCGTCGGTGACGCCGCTTTCCTCCTGCAATTCGCGCCGGGCGGCCTGCAAGGGCGTTTCGTCAGGCTCGATATGCCCGCCCTGGGTCTCCCAGGTATCCCGCGCCCGGTGGCGGCTCATGAGCCACTGCCCGCGATAATTCGCGCAGACCACCACATATTTATAGGGCGCAAGGGTATCGGGCGGGTGGATGGTGCAATGAAGAGCGGGGCCGGTGGTGGGCATGGCGGATGTCACCTCCTGGGGGCAGGTACTTTGTCTATCGTGCATTCTGTTGCGTTCGCGTTCCACCTCATCACCCGCCGCGGCGGGAGCTTGACCTCAAAGAGAGGCCCAAGCCAGGTGGCGCGCCCCGAGCCTTCCCCTTGAGGGGAAGGTGGATTCGCCGACAGGCGAAGACGGATGAGGTGGGCGCTGCAGTTACGTTCAGCTGCAAGGGAACCCTCTCAGTCAGCCCGGCGGCTGACAGCTCTCCCCAAGGGAGAGCCTTTTGGAGTCTTTTCCAATAGCCAGGCCTCCCTCCCGAAGGAGGTGGATGCGGGCTTCGGTTCGCAGAGGGAGGGAGTCCTCTGCCCGCGGCTTATTCTTTATAATCCTGCAGGCTCACGCTGACCATCTTCGACACGCCCTGCTCCTCCATAGCCACGCCAAAGAGAGAATTGCAGCGCTCCATCGTGCCCTTGCGGTGGGTGACGACGATGAACTGGGTGCCCTTCGAATATTCCTTCAGGTAGTCGGCGTAGTAGCCGATGTTGGCGTCGTCCAGGGCGGCCTCAATCTCGTCCAGGATGCAGAAGGGGCTGGGCTTGAGCTTCAGGGTGGCAAAGAGGATAGCGATGGCAGTCAGCGCGCGCTCGCCGCCGGAAAGGAGCGAGAGCAGCTGCAGCTTCTTGCCCGGAGGCTGGGCGTTGACCTCGATGCCGCAGTTCAGCGGATCCTCCGGGTCCATCAGCTTCAGCTCCGCCTTGCCGCCGCCGAAAAGGCGCGTGAAGGTCTCGGCGAAGTAGCCCTGGAGCTTGGTGAAGTTCTCCACAAAGGTGACGCGCATCTGCTCCAGCAGGCGCTCGATCAATTCGCGCAGGTCAGCCTCGGCAGCCCGCAGGTCAGCCTGCTGGGCAGTCAGGTCATCCACGCGGGCCTTGGTTTCGGCATACTCCTCCACCGCGCCCACATTGACCGTGCCCAGGGTGCGGATCAGGCCCTGCAGCTCCTGGGCGCGCTTGTCGGCCTCGCGCTCGTTGAAGCCCTCGGCCTGGCGGAATTCCTCCGCGCCGGCGTAGGTCAGCTTGTAGGTGTCCCAGATGCGATTTTGCAGATTGCGCTGGTCGCTGTCCACGCGCTGACGGGTCATTTCCAGGCGGTGCTGCTTCTCGCCGTCGCGCTTGTAGGCCTCGTGGAGGTTCTCCATGTCGCGCAGGATGTCGCGCAGCACGGCGTTACGCTGCTGGCGGCGCGTTTCCAGGGCCTGTGTGGCCTGCTCCTGCTGGCGCTGCTCCTGCTGGCGGCGATTGACTTCCTCCAGCACACCGGCGATATCCGCCGCGTCCCGGGCGTCCTGGGCGTCCATGTCGCGCAGCAGCTGCTGGCGGCGCTCCTCGTCGCGGGCCAGGGCCGCACGGTCGGATTCATAATGGGCCAGGTCGCGCTGCAGGGTGGCCAGCCCGTGGCGCAGTTCGCTCAGCTGCAGCGTGCGCACCATCAGGTCATCGCCAGCCTTGGCGGAGGCAGCGCGGGCGTCGGCGAGGATCTTCTGCAGGCGGATGGTTTCAGCCTCCATGGCCTCGGGATCCATCTCATCGCCGCCGAAGTCCTCCTCCAGCGCAGCAAGCTGCTCGCCGATATCGATAATGGACTGCGCCAGCTGCCCGGCCGCCTCCTGGGTCTGGCTCATGCGCTCGCGGTGGGCAGCCAGATCGGCGGCAGCGCTCTCGTGACGGGCCTGCTCGCGGGTCACGGCGATCTCCTGCTGGTGCAGGTCGTTCAGCGCATCCGAAACGGCCAGGCGCAGCTGGGCTTTCTTCTGCTGGCCCTCCTGCAGCTTCTGGCGCATCGCGTCGGATTCGGCGCGGCCGGTGCGCAGCTGCTCGGTCAGCTCCTTCAGCTCGCGCTCGCGGCTCAGGAGGTTCGAAACCTTCGACTGCGCCGAGCCGCCGGTCATGGAGCCGCCGGAGTGCATCACATCGCCCTCCAGGGTCACCAGGCGGAAGCGGTGCCCGCCGGCGCGCTGGATGGCAATGCCGTGGTCGAGGTTGTCGGCGATGACGGTGCGGCCCAGGAGGTTGGCGATAATGCTGCGGTACTCCGGTGCGCACTGGATCAGCTCGCTGGCCACGCCCAGGCAGCCGGGCATGGACAGCACCTGGCGCTCCTTCTCGTTCAGCCCGTTGGCGCGGATGGCGCTCATGGGCAGGAAGGTCGCGCGGCCCAGGCGGTTCTGGCGCAGGTACTGGATGAGTTCCTTCGCCGTTTCTTCGTTGATGGTAACGATGTTCTGCTGCGCCGCGCCCAGGGCCATGTCGATGGCGGTCTCGAACTGCTGCGGCACGCTCATCAGCTGGGCCAGCACACCCTTCACCCCGGACATGCTGCGCTGCTTGGCATACTGCACCGCCCGGCGGACGGCCTGGTTGTAGCCCTCCATGTCCCGGGTCATTTCGCTGAGCACCGCGTGGCGGCTGGCTGCGGCCTGCAGTCTGGCAGACAGCTCGTCCGCGCGGGTGCGCTGGGCGTTCAGGGCCGCGTCGTGGGCGTCGAACTCGCTCTGGCGGTCGCGCAGGGCGTCCTGCATCTCCTGCTGACGCTGCTGCTCCTGCTTGACGAGGCGGGCCGCCTCCTCCAGCGCCGCCGTCAGCTCCGCATCCTGGACGGTCAGTTCCTCTGCAGAGGCGCGCAGCTCGGTCAGGCGGCTTTCCATCTGGCCGCGCATGGCCGTCAGGCGGGTCTGGTTGTTCTTCACGTCCGAGCGGCGGTTCATTGCCGCCACCACCCGGGCCTTGTGGCTCTCCAGGGTCTGGTCGGCGGCTTCCTCCTCCTGCTGGACGCGCGTCTGCGTCTGCTGCGCCTTCTCCAGCAGGGTTTCCGCCTGCGCGATGAGCTGCTCCTGCTTCTCCACCTCGCCCTCGCTGGCGCCGAAGGAGCGCTCCAGCTCCATCAGGCGTGCGGCGGCTTCCTCCTGCTCCACGGCGATGCGCTGGCGGTTCTCCAGCCGCGCCTCCTGACGGGAGCGCAGGGCCGTCAGCCGCTCCTGCGCCTCGTGGACCAGGTCGGTGCATTCCATCAGCCGCTCGCGGGCAGCGGTCACCTGCGCCTCCAGGGCGGCAATGGCCTCCTGCGTTTCGTCGCGCTGCTGCGTCTTGTCCGCCAGGGTGGCTTCGGTATCCTCCAGGATGGTGCGGATGGTCATCAGCTCGCTGTCCAGCTCCGCCAGACGCTGGCGTGCACGGTCAGAGCGGATGAGGAAGAGGTTCATGTCCAGGTGCTTGAGCTCCTCGGCGTAGGCCATGTAGGCGCGGGCGTTGCGGCTCTGCTCCTCCAGGGGACCCAGGCGGCGGTTCAGCTCCTCGAGGATGTCGTCGAGGCGCTCGGCGTTTTCCAGCGTCCTTTCGAGCTTCTTGTCCGCCTCTTCCTTGCGGGCCTTGAACTTGACGATGCCCGCGGCCTCCTCAAACACCTGTCGGCGATCCTCGGACTTGCGGGAGAGGATCTCGTCGATGCGGCCCTGGCCGATGATGGAGTAGCCCTCCTTGCCGATGCCGGTGTCGCGGAAAAGATCGATGACGTCCTTGAGGCGGCAGGCGGCGCGGTTGAGGAAGTACTCACTCTCGCCGTTGCGGTACACGCGGCGGGTCACCATCACCTCCGCCGTTTCCATGGGGAGCGTGCCATCCTCGTTATCGAAGATCAGCGACACCTCGCAGTACGACAGGGGCTTGCGCTTCTGCGTGCCGTTGAAGATGACGTCGGACATGGACGCGCCGCGCAGGGTCTTTGCGCTCTGCTCGCCCAGCACCCAGCGCACCGCGTCGCCGATGTTGGATTTGCCTGAGCCGTTGGGGCCCACGATGCCCGTAATGCCCGTATCAAAGACGATCTCCGTCCGCTGGGCAAAGGACTTGAACCCGTACAGCTCCAGTTTCTTTAATCGCAGGGTCTTCGACCCCCTTCGTTCTTGATAATCCGCTGTATAAGGCGGTGGCCATACTTGACCACCTTACAGTATAGCACAGAATTGCGGATTCGTCTATTTTTTCTTCAATATTGAACATATTTTCTGCGCGCCCGCGCCGGTCGCCGGCGGCATTGCGGCGGTCTCAGGCCCCAAACGCAATAACACGGCCTTTCCCAGCATCAGCGGCGGGAAGGCCGTGTCAATCGTAGCGGTCAGGGTTGTCGGTTTCGCCCAGGAGGTAGTCAACGGAGGTGTTGTAGAGCGTCGCCAGCTGAATGAGCACGTCCGTGGGGAGGTCATTGGCGCCGGACTCGTACTTGCTGTATCCCGGCTGGGAGATGTGCAGGTACTGGGCGACGTAAACCTGCGTGTAGTCGTTGTCCTCGCGCAGGTGGCGCAGGCGGGGATAATGCGGCATGTGAATTCACCTCCATTCCGATTGTAGTCTATTCCGTTTTGGCATATTGACAAGTATAACAGAATGGAATATAATGAAATGGAATAATGACGAGAAATCGTCGAAGTGGAGGCAACAGAATGAAGAAAAGCACTTTGCTCGTAGTTTTGGTGTTGCTGATCGTATGCACCGCAATCCCGGCTCTGGCTTGGATTGAAACACAGCCTGTTGAACTTGAGGGCCAACTCGGTCCAAATCCAAAGGAATCTGTCGAGTTCCCTGTTGGCGTATATTATCACAGCGAAAAGCTGTGGCACAACAACGGTGTCTTTGTTGCAGAGGAGGCCGGCCTCTACACAATCTATGTCCGCTCCCCCAGATACTGGCACGTAACGAAGATCCTCAATATCTACGACGAAGTGTACACCGAAAAGTCCGGAATGGAGTACATCCTCGAGATCGAGCTTGAAAAGGGCGAAACATGCTACTTTGTCGCGCACAACACCGTCGTTAGCGGCGGTGCAGAGGTCTTCCTTGGCGTCTGCTCCCCGTCCGTTCACTGCGCGCTCAGCGACGAGTACATCAAGTATAGCGCCACCTACACCGACCCCGGTCTCGTCTGTCAGACCTGTGAGCTTTGCCATCGCGATGTCATCATCCGTGAAATCCCGCCCCTCGGCGAGCCCGACGCAGAACCAACCGATCCGCCTGCGTTCACGCCGGAGAGTGATATGTACGATGCGCCCACCATCGAAGGCGGCATCTACTACTATGACATGGATTTTCCCGGCGGATGGACAAAGTTCATTCCTGAAAAAGCAGGTGATCACACTTTCTACGTCCGAAGCACGCATGCATCCCACATCAACATTGTGAACGAATACGGTGCGAACTGCTATCCGGATTGGTGGGGAACCGAACTTGACAGCAAAACCAACCGATATGTCGGACGCTATACCGTTCAGCTTGAAGCTGGAAAAACATACTTCATCTTCATTGACGACACAACCTATGAACCTGCAGTGCAGGCATTCCTCAGCATCTGCACCCCCAGCCAGCATGCCGTCCTCGGCGACGAATACTACAAGCAGGAACCTACCTGTGCCCTGCCCGGCATCGTCTGCGCCACCTGCGAACTGTGCCAGCGCGAAGTTGTCATCCGTGAGGTCGAGCCCCTCGGCCACACCCCCAGCGAGCCTTCTGTTCAGACAAAGGCAACCTGCACGACCGATGGCGAGCTGCTGACCCGGTGTACCGTCTGCTACAAGGGGATCACCTCCGAAGTCATCCCCGCCACCGGCCACACCGAGGGAGAGCGCGTCGTCATCACCGAATCCACCTGTATCACCGTGGGCGAGGCCGGCACCTTCTGCACCGCCTGCAATGCGCAGCTGACCAGCGAAATCATCCCCATGGGCGCGCACATCTACGGCAGGATGGAGACCGTCCGCGCCGCCACCTGCACGGAAGCCGGCCTGCGCGAGCAGCACTGCACCGTCTGCAACGTGCTGCTGTCCGCTGAGACCCCCGCGGCCCTGGGCCACTCCGTCACCACGGTGACCGAGACCCCCGCCACCTGCATGGCGGAGGGCAGCAAGGTCGCCTGCTGCGCCGTCTGCGGCGAGACCGTGAAGAGCGAAGCGCTGCCCATCGTCGGGCATACCGCCGGCGAGATGAAGGTCGTGAAGCCTGCCACCTGCACCGAACCCGGCCTCAATGAGCAGCGCTGCACCGTCTGCAACGCGACCCTCGCCACCGAGACTCCCGCTGCCCTGGGCCACACCCCCGGCGAGTGGAAGACCACCCGCGCAGCCTCCTGCGTCACCGACGGCGAGCGCACGCAGTACTGCGCCGTCTGCAACGACTCGCTGACCACCGAGGCGATCCCCGCCCACGGCCACACCGCCAACGACTGGCAGACCACCCGCACGGCAGCGTGCCTGCAGTCCGGCCTGAAGGAGCAGCACTGCGCCACCTGCGGCCTGACCCTGGCCACCGAGCAGATCAGCGCCCTGGGCCACACCTACTCCGAGTGGGAAGTGCTCACCGAGGCCACCAAGGACGCCGAGGGCGAGCGCCGCCGCCACTGCGTCAACTGCGGCGACACCATCTACGAGGTCATCCCGAAGGTTGAGAAGTTCCTGGGCATCTTCTGATTCACAGCACCATCCCTGTGGGGGCAGATCATCTGCCTCCACTTTTTCGTGCGCCCCGGGCTTCTCACGGCACCAGATCCAGCATATCCAGATCCTCCCCCACGTCGGTGAAGGTATCCGGCACCTCGCCCACGATGATCGACTCCGCCATGGCCACCTGGGTGGAGACCTCCACCTTCTTCGCCCCCGTGGGCACCACCAGCTGCACCTGCGCGGTCAGCACGAGGGTGATGCGGTGGCGGGTCTGGTTGATGCCGGCGGTCTGGAAGTCGGTGTGGAACTCGGCATGGACGCTGCCTACGGGCATGATACGCACGGCGATCTTTGGCCCCGCGCCGCCAAAGAGCGTCAGCCCCAAAGCGCTGCCCAGGGGGACCTGCACCTGCTGATCACCCCAGGCGAGGAGCTTTTCCTGCGCCAGGAGGCTCGCAGCGGAGGCCAGGCGGTTCATCTCCGGCGTGTTGGCCTGGATCAGCCGCACATGGCCGCCCTCGTCGGTGGACACATCCATGAGGCTGTCGTAGGTGACGCCGCCGGTGGAGAGCAGCTCCGCCGCGGACTGGTTGAGCACCTGCACCGCCAGCGTGCGGGCCTTGGCCTGGGCCAGGGAGAGCACCACCTGCGTCAGGTTCCGCTCCACCAGGAAGAACCCCGCCGTCAGCAGCCCCACGCAGGCCAGCACAGCCACGAGCACGATCCTCCGCCGGAGTTTTGCACATCCTGCAGACATTTCCCCGCCTCCTGCGTTATATTGAGGAGTCGCCCCTGAAGGTTGGGTGACGAACGGTTGTGTATCGCCGCAATCCGTGATATAATTATTTCGCTGGACGCTTCTTTATGCCATGCGCCCGCGCAGCCAGCACGCAGCCCCTTGTGGGCTGGGATGGCCGACCTCAAGGTCGGGCATCGCCCGACTGGCGGGATGCATTGCTCGCAATGCGCCCGCGTAGCCAGCACGCAGCCTTGCGCTGCGGGATGGCCGATCTCAAGGTCGGGCATCGCCCGACTAGCGGGATGCATTGCTCGCAATGCGCCCGCGTAGCCAGCACGCAGCCTTGCGCTGCGGGATGGCCGATCTCAAGGTCGGGCATCGCCCGACTGGCGGGATGCATTGCTCGCCATGCGCCCGCGTAGCCAGCACGCAGCCTTGCGCTGCGGGATGGCCGACCTCAAGGTCGGGCATCGCCCGACTAGCGGGATGCATTGCTCGCAATGCGCCCGCGTAGCCAGCACGCAGCCTGCGCTGCGGGATGGCCGAGTTCAAGGAGGAACATCATGAGCAATCGAAACGACCCCTCCCGGAATCCGCCGGCAGAAGGCGATTATTCGCGCGTCTTTGCCGATGAACCCTTCTGGGACGGCGCGCCTTCTGATATGGATGCGGATGATTACCCGGAGGAGCGCCCCGAGCGGCACACCATCTTCAGGCCGGCGGTGAAGCACCCGAACTTCATCCTGTGCGTGCTGGTGAATGTGGTGCGCATCCTGGCGGTGCTGGTGCTGGTGGCGGGCCTGGCCGTTGTGGGCGCGGTGGCGGGCATCGCCAAGGGATACATGGAGACCGCCCCGACCCTGGACCTGGCCGCGCTGGATGAGCAGGCGCAGACCTCCTTCATCTACGACGCGGACGGCAACCTCATCACCGAATACAAGGGCATCGAGAACCGCGTGATGGTCTCCATCCAGGCCATGCCCCTCTACCTACAGCAGGCCTTCGTGGCCGTGGAGGACGCGCGCTTCTACACCCACCCGGGCGTGGATCTCAAGCGCATTGCAGGCGCATTCATCTCCAACCTGTCCTCCTCCTCCACCCAGGGCGGCTCCACCATCACCCAGCAGCTGATCAAGAACACGCTCCTGTCCTCCGAGCAGAGCTACAAGCGCAAGATCCAGGAGGCCTACCTGGCCATGCAGCTGGAAACGCAGTACACCAAGGACGAGATCCTGGAGTGCTACCTGAACACGATCTGGCTGGGCGAGAGCTACTATGGCGTGCAGACCGCCGCCGAGGGCTACTTCGGCAAGCCCCTGAGCGAACTGACCCTGCGCGAGTGCGCCATGCTGGCCGGCACCTGCAACAGCCCCTACTACTACAACCCCCGCCGCAACTTCTACACCCGCGCCAAGGAGGGGGTCGACTATGTCGCCATCACCAACGACCGCACGGACTATGTGCTGCGCTGCATGTATGAGAACCAGTTCATCACATGGGAGCAGTATCAGGAGGCCCTGAACCCCGCCACCGCCCGCGTCCTGGAAACCGACCCCAACACGGGCACGGGCATGTATGAATACCCCCACTATGTGGAATATGCCGTGAGCGAAGTGGTGGATATCCTGCTGGAGCTGAACAACCTGGAGGACACCACCGCCAACCGCTATGCCATGGAGAACAAGCTGCGCACCGGCGGTTACCGCGTGGTGCTGGCCATCGACACCGAAATCCAGTCCATTGTGGAGGACACGCTGGCCAACTGGACCAAGTACCCCTCCCTGCGCGACCCGGCAGACAAGGTCTACCGCGCCCGCAACTCCGATGGCACCTATGACGAGATCATCCAGCCCCAGGCGGCCGCCGTCGTGCTGGATTACCGCACGGGCGAGATCAAGGCCATCGTGGGCAGCCGCACCGTCCCCACGGTGAAGAAGACCCTCAACCGCGCCGTGGACATGAACATGCCCGTGGGCTCGGCCATCAAGCCCATCTCCGTCTATGCCCCCGCCATCGAAATGGGCGCCTCCCCCGCCAGCGTGGTGAGCAACATGCCCCTGCCCATCGCCGGCTGGAAGAACGAAAAGGGCGTGGATGACTGGCCCCGCAACTATGGCGGCAGCTACTACGCCGGCCCCCAGACCCTGCGCGAGGCCATCGTCAACAGCCACAACACCGCCGCCGCCCAGACCCTGCTGACCATGGTGGGCGTGGAGCGCTCGGTGGACTTCCTGCACCGCATGGGCGTTGACGATGACCACATCGACGCCACGCCCTTCGGCCTGTCGCTGGGCTCCAGCGGCCTGACGCCCCTGCAGATGGCGGTGGCCTTTGGCGTGCTGGCGGATGCGGGCGTGTATCAGGAGCCCATCTCCGTCCTGGGCATCTCCGACAGCCAGGGCAACGTCATCTGGGACGGCCACGCCAACCAGGAGCGCCGCCGCGTGTTCTCCGAGTCCACCGCCTGGTGCGTGGTGGATATGCTCAAGGACGCGGTGAAGTCCGGCACGGGTACCTCAGCGAAGATCAGTGGGCAGACCGTGGCCGGCAAGACCGGCACCAACTCCGACCAGCGCGGCGTGTACTTTGCCGGCATGACCGGCTACTACGTTTCCGCCCTGTGGATCGGCCATGACAACTACAAGCCCCTGTCCTCCAAGACCACCGGCTCCAGCGCCGCCGCCCCCCTGTGGCAGGCATACATGAAGAAGATCCATGAGGGGCTGCCGGACAAGGACATCATCGAGGGCTCCTACCAGCAGTATGGCCTGACGCGGGTGGAAACCTGCAGCGTATCCGGCCTGCGCGCCACCGACGCCTGCCGCCACGACGCCCTGGGCTACGACACCGTCACCGACTACTGGGTCACCCCGCCCTCGGAGTACTGCGACATGCACCAGACCCTGCGCATCTGCCAGGACAGCGGCATGCTGGCCACGGATTACTGCTGGAACGTGTCGGAGGAGGGCGTGATCGTTATCCCCTCCGACCATGCGCTGGCGAAGTTCATCGGCACCAAGTATGAGGATGTGCTGGTGGAGTACCTGGGCGGGTACTGCATCTACGGCCAGAGCGGCTACTGCACCTGGCACAGCGCCAACTCCACACCCTCCACCGGCAGCAGCGCGGACAGCGACATCATCGCCAGCGCCATGCTGCTGATGGGGCAGGCGCAGACCCGCCTGGCGCAGATGGACCCCTGGTCCGAGGAGTACCAGACCCTCTCCGTTGCCATCGACAACCTGCAATGGGCCATCAGCCAGAGCGGCATGAGCACCACCGATATCGTCAACGCCATGAGCATCGTCACCCAGGCGATGCAGTGAGAACGCCATGGAACACATCTTCAACGCCCTCAGCGCCCTGCGCGCACCGCTGCAGCAGGGCGAATACGACCTGCACCGCCTGGTGATGGACGCGCTGGATGCAGCCTCCATCCCCTGGGAGCACGAGGTGCGCCTCGCCCCCCGCTGCCGCATCGACCTGATGTGCGGCAGCGTCGGGGTGGAGATCAAGCGCGGCGCGGTGGACAAGGCCCGCGTGCTGCAGCAGCTGAGCCGCTACGCCGCCTGCCCGCAGGTCACCGCGCTCATCCTCGTGACCGAAAAGACCATCCCCCTGCCCCACGCCATCGGCGGAAAGCCCGTGCGGCTGCTGTGCCTCAACCGGCTGTGGGGCATCGCCCTGTGACACAGAAGAAGAGGATCGCCCATGCATACTGCTGACGCCCGCGCATTCCCGTCCGCCTGGCTGCTGCCGCTGATGACGCTGGGGCTGGTTCTGGGCGTTGCGCTGTCCCCGGGGGCGGATGCCTGGCTCCCGCCCGCCGCTGCGCTGGCGCTCAGCCTCGCCGCCGCGCTCTTCATCCCTGGCCGCAGCCGCCTGCTGGCGCTGGTGCTGGCCGCTGCGGCCACCGGCTCCCTGCTGACCATCCACGCCAGCCACCCCGCGCTGCCGCCGGAGGGCGAGTACACCATCTCCGGCGTGGTGCTGGATGAAGTCGCCATCGATGAGGATGGCCACATGCAGACCATCCTGGGCGACGTGAAGCTGAACGGCGAACCCGCCGCCGGCAAGGCCTGGTGGACCGCCTATCCCGAGGAGGACGAAACGCTGCCCGACTGGCTCATCCCCGGCACGCACGTCACCTTTTCCGGCAGCGCATACCACCCGCAGGGGCAGCAGAACCCCGGCGGCTACGATTTCCGCCTGACCCTGCTGGCCGATGGCGTCACCCTGGGCGTCTATGGCCATGAGGATCTGCAGCCCACGGGCGAACCTGCCGGGCTGCGGGGCGCGATGGCCGCGCTGCGCCACAGCATCACCATGTCGCTGATGGACGTGATGGGCCCGGAGAGCGGTTCGCTGGCCGCCGCCATGCTCCTGGGCGAAAAGACCTACCTCCCCGATGAGGACTACGCCGCCTTCAAGGCCCTGGGCATCCTGCACATCCTGAGCGTATCAGGCTATCATGTGGGCGTGCTGCTGATGCTGCTGAGCCTGCTGCTCAGACCCCTGCCCCGCACGGTGCGCTGGGGCGTGCTGGGCGCGGTGCTGGCGTTCTACGCCCTGCTGACCGGCGCTGCGCCCCCGGTGATCCGCGCAGGTCTGCTGGCAATGCTCTATGAAGCCGGCCACCTGCAGCACCGGCGCAACCTGCCCATGCACCTGCTGTGCCTGTCGGCCGTGCTGCAGCTTGTCATCAACCCGCTGCAGCTCTTCAGCGCCTCCTTCCAGCTCACCTACAGCGCCATGCTGGGGCTGCTCCTGATCTATCCCCGCCTCCGGGACGTCTTCCTCTCCCCGCACCCGCGCCTGAACTGGCTCTGGCGGGGCGAGATCTCCTGCCTGAGCGTGCAGCTGGGGCTGCTCCCGGTGCAGATGCATTTCTTCGGCGGCTTCACGCCCGCCACATTCCTGATGAACCCGCTGATCATCGCCATATCGAGCCTGGTGATGATCCTGTACTGGGTGATGCTGCTCCTGCTGCCCATCCCGGGGCTGCGGGAAGCCTTCGGCGCGCTGACGGGACAGGCCACGGAATGGATGCTGGCCATCATCCGCTTTCTGGCGGAGGTGCTGGGCAGCTTCATCCGCCTGCCCGCCCCCAACGCGCTCACGCTCATCGGCTGGGCGATGCTGATGGCCGGCCTGAGCGTGCTGATCCTCCAGCACCGCACACGGCTGCGGCGGATGCTGGCCCTGTGCGGCGCGGCGCTCCTCCTGCTGAGCCTGGTGCACCTGCCCCACACGGGCACATACTACATCCAGTTCTCCGATGGCGAGGCCGACGCCGCCCTGCTGCACGACAGGGACACGGTCGTGATGATCGACGCGGGCGAGAGCGCCTACACCGTCGCCGCCTACCTCACCGATCGCTGCCTGGATGTGGACATGCTCGTCCTCACCCACCTGCACATCGACCATGTCGGCGGCGTGCAGGGGCTGCTGGATCACGGGATCCCCGTGCGGGTCTGCGCCCTGCCCGAAGGCGCGTTGCTGGCCGGCGACCTGGACGAAGAGGCGCTGCCCCTGCTGGAGCAGCTGGCCCAAACAGGCACACAGTTCGTCACCCTCGCCCGGGGCGACGTGATCGACCTGCCCAGCGGACAGCTGACGGTGCTCTGGCCCCAGCGCGACGCCGTGCGCACCGGGCAGAGTGCCAACGATACCTGCCTGGTGCTGCAGGCGGACATCCTGGGCACAACGATGCTGCTCACCGCCGACCTGACCAGCCGGTACGAGATGTATGCCGCCATCCCTGCAGACATCCTCAAGGCTGCCCACCACGGCAGCGCAGGCAGCACCTCGCCTGCCTTCCTGCAGGCCGTCAGCCCGCAGGTCATCCTGCTCTCCTGCGGCAAGGATGAACGCGAAGCCGCCTTCCTCCCCCGCGCGGAAACCATCCCCGTCTACAGCACCCACACATCCGGCGCCGTCACCATCCACTTTACTGAGGACGCCTTTACGGTGGAGACACTTAAATAATTATTCATTATTCACTATTCACTATTCATTATTCATTCCTGGTGCTCTCCCGCCCAGCCCGGCAGGTGCCGACCTGAAATGAATAATGAATAATGAAGCCGCGCGCCTCCGGCCCGCTGATGAATAATGAATAATGAATACCCGCCCCAACGGAGCACACAATGGATTACGAAATGGATTATCTCGACGAGCTGTATTTCGAGCAGCCCGATGAATCCGAGGATGACCTCCTCCCCGCCTACCTGCGCGAGCCGCCCGTCCCCAGCCGCACCTTCGGTACACTCTCCTACAACCGCCGCAGCAAGTGCTGGACGGTGAAGGGCGACCCCTCGGTGACGGAGATGTGCAAGCGGCTCTTCCCCGGCAGCGCGGGCAGCAGGCGGGGCGAAGCGCGCTTCACAGCCCACCGCCGCATGGTGGGAGATTTGCTGTGGCTGATGCTGCGCTTCCCGCTGGAAATCGCCCCCCGCGACCGCGCCCTGTGGGACAAGGCCGTCCAGGACTGCCGCGACCACGCCATCCGCAAGGAGATCGCTTCCCGGCTGCCCCAGCGCATGACCCCGCCGGAGGGCACCTTCGAGGGCGAGCTGCGCCCCTTCCAGCAGGAGGGGCTGGCCTTCCTGATGCAGCACGAGCGCTGCCTGCTGGCGGACGAAATGGGTCTGGGCAAGACCGTGCAGGCGCTGGCGTACCTCGCCTCGACGGACTCCTTCCCCGCCATCGTGATCCCCCCGGCCCACCTGACCCGCAACTGGACGGAGGAGGCCGCCCGCTTCCTGCGCATAAACGGCGAGCCGCCCCGCATCCACGTCATCCGGGGCCTGAAGCCCTATGACCTTCCCCCCGCGGACATCTACATCATGCACTACCTCCTCCTGCGCGGCTGGAAGGAGGTGCTGCCGGCCCTCGGCTTCCGCGCCGTCATCTTCGACGAGGTGCAGGAGCTGCGCCACACGGGGACGGAAAAGTACTCCGCCGCCTCGCTCCTGTCGGAGAGCTGCGAGCGGGTCGTGGGCCTCTCCGGCACGCCCATCTACAACACCGGCGGCGAAATCTGGAACGTCATCAACATCCTCGACTTCCACTTCCTCGGCGACTGGGAGAGCTTCTCCCGCGAGTGGTGCTACGGCTACGGCAACGGCGTGGTGGTCAAGCCCGCACTGTTGGGCGATTACCTGCGCCGCGAGGGGCTGATGCTCCGCCGCACCAAGCAGGAGGTGCTCAGCGAGCTGCCGCCCAAGCGCCGCGCCGTACAGGAGCTGGACTGGAACGACAAGCTCTACGCCCAGCTGATGGCCCCCATATTGCCCGACGTCGTCCGCTGGAAGACCGACGGTACGCTGACCGCCTCCGCCCGCGCGATGCTGGAGGAAACGATCTCCCAGCACGTCCGGCAGGCCACGGGCATCGCCAAGGCGCCCTACGTGTGCCAGTTCGTGCGCGCGCTGCTGGATTCGGGGGAGAAGGTGCTGCTCTTTGCCCACCATCACGCGGTGATGGACGCCTACAGGCAGGAGCTGAAGCACTACCGCCCCGGCTTCATCACCGGCCGGGAGACCATTTCCGCCAAGTCGGAGGCAGTGGAGCGCTTCATGTCCGGCAGGACGGACGTGCTGTGCATTTCCCTGCGCGCCGCCAGCGGCCTCAACCTGCAGCGGGCCACCTGCGTCATCTTCGGCGAGCTGGACTGGTCCCCCGCCGTGCACAGCCAGGCCGAGGACCGCGCCCACCGCATGGGCCAGGAGGATTCCCTCCTGTGCTACTACCTGGTGTCCCCCCAGGGCAGCGACGCCGCCATGCAGGAGGCCCTGGGCCTGAAGGTCAGCCAGTTCGTGGGCCTGATGGGCGATACGCCCGTATCCCAAGCCGAGACCGCCGAAGCCGCCCACCAGGCGCGCAGGCACGTGGAGATGATCGCGGCGCAGATGGAGGCCATGGGATAATGTCACTCGACTGTCCCGGAGCAACCACCTCATCAGTCGCTGCGGCGACAGCTTCCCCTCAAGGGGAAGCCAGGAAACGTCCGTCGCAAAGCCTTCCCCTTGAGGGGAAGGTGGATTCACCGCCAGGCGAAGACGGATGAGGTGGCTACCCGTACGCTATCAGCAACGGAGGATGCACCATGAAGCTCGACCCGCCCCGCCTTCCCGAAGCCCTCACCGGGCACTTCGAGCTCCCCGACGAGGACGAATTCGAGTCCTGCCTGTTCACCGAGTGCCACATGGCTCACGAGCGCCTCGTTGCGCGGGAGTTCCGCCAGTGCGTCTTCCGCCGCTGCACCATCACCGACGCGATCCTCACCCGCGCCACCTTTATCGACGTCCTGTTCGACCACTGCGACCTGAGCCGGGCGAATTTCGATTCCGCCCTGTGCCAGCGGGTGCGCTTCGATACCTGCCGCCTGTCCGGCACGGATATGGTGCAGGCCATCCTGCGCAACGTATCCTTCGCCGGCTGCAAGGCGGACTACCTGAACCTGTCCGAGGCGAAGCTCGATCACGCATCCTTCGCCGACTGCATCCTGCCGGAGGCCGCCATCGAGGGCGTGACCCTCAAAAGCGCCGAATTCACCGCCTGCGACCTGACCCGCGCGACGCTCTTCCGCACGCATCTCAACGGCCTCGACCTGCGCACCTGCACGCTGGACGGCCTGACTGTCAACCTGCCGGATCTGCGCGGGCTGATCGTCACGCCCCTGCAGGCCATGGAGCTGGCAAAGCTGCTGGGGCTCGTCGTCCGCTGATATGAACCATTTCACCAAAGGAGCATCCGCCATGGCCCTTCTCATCGGCTGCCACCTGTCCTCCTCCAGGGGCTACCTGCACATGGCCCGGGAGGCCATGTCCCTTGGGGCGAACACCTTCCAGTTCTTCACCCGCAACCCCCGCGGGGGCAATGCCAAGGCTCTCGATCCGGCGGATATCGCGGCCTTCCGCGCCTGTGCGGAGGAGAACGCCTTCGGGCAGATCCTCGCCCACGCGCCCTACACCCTCAACGGCTGCTCCGCCGACCCCGCCATCCGCGACTTCGCCCGCCGCACCATGGCCGATGACCTTCTGCGCATGGAGGCCACCCCCGGCAACCTGTACAACTTCCACCCCGGCAGCCACGTCGGGCAGGGCGTGGATACGGGGATCGGCTTCATCGCGGACATGCTCAACGCCGTCCTCTTTGACGGCATGCACACCACCGTGCTGCTGGAGACCATGGCCGGCAAGGGCAGCGAGATCGGCGGCCGCTTTGAGGAGCTGCGTGCCATCATCGACCGGGTCGAATTGCACGACCGCCTCGGCGTGTGTCTGGACACCTGCCACGTCCACGACGCAGGCTACGACATCGTCGGCGACCTGGAGGGCGTGCTGGCGGAGTTCGACCGCATCATCGGCCTGGACCGCCTGAAGGCCCTGCACATCAACGATTCGCTGAACCCCTGCGGCGCCCGCAAGGACCGCCACGCCAAGATCGGCGAGGGCCACATCGGCCTGCCCGCCATCGCCCGCATCATCAGCCACCCGGCGCTGCGCCACCTGCCCATGCTGCTGGAAACGCCCAACGACCTGGACGGCTACGCGGCAGAAATCGCATTACTGAAGGAGCACCATGCATGATTGAGGTATCCGCAGGCGTTATATACAACGAGGAAGGCCGGATCCTGCTGTGCCAGCGGGGCGAGGGCCGCGCCAACGCCCATCTGTGGGAATTCCCCGGCGGCAAGCGCGAAGCGGGCGAATCGGCGGAGGACTGCCTCGCCCGCGAGCTGATGGAGGAGCTGCATCTGCCCGTCACCGACGTGCGCCAGCGCCATGTCAGCGAGTGGAACGGCATCATCTTCACCTTCCTGGAGGCAAGGACCACCGCGCAGCCCATCCTGACCGAGCATGAGGCGGCGCATTTCGTCCGCCCCGGCGAGCTGCTGCGCTACGACCTGTGCCCCGCCGACCAGCATGCCGCCCGGCTGATCGCCTTCTCCCATGTGAAGCACGTCTTCTGGGACTTCGACGGCACACTCATGGACAGCTACCCGGCCATGGTGCGCGCCTTCATCGCCGCTGCGGCGGAGTACGGCGTCGCCATCACGCCGGAGCGCACGCTGAGCCTGATGAAGAACTGCCTGACCCACTGCTGCGAGGTGGTGGGGGCAGAAAGCGGCATCCCCGCCGGCGACCTCGTGCAGGCCTTCCGCCGCCATGAGGCGGACGAGCTGCGCCGCGGCCTGCCGCTGATGCCGTGGGTGGCGGAGGCGCTGCAGGCCACCCACACGCTGGGCATACGGCACCACGTCGTCACCCACCGCGACCTGGTCTGCCGGGATCTGCTGGAGATGGCGGGGGTGCTGCCCCTGTTTGACGGCTTCGTCACCCAGGAGGACCGCCTGCCCCGCAAGCCCGCGCCGGACATGCTGCTGCACCTCATCGCCCAGCACGGCCTCGACCCGGCGGAGTGCCTCATGGTGGGCGACCGCCCGCTGGACACGGAGTCCGGGCGCAATGCGGGGATCCTCTCCGCCCTCATCGACCCGGAGGAGCGCTTCCCCGGCGCGATCTGCGATGTGCACACCCGGCACGCCCGGGGGCTTGTCCACTACATGACGGGATGGACGAATCCCGGATTCTGTGCTATGATGGAAATCAGCCATCCCAACGGCTGCTGAAATGCCATTGCGCCCACCCAGGGCAATACCATTGATGGAGGACATTTATGCGTAGATTCCTGTGCATGCTGCTTTGCCTGACGCTGCTGATGCCGCTGCTGCCTGCCCATGCGGAAACAGCGGAGACCGCCCCGGCGCTGGCCATATCGCCCATTGAGGCGACCATCCGCCCCGGCAAGGCGATCCTGCTGAGCTTCTCCGTCCCGGCGGAGGGCGTGTGCGACATCATCCTCAGGGGCGAGGCCGGCGACACGGTGCTGCCCGTCGTCATGGCGCACCCCGTCACCGCCGGTGAAAACCACCTGTGGTGGAACGGCACCTATGGCGGCGTATTCGCCCCCGAGGGCACGCTGACCATGGCGCTCATCATGGACGGCGTGGAAGCCACCCAGACCGTCACCATCGGCAGCACGGCACCCTACATCGCCAACATCGCCGTCATGAAGGACGCGGAGACCCGCATCATGCGCGTGGACTTTTACGCCAGCGTGGACGGCCTGCTGAGCGTGGGCCTGTGGGCGGACGGCGTGTGGACGCTGCTGCAGAGCCGCCAGCTGACCGCCGGCATGAACGGCGTCACCTGGGACGCCACCGACATGCCCCTGACGGCCACCGCGCTGACCCTGACCCTGACCGACGCGACGGGCTACTCCTCCAACGAGGAACACATCGCCATCTCCCCGGCGGATTTCGGGCTGAACACCCCCACGCCCAGCCCCACGCCCACCGCGGAACCCACCGCCACGCCGGAGCCCACGGCCACGCCCACCATCGCGCCCACGGCCACCCCGACGCTGGAGCCCACCGCCACCCCGACCCCCACCCCGACCCCCACGTCCACGCCCACCCCGACCCCCACGCCCACCCCGGATATCACCTTCTCCCCCTCCTACGGCAGCCCCTATGAGGTGATCGAGGGTGAGGCCCCCAACTACTGGAACACGCCCATGGACGTCACCGACGAGGAAGCCATCTGGGCGATGCTCTCCGCGCCCATCACCGTGGTGGACACCGGCAAGAAGGACGCCTACAAGGGCCAGACAAAGGTCTACGCCGAGCCGGACGAGAACAGCCGCGCCGTGGCCGTGGTCACCGGCGAGAGCCAGGGCGTGCGCGTCATCGAGCACCTCGACAACGGCTGGACGCTGATCGAGCTGTACTCCTCCACCTTCCACGATAACTCCATCGAAGCCTGGAACATGCTCGTGCAGGGCTATGTCCGCACCGAGCACCTGGTCACCAGGGAAGTGACGGACAAGTACCACATCGTGGTGGACAAGCTGACGCAGCGCCTGTACCTCTTCAGCGAGGAGGGGCTCGTGTCCACCCTGCTGATCTCCACCGGCCTGGCCAACGCCGAGCAGCCCTACAACGAGACCCGCTCCGGCGAATTCCTCTACATCAGCCCCACCGGCGGCTTCCAGTCGGACAACATGTACTGCCCGCTGGCCATGAAGTTCAACGATGGCGATCTGCTGCATGAGGTGCCCTACATCCAGCGCTACGAGGGCGGCTCGAAAATCTACACCGCCACCGAGCCCTACCTGGGCCAGCGCGCCAGCCACGGCTGCATCCGCGTCCAGCGCAAGAAGACCCCCGAGGGCATCAACATGCAGTGGATCTGGAACCACCGCAAGGACATCGGCCGCATCGTCATCTGGGAGGACTGGCAGGGCCGGCAGATCGAGATCCCCGATGACGACCTCCTGCTGTACTACAACCCCAGGGGCGGCAGCTACTACCACCGCAGCGAAACCTGCGCCAGCGCCAAGGCCACCGTCAAGTTCGAGACCTTCACCTATGCCGAGCTGGACACGGGCGAATACGCCGAGCTGGAGTACTGTCCCTACTGCGCGCCTGCCATGCGCCGGGCGGACATCGAGGCCATCAATGAGGCCCATGCCTTCGGCGGCGACCACGACCCCGTGATGACCGAGGCCCGCATGAAGTACCTGCGCTCCATCCCCTATGAGGCGCTCACCCCCGGCGAGCTCCGCTACTGGGTCGATCTCCCCGCAACCCTCGCGGAGGACTGACCCCCTATTCACCTGAAAGGAGGCTGACCTGATGAACATTGTGGATTGGGTCATCATTGGCATACTGGGCATTTCGGTGCTCTTCGGCCTGTATCGCGGCTTCATCAGCAGCGTGCTGAACATGGGCGGGGGCCTGGCCTCCTTCTTCGGGGCGTTCTGGCTGTATCCGAAGCTGGCGGCGCTGATTCAGGGCAACGAGAGCCTGCGCCTGACCCTGGCGCACTACCTGGAGCCCGGCTCCGGCCTGGATCTGGCGCTGTCCGAATCCCCGGTGGCCACGCTGGGCTCATCCGGCATCCAGCAGGTGCTGAGCAAGGTTTCCCTCCCCGCGCCGCTGGACGCCATCCTGCAGGTCAATCTGGAGCACAATGTCTTCGCCAACCTGAACATCACCACCGTGGGCGAATATGTCAACCAGACCGTCCTGATGGCCAGCATCAACATCCTCTGCTTCGTGCTCTGCTTCCTGGCGGCGTACATCGCCATCTCCATCCTGTTCAACCTCATCCGGGCGGTGTTCCGCTTCCCGGAGCTCAAGCGCCTGGACAGCCTCTGCGGCGGCGTGTTCGGGCTCCTGCGGGGGCTGCTGCTCTGCCTGGTGCTCTTCACGCTGGTTCCCCTGGTGCAGACGATGGTTCCGCTGGATCTGATCGGGGACCTGCTGAGCGAAAGCATGCTGGCCTCCGCCTTCATGAACGGCAACCTCATCACCGCCATCATGAACGGCTCGCTGTAACATGAAACCCCGTCCCCGCTGATCAGGCGTCAGCAGGGGACGGGGTTTTCTGTTGCAGTCAGGCCGGTAATCCTCCGCCGCCTGCGCCCTGGCGATGCATGCGGCTGCGGGTTTTCCTGCTGACCTGAGGAGATGCCATCTCATCCCGCGGGGTTCATGTTGGACAGGATCATTCCCACGATGCCGCCGGCAGCCACGCCCATGGCCAGATCCGCCAGATAGGCTGTCATCGCCGCGCCCTGCCCGGACAGCAGCGCATACACCCCCACGCCTGCGGCCATGTAGCACAGGCCCACCAGCGCGCCCCGCAGCAGCCCGCCTTCCTGCCCTCGCCCCACCGCCACGGCCACGCCCGCCACGATGGAGGCCAGCTTCAGCCCCTGATTGAACAGCCGCACCGCGCCCTCCGACGGGCGGATCCACTGCATCAGCAGCGCGAAGATGGCCACGCCCGCCAGGCTCACCAGCAGCGCTGCGCCCAGGCCTCTGAGCAGGCGCATCCAGCCGGGCATGCCTCTGTGCTTCCTTCTTTGTGCGCGGCCCGCTTTCCGGGCGGTGGTTGTGGACATGATCCTCGCCTCCCCTGTTCATGCTGTGCCACATGCTATGCAGCGGCGCACGGGGATATGCGGGCACGCAAAAACCGCCGCACGGTTTCCCATGCGGCGGCGGAAGCGCAGACCTTACTTGCTCAGGGCGAACTCGGCGGCGTTCTCACCGGCGATGCGGCCCCAGGTGAAGGCGTTGGAGATGGTGAAGCCCATGTAGGCGGAGTTGGCAGAAGCCTCACCGGCGGTGTACAGGCCGGCGATGGAGGTGCCATCCGCGCGGATGACCTCAGCCTCGGTGTTGCGGGCGATGCCGCCGTAGGTGATGATCTCGCAGGGCATGACCTTCACCGCAGCGTAGGGAGCGGTCAGCTCAGCCAGCAGCAGACGGCCGAACTCGGGGTCGTGGCCAGCCGCGACATAGCTGTTGTAGTTGGTCAGGGTGGTCACCACGGCGTCCACGGGCAGGCCCATCTTCTCAGCCAGCTCCTCGAGGGTGTCGGCAGTGATGAACTCCATGCCCAGGCCGCGCACAACGCCCTTGGCCTCCAGGGAAGCCACGTCGGAGATGGCCCACACATAGCCCAGGCCATCGCGGTGCATCTGGTCGAAGATGGGCTGGTTCAGAGCCTGCGTCATGTAGCCGATGTCCTTCTCGTCGCAGAAGCGGGTGCCGTCAGCGCCCAGCAGGACGGTGTTGTCACGGCTGATGAAGGAGGACACGTTGGCGGTGCTGGAGTTGCCGTTGTGGTAGGCCATGATCTCGTAGTCCTTCAGGACGCACATCATGTCCTGCAGGTGGGTCAGGGCAGCGCCCACGTTGGAGGCCATGATCAGGCCGTCGCCAGTGGAGCCCTCCCAGCCGATGCCCATGGTGCCTTCCTTCTCAGGATCCAGGCGGACGGTCAGCTCAGGGTTGTAGGCGTAGCCGCCGGTGCAGATGACCACGGCGTCAGCGTACACATACACGGTGTCGTTGCCGCGCTCGGCCTTCACGCCCTTAACGGAGCCGTCAGCGTTCATCAGGATCTCGGTGGCCTTGGTGTTCAGCTGCAGGTCGATGGTGGTGTTGTCCAGGGTGGCCTGCATGGCGACCTTCATCGCGGGGCCAGCGCCGGTGACCACGTGCATCATCTGCAGGTTGCCGTAGTAGGTCCAGATGGTGTCATCGAACTCCATGCCCATGCGGGTGTGCAGGTAGTCGATGGTCTCGCCGGACTTCTCCACGGTGATGATGGTCAGGGCGGGATCCAGACGGTAGGAAGCATTGTTCATCAGATTGTGGTACATCTGATCCACGGTGTAGTGGATGTCCTGCGCCTTGGTCTTGTAGGTCTCGTAGCCGGCGATCATGCCCTGGGAGGTGGCAGTGGTGCCGCCGATGGCGCCAGTCTTCTCCAGCAGGACGACCTGAGCGCCGTTGTCCCAGGCTTCCACGGCAGCGGCCACACCAGCGCCGCCAGCGCCGATGACGACCACGTCGGTGGTGTACTCGATGACCTCAGCGGGATCCTCCACGATCTCCACGACCTTGAAGGCCTCCACATCAGCGCCAGCGGCGATCAGGGCAGCCTCAGTGGCGGCGATGATGCCGTTGGAGGTGTAGGTGGCGCCAGCCACAGCGTCCACCACCAGGGACTGGTTGGCGACGATGGCAGCGGGGATCTGATCCAGCGCGGGATCAGCGATGCCGGCGGTCTCGTTGTGGGACAGCACGGTCACGGACACGATGGCGTTCTCGGTCACTTCCACAGCAACCTTGATCTCGCCCATCAGGCCCTTGCCAGTGCCCTCGTAGGTGCCAGCGGTCATGGCGAACGCACCGAAAGCGGTGGTCAGCATCAGCATGGCCAGCAGAAGCGCAACGATCTTCTTCATGATGGTACTCCTTTATGTCGGATTGTTCTTTGACTGTTTTTTAACAAACAGTCAATCCTCTTTATTATACGGTGCACACCCGTGAATGTCAAGGGGGGGTGCGCCATATCTGCAAGAAATTATGCAATTCTGAATTGCCATTTCAGTTGACCGGGAGGCCGGAGAAAAAGGATTTGACAAAACGGGCGTCCCCGTGGGATAATGAATCATCAGCCCGTCCTGCGCGCGCATGCGTGGCAGCTGGACGGCAATATGAATACGGAGGGGATCCTGATGAGCAAGAAGTACCGGAGCCAGAAGAAGGACACCAAGCTGTTTGAGCGCATCTTTATTGCGCTGCTGGCGCTCGTTGTGGTGGCGGTCATCGCACTGGTGGTCGTGACCATCATGCCGCAGCAGGAAGCAGGCGGCTATGTCGTCACCTCGGACGGCCATGTGCATGATGCAGCCGGCAACCATCTGGGCGACTACGACGAGATGGTCGCCAACGGCACCTTCATCGTGACGAGCGACGGCCACGTCCACGACGCAGCCGGCAACCACATCGACGTGCCGGAGGCGCTGCTGGCCGCAGATGAGCACGTCCACACCGAGGATGAAGCTGCGGCGGAATAAGCTGCATCAACCAAAAAGACGGGATCGCCTGCCTTTGCGCGGGGCGATCCCGTCTTTTGTGCGTCCGGGGGCTTACGCCTGCCCGGCACCCATGTTGTTCATGATGTGGATGACGTGCAGGCTGCTGGCGCGCAGCTGCTCCATGGCGGCCTTGATGGCGGAGAGGTCGCTCTCGGTCATCTTGTCCGGCTTTGCCTTGCCGATCAGGCGGCGCAGGGCGGCCTCGTCGTCCTTGACGCGCTTCTTTTCCTCCTTATCGAGCTGCTTTCCGGCCCTGGCCAGGGCGGCGGTGACCTGGTTGACCAGCATCTGCGCCTCGTTGACCGTCTGCATCAGGTCGCGGCGGAAGCCGTCCTGGGCGGCGTAAGTCTCCGCGTCGCGGATGGCCTGCTGGATTTCCGCCTCGGACATCTTCTCGTTCGCCGTGATGGTGATGGACTGGGCCGCGCCGGTGTCCTGGTCGCGGGCGGACACGGTGAGGATGCCGTTGACGTCGATATCGAAGGTGACCTCGATCTTCGGCACGCCGGCCATGGCGCGGCGGATGCCCTTCAGTTTGAACTTGCCGATGGTCTTGTTGTCCCGGGCCATGGGGCGCTCGCCCTGCAGGACGTGGATCTCCACCGTCCCCTGGAACATGCCCGCGGTGGTGAAGACCTGCGAATAGTGCACCGGCAGGGTGCTGTTGCGCTCCACCACGCGGGTGGCCACGCCGCCCACGGTCTCGATGGCGAGGCTGAGGGGCGTCACATCCAGCAGGAGGATCCCCGTGGAATTCACCAGCGCCGTGGAGGCACTGCTGCCCAGCGTCTCGCCCTGGATGGCCGCGCCCTGGGCAACGCACTCGTCGGGGTTGATGTTCTTGGAGGGGATCATGCCGGTGAGCTGCTGCACCTTCTGCTGTACGGCGGGAATGCGGGTGGAGCCGCCCACCAGCAGCACCTTGCCCAGCTCCGAGGAGGCGATGCCCGCGTCGTTCAGCGCGCTGCGGACAGGGCCCTCCGTGCGGGCCACGAGGTCGGCAGTCAGCTCGTTGAACTTCGCGCGGGTCAGGGTGGTTTCCAGATGCATGGGCTGGCCGTTCACCTGCATGATGAAGGGCAGGGAGATGGTGGTCATCTCCATGGAGGACAGCTCCTTCTTGGCCTGCTCGGCGGCCTCCTTCACGCGCACCATGGCGGCGGCGTCGCGGGTGAGGTCGGCGCGGTTCGTCCGCTGGAATTCCTGGCAGATATGGCGGACGATGCGCTCGTCAAAGTCGTCGCCGCCCAGATGGTTGTCGCCGGAGGTGGCCAGCACCTCAATGACGCCCTCGCCGATCTCGATGATGGACACGTCAAAGGTGCCGCCGCCCAGGTCGTAGACCATGATCTTCTGGGGGGTACCGTTGTTCAGGCCGTAGGCCAGCGCAGCACTGGTGGG
>JAFQQT010000005.1 GCA_017410455.1 Clostridia bacterium
ACCGCAAGCACATCGAGAAGGACGCCGCGCTGGAACGCCGCTTCCAGCCCGTGCGCGTGGAAGAGCCCTCCACCGAGGAGACCCTGGCCATCCTCCACGGCCTGCGCCAGCGCTACGAGGAGCACCACTCCGTGCGCATCAGCGATGAAGCACTGGATGCGGCGGTGCAGCTGGCCAGCCGTTACATCGCCGACCGGTTCCTGCCGGACAAGGCCATCGACCTGATGGACGAGGCCTGCTCCCGCGTGCGCATCTCCGCCTTCACCGCAACGCCGGACATGCGCCAGCAGGAGACCGAGCTGGCCGTGCTGGAGGAACAGAAGAAGGCGGCCTCCGACCGGGGCGATTACGAGTCCGCAGCCCGGCTGCGCGACCGCGCCCGCGAGCTGAGCCGTGACATTGCCGCCCAGCGCGACGCCTGGCACAAGCGCCAGGAGAACGCGGTGAGCGAGGTGACTGAGGAGGACATCGCTACGGTGGTGTCCAACTGGACGGGCATCCCTGTGACCCGGATGACCGAGAGCGAGCGCGAGCGCCTGCTGAAGCTGGAATCGGTGCTGCACGAACGCGTGATCGGCCAGGACGAGGCCATCTCCGCCGTGTCCCGGGCGATCCGCCGTGCCCGCGCGGGCCTGAAGGATCCCAAGCGCCCCATTGGCTCCTTCGTGTTCCTGGGCCCCACGGGCGTGGGCAAGACCGAGCTGTGCCGCGCGCTGGGCGAGGCCATGTTCGGCGATGAGAACGCGGTGATCCGCATCGACATGTCAGAGTACATGGAGAAGCACTCCGTGTCCCGCATGATCGGCTCACCCCCCGGCTATGTGGGCCACGAGGAGGGCGGCCAGCTGACCGAGGCCGTGCGCCGCAAGCCCTACTCCGTGGTGCTGCTGGACGAGGTGGAAAAGGCTCACCCCGACGTGTTCAACATCCTCCTGCAGCTGCTGGAGGATGGCCGCCTGACCGACTCCACCGGTCGCGTGGTGTCCTTTGTGAACACCATCATCGTCATGACCTCCAACGCGGGCGCCCATGACCTGATGACCACCCGCAGCATGGGCTTCGACGTGCAGAAGGCGGCCGAGCGCGGCGATCACAAGATGCTGCGCGAGGCGGTGATGAAGGCCGTCAAGCAGGTGTTCCGCCCCGAATTCATCAACCGCGTGGACGAGATGATCGTCTTCCACGCCCTGGAGCAGGAGCACATCTGCTCCATCGCCCACCTGATGCTGGAGCAGGTCGCTGCCCGCCTGGAGGAGCGCGCCATCCACATGACCTGGGATGAGGCCGTGGAAACCAAGCTGGCCACCGAGGGCTTCGACGTCAAGTTCGGCGCGCGCCCCCTGCGCCGCCTGATCCAGCGCACCGTGGAGGACACCCTCTCCGAGGAGCTGCTCAGCGGCAACATCGCCCTGGGCGACATGGTGCGCCTGGTGGTGGAGGACGACCGCATCGCGGTGCTCAAGCCCGACAAGGCGCAGGAGGAGGCCGACCTCCCGGCGGAGGACGCGCCTGCTTCCGCCCCGGCGGATGGCGGCGCTGCGCCGGATGAAGTCGCAGCTGTGCAGCTTGGCGACGCCCCCAACGGGGATGCGCCCCAGCAGACCGCCCCGGTCGGGATCGATGAAGCCCCGCAGGACAAGGCGGAAGAACCGGGCGAAATCGTTCAGCCCACGGCAGAGGATGCGGCTGACGCGCCCCCTGAGGTGGAGGCAGTCGAATCCATTCCGGTGAAGCCGGCGGATACGCAGAAGCCCCCGTTCGGCGGTCTGATCTCGGGCGAGCAGTTTCAGGCGCTGATCCGCAAGGTCAACTCCATCTTCAACGATGAGAACGACGGCTATGACCCCCTGGGCCCGAAGACGGAGGAGGAAAGCCGGCAGCGGCTCCTCGACGCGATCCGTTCGGCGGGCATCCCCGTGGGGGACGAGGACGCGCCGGGCGCTGAAGCAGCTCCGGATGCGGAAAGCCCGGCGGCGGGAGAGGATCTGGGTTCCCGGCTGGCGCGGGGTGTGAAGGGCTTCGTGCAGGACATCCGCGCGTTCTGCAAGACGAACTTCACCGACAGCGACCGGCCCGGGCCGGAGGAGGGCGACGCGCCTGAAGAGGACGCGCCCGGCGAATCCGACGGCGAGCCGGAAGACAAGTAAACACAGCGAGCGCCCCGACCATTGCTGGCCGGGGCGCTCTTTCATATGCGGTTTACTGGCGGATATCATCCACGATGGCGAGGGTGACCTGCAGGTCGATATACTCGCCGTCGGGGGCGTCGTCGTTGCCGGAGATGTCCAGGATGCCGGGGGCGCGGTACACCTTGATGTTCAGGGTGTCGCCGGCGGCGTACTTGGCGATCTCTGACTGCAGCTGGGACGTGGAGGTGATGACCACGCCGTTCACATCCACGACGATATCGCCGGTGAGCATGCCGGCCGCTTCAGCCGGGGAACCGGCCTCCACCTCGGTGATGAACACGCCATCGGGGATCTGCCCCAGGCGGGCGGCGCGGGAGGAGGTGTTCACGTCGGCGATGCTCACGCCCAGGCGGGGCTTGCCGGTCATGTTGATGCTGTCCACATCGCTGCTCTCGGTGCTGCTTTCGGGGGCGATGGCCTTGATGCGGCCGGAGAGCACGTCATCGATCATGGGCTTGACGGCGTTGATCGGGATGCACATGCCGATGCCCTCGATGCTGGAGCCGGAGTAGTAGCTGCCGGAGTACTTCAGCGTGGGGATGCCCATCAGCTCGCCCGTGACGGAGAACATGCCGCCGCCGGAGTTGCCGCTGTTGATGGCAGCATCCACCTGGATCATGGCGTTGGAGGTGGTGGAACGGCGGCCGTACTTGTCATAGGTTTCGGACTCGATGGCGCGGTTGAGGGCGGACACAACGCCCACGGTGGTCGTCTTGGCAAAGCCCAGGGGATTGCCGATGCAGATGGCCCAGTCGCCCACCATCAGGCTGTCGCTGTCGCCCAGCTTCACGGCGGGCAGCGTGCAGTCCGGCGCGTAGAGGATGGCCGCATCCAGCGTCTCGTCGTAGGTCACCAGGCTGGCGGCGTACTCGGTGGTTTCGCCCGCGTCGTCGGTGACGGTCACCTTCAGGGAGCTGGCGTCCTCCACAACGTGGAAGTTGGTCAGCACGAAGCCCTCGCCGATGACCACGCCCGAGCCGGTGAAAGCCAGCTCCTCGCGGCTGTCGCGGTCACGGTTTCCATTGCCATAGCCGTAACCATAGCCATAGCCGTAGCCGTAGCCAAAGCCGCTGTAGGTGACGGTCTGATAGTTGCTCACGCCCACCACGCTGTCGCGCACATCGGCGACGGCCTGGGTGAAGGGGCTGGTGTGGATAACGGTGGTGGTTTCAGCGGTCGCGGGGGTGAAGGCGTGGGTCATGGCCGAGGCGATCATCACGCAGGCCAGCGCCAGCGCGATGCATCCCAGCGTGCGGCGGAAACGATCGAACATCTTGGAACCTCCTTGTCAGATAAATGGTCGGGGGATTGCGCAACAGGTGCGAAGAGGTCAGCAGGGAGCGGTTCGCCTCCCTCTGATGATCCTATTATACAGCATGTATTTTACCCTGTTATGAACGAATCATGAACTTTGGCGAAAAGAATGTAAATTCTCAGCGGCCCGTCAGCAGGAAGGGAAGGCCGATGAGCGCACCGCACACCAGGCAGAAGAGCGCCGGCAGGAGCGAAGCACCCAGCAGGCTCAGCTGCAGCAGGCACAGCAGCACCAGTGCGCAGCCCAGGGTGATGATCATCGGCGTCAGGTCGCGCAGTGTCAGCGGGCGATCCGGCACGGCCAGCGTCAGCGCGAGGAAGGCCGCCACCGTCAGGCACAGCAGCGTACCGGCAAAGGGCTGCGCGGCGGGGGCAACGGCATTGATCAGCAGGCGGATGAGCAGGCAGCCTGCGCCCGTCAGCAGGAACTCGAAGGGGCGGATGGCCCGGGCGGAGATCAGCGACCCGAAGGACAGGTACGCCGCGGTGAGCACCGACGTGACCATCAGCGCCGAATGGGGACCGCCCAGCAGCACGCAAACCATCAGGCACAGCGCCATCACGCCGCTGAGGCGGGAGAGCATGAAGGCCATGCGGGCAAAATGCTCCCGCAGCTCGCGGATGGGCGTGTCAAGGCTCCGGTCATCGTGGCGGATGATGGCCAGGGTGTGGCTGTCGGGCCAGGGATTGGCGATGCACAGGTGGATATCCGGGCGGGCATGCAGGTCGGGGATGCCCAGGTTGCGGCGCAGCACGGGTACGTCCATGATGCGCGTGCTGTCATCGCGGATGATGGGCGTCACGCCCAGGGAGCGCAGCTGGCGCAGCTGCTGCACGGCGGCAGCATCCACCGCATCGCCCACGGCGACCATGCCCAGGAAGGTGGCGGCCTCATCGCCCACGGCGGTGGCGAAGGCGTGCAGGCGCTCGCCGGAGGCGGTCATCTCCTGCGCCAGGGTGAGGAGTCGGCTGCGATCCTCGGCGGTCAGCAGGCGCTCCTGCCCGTCCAGGATGCTGGCGCAGAGGTTCAGGATGGCCTCCGCTTCGCCGGTGAAGAAGGTGCGCTCCTGATCCCCATCCTTGCAGGTGACGGTCTGCGCACCCTCTTCCTGCCCATCGCGGACGTGGGGGTACGCCTCGTGCAGCTTCTCGGCGGTCGTACCCGTCTGCTGGCGGATGGCCCGTTCGATGGCGACGGCGTCGGGCTGGGGCAGGGCGTCGCAGAGCAGCGCCATGGCGGCTGTGAGATGGCCGGGCGTGTCAGGCGTGAGGCTGGGGGAAGCGGTCAGGGGCTGGGCTGCCTGCAGCAGCGCCGGGCCGCGGTCGAGCAGCGCCGCATCCACCATCACCATCTCCGCCTGCCCATCCCGGGGGGAGGGGGCGCGCAGCATGTCCGGGCTGTAGACCCGGGGCAGGTCGCGCAGGTAGATGGCGCACATGGCCCCCAGGGTGAGCAGCACCCCCTGCAGCAGCACGAACAGCCAGATGGGTGCGAAGAAGGGCGTGAGGAGCGTGAAGATGGCTGCGGGGATGAGCAGCATCCAGCGGTGGCGCTGGAGCAGCCAGTGGCATAACATGCAGCGTTTCATAAGAGCATGGCCTCCTGTGTGGTTCAGCGGATGAGCCCGGGGGCGAAGAGGAATTCGCCGCTCCAGAGGGTCCCGGCGCCCAGGGTGCTGACGGTGGCGCTGTCAAAGCAGAAGCGCACGCGCCGCACGCCCAGCCCCCCGCACATCGTGTTGACGATGGCGCAGGCGGCCAGCCGCTGGGATTGGGGAGCATTGCGGAGTACGGTTGCATACCGGGCGGAGAGGTTGATGATCAGCGTGTCGCCCTGCACGGAAAGCCCCAGCACATCGCTGTCGGCGATGGGTTCGGGCAGCACCGCGCCGGGCTGATTGCCTGTGGGCAGGTGGAGCAGCAGCGCGCGGGGCGAGCGGATGCTGCGGTAGGGCAGGGCAGCGGTCTGCGGGGTCAGCATGCCGCCTGAGGCGGCGTAGAGCGTGCACTGCGCCATCAGGTAAGCCGAGTAGTCCGCGCGGGCGTGCAGCGCGCCGGGAAAGAGCAGCGAACCATGGGCGGAACAGGCCACACTGGTCACGCCGCGTTCCCCCGTGAAGATGCAGACCTGCGAAAGGTTGGGGACGAAGGTGGTCAGCGTGTAGACCAGGGCGGCGAAGGTGCAGGCTGCATCGCCCCCGGCGGCGGTGATCCAGCTGCGCAGATCGCCGGAGAAGCGCAGCGTTGCGCGCAGGGAGCCGTCTTCCAGCGTGGTGATCTCCGGTGCGGTGGTCATCAGGGCGAGCAGATCCGGCAGATCGGACACGCCACTCAGCTCCGCAGAACCCGCGCTCAGGGCCTCCAGCATCCCCTGCACCAGCTGCTGGGGGTGCTGCCCGGCGAAGGTGACGCGCCGCGCTTCGGGCACGATGCCGCTGCCATCTGCCAGGGGGAAGTAAAGGGTGACCGTGCTGGTGACGGGGACGCTGGTGGGCAGCATGCCGTCGGGGACGGCGCGGGCCAGCAGCTGCTCCCACAGGATGGGGATCTCCTGCCCGGCCTGGTGGCGCAGGGAGCCCAGGGGCAGCCAGCCCCCCGCATCCAGGGCGATGGCGCGGCCGCCCACCAGCACGTTGACGTAGTTCACGTCCGGCAGCTCGCACAGCGTGGCGGTGATGGAAAGGCACAGGGTGTAAAGCGCCTGCGGAACCAGCTCCAGCGCGGCGGCGGAGAGGTTCACCGTGGCCACACCGCCGGCGACTTCCACCGGGTTCTTGCCCGCAGGGACCACCGCTACGGGGGAGGCGGGCGTGACCCGCGCGTCGCCGGGGTGGGCGAGCAGCGACCGGAGGATCGTTTCCGCCGGGTGCAGGCTGTAGGTGAAATCCAGCGGCTGATAGCTGGTCAGCAGCGTCAGCCCGTCAGCGGAGGGCAGCCAGAGAACCGCCGTGGCGGAGTAGGCCAGGCCTGCGTCGCCGATGGGGGCGGCGATGATGTCATCGGGAACCTGCGCGGGGGCGGCTGTCGCAGCGGGGGCGGCCTCCGGGGCCGGCGCGGTGCAGCCCGTGAGCAGCGCCAGAGCCATCAGCAGGCAGAGGATGCGTTTCTTCAAGGGGTCAGGCCCTCCCTTCCGGTCAGCTGAGAGAGGCTGATGCGCCACAGCCCCCGCTCGCGGTGCAGGCGAAGGGTGGCGGTGGTGGTCGCGGTTTGTCCGTCATCCAGAAGCGTGAGGGTCGCGGAGAACACGACGGTCTGTCCGTCGGAGCTGATGCTGCCCGCCGAGGCGGAGAAGCCGGTCAGGTGGGGCAGCGCCTCCATCTGCGCGGCAAAGTCCTCATAAGCGGGACGGGCCTGGCCGGTGGCGGCGTCGCTGCGGGCGATGTAGGGGTACAGGCGCGCCCAGTTGCGGCTCTGCCAGCAATCCAGCACGATATGAAGGGTGTTGGCGGGGGTCAGCAGGAGGCTTTCGTCCCGCTGCAGAGGCGCCGCCAGGGCGGAAGCATCGCTGCCGTCGCGGTAGTAGGACTGGCGCAGGCGCAGGCTGGAGCCGCCCGTGGCCGTCTGCTCCAGGAGGATCACCACCGAGTCCACGTCGCAGTTCTCCGTCACGGTGGCGGCGATGGCCTGCATGGCCAGGCGGCGGCGCAGGACGGATTCGTCAGCGGCGAGGCTCTTTTCGTCCGCGTAATCGTTGAGGATCTGCCGCGACAGGGTGACGAAGAGTGTCCGCCCCTGCCGGTGGGTGGCCAGCACGCGGGTGCCGGGCGGGAAGAGGCCCGTCAGCTCCAGCGAGGCGGCGGCGGGCCCGGCGGCCAGGGCCTGCAGCAGCGTCAGCTCGTAGGGCGCGGTGGGCGAGAGGGACAGCACGCGGGTCTCGGGAGCCAGCAGGGGCTCGGAGGAGAAACGGAACCACAGCGTCGCCGCAGCTTCCTGAGGGGCGACGTTCGTGGGCTGCGGGGCAGGGATGGGCGCATCGGCGGCGGACACCATCTCTTCCAGGGGATCGCGGGGTGCGCAGCCGCCCAGCAGCAGCGTCAGGGCGAGCAGAAGGGGGAGCAGTTGCCGCATCATTCCGCCTCCTTTCCGGGGCGCTCGGCCTTCAGCGGCAGCGTCACGGTGAAGGTGGAGCCTTCGCCGGGCGCGCTGGTCAGGGTGATGGCGCCGCCGTGGAGCTGCACCATCTGCCGGACGATGGAAAGCCCCAGGCCGGTGCCGCCGGTGGCGCGGGAGCGGGCCTTGTCCACGCGGTAGAAGCGGTCGAAGACATGGGCCTGCTCCTCCGGCGGGATGCCGATGCCGTTGTCGGACACGGTCAGCACTGCGCTGCGGCCCTTCACGGCCAGGCTCACGCGCACCTCGCCGCCTTCGGGGGTGTACTTGATGGCGTTGTCCGTCAGGTTGCCCAGGACGGAGGCCAGCTTGGTCCTGTCGCCGGTGATACGCACGCCGGGCGCGATGGCGGCGGTGATGCGCAGCTTTGCCTTCTCCGCCACGGGGGCCAGGGTGTGCAGCGTTTCTTCGGCCAGGGCGCTCAGGTCGAATTCCGTCAGGTGGAGCCCGCTCTGCCTGCTGTCCATCTGCGTGAGGGTCAGCAGGTCGGTGATGATGCCGGAAAGGCGGTCGATCTCGTGGTTCATGTCCTGCATGAACTCCATGCGGAGCTCGTCGGGCATTTCCGGCTGATCGATGAGGCACTCCAGCAGGAGCTTCATGGCGGTCAGGGGGGTCTTGAGCTCGTGGGATGCGTTGGAAACGAACTGGCTGCGGCTGCGGTCGAAGTTCTCGATCTGCTCGGCCATGGCGTTGTAGCTCTCGGCCAGCTCGCGCAGCTCCCCGGAGGCGCGGATGTTGGCGCGCACGGTGAGGTCGCCCTTGCCCATGCGGCGGATGGTGGTGGTCAGCGCCTTGACCGGGCGGGTGAGGGTGAGGGAGAAGATGAGCGACGCCACCAGCGCAACGCCCGCCACCACCGCAAAGACGGTCAGCAGCTGCTGCTGCGTGCCGACGATGGCCTCGCGCAGCTCCGTCACGGGCGTGGAGAGCAGCAGCACGCCCACCGTCTGCCCCTCATGCACCATGCGGGCGGCGCATACGGCGGCGTATTCCCCCGCATCTGCCGGGTAGATGCCATAGGCGTGGGAGGCATCTGCCAGCACGGCGTCAACCTCGGGCAGGGTGATGCGCGTGGTTTCCAGCTGGCAGAAGGTGTCCAGCTGCACCTTGCCGTCCGGGGTCAGCAGCAGGATACGCCCGTCCAGCTCGCTGGCGGCCGCGCTGAGGCTTTCCATGAGGGACTCGGTCTGCGCCTGGGCAAAAAAAGGCGCAGCCGACGTGGCCAGTCTCTCAGCGGAGAGGCTGGCCTGACGGGTGCGCTGCTGATACAGGGTGCTGCTGACAAGGCTGGTCAGCAACGCCGCCGCAATGGCAAAGGAGACCCCAACGATGCCCAGAAAGGTCGCAAGAATCTTCCAGCGGATACTTGAAAACAGGTGTTGCTTAATCCACATCGGTGAACTTGTAACCCACCTTCCACTCGGTCAGGATGTAAAAGGGGTGGGCCGTGTCGTGCTCCACTTTCTCGCGCAGGCGGCGGACGTGCACGTCCACGGTGCGCTCGCTGGCAAAGGGATCCTTCCACACGGCGTCGAGGATCTCCTTGCGCGTGTAGGGGCGGCCGCGGTTGGTCATCAGCAGCTGCAGGAGGTCGAACTCCTTGGCGGTCAGCTTGATCTCCTCGCCCGCCAGCATCACCGTGCGCTTGATGAGGTTGACCTCCATCTCCCGCACGCGCAGGATCTTCTTGTCCTCCGGCGACTGGGCGGCGGCCACGCGGCGCAGCACCGTGCGGATGCGCGTGCGCACCTCCAGGGTGTTGAAGGGCTTGGTCATGTAGTCGTCCGCGCCGTATTCCAGGCCGAGGATCTTATCCATGTCCTCCCCCTTGGCGGTGAGCATGATGATGGGCACGTTGGAGCGCTCGCGGATGCGCTGGCACACGCTCAGGCCATCCAGTTTGGGCAGCATCACGTCCAGCAGGACAAAGTCAAACGGGCGGGAGAAGAACTTCTCCAGCGCCTCTTCGCCGTCCATTGCCAATTCGGTCTCGTAGCCGTCCATCTCCAGCTGATACTTCAGGGGCTTGAGGATGAGGGGCTCGTCGTCCACCAGCAGGATTCGCTTGGCCATTTGTGACACTCCTTTTGATAGGGGATATCTTATTGTACGCTATTTTTTGCAAAAAAGCAAGAAGATGTGAACATTTGCGTCATAGAAATGTGTCAACTTGACGCGCTGTCGCCGATCAGACGGCCGTGGGCGATGGTCAGCTGGCGGCGGGCGCGGGCGGCCACGCGGGGGTCGTGGGTGATCAGGAGGATGGTGTGCCCGGCGGCGTGGAGCTCGTCCAGCAGGCGGAGCACGTCGCCGGTAGCGGCGGGGTCGAGGCTGCCGGTGGGTTCATCCGCCAGGAGGACGGCGGGGTCGCGGCTGAGCGCCCGGGCGATGGCCACCCGCTGCTGCTGGCCGCCGGAGAGCTGATCGGGCCGGTGCGTGAGGCGGTCCCCCAGCCCCACGCGGTCCAGCAGCTGCGCCGCGTGCGTCATCCGCTGCCCCTGAGGAGTGCCGCACAGCGCCAGCGGCAAGGCGACATTCTCCTGCGCCGTCAGCCGGGGGATGAGCTGGAACCCCTGGAACACGAAGCCGATGCGCTCGCCCCGCACCCGCGCCAGAGCCTTCGCATCCAGCGCGGACACATCCTCCCCGCCCAGCAGATAGCGCCCGGAGGTGGGGCTGTCCAGGCAGCCCAGCAGGTGCATCAGCGTGGATTTGCCCGAGCCGCTGGGGCCGGTGATGGCGGCGTATTCCCCCCGGCGGATGCGGAAGGACACGCCGCTGAGCGCGTGCAGCACGCGGCCCTCCATGGGGTAGGCGCGGGCGAGGTTCTCGGCGATGATCATGGCGACTCCTCCGCAGCAAAAAATCCTGACCACAGCGTGGCCAGGATGCAGGCGGAATATGCGTCTGTCAGCAGATACGGGCGAAATAATCCAGCAGATTCTGCCCGGCGATGCCGCGGATGGCCTCTTCGGAGTAGCCGTAGCTGCGCAGCGCCTCCAGGAGATTGCCCATCTGCCCCGGATGCTGTACATCCTCGGGGAAGCACTCGATGCCGTCGAAATCGCTGCCGAAGCCGACGATTCCGGCGCCGCCCAGCTGGCAGATGTGGTCGATGTGCTGGGCGATGGTGACGCTGTCTGCCTTACCGTCTTCGGAGAGGAAGACGGGGTAGAAGTTGACGCCGATGTAGCCGCCATACTGGATCATCATGCGGATCTGCTCGTCAGTGAGGTTGCGGAAGTGGTCGCACAGGGCGCGGCAGCAGCTGTGGCTGGCCATGGGCGGCACATGCCCCCGGCGGAACAGGTCGAAGAAGCCGCCCTCGTTCAGGTGGCTCACGTCCACGGCGACGCCCAGGCGCTGCATCTCATGCACCACGCTGAGGCCGTAGTCCGTCAGGCGGTCGTCGGCATTGATTTTTGCCGGTGTGCCGATCCGGTTTGCGTGATTCCACACCAGCGCACCCATGCGCACGCCGCGCTGACGCCATTCCGCCACGGCGGAAAGCCCCTTGTGGAACACCTCGCACCCCTCCAGGGAGAGCATGAAGGCGCATTCGCCCTCCTTTGCTTCTGTGGGGGCGTCCACCTGCCTGAGGCCAGCGGCGGTCAGCTGCTGCACGGCGGCGAACTCCGCTTCCGCAACGGCTTCATAGTCGCCATGGGGGCCCTTGGGGCCGCTCCAGAGCGCGAAGGTCTGCAGCGTCACGCCGCCCTGCAGCAGCCGCTGCGGCGTGATGCAGCATTCGGCCAGCGGCCGCTTCATCACCCCGAGGGAGAAGAGCGTGTCAGAATGGGTGTCACAGATGAACATGGGGCAGGCCACCTTTCCGGTCGTGATCAGGGGAGGATATGCGCGTCACACCTTGCAGATGCAGGTGAAGAGCTGCCTGGGCTCGGGCATCACCTGCAGGCTGAACCAGTCGGGATTTTCGCGGATGACGGTGGCCCACAGCTCGGCCTCGGCGGGCAGCTGTCCGCGCTGAGTCAGCAGCGCCAGGGCCCGGGCCTGCAGGTCGTTGGCCAGGGGCAGCACCATGCGTTCCGGCACGCTGAACATCGTCGTGTCCGGCTGGCCGTTCACCATGGCGATGACGATCTTGTCGGTGCAGATGGGCTCCCAGTCGATGAAAGCCTCGCTGAAGACGGGGTAGCGCACGCAGTCCGGGTCGACCCAGATGCAATGGCTGGGGGATAGCATGCGGTCGCGGGCGGCGCACAGGAGCGCGGCCCTGGACAGGGGCAGCACCGCCTCCATCGGCTGCCCGGGCAGCTCCATGGTGTGCCGGGCCTTCAGGTCGTACACATCGGGCAGGAAATCCACCAGCTGGCGCTTGAGCTGCGCGGGCGCGTAGGCCATCAGCGGCAGGTTCCGCAGCCCGGCCAGCTGCTGCAGCCAGACGAGCGTGTCCTCGGGCATCTCGGGCGTGACCAGGGTGACGCACAGGGGCGTCACCTTCTTTGACGGCCGGGTCAGCAGGTGGCTGCACCAGTGGCACAGGCGACGCCAGCGCTCGCTCAGGGAAAGGCGCAGGGGATAGCGCTTGGGCGGGTTGCAGTCCTTGCGCTGCAGCCCCCGGCGGGACTGGGGCGAGAGGTTCCGCCCGTCCAGGGAGACCCCGAAGCGCCTGAAGAAGGCGTCATCCGCATCGCACTGCGCAGGCACGGTCACCGGCTCCACCGGCGTTTCCCACTGCAGGTGGATACAGGGCCGGTGCAGCGTGTACAGGGACCAGCCCTCCTGGAAGGCGCGCAGGAAGAGCGGCGCATCCCCGCCCCGGGCCAGCGCGCGGAAAAAGCCCGACGGCGCGAAGCAGAACGACGGGTTCAGGAACGGGCCGGCCTCCGGCTTCGCCGCGTAGCGCATGGGCATGCCCCGCTGGAAGGTGAGCGTGCCATCGTGCAGGAACTGATCAGCCCCGACGGCGTACACGGCATCCAGCGGATCGCCGGCCATGGGCAGCAGGCCCGTGAGCGCACAGGTGAGCATCTGGCCAGAGTGGCAGCTGCGCAGGGCGCGGAGCAGCGCCTTGTCCCAGCCGCGTGCGAAGCGCATGGCCGGGTTTGCCATCAGGACATACTCCTCGCCCGCCCAGAGCTGCTCCATCTCCGCCCAGATGCTGCCCTCCGCCATGGGGATGAACAGCGCGCCATAGGAGGCCATGGTGTTGTTGCTCTCCTCGTCCGGGTATTCCTGCAGGGTGAAGCCGAAGGAGAGGGCATTGGGGTGCGCGGCGTTCTGCCGGGCGGATTGAACGGCGTTGTGCGCCATGAGGTAATCGGGGGCGTCCATCAGTATCAGGATGCGATCCATGGGCGATCCTCCTTGCAAGTGCTTTGACGGGCTCACCGGATGAAGCGGCGCAGCCCCAGGGAGATGAAGTAGCATCCGGCGGCCCACAGCACGATGGCCGCGCCGACGGTGGTATCCCAGGCGTAGGAGCTGACCAGCCCGGCAAAACCGCACACCAGCGCGATGATGACGCTGATGAGGGCATGCTGGCGGCTGGAGCGGGCCACGTTGCGTGCGGCGGCCGCAGGCAGGATCAGCAGGGCGTTGATGAGCATCACGCCCACCCACTTGATGGACAGCATGACCGCCACGGCCACCAGCACCACGAAGGCGCACTCCACCAGCTGCACCCGCACGCCCCGCGTGCGGGCCAGGGAGGGGCTGATAGAGGCCATCAGCAGGCGGTTGTACATCACCGCCCACAGGATGATTCCGGCGATGAGCGCCACCAGCAGCCAGAGCAGATCCTGCGCTGTGACGGCCAGCACATCGCCCACCAGGAGCGAGGAGTACTTCGCAAACCCGCCGCCCCTGGAGAGGATCAGCAGGCCCGCTGCCACCGAGGTGGAGGAGAACACGCTGATGACCGTGTCGGTGGAGGTTGCGCCGGTCTGCTTGATGCGGCAGATGAGCAGGGCCCACACCACGCCGAAGACCAGCATGGCCAGCAGGTCGCTGGACACGCCCAGCACGACGCCCAGGCCGATGCCCGTCAGCGCGCTGTGGCCCAGGGCGTCGGAGAAGAAGGCCATCTGCTGGTTGACGGCCATGGTGCCCAGCAGCGCCAGCAGGGGCGTGAGCAGCAGGATGGCCAGCAGCGCGTTCTTCATGAACGTCCACTCGAAGGCCTCAAAGGGCAGCAGAAAATCAATGATGGCATAGATCACATTCATGCCTCAGGCACCTCCCCGTCGGCGGCGTCGCTGGTGACGCGGGGCGTCCAGCGGTCCGCGCCGTGGATGCGGGTGGACTGCAGGTTGCGCGCGCCCACGCCGAAGATCCGCTGGAATTCCGGCGAGTGGTACACCGTGTCCGGCGTCCCCTGGATGAGCACGGACTTGTCCAGCAGGGCCACATGGTCGGCGTACTTCTGCACCAGGGACAGGTCGTGGCTGACCAGGAGGATGGCCATGTGGTGCTGGGCCTTGAGGCGGGCGACGGTGTCCAGGAACATCTTCAGGCCGTTCTGGTCCACGCCGGAAACGGGCTCGTCCAGCACCAGCAGGTCCGGGGTGGGGTGGATGGCCAGGGCCAGCAGCACGCGCTGGAGTTCGCCGCCGGAGCAGCGCCCCAGGGGACGCTTCAGCAGCGCCTCGCCGTCCACGGCGCGCAGGGCTTCCACGACCTTCTCCCGGGTCCGGCGGCTCACGCCCGTCCACACCGGGCGGCGGGTGAAGTTGGCGGCCAGGAAGTCCTCCACCGTCACGGGCATCTCCTTATCGAAGGCCAGGTGCTGGGGGACATAGCCGGTGCGCAGGCGGGGCACTTCGCGGCCATCGCTGTCCACATGGCGGATGGCGCCGCCGTGGGTGAACTCGCCCAGCAGCGCCCGCACCAGCGTGGTCTTGCCCGCGCCATTCTGGCCGATAATGACGGTCAGCTGCCCGCAGTGGATGTGCATGTTGACGTCCGTGAGCAGCGTCTGTCCGCCGCGGGTGACGCTGACGTTCTCCAGCGCGATGCGGCAAAGGGAACACTGAGATGACATAGGGATGATTCTCCTTGTATGTGGGTATAGTTGTACAGATACAGTATACCACGCCCGTCAAGGGTTTTGTGCGGAAAATCCGGGCATGATGCAGGAGTTCGGGAAAATTTCGCGTATATTGTATGATGAATGAAGGCGCCCGCGCGCCCGGAGAACAAGGAGGAGCAACCGATGATTGCACTGGCATGCGACCACACCGGCATTGAAATGAAGAAGGAGATCATGAAGCTGCTGGACGGCATGGGGCTGGAATGGAAGGATTTCGGCGTGAACGAGGCCGTCAGCTGCGATTACCCCATCTATGGCTACCGCGCGGCAAAGGCTGTGGCGGATGGCGAGTGCGACCACGCCATCCTCATCTGCGGCACGGGCATCGGCATCGGCATTGCCGCCAGCAAGGTGAAGGGCGTGCGCGTGTGCACCTGCTCGGACGTGTACTCCGCTGAACTCAGCAAGCGCCACAACAACAGCAACATCCTCACCATGGGCGCCCGCGTGGTGGGCGTTGACCTGGCCAAGATGATTGCCACCCACTGGCTGACCGCCGAGTTCGAGGGCGGCCGGCACCAGCGGCGCATCGATATGATCGCGGCGATCGAGAACGGCGAAGAGCTTTAAGGGAATTAGGAATTAGGAATTTGATTTGTGGTTCCTGAATGGTAGCAGTAAGCGGCGCGGCTGTCCTGTGGGGGATGGCCGCGCCGGTTTTTTGTTCAGTTGATTCAGTTGAGGATGATGCGGGTGGCGTCGAGGGCCTTGCCTGCGGCTTTGGCGGTGGCGTTGCCGTCTGCGACGGTCACGCGGATCTCTGTCAGGCCGGCGGACAGGTCGATGACCTCGCTTTCGCCGTCGTCCTCGTAGAGGGTGAGGGCGGCGTTGGTATCGACCCAGCCCAGCAGGGTCAGGGCGCTGGCGTCGATGCCGGCGACGTACTCCGCTGCCTTTGCCAGGGGGAGGATGTGGCCGCGCCGGATGAACAGCGGGAACTCGTGCAGCGCCAGTTCGATCCAGTGGTGACCGGCGGTCATGGGTACGCAGTCGAAGTCCTCGGCGGAGCGGAAGCGCACCAGCAGCATGTCTTCGGGCAGGTAGACGTGGCGGCCGCGGGCGTTCTGCTCGTACACCGGGGCGATCATGCAGCCGTCGCCCAGCATCAGCTGATCCTCGGTGCGGCAGGCCATCTCGTCCTGCGGGTAATCGAAGGCCAGGGGGCGGAACATCATGCCGTCGGTCTCGGCGGCCTTGACCAGCTCACTGTACAGGTAGGGGATCAGGGCGTAGCGCACGGTCAGCACGTCGCGCATCTGCTCCCACTTTGCGAAGCGGTAGATCTCCTGGTCGCGGGTGCCCATGGCGGCGTGGTTGCGCATGATGGGGGTGAATGCGCCCAGCTGCAGCCAGCGCAGGACCAGGTCCTCGGTGGTGTTGCAGCCAAAGCCGCCGATGTCCGCGCCATTGAAGAGGAAGCCCACCATGTTCAGGCTCGCCAGCTCCCTGAGGTTCAGCAGGATGTGGCTCCACCAGGCGTTGTTGTCGCCCTGCCAGATGCCGCCGTCGCGGTGCGCGCCGATGAAGGACGCGCGGCTGAAGAGCAGCGGGCGCTTGCCGGGGCGCACGGCCCTCATGCCCTGGGCGGTGGCTTTGGTCATCATCGCGCCGTAGAGGTTGTGTACCTTCTCGTGGTTGACGGGCTGGCCATCAATAACGTGATAGAAGCGGCGGTAGTCGGCCATGGAGTTGGACATGCCGGTGAAGGCGTCCTTCAGGGCGAAGTAGTCGTACACGCCGATGTTGGTGCCGCGCATGGAATCCGCCTTGTCGTAAGCGGCCTGCAGGCCCTCGACGGAGTAGAAGATGGCGGGCTCGTTCATGTCGTTCCAGATGGCCTCCACGCCCGCCTCCAGCAGGGGACGGTAGCAGGCGGCGAACCACTGGCGGACCTCCTCGCGCAGGAAATCCGGGAACACCGCCTTCCCGGGCCATACCGCGCCCACGAAGACCTCGCCGTCCGCCTTGCGGCAGAAGTAGCCCTTATCGATGCCCTCATCGTAGGTGGCGTCGCCGGGCTGCACCTTCACGCCGGCATCCATGATGGGCATCACGCGGATGTGGTCGGCGGCGAACTCCGCCGTCAGGCCGGGCAGGTCGGGGAACTTCGCCGTGTCCCAGGTGAAGTCGCGGAAGTCGGCCATGTAGTCGATGTCCATGGAGACGGTGTCGAGGGGGATGTGCTTCTCGCGGTGCCCGGCGACGACTTCGCGCAGGTCGTCGGCGGTGGCATATCCCCAGCGGCTCTGGATGTAGCCCAAACCCCACCTGGGCGGGAGATAGGGCTTGCCGATGAGCTGGCGGAACTGGCGCACCAGATCGGTGAGGCTCTCGCCCTCAATGATGTAGACGGTCAGGTCGCCGTTTTCGCTGGTGATGACGGCTTCGTCGCCGCGGGTGTAGCCCAGGTCGAAGGCCACCGCGCCGGGATCGTCGAAGAACGCGCCGAACACGCCGGTTTCGCCGCTGAAGAGCAGCAGGTTGTGGCTGCCGTAGAGGCTGGCCTTGTCCTCCGTGTGGGAGAAGTCATCGCTGTTCCAGGCGCGGTAGCGGTGGCCGCGCTTGTTCAGCCCGCGCACGGCCTGGCCCAGGCCGAAGATCATGTCGTCATCGCCCAGGGGCGCTGTGAAGATGACCTGCGCGCCATGCTGCCGGACTGTGAAGTGGGGGACGGGATCGCCGGAAACGGGCAGCTGCTGCACCACCGCGCCGGTATCGTAGGGATGGCCGAAATCGTATCTGCTGATCATGGCGTTGACCTGCCTTTGCTCATTCGTTGGCGCACGCTGGCGCTCATGAAACACATTCGCCGCAGGATGACGATTTCCTTCCGGAAACGTTTCCGATGAGAAAATTTCTTCAACAGGAAAGAGCAGACAGCGTTGTGCGCTGCCTGCGACGGGGTACAAAATGAGAGGTTCAAGAACTGAGGTACAAAACGGGAAATGTGAATAAAGGTATATTATGGGAATATCACTGCGCCTGATACATGCCGTTCTTCGCCATGTACTGGTAGAGCATCTCGCCGTGCTTCTGTTCCGCGCCCTGAATCTGGTGCAGGAGCTGCCGCACCTGCGGGTCGCGGAACTCGAAGATGCTCACGTTGTAGGCGCCGGAAACTTCCTTCTCGGTGCACAGCGCGTCCTCGGCGAGGAATTTGTCGTGCTCCATGGCCTGCTGGAGGTTCATGCCCTGGGGCGGGGTGAATTCGGCATAGCGCTGCAGCTGCTGGGAGTTCTGGTTCTGCTGGCCATTCTGCTGGGGCATCTGGCCGTTTTTCAGGCTCGTGACGGTCTGCAGGTGGCTCTGCTCGGTCTGCTGGATCTGGCGGAAGAGCTGCTGCAGTTCGGGGTCGCAGGCGGCTGCGGCGTACTTGCCGTATTTGTCCACGCACAGCTGCTCCTGGCTGCGCAGGTCCTCAAGGAGCGACGCTTCTTTTTGCGTCCAGGTCATCATGTTACATCACCTCGCCGGAAGCTTGCCCGGGCGCTGCACTTTTCATGCACTCGATTCCGGCGGCGGTTGACTTTGCTGCGGGCCGGATGATATCATAAGCGTGATCATAAGCGAGGAGCACAGAGCCATGCGCATCAGCAACATCCTTTCGGGCGACCGGGTTCGCCTGAGCTGCGAGGTTTTCCCGCCCAAGAAGTTCGACGGCATCGCCCATGCCTGCGAGACCGCACGGGAGATCGCCTCCCTTCGCCCGGCCTACATGTCCGTGACTTACGGTGCGGCGGGTTCCACCCCCGGGCACACGCTGGCCGTCGCCCGTGCGGTGGCGGACGCGGGCGTCACCCCGCTGTGCCACCTGACCTGCGTGCAGTCCAGCCGGGAGCATGTGCGCCAGGTGCTGTCTGACATGAAGGCTGCGGGCATGGAGAATGTCCTGGCCCTGCGCGGTGACCTGCCCCGGGATGGCAGCCGCTGCACGGACTTCACCTACGCGGCGGAGCTGATCGAATTCATCCACCAGCAGGGCGATTTCTGCGTGGGCGCGGCCTGCTATCCTGAGGGGCACCCCGAGAGCGGCGGCCGCCTGAGGGACATCGAGTACCTCAAGCGCAAGGTGGATGCGGGCGTGGATTTCCTCACCACGCAGATGTTCTTCGACAACGCGCTGCTGTACAACTTCCTCTACCGGGCGCTGCGGGCGGGCATCGACGTGCCGGTCTGTGCGGGCGTGATGCCCATCTGCGACCCCAAGCAGGTGGCGCGCGCCGTGCAGCTATCCGGCTCCATCATGCCGCCGCGCTTTGCCGCCATCGCCGACCGCTTTGCCGATGACCCCGCCGCCATGGCTCAGGCCGGCATCGCCTACGCCACCGAGCAGATCATCGACCTGGTGGCCAACGGCGTGACCCACATCCACCTCTACACGATGAACAAGCCCTGGATCACCCGGGCGATCGTGAGCAACCTCTCCAGCATCATCCATATGGGCGAATGAAAGAGCTGCCAGTCCACACCGGGCTGGCAGCTCTTTTGCGGTATATTCAGGGATAGGGTGTATTATGGGAGCGATGCCGCCTGTCAGAAGCGGATGCTGTTCGTCGGCTTGACCGTGCCGGAACCGGCGTTGGCCAGGATCTCCGCGATGGTGCGGGTGGGCGGAGCGTCCAGGTTCATGGCGGGATAAGGCCTCACGGGCAGGTTGCGGGGCATCACATACTCATCGATGTCCGCCAGATGGGCGATGTAGGGGCACTGGCGGCCCACCAGCATCAGCACCTCGCCGCGGTCCTTGTTCAGCCGCTGCAGCTGGGATACGGTGATCAGCCTTTCGCCGGTGAGGGCGTCCTGGCCGCACAGGTCGCTGATCTCGTTGAGCAGGGGCAGCTCGCGGCTGGTGAGGAAGGCCCAGTTGCCGCAGTTGCCCTTGATGGTGTGGGCGTTATCGGCGCCATACTTGCTGCTGAGCTGGTACAGGCCCTGGATGATCAGGTGGAACTTGATGTTGCGGGAGCGGGCGGCGGAGATCATCGCGGCCATGTCCGGAATGGCGGGGAGGTTGCTGAACTCATCCAGCAGGAAGTTGACGCGCTGGGGCAGCTGGCAGCGGGGATGCTGCTGCGCCAGGTCGATGAGCTGCTCGTAGCACAGCTTGATGATGAGGGATACGATCTTGTGCAGGGTGGTTTTCTCGTCGGGCATGATCAGGTAGAGGACGGTCTTCTCGCGGCCCAGGCTGGAGAAGTCCACTTCGCTCCGGGACAGCATGCTGATGAGGGAATGCTGCATGTAGAGCTTCTGCATGGGGGCTTCGTAGGACACCTTGATGTTGGAGAAGGTGCCTTCGGTGCCGTGGCTGGCCACGAGCAGGTTCTGGCGGGAGATGGAGGTCTGCGGGTACAGCTCGATCAGGTCCAGCACGCCCGTGCCGCCCCGCACGCGGGGATCTGCCTGGCGGAAGTTGTCCGACAGGTGGCGCAGGGTGGCCAGGTTCACCGTGTCGTCCGGGAAGAAGGAGGTGCCCTCCACCATCATCAGCGCCAGGCCCTGCAGCATGGCGATGGAGGAATGCTCCCAGAATGCGTCATTCTTGCCGCCGCCGGTTTCGCCGTGCAGCATGGCGGCGGCGAAGTCGTTCACGATGGAGGTGGCCTTCTCCGGGTCGCCCCGGCGCAGGGCGGCGCGGGCCATGGCCAGAGGGTTCCAGCCGTTGCTCTTGTGGGGTTCGCGCAGGTTGATGACCTCCACCCGGTAGCCGCTCTGCTCGAAGGCGCTGGCGGTCAGCTCGTACAGCTCGCCCTTGGGGTCGGTCACCACCGCGCTCTCGCCGGCGCGGCGCATGATTTCCAGCATCGGCATGGCGAAGAGGCGGCTCTTCTTGCTGCCGGTGGAACCGATGATGAGGCTGTGGGTGTCCGAGTCATCCACATAAACGGAGTCGCCGTCGCTGATGACGGGCAGGCCGCTGTGGGGCACGCCCGCAGGATCGGAGAGGCGGATGCGGCGGGTGACCTGCATCATCTCCTCATCCCGGGCCCAGCGGGCGCCGCGCAGCAGGGTTTCGTCTGCGCTGTATTTGTAGGCGTTGTAGTCCTGCATCTTCATTCCTCCATGGAGGCGCCGAAGCCGACGCGGCGCGGGTTGGTCTTGGTGGGATTGGCGCGCAGCTGGCTGCCGAAGCCGCCGGCGGCGAAGATGAAGTCCAGCGAGTCCTCGGTGATGCTGGTGTCCTGCATGTCCTCGCTGCTCAGGCGGCGCCAGATGATATCGTCGCAGAGGTTGATGAGGGTCTGGTAGCCTTCGAACTCCCGGCTCTCGCTCAGGCGCTCGACGGCTTCCTCCAGCATGGTGCAGGCCTTGTCCGTCAGGGTGAAGCCGCGCTGACGCAGGCGGTCGACGATGTAGTTCTTCGCCTCCAGGGCAGGGAAGGGCATGCGGATGAGCTCCGCCGGTGTGCTGCTGGCGAACTGCCCCAGCAGCTTCATGATGGTGCGCTCGGGCACGCTGTCGGGCACGATGAGGACGAAGACGATCTTGCCCTGGCGGGCGTCGATGTACTCCATCAGGCGGTCCATGTCCGGCAGCTGGTCGCCATTCTTGAGCATGCGGCTCAGATCCAGGCCGATCACGCCGCGGAACTGGCCGTAGAAGCCCGCAGCCCTGCGCACGCGCAGCAGGAAGCGGTTGAAGGCATTCTCGTCATCGTCCAGCGACCATTCGAAGAACGCTTCTTCCCCGGTGAACTGCAGCAGGCGCAGGCTCTGCAGCAGGTCTGCCAGCAGGCGGATGTGCAGCGTCACGCCGCAGCCGGGGGCGGCGGCGAAGATCAGGTTGGGCAGGGGCGCGCGCTCCAGATGGAGGCGGTTGACGTTCTCAGACGCCGTGTGCAGGCGGTGGCAAAGAGCTTTGAAGTCCTCCATGCCGGGAAGCGCATCGATTTTCCTGAGAATCTCCTCAGTGCGCATGGTTTAACTCCTTTGTGCTTGATGTGGAGCAGCGGCTGTGCGGCGCTCACACCACGTACAACGCCCGGGGAATGCATGTTTCGCATCCTCTGAAAAAGAAAATCCTGTAAACTCAGGAGCTTTGTCAGCCGATGCGGATGACGCTGACTGAATGGGGTGGCAGCGCGATCTCCACGCAGCCCTCCTGCAGGCCCAGACGGGTTTCGGTGACGCGCACGCCCTCATGCCCCACATCGTTGTAGGCGTCCTTGCTGTCGCCGTTCAGGGTCAGCAGGGTGATGGCGGACGGGGCGTCCAGCGGAATGCGGATGGTATGGGCGTTTTCTGCATCCTTGTTGACGGCGGCGACGGCCAGGCCGGGCTTGTCGGAGAAGGTGGTGGCGATCAGGTCAAGGCAATCCACCGTGCGCTCGCCGCCCCACTTGAAGGGGACGGTCATTTGCGGCATGTCGCCCTCGGCCCACAGATCCACCACGGTGTCGCCCAGGTGGTTCACATACAGGTCGAACACATGGTAGGTGCTGCGCAGCACAACGCCGCTGTCATCGGAGTAGATGCAGCCGCGGGTGTTGAGCACCGGGGCTAAGTTGGCCATGCCCACAATGTCGCAGTGGCGGTGCATGGCGTTGAGGAAGCAGGCGGTGAAGACCGCATCGGCCATGGTGTAGGTGCTGTTGTCGTCGTTCTTGTCGCGGGGGGTGAGATAGCTGTCCTTGCCCACGCCCTGGCGGATGGTATGCACATTGGGGTGATGCCAGGAGCGCAGGTTCCACTCGTCGAAGGCAATCTTGATCCGCCCGTCGAGGCGCAGGGCGGCCAGCATCCCGCGCACCTCGCGGACGCTGTGGTCAATGCGGTCGGTGAAGGCCATGCACTGCTCGTAGGTCGCCGGGGCGTTCACCTCAGGCATCATGTCCCAGTATTCATGAATCGAAATCCAGTCGATATACTCGCCGCAGGTGCGCAGCAGGTTCATCGTCCAGGCGGTGTCGGGGATGGCGGCGGCGGACAGCTCCGCCGTGGGATCCACATGGCGCATCATCTTGGCGGATTCGCGCACCAGGCGGCCCCATTCGTCGGCGGACTTTGCACCGATCTCCCAGTGGCCGTAGTTCTCGTTGCCGATGGACCAGTACTTCACGCCGTGGGGCCTTTCGTATCCGTTGGCGATGCGCCATTTGGCGTACTGCCCCTCGTATTCCAGGTTGCAGTACTCAACCCAGTCGCTCATTTCCTCCGGCGTGCCGGTGCCGGCGTTGGTGCAAATGTAGGGCTCGCACCCCAGCTTCCGGCAGAGCTTCACATACTCGTCGGTGCCGAAGGTGTTGGGATCCTCCACGCGCCAGGCCTTGTCAAACAGGGGCTTGCGGTGGGGGCCCACGGCGTCCTTCCAGTGGTAAGAGGACACAAAGCACCCGCCGGGCCAGCGCAGAACCGGCACCCGGATGCGCCGCAGGGCGTCCAGTACGTCCGTGCGGAAGCCGTCCTCGTCCGACAGGGGATGTCCGGGCTGATACACGCCGCCGTAGATCTGGCGGTGGAAATGCTCGATGAAGTGGCCGTAGAGCATCGGGCTGCGCTGCCCGACGACGCGCTTGGGGGTGATATGAACGTTCAAGGGCATGAAAATGCCTCCCTTCTGTTGTTTCTATCATAACAGAAAGGAGGCGTTTCTTCAATGCCAAAATGGCCGGAATCGGGCTCAGCCCTCCACCAGCGTGATCCTCTTCACATCCGCCTCGGTGACGGTCATGTACACGGTTTTCTGGTTGGTGTAGGTCACCATGCCGGTGGCGCCGCCGGGGATTTTTTTCACATAGCGGCGCAGGGTGTAGTCGATGGGCACCATGGTGGAGTGCTGCCCCTTTGAGTACCAGGCGGCGAGGGTGGCGGCGGCGGCGAGGGTCGTGTCGGAGATGTCGCCCTCCTGCCTGATGATGACGTGGCTGCCGGGCATGTCCTTGGCGTGGAGCCAGGTTTCGTTGGGCTTTGCGCCCTGGGTCAGGCGCTCGTTCTGGGCGGCGTTCTTGCCCACATAGATGTCGATGCCGTCGGCGCTGCGGTAATGGTAGGGCTTCGACTTGGGCAGCGCGCGCTGCTGGCGGCGGCCCAGGCCCTTCTTGATGTACCCGGTGGAGATCAGCTCGGCGCGGATCTCCTCCAGCTCGCTTTCGCCCACGCATTTGCCCACGTCCAGGAGCGTACTTTCCAGGTAATCCAGCTCCCGGAGCGTTTCGGTCTTCTGCTCTGCGGCCATTTCGCGGGTTGTGCGGGCCTTCTGGTAGCGCTTGAAGTACCGCTGGGCATTCTGCACCGGGGTCAGCTGAATATCCAGGGGGATGGTGACGCTGCCGCCCTCCTCGTCGTAGAAATTGGGCAGGGTGGCTTCGGTCATGCCCTTCTTCAGCTGCCATAGATTCGCGTTGAGCAGCTCGCCGAAGAGGCGGTATTCCTCCAGGCGGGCGGTGTTGGTCAGATCCTCCTCCTGCTGGGCCAGCTTCTTCTCGCAGCGCTCGATGTGGGTTTTGAGGAGCTTGACCATGGTGGCGCTCTTCTGGCTGAGGCGGTCGGCCTGGTCGCGGCTGCCGAAGTACCTTTCCAGCGCCTGGGAGACTGTGGCGCAGGGCTGCTGGTTCTCCAGCGGATGCATCAGGTAGGGGAAGGCGAAGACGTCCGCCGGGTCGCCGCCCTCGTCCACCAGCACACGGGGATCTGCCATGCCGGGCAGGCGGTGCAGGAGGTCGCTGAGGCGGGCTGCGGCGTCGGCCATATACTCCGGGCGGTCGCACCCGGCGGGCAGGATGCGGAAGGCCAGCTCCTTCGCTGCGGGGTTGGACATGCCGGAGACGCAGCTGGCGATGGCCTTGTGCAGGGGGACGTCCCCGCAGGCGCTCAGGCGGGCGAGGAGGGCGTCGGCGGTCACGTCCTCCGGGGCCAGCTTGTCCTGACCGGGCGGGGGCAGGTAGGGAAGACCCGGCTGCACCTGGCGCACACGGCTCATATCGATGCTGACGTGGCGCGCCGCGTCGATGATGCGGTCATTTTCGTCGGTGACGATGAGGTTCGAATGGCGGCCCATCACCTCCAGGATGAGGCGGCGGCGCACATGGTCGCCCAGCTCGTTCACCGTGTCCACGTCGATGTGGACGACGCGGTCGCCGCCGATCTGCGTCACAGAAAGCACGCGCCCGGAAAGCAGCTGCTTGCGCATCAGCATGCAGAACATGGGCGGCTCCAGGGGGTTGGAGAACTTCTGCTGCGTCAGGTGGCAGCGGGCGTTGTTGGGGGAGGCGCACAGGAGCAGCTGGTGATTCTGATTCCCTGCGCGGATGACGAGGATCAGCGTATCCTTTTCGGGCTGGGTGACGCGGTCGATGCGTCCGCCGGCGAGGGTGGCGTTCAGCTCACGGGCTGCAAAGCCGAGGGTCAGGCCGTCCATGGGCATGGGGGTCACGCCCCTTTCGTTAGATAATGCCTGACTATTATAGCCCATTGCAGGGGGAATGTCAAAGTGAATGCGGATTTCGGAATTTAAAGTGTTGGGCTGCGTGTTTTTTTCCGGCAGACCGCTTTCTGCTGTCGAAGACTGAGGGGGGCGCTCCCTCTAATTCATAATTCCGAATTCCGCATTTCCCCCCTCCCTCCCGCATATCCTCCACCACAACCCCGGGGCAGGGCATCCGCCCCATGAAGGAGGAATCTGCGTGAAACTCCCCGATTTCAAGAACTGGAAAATGCCCCGGCGTGTGGATATTGAGCGGCTGCTGATCGTGGGCGCGTCGGCGCTGGTGGTGGTGCTGGCGCTGACGGGCGGCGGCGAAACGACGGAAACGATGGTCTGGGAGGAGCCGCCCACCACCGCCGAAACCTCCCTGACGCTCACGGAGGACGCTGAAATGGTCTCCACCGTCTGCTGGTACGAGGACGGCGACGGCTACCTCGTGCCCGTGACGCGCCAGATTCCCATGCAGGACGGCGTCGCCAAGGCGACCCTCTCGCTGATGGTGGAGTCCTCCGAAAACGACCTCGCCGCCGCCCGCATGGGGCTGACCAACGTCATTCCCGAGGGTGTGAGCTTCGACATCGACATCTCCGGCGGCAAGGCCCGCGTGGACATGAGCGCCGAGGCGCTCAACTGTGCCTCCGCCGAGGAGGAGCTGCTCATGGTGCAGGGCGTGGCGGCGGCCCTGTGCGGCTTTGACACGGTGGAGGAGGTCACCTTCCTCTTCGACGGCCAGAAGCGCTCGAAGCTCACCCACGGCACGGACGTATCCGGCGTGTTCACCGCAGAGATGGTCAACGCCGAGAGCGTGGCCACCATGTCCTCCGCCCACGCGGACCAGGTGCAGCTCTACTTCCCCTCGGCCAGCGGGCGGATGCTGGTGCCGGTGACCCGCACGGTGTTCTCTCCGGCGGACCTGCCCACGGCGATCCTTGAGCTGGCCAAAGGCCCCCGCACGGACAGCGGCCTTGAATGCCCCCTGCCCGCCGACTGCGGCGTGAAGTCCGTCAGCGTCAAGAACGGCGTGGCCACCATCGACTTCACCAGCGAGTTCGCCCAGATCGCCCAGCACTCCGACGGCGGCCATCAGGCGCTGCAGGCCATCGTCTTCACCGCCAGCCAGTTCCCGGGGGTGAAGAAGGTCAACATCACCGTGGACGGCAAGGCCTGGCAGACGGAGCCCCAAGCTGTCAGCACCTGGGTCAACCAGGCCGAGGACGTGATGGCCTGGTACCCGGGGGTGGTGGAGATCGACTGAAGGTCGATCTCCACAATTAGGAATTAGGAATTATGAATGAAGAATTGAGTTTGTGGGGCCGGGGCGGGGTGCTCCGGCTTTTTGGGTGGCATGAAGAAGGCGGACGGGCCTGGTGCCTGTCCGCCGGGGGGATTTACTTGGGGAGAGTGGAAAACCGCCAGTTGGAAACGGAGCATTGGCCGAGGTTGTTGCTGCCAGTAGCGACCACGGAGCCGTCTGCTCGTAGACCAACGGTGTGTCTATTACCGGCGGCAATGGCAACAATGTTCTTCCAGCCGCCGACATCGCATTGAACATATTCGTTGCTACCGACCGCGATGACGGAGCCGTCCTCTCGCAGACCGACAGTGTGGGACTCACCTGCCGCGATGGCGACGATGTCCGTCCAGTCACTAACATTGCACTGGGCGGAGTCGTTGGAGCCGATTGATACCACGGAGCCGTCTGCCCGCAGACCGACAGTGTGGAAAGTACCTGCGCTGATGGCGACGACATCCGTCCAGCCGCTGATCTTGCACTGGCCTTCGACGTTTCTGCCAACTGCGACCACGGAGCCGTCTGCATGTAGACCGACGGTGTGAAAGGCTCCTGCTGTGATAGCTATGATATTCTTCCAGCCGATGACATTAAGCTGGCCGAATTGGTTCATACCTACTGCGACAACGGAGCCGTCCACTTGTAAACCGACAGTGTGGTGGACACCTCCCGCAATAGCTACGATGTCCTGCCAGTGCCGGAATCTGCGTTGGTCGAAGTTGTTCCAACCAACTGAGACAACGGAGCCGTCTTCCTGCAGGCCGATGGTATGGTAAGCACCCGCCGCGATGGCAGTGATTCCCTTCCAACTACGGACGTCGCACTGGCCGTAGCCGTTGCTACCAACTGCGACGACAGAGCCGTCCGCTCGCAGACTGATGGTATGGAAAGCTCCTGCGGCAATGCTCGGGGTGGTTGAAGCATGTGTTACTGAAATGGAATGATTCTTGGAATTGCGAACTCCAATACGGTCATGTGCGAGCCTCATGGCTTCTCTAAGTCGTTCGGCATCTTCAGTGAGAGCAGCTTCGCTCCGGGAAGTACTCCTCGGAGCTGCTGAGGCGTTCTCTATGGTCGTATGTTGTGCTTTTGCAGCTTCTCTGCGTGCTTTTTTTGCAGCTGTACGCCGGGCGGCTTCTTCCGCCTCCCTGCGCGCTTTTGCTTCAGCGTCACGTCGGGCGGCTTCTTCTAATTTCCGACGCACTTTTTCTTCAGCGGCACGTCGGGCGGCCGCTTCTTCCTCCCTGCGTGCCTTTTCTTCAGCGGCACGTTGGGCGGCCTCCTCTGCCTCTCTGCGTGCCTTTTCTTCAGCGGCGCGTTGGGCAGCCTCTTCCGCTTCTCTGCGAGCATTCTCTTCAGCTGCACGCTTTGCAGCTTCTTCGGCTTCCATGCGAGCTTTTTCTTCGGCAGCACGCCTTGCAGCTTCTTCGGCTTCCATGCGCGCTTTCTCTTCAGCAATGCGTCGCGTCTCTTCCTCCGCTGCCCTTATCGCAGCCTCAATCCGCTCCACGCACTCCGTCATCTGCTGTCGCAGATCTGCTCCGGCAAAACGCCATGCACGTTTCCAGCAGACCTCTTTAGTGAAGTCTGTATCCTCGGCAACCAGTACATCCAGGCTTGCTTCTTTCCGCCTCGCCAGCAACATCGATAAATGCGCCTCAGCGCAATCCGGTGCGTCATCAATCAGCGCAGCGGCGAGGCGCTCTGCCTTGTCCCACTCGCCGTCCTCCAGCGCCATGCTGATGCGCAGCATCGTGCGGCTGGTTTCCGGCGCAACAGGGGGTGTGGGCGCTGGATCTGCCGCCTTCCGCACCCGCTCCTGCAGCGCCCGCCGCAGGTCATCCAGCGCCGTAATCGTCCCCATATGCAGCCCCTGAATGCTGCGCCGGAGGAACTCATCCGGCAGCGCGTAGGGGTCGCAGCCGTCGTAGAGCAGGGGGATCAGGCGGCAGTCCTGGTGGTCGTCGATGCGCTCCAGATACCGCGACCACTCGCTGTGCACCCAGGGCGTGCGCAGGTGGGCGGGGTCGGCGGTGATGACCAGCATCACCTTTGCGGAATGCAGGGCGTGGAAGATCTGTGCCTCGTAGTTGGCACCGGCGGCGCGGCGCAGGGTCTGATGGGCGAAGAAGACGCTGTAGCCCGCGTCGCGCAGGGCGATGTAGAGCTCCTGTGCGCAGTCGAACTCGCGGGTGTGGGTGCCCGGGTCGTCGCTGCCGGGGACGCTGGCCTTGTAGCACAGGAACACGTCCCACGCGTCGCCGCGCTGCTCGGCGGCAAGCACCTCCTGCTGGATGCGGGCGATGTAGGCCGCGTCCTGCATGTATTCGCCGCGCACGTCTGCGTCGGCGCGGGCGATGGCCAGGCGGCAGTCCAGGTCCTCGGTGAAGGGCCTGCGGTTGAGGAAGTGGACGACGGGCAGACGCTCCCCGGCCTTCGCGTCCCGGACGTACTCCACGCCGTAGCGGCACAGCGCAAGGCCCCAGAGGGCCTCGGCCTCGTCCGGGTGGGCGTTCAGGACGCGCTGGTAATTATTTTCAGCGTTGATAAAGTCGCAGTCAGCGCGCTGCTGATGGGCGCGGCGCAGATCCACCAGGGCCTGCGCGGCGGCGCGGGGGCGGCTGTGAGGCGTGCTGCAGGCCGGGCAGGGGAGCAGCGGCATCCCGGCGGGCAGCGTGAATTCATATGCGCATTTCTTGCACACGAGGGCGATGGCTTCGGACATGGGCGGCAGCTCCTTTGCGGATGGCTTGCGTATCGGACGTTGTTTTGCACATTATACCACATCGGCGGGGGTTTGTCCATACGTGCTGTCGGGCTGAATTGCGCCTGTTTGTCACGATTGCCTGCGCCCCTTGCATTATCCGCCGAAAAGGGGTATACTATTGCTATTCTGCATTTGTAGGAGGCTATGCTCATGATCCAGCAGCCCCGGCGCATTATCGGCGCTCTGCTTGACAATATCGCCAAGGTGGTCGTCGGCAAGGAGGAAGCGGCGGAATACGCGCTCATCGCCCTGCTCTGCCGCGGCCATGTGCTCATTGAGGACGTGCCCGGCGTGGGCAAGACGACCCTGGCCAGCGCGCTGGCCAAGTCCCTGGCGTGTACCTTCCGGCGCATCCAGTTCACCCCGGACCTCATGCCCTCGGACGTGACGGGCTTCACCATGGTCAACATGCGCACGGGGGAGATGGAGTTCCGCGAGGGCGCGGTGATGGCGCAGGTGGTGCTGGCGGACGAGATCAACCGCACCAGCCCCAAGACGCAGTCCGCGCTGCTTGAGGTGATGGAGGAGCATCAGGTGACGGTGGACGGCGTGAGCCATCCGCTGCCCCAGCCCTTCATCGTGCTGGCGACCCAGAACCCCGGCGAATTCGTGGGCACCTACCCGCTGCCCGAGGCGCAGATGGACCGTTTCTTCCTGCGCATCTCCATCGGCTACCCCACGGTGGAGCAGGAGATGGACGTGCTGGAGCGTTATTCCAGCACGGTCAAACCCATGGCGACCATCGAGCCCGTCTGCACCGCGCAGGACATCATCGCCCTGCAGGAGATGGTGCATCAGGTCTACTGCTCGCCGGAGGTGCGGCATTATGTGGCGTCCATCGCCGCGGCGACGCGCCAGGAGCCCTCGCTGCAGCTGGGCGCATCCACCCGCGCGGCCATCGCCCTCATCCATGGTGCGCAGGCCTGCGCGCTGCTGGCCGGGCGGGATTACATCATCCCCGAGGATGTGCGGCACATGGCCCTGCCCGTGCTGGCCCACCGCCTGGTGCTCAGCCCTGAGGCGCGCATGAAGGGCGTGAGTGCCCAGAGCATCGTGCAGAAGGTGCTGCAGGCCGTGCCCGTGCCGGTGAAGCTGTGATGAAGATGCGACTGACAACGCCGCTGCTGGTGACCTCTGCGCTCCTGCTGGCGGCATTTTCCACGGGCAGCCCGGTGTTCCTGGCGGGGGCAGCGCTCATTGCGCTGCTGTGCATCTCCAGCGTGCTGGGGGTGCTGATGGCCACGCGGACGATGGCGGTATCCGGCGACCTGAGCGAGCGGGCGGTGCAGCGCGGCGAGAAGGTGCAGCTGGAGGTGACCCTGAGCTACCGCAGCATCGTGCCGGTGGCGCCGCTGCTGGTGGAGATGGGCCCCGGCGTGGACCAGGACAACCGCACCATGCTGGTGGATGCGGCCTCCGGGCAGCCGGTGGTGTTTGAGCTGCCGTGCCATGCGGCGCACGTGGGCGTGCTGCTGCCGGGCGTGGAGAGCGTGACGGTGACGGACCTGTTCGGCATCTGCAGCCGGAAGGTGGCGCCCCGGCGGGAGGGCAGCGGCCTGGTGGTGCTGCCGGTTCCCTTCGAGGTGGGCGCCCAGGTCTATGCGGCGGGGGAGAGCGGCAGCGAGAGCATGGCCCGCGCCTCCGAGGATGTGACAAGCCCCGCGGACGTGCGCGCCTGGCAGCAGGGCGACCCCATGCGCAAGATCCACTGGAAGCTCTCCGCCCGCAAGCAGGAGCTGCTGGTGCGCCGCTACGACGCCCCTGTGATGCCCGACGCGCTGGTGCTGCTGGACTGCGGCGAACCCCAGCGTCAGGCAGGCGTGGAGGCCATGCTGGACGTGAAGGATGCGCTGCTGGAAACGGCGGCCTCCGTCATGCAGGAGAGCATCCGCACGGGGCGCCCGGTGCGCATGCCGCTGCTGGGGCGGCACCCGATCGAGCTGGACAAGGGCATGGGCATGCCCGCCATCCTTGAAACGCTGGCGCATGTGGATTTTTCTGCCGGCGAGCCCTTTGAGCGTGTGCTGCATCTGGAGATGCGCCGCATGCGCAAGGTGGGTTCCACCATCGTCATCACCTCGCGCCTGGGCAGCCGCCTGGTGGACGTGATGAGCTCCATGCGCCGCATGGGCCCCTATGTGCGGCTGTATCTGGTGACGTTCACGCCCGAGGATCCGCCGCTGCTGCCCATGATTTCGCGCCTGCAGAACGCGGGCGTTGAGGTTTGCTATGTCACCCCGCTGGCGCTGTGACGGGCGGGGTTTTCTCTGTGATGGGAGGTGATTGCCCTGCGGGAGAAGCTTGAAAAGAGCCTTCCGGCGGGCTTGCTGACGCTCCTGTATGCCCTGGGGCTGACGCTGACGCTGCTGCAGACGCTGGGGATCCTGGCCCGGTGGCCCGTGGCGCTGCTGGTGCTGCTGGCGATCAGCGCCGCGTCTGCGGCGGGCAGGCTTGACAGGCGCATTGCCTGGGCGGCCGGCGGCTTTGGCGCGCTGGTTGTGGTGATGTGGCTGATGACCGGTGGAACGACGACGGTGCGCGAAGTGATGACGGCGCTGTCCCTGCACATCAATGGCCTGCCTACAGCCCTGCCCTTTGTGGCGGGCGAGGCGGCGGTGATGGCGGCGGCGCTGTGCGGCCTGGCGGCCTGCTTCGTGACCCAACGCAGCGCGGGGCCTTATCCGGCGCTGGTGCTGCTGCTGCTGTCGGTGGTGGTGCTGTGGCTGACGGATATGACAGCCGTGCTGTGGTGCCTGCTGCCCTCGGTGATCGCCTCGGTGGCGCTGATGCTGCTGGGCGAGCACGATATCAGTCCGCTGCGGGTGCTGCCCCTGGCGGTGGTCACGGTGCTGCTGAGCTACACGGCGGTGGCTGTGGGCGGCGCGGCGATCCCGGCCCTGCAGGAAACGGCGCAGAACGTCCGCCAGCGTATCTACGATATCTTCTTCTTCACCGGCAGCCGCGAGGAGTTCTCCCTGGCGGACGTCGGCTTCTATCCCCAGGGCGAGGGGCAGCTGGGCGGCCCGGCGGAACCCACCACGGAGGAGATCATGGCCGTGATCACCCCCCGCAAGGTCTATCTGCGCGGCGTGATCCGCAACGAGTACACTGGCCGTGCCTGGAAGGACACCACCGAGGGCAAGCGCTACCTGTGGGACAGCCCGCGCTTCCGCGAGGTGCGCGACCTCACCTTCGACGCGAACCTCCCTGCCGTGAGCGACCCGGCCTGGGGGCAGCTGCTCACCGAGCGGAAGATCATCATCCGCATGCTGGGCGGCAGCGCGTCCACACTTTTCATGCCCCAGCGGGTGCGTCAGCTCAGCGCCGGGGATTCGCTGGTGGTCTACTTCAACGCCGGCAGCGAGATCTTCACCACCCGCAACCTTGCCGCCGGGGATACCTGGGAGGCGGATGCAGCCGTCTTCGTGGCGGGCGATGCGGGGCTGGCTTCCCTGACCGCGGCCTGCGAAACGGCTGACGACCCCCACTGGGAGGAGATCAACAGCGTCTACCGCGCACTGCCGCAGCACTATTACAGCACCACCAGCGAGGAGTTCGGCCGCCTGAAGACCCTGGTGGAGGAGGCCGTTTCCGGGGCGCAGACGCCCTACGAGTCCGCGCTGCTCCTCCAGCAGCACCTGCGCACCAGCTACACCTACACGCTGGACGCGCCCGAGCAGTCCCCGGATCACGACTTTGTCTGCTCCTTCATCCTCTACGATCAGCAGGGCTACTGCACGCATTTCGCCTCGGCGATGACCATCATGTGCCGCATGGCGGGGCTTCCCGCGCGGTATGTGGAGGGCTTCGTTGCCACCCCGGAGACCGAGGGCGAGCGGGCCGGCATGGCCGTGGTCACCGGCGAGCAGGGCCACGCCTGGACGGAGGTCTACTTCCGGGGCGTCGGCTGGGTCACCTTTGATGCGACCCCTGCCGGTGCGGATGTTGTTTACGTCACGCCGGACCAGCTGACGCAGCCCGAGGGCAGCGGAAACGACCCGCTGGAAACGCCCACGCCTTCCCCTGACCCCGAACCCACCTCCACCCCGGAGGCCACCGCCACGCCCACCGAGCCGCCGGTCACGCCCACCCCCGCGCCGCCCACAGCGACGCCCGGCGCCACCGATGCCCCGCAGGACGGGGAGCAGCCCGGTCAGCCCCAACCGACCCGCCTGCCCTTCCCCTGGGGATGGCTGATGGCTGGTGCGGCGCTGCTGGCCCTGCTGGGCCGCATCCTGTGGATGACGCCTGCCATGTGCTGCCGCCGCCAGAAGAACGAGTTCCACCGCTGGCTGGTCTGGGCCCAGGCTGCCCACGATGCGCTGCGCCAGATGGGCCTGGAGCGTCAGTCGGACGAAACGCCCATGGCCTTCTTTGCCCGCGTGGATGAAACGAACCGCATCCCCCGGGTGCTCTCGCAGCTCTCGGGCGCGGAGTCGCTCATGTTCTATGGCCACGCCGTGCCCGTGCCCGAGGAAACCGAGCAGGCCCGGCAGTCCTTCCTGCTCATCTGCGGGCAGCTTACCACGCAGCAGAAGATTCGCATGACGATGCAGCGGGCCTTCCTGCTGCGCCGCAGCCGCGATATCACCGTGAAATGACCCCCTGTGCGCGTCAGTCCTGATGGCTGATGCGCACTTTTATTTGGGGCGGTGGGCTGATGTGCGTTCCGACTCGTGCGAAACTTACGGCCGTGCGGGGTGCGGTCGCACGCCCCGCCAATCCCCGCCATCCAAAACAAAAAACGCAGTGGCAGCGTGGGCCTCTGCGTTCTCGTGAAATCATTCGTCCTCCCAGACCATGCTGTCAGGGTCGATGGTCACCACAGGCGTGGGGGCGGGGGTGGCTGTGGGAGCGGGAGTCGGGATGGGCGCGGGGGTGGGCGAAGGCGTCGGTGCCGGAGTCGCCGTGGGAGCCGGGGTGGGCGTGGCCAGCTCATCGGCGTAGATGGCGTTGTACGTCTTCTGATCCACCTGGCCGGTCTGGCTCAGCCCGTGATCCTTCTGGAAGGCCTTCACGGCGTTCACCGTGCCATCGAGGTAGGTGCCGCCGATGTGGCCGTGGTAGTAGCCCAGCTCGGTCAGCTTGCACTGCAGGTGGTACACATCCTCGCCGGTGGAGTTCTTCTTCATCGTGCGGAAGCCGCTCTCGGGCAGCGTCCCGCTCTGGTAAACGGGCGCGGGGGTCGGCGTGGGGGTGACGTAGGGCAGCATGAATTCCTTGTTGAGGGAGGGGAGCTTCAGAGCTGCGCGCAGCTCCGGGTCGGCAGGGAGGTCCTCGGTGATGGTAACGACCACGCCTTCGCCGCAGTTGTCGTAGATCCACTTCGCGTCCGCCACCGTCAGGCGGATGCAGCCGTGGGAGGCGCGCTTGCCCAGGTTGTTGTAGCTGGAGACGCTCAGGGACATGGTATTGCCGGATTCAGAGTAAATGACGGAATGGAATGCGATGGAGGAGTTGATCCGAGTCCAGAACTGCGCATAGCCGCCCCATTGCGGGAATTCGCACCAGCGGGCAACGCGGCCGGTCAGCACCCAGTCGCCCACGTCGGAGGGGTAGGCCTTGGTGCCGGTGGAGCAGAGCATCTGCCGCACGACGGTGGTGTATTCGCCGTTTTCATCCAGGCCGTACACGGTGACGACCTGGTTAGTCACGTCCACGGTGATGGCATAGGGGACGGGCGGCTTGGGCTTGGGTTCGTCGTTCACGCCGCGCACGTCGGGGTCGTTGAACAGGGCGTTCCAGGTGTCCTGGCCGACGATGCCGTCCACCTTCAGGGCGTTGTGCTCCTGAAAGGCCTTGACGGCGTTGCGGGTGTTGCCCAGGAAGTTGCCGGAGATGCGGTGGCTGTAGAAGCCCAGCTCGGTCAGCCGCTCCTGCACCTGGATGACGAGGCTGCCGGTGGATTCTTCATATCTGAGGGTCTTCGTGTAGGGGATTTCCGGGCGCGGGGTGGGTTCCGCCGTGGGGCCCGGGGTGGGCGTCGGGGTGGGCTGATCGGCCAGGCCGTCAGCATAGGGCAGCGCATTGACCGAGAAGAGCAGCGCCAGGGTGTCCACGTCGGCATTGCCGGTGGGCTCCTCGCCGCTGAAAAGCTGGAAGGTGCGCACGGCCTCCTGCGTTGCGGGCAGATAGGTGCCCGAGAGGTTGCCGCTGTAGTAGCCCAGGGCGGTCAGGCGCACCTGAAGCAGACGCACGTCCTCGCCCGTGCAGCCAAGGCGCAGGGGGCGGCGCTGGGTGGAGAAGATCAGCGCCTGGGTCTCAGTATCCGCCTCGCCCGTCTGCAGCAGGCTGAAGTCGGATTGGAAGGCCTTCACGGCCGCCCGGGTCACTTCGCCGTAGGAGCCGCTGATTTCGCCGTCGTAGTAGTACAGCTCGCTCAGCTTGAGCTGCAGGGCGGCAACTTCCTCGCCGAAATCGCCGATGGAGAGCGGCTCAGCGCTCACGACGATGGCCATGTCCTCGGCGGCAGCGCACAGGGGCAGCAGCACAATGGCCAGCAGAAGGAGAAGAATCTTTTTCATGGCAGTACCTCTCGTGATGGGTTGTACGGAATTATTGTAGCGTTTCGCGCGGCCTTTTGCAAGGGGGACGGAAGAATTTACATCCCCGCGGGCCCGAATGTGGCAAAATGGTGAAATGTGTGTAAAAAACATCATCAGTACAGTCGATGGGGTTGACAAATCCGGCGCAACATGGTATGCTTGCCTTAATTTCCTGAGGAAGGGAGAATGCGCAATGATGCAGCGCCGCAACGCGATGTCCATGCTGATGCCCATGTGCATGTGCCGCATGAGCATGCGTTGCTGTGCCGGTCTTCGTTGCGCTGCCTGATATCGCCCGCCGGTGAATTCCGGTGCGGGGCCGACAGAGAGGAAGCTGCATCGAAGAGATTGCAACTTCCTTTTTTGTTAACTCTGCCGAGCGTGAAAGGAGCCCTTCCGAATGAGAAATACAGCCTGCCTGAGGGCGCATATGAACCGCGAGAGCAGACGAATGCGACGCTGAAGCTGCTGCTACGGAACAGATGCGTACACGTTGACAAACAAGAAAAAGGAGAGACTGTCATGAAGAAGTTCCTGTCCCTGATCCTGGCCGCCGTGCTGGCCCTGTCCGTTTCCGCTGCCCTGGCTGATACCATCACCATCGCCGTGCCCAACGACCCCACCAACGAGGGCCGCGCTCTGCTGCTGCTGCAGTCCTACGGCATCATCTCCCTGGATCCCGAAGCCGGCATCACCGCCACCGCGGCTGATATCATCGACAACCCCCTGGGCATCGAGTTCTTCGAGGTCGAGGCGGCCATGGTTCCCAACGTCATGGCTGATGTGGACTACGCCATCATCAACAACAACTTCGCCCTGGACTTCGGCCTGAATCCCGTGGCGGACTCCCTGCTGATTGAGAGCGCGGATTCCCCCTACGCCAACGTCCTGTGCGTCAACGCCGGCAACGAGACCACCGACGCCGCCAAGGCGCTGGCCGCCGCGCTGAACAGCCAGCAGGTTGCTGACTACATCACCGCCACCTACGCCGGCGCTGCCGTGTCCGTTGTGGCTGAGCCCACCGATGGCTACGATCCCACCGTGGATTACGCCGCTCTGGCCGGCACCACCATCACCGTGGCTGCTTCCCCCACGCCCCACGCCCAGATCCTGGCCGTGGCCGAGGAGATCCTGGCTGCCAAGGGCGTCAAGCTGGAGGTCATTGAGTTCTCCGATTACATCCAGCCCAACATGGTCGTGGATGCCGGTGAGGTCTTTGCCAACTACTTCGCCCACACCCCCTATCAGGATAACTTCAACGCCGAGAACGGCACCAACATCGTGGTCGTTGCGCCCATCCACGTCGAGCCCATGGGCCTCTACGGCGGTCAGCAGGCCGACCTGACCCTGCTGGGCCTGCCCGCGGCTGAGTAATCCCTCAATCTGACAATCACACCGGCAGCTGGGTCGCAACGGCTGCCGGTTCCCTTGCGTTATGGAGGCTGAACCATGATCGAACTGCGCAACCTCTCCAAGAGCTTCATCACCGCCGATGGCCCGGTGGACGCGCTCCGCAACGTGTCGCTGACCATCAACAGCGGCGATATCTATGGCATCATAGGCATGTCCGGCGCGGGCAAGTCCACCCTGGTGCGCTGCATCAACATGCTCGAGCGCCCCACAGAGGGTCATGTTCTGCTGGACGGCCAGGATCTGGGCTCGATGCGCAAGAATGAGCTGCGCAAGACCCGCCGCCGCGTCACCATGATCTTCCAGGGCTTCAATCTGCTCATGCAGCGCAACTGCCTGCAGAACATCATGCTGCCGCTGAAGCTGGCGGGCGTGAAGCCGGCGGAGGCGAAGGCCCGTGCCCTGCAGATGCTGGATATCGTGGGCCTGCCGGACAAGGCCCGCGCTTACCCCGCGCAGCTCTCCGGCGGTCAGCAGCAGCGCATCGCCATCGCCCGCGCCCTGGCCACCAACCCGGATGTGCTCCTGTGCGACGAGGCCACCAGCGCCCTTGACCCCAAGACCACCCACGCGATCCTTGAGCTGATCCGCGACATCAACAGGAAGCTGGGCATCACCGTCATCGTCATCACCCACCAGATGAGCGTGGTGCAGGAGATCTGCAACCGCGTGGCCATCCTGGAGCACGGCGCGGTGGTGGAGGAGGGCGAGGTGGCGCAGGTCTTTGCCAACCCGCAGGCCGAGGCCACCAAGAACCTGGTCTACCCCGAGATGGCCGACGCCAACGTGGCCCTGGGCGACAAGAATGGCCAGCGCGTGCGCATCATCTTCAATGGCGCCATCGCTGCCAATGAGCCCCTCATCGCCAGGATGGCGCTGGAGACCGGCATTGCCGCGTCCATTCTGGGCGCCTCCACCCGCGCGGTGGGCGACAGGGCCTACGGCTACATCCTGCTGGAGATCCCAGGCGGGCCGGACGAGCTCGCGAAGGCGGTCAAGTTCCTGCGCCAGACGCCGGACGTCACCGTGTCCGTGGAAGTCAACTACGCTGAGATGAAGGGGGTATAAGCGATGAATCAGTTTGCAAGAGCCTTCACCCCGGATCGCCTGCAGGAGGCCTGGAAGGTCATCTGCGAGGACTTTCCCTTTGCGGCCTGGGAGACCTTCTATGCCACCATCCTGGCCACCTTCTTTGCCCTGATCATCGGTCTGCCCCTGGGCATGCTGCTGGTGGCGGGAGATGAAAAGGGGATCCTGCCCCTGCCCAGGCCCATCATGCAGGTCATCAACGTCGTGATCAACCTCCTGCGCTCGGTGCCCTTCATCATCCTGATGGTCATGGTCATTCCGCTGACCCGCTTGATCGTGGGCACCTCCGTGGGCACGGTGGCCTCCATCGTGCCGCTGGTGATCGCGGCTTTCCCCTTTGTGGCCCGCCTGGTGGAATCCAGCCTGCGCGAGGTCAACCCCAACATCATCGAGACGGCTCAGTCCATGGGCGCAACGCCGCTGCAGATCCTCCTGCGGGTGATGCTGCCTGAGTCCGTGCCCAGCCTGATCACCAACATCACCCTGGCCATCACCACCATCATGGGCTACACGGCCATGTCCGGTGCAGTGGGCGGCGGCGGCCTGGGCATGATCGCCATCACCTACGGCTACAACCGCTATCGCTACGCGGTGCTGTACGCGGCGGTGATCGTGCTGGTCATCATCACCCAGGTGATCCAGAGCGCGGGCACCTGGCTGGCCAGGAAGTGCGACAAGCGCCTCAAAAAGTGAACAAATCAGCCCGTGCGGCGCGTTGAACGCTGCACGGGCTTGCTTTATGGGCTGAGCTGGTCGTCGTAGAGGTGATGCTCGACATAACCGTCGCGGCGGTTGCGCAGGAAGATGGTCAGGCCGATGGCAAGCAGGGCGATGATGGTCACCAGATCCGTCCGGCGGATGAAGGCGAAGAAAATCGTGACGCCCATGAGGACGCCGACCAGCAGCGCAATGCTCCACCGGTGGTCATGCAGCCATTTCTCCTGCCAGAAACGCTTCCGCTCGTTAAGCTGGAAGGCTTCCTGGTCCGCCAGCATGGCCGTCAGGGTCTGCTCCGCCGCCTGAGGTAGGTTTTCGGGAGGAATGCGCGCTCCGGTCACCAGCTCGTTCATGCTCACCCCGTAGAGTTCCGAAAGCGCCAGCAGCATCTCCACCGGGGGCATATATGCGCCGGTTTCCCACCGGGAGATCGTCTTGCTGCTTACATGCAGCCTTTCGCCCAGCTGCTCCTGGGTCAGACCCTGTTCCCGGCGCAGCTCCTGCAGGAATGCGCCCATCTTTGTCATATCCATCCGGTTTGCCTCCTTTTCGCCTTTATCATAGCATGTCATATTGGACATGTCCACCCCATGAACAGCGAATGGTGAAAATGGGGTATAATACGGGATGACGTGCGCGCGGATTGCGATGATTGGGGTATATTCAGGGAGCTGGCTGTATGGTAAATTCCGCGTTCCCCTTCACAAGGCGGGTGGTCTGTGGTATGATGAAAGATACATGAGCGAGAAGGGGAGGTGCTTTACCATGGAGGAACTGCGCGGGAAATTCGTGCTCAAGGCGCCCTATGCGGCATCGGGCGATCAGCCCCAGGCCATTGATGCCCTGGCGCGGGGCGTGCAGGAGGGCATGGACGCCCAGGTGCTGCTGGGCGTGACGGGCTCGGGCAAGACCTTCACCATGGCCAGCGTGATCGAGCGCGTGCAGCGGCCCACCCTGGTCATTGCCCACAACAAGACCCTGGCGGCGCAGCTGTGCAACGAGTTGCGGGCTTTCTTCCCGGACAGCCGGGTGGAGTACTTTGTTTCCTACTACGATTATTATCAGCCCGAGGCCTACATCGCTTCCTCCGACACCTACATCGAGAAGGATTCCTCCGTCAACGAGGAGATCGACCGCCTGCGCCACAGCGCCACAGCTGCGCTGCGCGAGCGCAGGGATGTGATCATCGTTGCTTCGGTCAGCTGCATCTATTCCATGGGCGATCCCAGCGAGTACGAGGGGCAGATGATCTCCCTGCGGCCTGGCATGGCCATGGACCGCGACGAGCTGATCCGCAAGCTGATCGGCGTCCAGTATACCCGCAACGACATCGACTTTGCCCGCGGCACCTTCCGCGTGCGGGGCGATGTGGTGGAGATCATCCCTGCCGGCATGAACGAGCAGGGCCTGCGCATCGAGTTCTTCGGCGACGAGATCGACCGCATCACGCAGATCGATACCACCACCGGCAACGCCCGCGCGGCGATGGAGCATGTGGCGATCTTCCCGGCGACGCATTACGCCACGGACAAGAGCCACATCGAGAGCGACGTGCAGGTCATCGAGGCGGATCTGCAGCAGAGCATCGACGCGTTCCTCTCCCAGGGCAAGCACCTGGAGGCCGAGCGCATCGCCCAGCGCACGCACTATGATATCGAGATGATCCGCGAGCTGGGCTACTGCCCGGGGATTGAGAACTACTCCCGCTACTTCGATGGTCGTCAGCCCGGTGATGCGCCCTACTGCCTGCTGGACTACTTCCCGAAGGGCTTCCTGTGTATCATCGACGAGAGCCATGTGACCGTGCCGCAGATCAGGGCCATGTACAACGGCGACCGCGCCCGCAAGGAGCAGCTGGTGGAGTATGGCTTCCGCCTGCCCTCGGCGTATGACAACCGGCCGCTGCTCTTCAGCGAGTTCGAGGAGCGCATCGGCCAGACGATTTACGTCAGCGCGACCCCCGGCCCCTATGAGATGGGCCGCACGAAGCAGACCGTGGAGCAGATCATCCGCCCCACGGGCCTGCTGGACCCCAGGGTCACCGTACGCCCGGCCACCGGGCAGGTGGATGACCTGGTGGGGGAGATCCGCCAGGTGGTGGCCCGCCAGCAGCGCGTGCTGGTGACCACGCTGACCAAGCGCATGGCGGAGAACCTGACGACCTACCTGCAGGGGCTGGAGATGCGCGTGCGCTACCTCCACTCGGACGTGACGACCATGGAGCGCATGGCGCTCATCCGCGACCTGCGCCTGGGCGAGTATGACATCCTCGTGGGCATCAACCTCCTGCGCGAGGGCCTCGACCTGCCGGAGGTGAGCCTGGTGGCCATCCTCGACGCGGACAAGGAGGGCTTCCTGCGCTCGGAAACATCGCTCGTGCAGACCATCGGCCGCGCGGCCCGCAACGTGGATGGCCGCGTGATCATGTACGCCGACGTGATGACCGACAGCATGTTGCGCGCCATCTCCGAAACCGAGCGCCGCCGCGCCATCCAGCAGGCCTACAATGAAGCAAACGGCATCACGCCGCAAAGCGTGCGCAACGCCGTGTATCAGGTGCTGGAGATCACAAAGCGGGTGGAGGAAACCGCGCCGGAGAAGCTCACGGAGGAAGAGGTGGCTGCACTGGTGCGCCAGCTGGAGGAACAGATGCTGGCCGCGGCGCGGGAGCTGGACTTCGAGAAGGCGGCAAAGCTGCGCGACCAGATGCTGGCCCTGCGCGGCGAAACGCCCCCGGATGACGGCGTGCAGAAAAAGCGCCGCCGCACCCGCGAGAGCACCCGCCACCATTGATGAACGCCCGGTTTGTCCGGGGCACAGAGGGAGTGACACACGATGCACGACAGGCATCCGTTCTGGTGCACGCTGGCGCTGATGATCCCGCTGGCGGGATTGCTCGTCGCAGCCTGCATCCTCGGCGGCGAAGCGGCGAAGGACGCGCTCTTTGCGGCGCTGAAGCTGGCGGTGATAAGATGAAGACGATTGCGAGGTATCTGGCGGCGCTGCTGGCGGTGGTCTGCTACGTGGCGGCGGCTGCGCTGGGGCTGTTCTGCTGCGTGACCACGGAGCGCTTCGCGCTGGAGGTGAACGGCACCGGGGCGCTGCAGTTGATTCAGCAGCGGCACATCAACTATGCGGCCGCCACCCTGACGGAAACGTGGCAGCTCTCCGAAACGGTGCTTGCGCCGTGGACGGAGGGCGCGGCCGTGCGTCAGGGTGCGGCTGTTGCCGCCTGGTGGGGCGCGCTGTGGCAGCAGGAGGACGCCAACGCGGCCATGCCCGCCTGGCTCAGCGCACAGGATGAGGCGGATCTGGTGGCGCAGGTGCGGGCGGACGAGGGCTTCATATCCCTGACGGAGGAGGCGCAGCGCCGCGCCATTGCCCGGGATGAGGTGGCCTACGCGCTGGACGAGGCCATCTGCGATGCGGTGACCCCCCTGCGGCGCAGCATCATCGCCATGGGGATTGAGCTGGTGCGCGGCGAGATTCCGCTGCCCCTGGTGCGCAGGGCTGCGCTGATTGGCGCCTGCGGCCTGGCGGCGGTGGCGCTGGTGCTGCTCATCATCGCCCGGAAAGCGGCGGGCAGCGCACTGCTCGCCACTGGCCTGATGATGGCGGCGCTGACCCTGCCCGTGTGGCTGGCGGATGTACCGGACATGCTGCACCAGCTGAACGGCATTGCCCTGCAGCAGGGGCGGAATGCGCTGGCCTGCATGGCGCTGCTGTGGTATGGCGCGGCGGCGGTGGCGGCGGTCATGGGGCTGCTGATCATCGGCGCGAAGACGGCGATCAGGGGGGAGAAGGCATGATCTTTGCGGCGCTCAAGCGGCGGAATGTGAACTGCACCCCCCGGGAGATCAACCATGTGACGGTGCGGTCGCGGCGTATCCTGCAGCCGCTGACGCTGGCGGTGGTGGCGGACCTCCACGACGGTCCCGCTGAGGACGTGCTGCCGGCTCTTCGGGGCTGCGACGCCATCCTCATCCCCGGCGACCTGGTGGACCGCCACAGCGGCGGCTACGCCAACGCGCTGGCCTTCCTGGATGCGGCGGTGCAGATCGCCCCGGTGTTCTACGCCATCGGCAACCACGAGTGGAAGCACCCGGCCCACGGGGATTACTGGCCGCAGGTGCTCCGGCGGGATGTGACCGTGCTGGATGACCGGTTCGTGCCCTTTGGCGGGATCGTGCTGGGCGGCCTGTCGAGCCGGAAGAACCCGAAGGAGCCCGTGCCCTTTGTGGCGGAGATGGCCGCGCGGCCGGAGTTCCGCCTGCTGATGTGCCATCACCCGGAGTACTTCGCCCGGCATGTGAAAGCCCATGACATCGACCTGACGCTGGCCGGGCATGCCCACGGCGGGCAGGTGCGGCTGGGGCGGCAGGGCGTGTATGCGCCCGGGCAGGGGCTGCTGCCCCGGCTGACCAGCGGCTTCTACGAGGGCGGACGGCTGCTGGTGTCCCGCGGCATGACCAACGCCACCTGGGCGCCGCGCATCCACTGCCCCTGCGAACTGATCATCCTGCATCTGGAGGGCGACAATGGACAAGGGGCTTGACGGCATCCTGCGCAGAGCCGCGCGGCTGATGCTGGATTTCGGGAACCCGCAGGTCTACGCAAAGGGCGGGCATGCGGACTTCGTCACCGAGGCGGATGTGGCGGTGCAGGCATTTCTGCTGGAGGAGCTGGCGAAGGCGTACCCCGGTGCGGCCTTCTTCGCCGAGGAGGCGGAGGGTCAAACCCTGGGCGACGGCCTGACCTTCATCATCGATCCCATCGACGGCACCACCAACTACTTCCGCCACCGCCGCTGTTCGGCCATCTCCATCGGCGCGGTGGAGGGCAAAAAGCCTGTCTTCGGCGCGATCTACGATCCCTATCGGGACGAAATGTACCATGCAGAGCGTGGCAAGGGCGCGTTCTGCGGCGATATGCGTCTGCAGGTGTCCGACACGCCCTTCGAGAAGGCGGTGATCGGCCTGGGCAGCGCGCCCTACTACAGCGAGCTGTTCGAGCTGACGGGGCGGACGGTGGGCAGGCTCCTGCCGCAGATTGCGGACTTCCGTCGCACGGGCAGCGCCTGCATCGACCTGTGCGACGTGGCAGCCGGCCGCAGCGACGGCCACTTCGAATGGCGGCTGCAGCCCTGGGACTACTGCGCGGCGACGCTCATCGTCGAGGAGGCCGGCGGCAAATGTGGAAACATCCTGGGCGGCGAGGTCGTCTATGACCGGGCGATGCCCCATCTGGCGGCCAATGCGCGGATCTTCGAACAGCTGCAAAGGGCGCTGCAGCGGGTCTGGAAGGAGCAGCATGAAGGCTGAAATGACGCAGTGGATCCAGTCGCGGATCGACCATGTGCTGACCCTCGAGCGGGATCATTCCTGTGTGACGGCTGCAGCGCTTGCGCAGAGCGCGACGAAACGCTGGAGCACACCGGGGAAGGCCTGGAGTACGCTGGGGCTGAACGTCTACGATCCCGTACCGCAGGAGCTGATGAACGGCAACTTCCGCCGGGGCCGCATCCTCCGCAGGCAGCCACAGGATATGCGCGATAAGTGGGAGTACGATCTGAACGAAGACGGAACCGTGCTCTGGGCGCGGCTGCATTGCAGCGAGTGGCTGCCCCGATGGGGCTATGAGGATAACCTCCTTGTCCCGTCGGTGGCGGGGAATGAGCTGACATACCTCAACTACAGCCTGCGGGAAGGGTTGGCCCCGTGGTCGGACTATTTCCTCGTGTATCGCTTCGACGCGCAGGGGCGGCTGGAATGCCGTCTGCAGGGGGCTTTCCATGAGGGCATGCGTCCCACGGCGGAGGTGCAGACCTTCCTATGGGAGGGTGATCGGCTGCTCCGGGTGCATGAGCATATCTCGCCTTCGGAGGAGCCTTCGTGGGAGGACATCGCGGCGCTGCGCATCCTCATCAACACCCAATGAAAGACGGCCTGCTCCCTTCAATCGGGAACAGGCCGCTTTTATGTGGCTCACTTGAACAGCTTGGGCAGGAAGTTGTAGATGCAGCGGCGCCACACGCTCCAGTCGTGGCCGCCGGGGAAGAGCTGGCGCTCCATGTTCAGGCCCTTGTCCTGCAGCATGGCGTCGTCATCCACGAAGGACTGGAAGAAGTTGTCCTCCGTGCCCATGGCGCGGTAGAACACGCGGAAGCTCTCGTTGAACTTCGCCGCGTCCTCCAGCAGGGCCAGGTGCTTCTCCTCCACATTGCCCCTGTGGCGGAAGCTCAGGAAGCCGCTGAACACGCCCGCGTAGCCGAAGAGGTCGGGGTTGCTGAGGGTGACGATGCTGGTCTGGTAGCTGCCCATGCTCAGGCCGGCCATGGCGCGGTGCCACTTGTCCGTCAGCACGGGGAAGCGGGACTCGATGTAGGGGATCAGGTCGGTCAGCAGCACCTGGGGGAAGAGCATCCGCCCCATCTCGCGGGATGCGCCGCTCTGGGGCTGTGCCATGCCGCAGCCCATGACGATGATCATCTCTTCCATCCTGCCTTCGCTGAGGAGGTTATCGGCGATGCGGGCCAGATGCCCCTGATAGACCCAGCCGGTCTCGTTTTCGCCGTAGCCGTGCTGCAGGTAGAGCACGGGGTAGCGCTTCTGCGCGTCGTAGGTGGCCGGGAGGTACACCAGGCAGCTCTCGGTCTTGCCGGTGACGGTGGAGAAGTAGTAGTGCCGGGCGACGGAGCCATGGGGGACGTCGTTGCGCAGCTGGTTCCAGTCCTCGCCGGGCACGGGCACGTCCACGAAGTTCATCGGGCGGCAGCAGCCGTAGCCGATGGGCAGGTAGGGGTTGAGCACGTCGCAGCCATCCACCTTGAGGAAGAAGTACTTGAAGCCGCGGCCGAGGTCCACCTCGCCCTCCCACATCTCGTCGCTCACGCGAGTGAGGGGCGTGACGTGGCCAAACTGGTCGATGGCCACCTCGCGGGCGTCGGGGGCCTTGATGTGGAAGCGCACCTTGCCGTCGGGAAGGATCTCCCAGCCCTGGTCGCCATCGCGGCCGGGTTCGCCGAAGTAGGGGTCGAAGGATACAGCGGTGTCCAGGGGCCAATTCGTATACATGCGCATACCTCCGTTGTGCAGTTGATGGGGAACGGGTCGTTATCATAACTATATCACATCGCCGTGGGGTGTGCATGTCAAAAATGGCACAGAAATACACAGATTTTGCCCGATTGCAAAAACGCTCCCTCCGCAGAGGAAGCGCCAGATCATTCAGTGATTGCAGAGCGTGCCGGTCAGCTGAGGGTCTCGTACATGCTGTACTCCACCATGCCCTGAATGCCCTCCAGCCCGTCGGGGACGAGTTCCTTCACCATCAGGCAATCCGGGTGGGCAGGTAGTAAGGCTTGCTGCGGATCTCCTCCACAAGGCTGCGGACGAGCCTGCCCTCCTCCGCGTTCTCGTGCTGGGTGAAGACCTGCTCCACCAGCTCCAGCGCGGAAATGAGGAATTCGGGCTTCATGGACGTGATCGCTCTCATGGGGTACCTCCGTAAATGTCCGGGTACAGGTTCAGTTCGGTCAGCTTGTCCCGCAGGCGCTGCATGTCCTCCCAGGCCTCGCGCTTCCTGGCGGGGTCGCGCAGCAGGGCGCTGGGGTGATAGGTGGGCAGGAACAGCACGCCCTTGCGCTCGAACCAGCGGCCCCGGTCGCGGGTGATGCGGATCTCGGGGCCGAGGATGTTCTTTGCGGCGGTGGAACCCAGGAGCACAATCACCTGCGGGCGGATGAGGGCGGTCTGCATACGCAGGTGGATGCGGCAGGCGGCGGCCTCCTCCTCGGTGGGGACGCGGTTGTTCGGCGGGCGGCACTTGACGATGTTGCAGATATAGACCCGGTCGCGGGGGAGGGAGATGGCGGCGAGCATCCGGGTCAGCAGCTGCCCGGCAGGCCCGACGAAGGCCAGGCCCTCCTCATCCTCCACCTGCCCGGGGCCCTCGCCGATGAGCATCAGCGGGGCGCCGACGTCCCCCTGGCCGGGCACCTTGTTGCGGACGCCCTGATGGAGCGGGCACAGGGCGCAGGCGGCCACCTGATGGTGGAACAGCTCCCAGCTGATTTCGGGCATGGTGCGGCCTCCTTTGTGTCACATGGGCATCTGCAGCAGCGTGAAGGTCTGGGCGATGTCGTTGACCAGCCAGTTCACCAGGCTGAACAGCAGCGCGAGGAGCACGAGGATGAAGGCTGTGCCCAGGATGACCGCGCCGAAGTCCGCCAGGTTGGCCAGCAGCCGCCAGTTGTTGCGGCGGATCTCCGCCAGCTCCTCCTCGGTGAGCAGGTCTTCATCGTAGGGGAGGTCGGCGCTGTCCTCCCAGTCCTCGTCGGATTCGTCGAAGGAGCCGTATGCGCCGTCGTAGCCGAAGCGGGCGGAGTTGCCATAGGGGATGACGGGGTCGGCGTAGAGGGCGTCCTCGTCCTCTGCGTCGGGCAGGAAGGCGTCGCCGTCGGGGGGGACGGCGTAGTCCTCCTCGGTGTAGACGCGGTCGCCATCCTCGTCCACGGGGTAGGCGGTGACGGGCTCCTGCCGGAAGGTCGGCTGATAGGGCTGCTGGGGCCGCCGGTGGTCAAAATAGGTCATGGGGTCGCCTCCGGAAATGGTCTTTCCAATATAGAACGCATCAGCGCGGCGGATTCGTGCAGGTCAGACATAATCCAGCCAGGGCGCGTCGGGTTCCTCGCGGCCGGTGAGGGTACCCTCGGCACTCAGGCCGGGGAAGCCGCTCTGGCGCAGCGCCTCGTAGAGCACGATGGCCACGGAGTTGGACAGGTTCAGGCTCCGCGCCTCGGGGCGCATGGGGATGCGCACGCAGCGGTCATAGACGCGCTCCAGCAGGCTCTCGGGCAGGCCCCGGGTTTCGCAGCCGAAGACGAGGAAGTCCCCGTCCTGATAGGCGGCCTCGTGGTGCCCCCGGGGGGCCTTGGTGCTGGCGAAGTGCATGCGGGCGTGAGGGTGGGCGCGCAGGAAGGTCTCCACGTCCGGCCAGACGTGATATTCCATCAGGTGCCAGTAATCCAGCCCGGCGCGCTTGAGGTACCTGTCCGCCAGGGAGAAGCCCAGGGGCTCGATCAGGTGCAGCACGCTGCCCGTGGCGGCGCAGGTGCGGGCGATGTTGCCGGTGTTCTGCGGGATCTCAGGATTCACCAGCACGATGTTCATGGCCATGGGCTCCACCTCCTGCAGATATTTTACCATCGCAGCCGCCGTTTTGCAAGGGCTGATGGGGGATGGAATCGCGCGCTTCATCCGTTATATGGTTGACAGGCGCGAAACGCCTGGTATATACTGAAAAGGAGCAGAACGATGAGGAGGGGGAGCATGAAAAAAGCGTTGCTGAGCGTTGCGCTGACGCTGCTGGCCCTGCTGATGATGACCCCTGCGCTGGCGGACCGCATGTATGTGCTGCCGGAGAGCGATCAGCGCAGGCTGACATGGGAAGAGGTGGCCGAGTGGGACTATGAGTCCCTGGGCTATGCGTACAACGAGATCTTCGCCCGCCACGGGTATTGCTTCGAGGCTGGCAAGGCCTACGATAACTATTTCCGCGCCATGCCCTGGTACACCCCGAACGCGGATCCCCGCAACCAGGTGGCCTGCTACCCGAAGCTGACGAGCGTGGAATGGTACAATGTGGAGCTGATCAAACAGGTGCGCGCCGCCAAGAAGGACGATGACAGCGGCCGGTCCATCTGGGACAGCTTCTCCACCGGCTTTGACGCCCTGCAGGGCTTCAGCTACGTCCGCCTGCGCAGCGGGCAGAAGCTGGCCGTCTACACCGCGCCGGATGACGACTCGGTGCGCGGCGCGGAGGGCAAGGCCGTCGCCTCCACCAATGGCGCCATCTACGCCGCAGGCTGGGAGGGCGACTGGCTGCTGGTCATGTACGAGACCAACGCCGGCGCTGTGCGCGTGGGCTATATCAACGGCAACAAGGTGCGCGGCGGCGTCCCGCTGGACACCAGCCTCCGCTTTGATCACTGCGCTGCCACGGTTTTGGCGGCCTGCTGCCTGACCGACGATCCGGCCACCTGCAGCACCACCATCGTGCAGCTCAGGCCCGGCGCGCAGGTGACCTGGCTGACCCGCTTCTACAACAACACCGCCTGGGACTATGTGGAAGTGACCGTGGATGGCCAGACTGCCCGGGGCTTCGTGCCCGTTGGCTGCCTCTCCATTTCCTACGGCGCAGACCCCCTGGAGCAGATCAGCACCGGGTACTGAACCGCATGATGTGCGGCGCTTCCGGGAAGGATGAACAGCGCCGCAGAAAATATTCTTGCGAAAATCCCCCGTCACCCCTTGACAAAGCGGGCCGACGGGGGTATATTATCAACTGTGATTAGCACTCACTCCGGGCGAGTGCTAACAATGCGAAATGTGGCCGCTATCTTGCCAGCGACCACAAAACAGCAGAGGAGGTGCAGGCATGGCGATGGACGAGCGGAAATTCCGCATCCTGCAGGCCATCATCGATGACTATATCCTGACCGCCGTGCCGGTGGGTTCGCGCACGATCTCCAAAAAGTACGGCATGAGCCTTTCCTCTGCGACGATCCGCAACGAGATGAGCGACCTGGAGGAGCTGGGTTACCTCGATCAGCCCCATGTGTCGGCCGGACGCGTGCCGTCGGCGAAGGCATACAGGCTGTATGTGGATCAGCTGCTGCAGGGCGGGCGCATCTCCCAGGATGATGAGCAGCAGGTGCGCGCGCATTTTGCGGGTCGCACGCGGCAGATGGAAGACGTGATCGACCACGCCGCGCAGGTGCTCTCCAGCCTGACGAAGTACACCGCCGTGGTGCTGCCCCCCACCGGGACGCAGCCGAAGATCCGCAACATCCAGCTGGTGTCCGTGGCGGACAACGCCGCGCTGGTGGTGATCGTGACGGACGCGGGCGTGGTGCGGGATTCGGTGATCCGCGTGTCGGAGGAGCTGGATTCGGACGCGCTCTACAGCATCAGCCGCTCGCTGACGGCGGAGCTGACGGGCTGCTCGCTGACGGAGGCGGTGGAACGCATTCCGCAGATGATGCAGCGCATGAGCGAGCAGGCGCAGCTGATCGAAGGCGTGGGCGCCGTGATGCACGAGCACGGGGAGGACATTCGCCCTCACGTGGCCATCGGCGGCACGGCCAACATGCTCAGCTACCCCGAGTATTCCGACATGGAGAAGGCCCGCTCCTTCCTGAGCCTGATGGAAACACGGGACCGCCTCGCCGACATCATCAGCCAGAGCGGGGAGATGAGCTTCACCGTGCGCATCGGCCCGGAAACGGGCGTGCCGGAGATGGAGGACTGCTCCATCGTGACGATGACCTACACCGCCGGCAACGGCCAGCAGGGCACCATCGGCGTCATCGGCCCCACGCGCATGCAGTACAGCCGCGTGCTGGCGGCGGTCAACATGATCGGCCGGCAGCTCACGCAGCTGCTCTCTGATGCCCCGGGCGAGGACATTCCCCGGCTGGAATGAATCCGCACAATGAGAAAACGCGCCACGCCCACCGTTGATGCAGGCGTGGACGAAACCGGAAGGACCGGTGACAAGAATGAGGAAAGGCAGAAAGAGCCGAATGAACGAACAGGAAATGAACCCGCAGGAGATCCCTGCGGAGGAGGTTGTGCAGGAGGAGGCCGTTGAGGCGGAGGTCATCGACGTGCCCGCCCTGCAGGCCGCAGCCGCCAAGGCCGATGAGTACCTGGCCCTGGCCCAGCGCACCCAGGCGGACTTCGATAACTTCCGCCGCCGCAACGAATCCGTCCGTGCGGATGCGATGGCGGAGGGCCAGCGCAGCGTCGTGAAGGCGATGCTGCCGGTGCTGGACAATCTGGAGCGCGCTCTGGCCGCCCCGGCGGGCGAGAATGACGCGCTGCGCACAGGCCTTGAGATGACCCACAAGCAGATGCTCCAGGTGCTGGAGAAGCTGGGCGTGACCGCCGTGGACCGCGTGGGCGAAGTGTTCGACCCCAATGTGGAGGAGGCCATCATGCAGGCCCCCGCCGACGCCGGCGAGCCCGGCACGGTCGCCATGGTGCTGCAGAAGGGCTACCTCATGGGCAGCTACCTGATCCGCGCCGCGATGGTGCAGGTCGTGGCTGAATAAGATAACAACGAATCGACATATAGAAGGAGTAATGAACAATGAGCAAGATCATCGGTATTGACCTGGGTACTACCAACAGCTGCGTCGCCGTCATGGAAGGCGGCCAGCCCGTCGTCATCCCCAACGCGGAAGGCAACCGCACCACCCCCTCCATCGTGGGCTTCACCAAGGACGGCGAGCGTCTGGTCGGCCAGATCGCCAAGCGTCAGGCGGTCACCAACCCCGCCCGCACCGTCATCTCCATCAAGCGTGAGATGGGCACCAACTACAAGGTGGACATCGACGGCAAGACCTATACCCCCCAGGATATCTCCGCCATGGTGCTGGCCAAGATGAAGGAAACCGCCGAGGCCTACCTGGGCGAGACCGTCACCCAGGCCGTCATCACCGTGCCCGCTTACTTCAATGACGCGCAGCGTCAGGCCACCAAGGACGCAGGCACCATTGCGGGTCTGAACGTTCGCCGCATCATCAACGAGCCCACCGCAGCTGCTCTCGCCTACGGCGTAGACAAAGAGCAG
>JAFQQT010000032.1 GCA_017410455.1 Clostridia bacterium
AAACTCAATTCATAATTCATAATTAAGAACCGACTCGCCCCGCGAATCAATTCTTCGGCTCTAGGAATTGTGAATTTAGAATGAGGGACTGGGGTGGCACAGCTGGTGTCACAAACTCAATTCATAATTCATAATTAAGAACCGACTCGCCCCGCGAATCAATTCTTCGGCTCTAGGAATTGTGAATTTAGAATGAGGGACTGGGGTGGCACAGCTGGTGTCACAAACTCAATTCCTAATTCCTAATTCATAATTCATAATTAAGAATTGATTCGCAAAGCGAATCAATTCTTCAGGCTCTGCAGCGGCGCGGGGATGCGGCCGCCGCGGGCGATGAAGTCCGCATTGCTGCAGGTGTTGACGGGCATGATGGGGGCGTAGCCCAGGAGCCCTCCGAACTCAACGGTGTCACCGGCCTTCTTGCCGATGGCGGGGATGACGCGCACGGCGGTGGTCTTGCTGTTGACCATGCCGATGGCGGCCTCGTCGGCAATGATGCCGGAAATGGTCTCGGCGCTGGTGTCGCCGGGGATGGCGATCATGTCCAGGCCCACGGAGCAGACGCAGGTCATGGCCTCCAGCTTTTCCAGCGTCAGCTGACCGGCAGCAGCGGCCTCGATCATGCCGATGTCCTCGGACACGGGGATGAAGGCGCCGGACAGGCCGCCGACGTGGTTGGAGGCCATCACGCCGCCCTTCTTCACCGCGTCGTTGAGCAGGGCCAGGGCGGCGGTGGTACCGGGCGCGCCGGCCATTTCAAGGCCCATCTCGGTCAGCACATGGGCCACGGAGTCGCCCCGGGCAGGGGTGGGGGCCAGGCTCAGGTCAACGATGCCGAAGGGGATGTTCAGGCGCTGGCTGGCCTCGCGGGCCACCAGCTGACCCACGCGGGTGATCTTGAAGGCGGTACGCTTGATGGTCTCGGCCACCACGTCAAAGGGCTGACCCTTGACCTTCTCCAGCGCAGTTTTCACTACGCCGGGGCCGGAAACGCCCACGTTGATGGCGCACTCAGGCTCGCCCACGCCGCAGAAGGCGCCGGCCATGAAGGGGTTGTCCTCCACCGCGTTGCAGAACACCACCAGCTTCGCGCAGCCCAGGCTGTCGTTGTCGGCGGTGAGCTCGGCGGTCTTGCGGATAATTTGACCCATCTGGCGCACGGCGTTCATGTTGATGCCGGCGCGGGTGCTGCCCACGTTCACGGAGGAGCAGAGGCGCTCGGTGGTGGCCAGGACTTCCGGGATGGATTCCACCAGGCGTTCGTCGGCCTTCGTCGCGCCCTTCTGCATCAGCGCGGTATAGCCGCCCAGGAAGTTGACGCCCATCTCCCTGGCCGCCCTGTCCAGGGCGCGGGCGATGGGGCGGGGGTCGCCCTGGCAGATCAGGCTGATGGGGGTGACGGAGATGCGCTTGTTGACAATCGGGATGCCCAGCTCGCGTTCGATGGCCTCGCCGGTCCTGACCAGATCCCTGGCGGTCGTACAGATCTTGTCGTACACGCGCTGCGCACAGGCCTCGGCCACGGGGTGGGAGCAGTCCAGGAGGTTGATGCCCAGGGTGATGGTGCGGATATCGAAGTTCTGCTCCTGGATCATCTGCATTGTCTGGAGGATCTCGCCGGTTTCGATCATGGTCATTATCCTCCTTTACATCAGATGCGATGCATCGCGTCAAAGATATCCATGCGCTGCATGTGGATGTGCAGGTTCTTGCCCTCGCGGATGGGCTGCAGGGCCTCGTCAACGGCGGAGAACTCCATCGCCGCGCCGTCCAGGTCGACCACCATCATCATCGTGAAGCAGCCGGAGAGGATGGTCTGGGAGATCTCGAGGATGTTGATGTTCAGGTCGGACAGCTTGGTGGCCACCGCGGCGATGATGCCGGTGGTGTCCTGGCCGGTAACGGAAATGAGCGCCTTGGTCATGGTGCATACCTCCTATGAAGTGCAGGCGGATGGCCGCCCGGATGCAAACACGAAAACAGGGCATGGACATGCCATACCAGCTTCATAATATAGTGGAAAAGCGGGCGTTTGTCAAGAGAAAACCCGCAGATACAAACATTTTCGCTGTACCTGCGGGGGGAGCTTTACGCGATGGTCGGGAGGTTGTGGAAAATGAGCGTCGTCAGCGCATGCTCTTCATCAAGGGCGATGAAGGCGTCATCGAATGGATCGATGGGGTAAAGGGCGCGGATGAGCGACGGGCCGAGGAACTCCAGCATATTCAGTGCCGCAGGACTGCAGCCGGTTTCCGCCATGAAGGCCTCAAACCGTGCGGCATGTTCCTCTGCACCCACGAAGCGCAGCGCTGCGGGAATGTCAGCGACCTCCTCCGGCTCCATGTACAGCATCACGCTGACCAGCCCGCCGGAGAGCATCAGGCCGTTGTAGCTTATGGCGATGTACAGCAGGCGCTCATCGGCGGTGAGGCTGCCGATGCCCTCTGCCTGGACACGGTCATCCAGCGACAGGAGAACGGCGTTGACGGCGTCCCATTCCACCTCAGTGTAGGAGGTGATGCGGGTGCGGGTCGCCCCGGCGCACAGGGGCAGGGCAAGGCAGAGGATGAGCAGCGCAGCGAGGATGCGTTTCATGGGGTCAGGCTCCTTTCGGGCAGGTTTCACCTGTTATACGCGCGGGGTGGACAAGCTGTGGATGAAGGGGATGCGGCACAGAGGCGGATCACTCCACCCTGTCGAACTGTGCATGATACAGCTCGTGATACATGCCCTTCTTCTCCAGCAGCTCCTGATGGGTGCCGGATTCCACGATGCGCCCCTTGTCCATCACGAGGATGCAGTCCGCCCCGGTGATGGTGGAGAGGCGGTGGGCGATGACGAAGCAGGTGCGGCCGTGCATCAGCCGGAGCATCGCGTCCTGAATGCGCCGCTCGGTCTGGGTGTCCACGTTGGAGGTGGCCTCGTCCAGGATCAGCATGGGGGAGTCGATCAGCATCGCGCGGGCGATGGTCAGCAGCTGCTTCTGGCCCTTCGAGATGCTGTTGCCGCTGCCGGTGATGATGGTGTCGTAGCCCTGGGGCAGGGACTGGATCATGTCGTGGATGTGGGCGGCCTTCGCGGCGCGGATCACGTCCTGGCGGGTCACGCCGTCGCGGCCGTAGGCGATGTTTTCGGCCACCGTGCCGTCAAAGAGCCAGGTGTCCTGCAGGACCATGGTGAACTGGCGGCGGAGCTCATCGCGGCGCAGGCGGCGGATATCGACGCCGTCCAGGAGGATCGTGCCCTCCGTCACGTCGTAGAAGCGCATGAGCAGGTTGATCATGGTGGTCTTGCCGCAGCCGGTCTCGCCCACGATGGCCATCACCCGGCCGGGATGGGCGGTGTAGGTGATGTTGTGAAGGACGGTGGTCTCCGCGTCATAGCCGAAGGACACGTCGCGGAATTCGATGTGCCCGCGGCAGTTCGCAATGGGCAGCGCGTCGGGGTCGTCGGCGGGTTCGGGGGAGAGGGCCAGCAGGCCCAGCACGCGCTCTGCCGCCGCCAGGGAGGACTGGATCTCCGCCAGGATGTTGGCGAACTCGTTGATGGGCCCGGAGAACTTGCGTGAGTAGAGCACGAAGGCGCTCACGTCGCCCAGCAGGATCTTGCCGCCCATGTACATCAGCGCGCCGAAGACGCTCACCGCAGCCAGGGACAGGTTGTTGATCAGGTTGACCGTGGGGCCGGTGATGGCGGCGGTGTGATCCGCGTGCCAGCTGGCATGGACGGCGTTGTCGTTGTGGGTGGCAAAACGGGTGTTGAACTCCTCCTCCTGGTGATAGGCGCGGATGGTCTTCAGGCCGCTGACGGCCTCCTCGCAGTAGCCGTTCATCGCGCCCAGCATGCGGCTGCGCTTTGAGAACAGCGGCCGGACGATCCGGGCGCGCCACTGGGTGATGGCGATGGACAGCGGTATGGTCACGATGAAGACCAGGATCAGCTCCGGAGCCAGGGTCACCATCATCAGGAAGGAGCCCACCACGGTCACAAGGCTGGAGATGATCTGCGTGAGGTCGGTGGAGAGCGTCGCGCCCACGGTGTCCACGTCGTAGGAGAGGATGGAGAGCACATCGCCCGTTTGGTGGGTGTCGAAGAAGGAAATGGGCAGGGAGGTCAGGTGGTCGAAGAGGTCCTTGCGCATCTTGCTGACCACGTTGCGGGAAAGGCGGATCATGATGGCCGACAGCCCCCAGGAGATGAGCGATGAGGCTGCCGCGCAGGCGATCATCAGCAGCACATAGCGGATGACCACCGGGAAATCAACGCCCGTTTCCAGCTCGATGGCCTTGATGGCTTCGCCCGACAGCTTGGGCGACATCAGCCCCAGGGCGTTGCCCAGGATGGACAGCGCCGCCGCCAGGACGATGATGAGGCGGTACTTCGCCAGATACCGCCAGAGCCTGAGCAGCACGACGCTGGTCTTTTCCTTCGGCTTTGCAAAGGCGGGGCCACGCCCGCCGCGTCCACGGTTCATGCTGCGTCACCTCCCAGCTGGAGCGTGCAGAGCTCGCGGTACATCGGGCAGCAGGCGAGGAGCTCGTCGTGGGTGCCATTGCCGATGATGCGCCCGCCGTCCATCACGAGGATCAGGTCAGCCGCCATCACGGCGGACACGCGCTGGGCGACGATCACCGTGGTGGCCAGGCCATGACGCTCCCGCAGGGCGTGGCGCAGCTCCCGGTCCGTGCGGAAGTCCAGGGCCGAGGAGCAGTCGTCCAGCAGCAGGATGCGCGGGTCATCCGCCAGGGCGCGGGATATCAGCACCCGCTGCTGCTGCCCGCCGGATAGGTTGCGGCCCCTGACGCTCAGCTCGTGATCGAGCCCGCCGTCCTTGCCATGGATGAAGGCGGCCTGGGCGGTGTCGATGGCTGCGTGGATGGCTTCGTCGGTCACTTCGCGGCCGAAGCGGATGTTCTGGCGGATGGTGTCCGCCATGAGGAAATCGTACTGGAACACAACGCCCAGGCGGCCGTGCAGCTCATCCGGGGTGAGGGTGGCAATGGGGCGCCCACCGATGCGGATCTCGCCCGCGTCCGCGTCGTACTGGCGCATCAGCAGGGCCAGGAGCGTCGATTTGCCGCTGCCCGTGGGGCCGATGACGCCCAGCGTCTGCCCGCGTCCCACGCGGAAGCTCAGGTCGGTCACGTTGTCGAAATTCTTGTTGTAGGAAAAGCTCACATGGTCAAAGACGATGTGGTCTGCCTCCTGCACGGCATCCTCCTCCGCCTGCACGAGGTCCGGGGGCGTGAGCAGCACCTCCTCCAGGCGCTTTGCGCTGGCGGAGCCCTTGGAGTACATCACGAAGATGCGCGTCACCATCAGCAGGGCGTTGAGGATGATGTTCACATAGGAAAGGAAGGAGATGATCGTGCCCGGGCCAGCCGCGCCTGTGGAAACGCGCCACGCGCCCACCAGCACCACCAGCCCCAGGGCGGCGTTGAGGATGAAGGAGGTGATGGGGCTGACCACGGCCATGGTCAGATCGGCCTTGCGCTGGCGGGCGGCCAGGTCGCTGTTGACCCCGCCGAAGACGTCCTGCTCCCACTGCGTGCGGGACAGGGCGCGGATGACCCGCGCGCCGGACATGTTCTCCTGCACCTTGCGGACCATCAGGTCCTGACCCTCCTGAACGGCGGTGAACAGCGGCACGCCCCTGCGGGAGGACCAGACCACCACCACGGCCAGCAGCGGCAGTGTGGCCACCAGCACCAGGGTCAGCACCGGCTCCATCACTGCCGCGACGATGATGCCGCCGATGAGCAGCATCGGTGCGCGGACGCCCAGGCGCTGCATGCGGTCGATCATGTTGTGGACGTTGTAGGTGTCCGTGGTCAGGCGGGAAACGAGGGAAGCGTCGGTGAGGCGGTCCTGCTGGGCGGCGGAGAGCGCCGTGATGCGCCGGAACAGGTCGCGCCGGAGCGTGCGCGTCACCTCGCGGGAGATGTTGGTGGACATGCGGTTCGCCACGCAGTTGCCCAGCCACGCCAGCAGGGCGCAGGCCAGCATCACCGCGCCCGTCAGCCACACGCCCCGGAGGTTCCCCTTCGCGGCGTATTCATCGATGATCACCGCCAGGAGCGAGGTCAGGAACAGCTCCGTCACCGTGCCGGCAATCTTGATGAACATCTGCAGGCTGATGCGGCCGAGGTAGGGCTTCAGGTATCGTCCGACGGTGCGCAAGCGCCATCGCCCCCCTTCACATAGGCGTCGGCGCGCTGGGCGATGCGCAGCATCAGCCGGGACAGCGTCGCCTTCTCCTCCTCGGTGAAGTCCTTCGTGAGGTAGGCGTTCCACGCCCCGTAGCAGGCGAAGATGCGGCTCATCATCTCCTGCGTCTGCTGCGTGGGGTAGACCCGCAGGCTCCGCTTGTCGTGGGGGTCGCCCTCGCGGCGCACCCAGCCCTTCTCTTCCAGCGCGGCCAGCTGGCGGGTTACGGAGGACTTGTTCACGTTCAGCTCGCGGGCCAGCTCCTCCTGCGTCATGCCCGGACGGCGGCACAGCGCGGTCAGGTAGGGCGTCTGGCAGCCGGCAAGGCCGGTGTCCGCCAGTTCCTTCTCGCGGAAGCGCATCGCGCACCGGTAGGTGATGGAGATCTGCTGCATGAAGGGATGCATATCGTCACGCCTTTCTCGGGGGTTGCATGGGGCTGTTGCATATGCAACCATTGTACCGTGAGAAGGCGGGGTTTGTCAAGGGCGAGGCGGCATCGCACAAATGGAATCAGGGACGGCGAAAGGCGATGAATCATTAAGAAGTTCATGCTGCCGGTGACAAAACCGCCGCTGAATCCGTTACGGACAGCGGCGGTTCACGGTCACAGGAAGCTGAGCTGATCCGGCCGGCGGCGCAGCATCTCCCGGTTGATATCGCCGAAGCGCCAGTGCAGGCCGTGCCTGCGGCACTCGTCGGTGAAGGCGGCGTACAGGGCGTCGGCGTTCCGGGCGGGGATCTCGTAGGCGTTGCCGTATTCGCGCAGGTAATGCTCGCGCACGCCGGGGAAGTCCCGCTGCAGGGCGGAGAAGTAGTACTCCCGGTTGCCCGTGCGCAGGGTCATCCCGAAGAAGCAGACCACGAAGCGCCCGCCGTTTTCCGCCGTCCTGCGGACGATGTGGCGGATGTTCTCCTCCGTGTCCGTCAGGCAGGGCAGCACCGGGTTCAGCCACACGCCGGCGTACACGCCTGCATCGCTGAGCGCCTTCAAAGCCGCGAACCGCTCCGAGGTGACGGACACGTTCGGCTCGATCACCCGGCAGAGGTCGTCCTCCGCGCAGGTGATGGTCAGCCGTGCACAGACTGGTGCCCGCCGGGTGATGGCGGCCAGCAGGTCCGCGTCCCGGGCGCACAGGGCGGATTTGGTGGTGAAGGCCGCGCCGAAGCTGTGACGCAGCATCAGCTGCAATGCGCCGCGGGTGAGATGGAGGCGTTCCTCCAGCGGGTTGTAGGGGTCGCTCATCGCGCCCATGGTGACAACGCCCGTGGAGCGCTTCCCGCGCAGCTCCGCATCCAGCAGGGACAGCGCGTCAGCCTTGGGGCGCACGGTATCGAAGCGGTCGATGCCGTAGCATGCTGAGCGCGAATCGCAGTAGATGCACCCGTGGGAGCAGCCACGGTAGATGTTCATGTTCCAGTCGGCGTAGAAGAAATTGTCCATCGCGACGCGGACGGGGGTGAGCAGGTGCTTTGCCTGAATGGTTTCCATGCTGTCGCCTCCTGCTGGCAGTATAGCACATCTGTTCGCCAAATGCAACGCGAACACGGCTGCAACAAAGGCTTGATTATTCCCCGGCAGGTGGAGTATAATACCCATGAAAACGAAAACCACAGTGAATCAGGAGACGATAGCATGAATCAGCCTCACATCCGCGATTATCAGGGCAAGCGCATCCACATGATCGGCATCGGCGGCTCCAGCATGTCGGGCCTTTCGCAGATGCTCATCTCGAAGGGCTATGAGGTGTCCGGCTCCGACCGCACCGAGGGCTATCTCATCGGCGACGTCCGCGCGGCGGGCGCGAAGGTGTTCATCGGCCACGCCGCGGAGCAGGTGCACGGCGCGGACCTGGTGGTCTACACCGGCGCGGCGGCCAGCGACAACCCGGAGCGCGTGGAGGCCGACCGCCTGGGCATCCCCTCCATTGAGCGCAGCGTGCTGCTGGGCCAGCTGATGGAAGGCTACCGGCAGGCCGTGGGCGTGTGCGGCGCGCACGGCAAGACCTCCACCACCTCCATGCTCTCGCAGATGCTGGTGGAGTGCGGGCTGGATCCCTCGGTACATATCGGCGGCAAGCTGGACGCCATCGGCGGCTCCACTCGCATCGGCACGGGGGATGCGTTCCTGGCCGAGGCCTGCGAGTTCCGCCGCTCCTTCCTGGAGATGAAGCCCACCGTCGCCGTGGTGCTCAACATCGACGCGGATCACCTCGATTGCTACAGGGACATCGACGAGATCGAGGCCACCTTCGGCCAGTTCATGCGCCTGGTGCCGGAAAGCGGCGTGGTGATCGGCAAGGGTACGGATGAGCGCGTCCTGCGCCAGATGCAGATGCTTACCTGCCGCACGCTGACCTTCGGCATGACGGATGCGTGCGACTTCCACCCCGCGAATCTGACCGAGGACGACCGGGGCTATGCCTCCTTCGACCTGATCGGCATGGGGATGAGTCTGGGCCGGGTGACCATGGCCGTCCCCGGCGACTTCAACGTGGAGAACGGCCTGGCCGCCCTGTGCACGGCGTATGTGCTGGGCGCGGATATGGCGCAGGCCATCGCGTCCCTGGGGCGCTTCACTGGCGCGCACCGCCGGTTCGAGAAGACCGGCGAAATCAACGGCGGCGCGGAGCTCTTCCATGACTACAGCCACAACCCCGCCGAGATGCGCAACGCTGTCTCCATCGCCCGCAAGCGCTGCAAGGGCACGCTCTACGCGGTGATGCAGCCCCATACCTTCAGCCGCGTGCGCACGCTCTTCAATGATTATCTTACCTGCACCGAGCTGGCGGACGTGACCGTCGTGACGGACATCTGCGCCGCCCGTGAGAAGGATCCCGGCGACCTGAACAGCGGCATGCTGGTGGAGGGCATGCGTGCCCACGGCCTGAACGCGGTCTGGACGCCCTCCTTCGACGACACGGAGGCCTATCTGCGCGCCCATATGCGCCCCGGCGACCTGGCCATCACCATGGGCTGCGGCGACGTGAACATGCTCAACGAGCAGATCGCGCAGCACGAGAAGGCATCCAGCCGCGCCTGACAGGCCAAACGGCGCCCCCCACCACACCAGAAAACCGCATACCCTAAGAGCGCATCGGCCTTTCCGGTGCGCTCAAACTGATATACTTCATTATTCACTATTCATTATTCATTCCTGGTCGATCCGCAGATACCCGTGGAGGAGAGTTCCGCCCGGGGGAGGGATGCACTCATCCCCGCGGTCGCTGCTTCTCCATCGTTGCGGGGTGGCGACGGGGGGAATGAATAATGAATAATGAGGGGGGCGGGCGGCGTAGCTTCCTGCGGGGGTGATGCGCATGCTGACATGGGAACTGCTGGGTGCGGCGGTGGGCGCGGGGCTGGCTTCCGGGCGGGAGATCACGGCGTTCTTCGGGCAGTACGAAGCGTGGGGCTTTGCTGGGATCGCGCTGGCGGCGGGGACGATCGCTCTGCTGGCGGACGCCCGCATGCCGCCGTCGTGGCGCGGACGCTGGCCGGAGGGGCTCTGGTGTCTGCTGAATGCGCTGCTGCTGGCGGTCACCGCCGGGGCGATGCTGGCCGGGGCGGGGGAGATCACCGCGATGGCGCTGCCTGGCGCGCGGTACGCGGGCATGGCGGCGACCCTGCTGCTGGCCTGGCTCATCGCGAGGCGGACGCAGGCGGGGCTGGCGTGGGTCAGCCGGGTGCTGCTGGCGGGGCTGGCGGCGCTGCTCATCGCCGGTGCGGTGCTGCCGGGGCAGGGATCTGCCGGGTTTCAGCCGGACATCCCGGAGGGGCTCATGCGGGGCGTGGCCTACGGGGGCTTCAACGCAGCCCTGATGCAGCCGCTGCTGGCGGCGTGCGGGTTGCCGGATGGGCAGAGGAAGCGCAGCCTGCGCTGGATGTGTGCGCTGCTGGCATGCCTGCTGGCAGCAGGGCTGGCGGTGCTGCGTCGGCATTCGGAAGCCACAGGTGCGGCGATGCCCCTGCTGGAGGTGGCGGGGCGGCTGGGCGGGCCTGGCGCGGTATTGTCGGGCGCGTGCCTGTACCTGGCGGTGCTCTCGACCATGGCGGCCTGCCTGCGGGTTTTGCGGGGCTGGTGGGTCGCGGGGATCGCCGCAGTGGCATTGTTGGGGTTCGCCGGGGTGGTGGATGCAGCATACCCGCTGCTGGGCGGCGTATGCGCGGCGATGCTGGCAGCCATGCGGGCAGCAAATTTGCTGAATTCATGCCGAAACACTTTTCATTCGCGCCGGGGTGTGCTATAATGCAAGATACGGCTGATTTATTCAGCTGCGGTTTGTATGGAAACAGGAGGCGTGTGGGCGTGTTGATGCAGTATCCGCTCCAGACGATCGATATGGCGGCGCTTAGGCGCAATGTCCGGCTGATCCGGGAAAGGCTTCCGGCCGGAACGATGCTCATGGCCGTTGTGAAGGCTGATGGCTACGGCCACGGGATCGTCCAGGTGACGAAGAACGCGCTGGCTGCGGGTGCTGACTGGCTGGGTGTGGCCCGCACGGATGAGGGCGTTGTGCTGCGCCGCGAGGGCGTTGAGGCACCCATTCTGGTGCTGGGCGCATCCTCGGATGCGGAGATTGCCGATGGCGTGCGCCACGGCCTGACGCTCACGGTCTGCACTGCCGCAAGGGTGCATGCCCTGCAGCATGCCGCGCAGGCCTGCGGCCGTCAGGCGCTGATGCACCTGAAGATCGATACGGGCATGGGGCGCATCGGCGCGCGGGGGCAGGAGGACGTGACGAACGTGCTGGAGGCGCTTTCGCAGTGCCCGGACGTCAGCATGACGGGCGTGTTCACCCACTTTGCCGATGCGGATGGCGCGGATGACGCCTACACCCGCATGCAGCTGGAGCGCTTCCGGGAGCAGCTGGCCCTGATGCCCGAAGGGCTGATCCGCCACTGCGCCAACTCCGCTGCTATCCACCGCTACCCCGAGGCGGCCATGGACATGGTGCGCGCGGGCATCTCCATGTACGGCTGCCCGCCGGTTGAGACGGACATGCCCCTCACCCCTGTGATGGACTGGCGCACGGCGGTCACCTTCGTAAAGCACGTCCAGCCCGGGGACAAGGTCAGCTACGGCTGCACCTTCACCGCGGACAGGCCCCTCACCCTGGCCACCGTGGCCTGCGGCTACGGCGATGGCTATCACCGCGCGGCTTCGGGCCGGGCGGAGGTCATCATCCGGGGGATGCGCGCGCCGGTGGTGGGGCGCATCTGCATGGATCAGATGATGGTGGACGTGACCGCCATCCCCGGCGTGACCCCCGGGGACGAGGTGGTGCTGCTGGGCCGGCAGGGTGATGAGGTCATCACGGCGGACGAGCTGGCCGCCTGGTCGGGCACCATCGGCTATGAGGTGCTCCTGGGCGCAACGGGCCGCGTGCACCGCTGCTGGGTGAACGGCTGTGAATGAGAAGGCTGCCCTGCGGCGGCAGATCCGCCTGGCCCATGGCGGCATGGAAATGCGCGCCGATGAGAGTGAACGCATCTGCCGGCACATCATCGCCAGCCGCTGGTACCGCAAGGCGCAGGTGATTGCCGGATATGTGCCGCTGAAGTGGGAGGCGGATATCACCCCCGTGCTGCAGCACGCGCTGGCGTCGGGGAAGACCCTCGCGCTGCCCCTGTGCGGCACGGCGCCGCATATGACGCTCCGCCGGGTGACGGCCCTTGAGGAGCTGCATCCCGGCGCCTACGGCATCCCGGAACCTTCAGCGGAGGCGGAGATCATCCCCCCGGAAGAGGTGCAGCTGCTGCTGATCCCCCTGGAGGGCATCGCCGAAGATGGCACGCGCCTGGGCAAGGGCGGCGGGTATTATGACCGCCTGCTGGCCGGGTGCGATGCGTACGCGATGGGCTGTGCGCTGAGCTGGCAGCGGGTGGAGCGCATCCCCCGCGAGGAGTGGGACAGGCCCCTTTGCGCCTGCGCGGACCGGGACGGCATACGTGAATTCGTTTATCAGGCAAATCAGGAATGAGAGGAAGAGCACAATGGCTAAGCACGAAAAGATCGAAAAGGTATCCAAACCTTATCTGCAGGGGCGCATGGTGGACCGCACGCTGCCCCTTGCGGCGCTGAAGTTCTTCGGCAGCATGGCGCTGATGATCTTCGTGTACTTCATGAGCATGATCGTGTCCTCGGTGGAATCGCCCTTCCTGGTCATCGTGATCAACGTGGCGATCCTGCTGACGACCTGGCTGATCTTCTGGCAGTCGGGCCTGGCCAGCGGCGCGGACGCGGTGTCCCAGGGCGAGATCATGTACCAGCGGCGCGAGAAGGGCCGCCCGGTGGCCGACTGGGAGCAGCAGCAGTGCTATCACCCCCTGAAGGGCTACATCGCTGCGCTGCTGGGCGCGCTGCCGCTGATCATCTGCTGCGTGGTGTTCGCCTGCATTGCAAAGCGCGAGATGACCTCCATGGGCGTGCTGCCCAACTGGGTTGGCTCCTTCGAGAGCCGCCCGGAGATCGGGGGCGCCCTGTCCTACTACCACCAGGAGGCGAAGATGACGGTGGAGTCGATCCTGCGCATCGGCGTTCGCGTGGCCATCATGCCCTGGATTTCCATCGCCGGTGCGGAGAACAAGGACACTGTCCTGCTGCTGGAGCGCCTGAGCCCGCTGATGATGCTGATCCCCGTTGTGGTGTACGGCACGGGCTATATGCTGGGCACGCAGGAGCGCATCGCGGTGCACAGCAACATCGCCCTGGGCAAGAAGCGCATGGCGAAGAAGCAGGCCAGGGAGCGCCGTGCCCGCCGGCAGGCGGCCCACAATGGCCCGGAGCAGCTGAACTGACAGGAGGCCTACATGCGGATCATCGCCGGTCAGGCCCGGGGGCGCACCTTTGACGCGCCCCAGGGCATGGGCACCCGTCCCACGCTGGACAGGGTGCGGGAGAATGTATTCAACATCCTGCAGATGAAGGTGCGGGGCGCGGCGGTGCTGGATCTTTTTTCCGGCAGCGGCGCGATGGCCTTCGAGGCCCTGAGCCGGGGTGCGGAAAGCGCCGTCATGGTGGACTGCGACCGCAGCGCCCATCAGGTGCAGCAGCGCAACGCCACCCGGCTGCGCATGGAGGGGCAGTGCCGCATCCTCATGAGCGACTGGCAGGACGCGCTGCGCCGCCTGCAGCAGGAGGGCGCGCGCTTCGACGTGGTGCTGCTGGATCCCCCCTACAGCATGCATGACATGACGCCCGTGTTCCAGGCTCTGAAGCCCCTGCTGGCGCCCGATGCTGTGATCCTGCTGGAGCACGAGGCGAAGGCTTTCCCGGCCATTTCGGACGGGTATGAGCTGTACGACAGCCGGAAATACGGCGTGGCGGGCGTGAGCTTCTTCCGCCCGGTGCAGATGTGACAGGAGGCGCGGATGGAACGCACGGCGGTGTACCCCGGGAGCTTTGACCCCATCACGGTGGGGCATCTGGACGTGATCGAGCGGGCGGCGCGGCTGTTTGACCGCGTGATCGTCGCGGTGATGCACAACCCGGCCAAGAAGGGCTGCTTCCCCGTGGCGGAGCGGCTGCGGCTGATTGAGGCCGCCACGGCCCATCTGCCGGGCGTGACCGTGGACGCCTGGGACGGCCTGCTGGCCGAGTATGTACAGCGCACGGGCGCGGCCTGCGTGGTGCGCGGCCTGCGCGGCGTTGCGGACTACGAGAGCGAACAGAACATGGCGCAGGTCAATGCGCTGCTGCTGCCGGGGCTGGAAACGGTGTTCCTGACGGCAAGGCCGGAGCACGGGTGCGTGTCCTCCTCCGTGGTGCGGGAGGCAGCCAGCTTCGGCGCGGATATCAGCGCCTTTGTCCCGGCGGCCATCGCTGAGGACGTCAGGGCGCATTTCGGATTGAATGAAGCTGCCCAAACGATATCAGGCGGAGGTGTGGAGAATGATCAGGCATGAAGGTGGAAGCGTTGAACAGACGGTGCGGTCCGTGCAGGAACTACGCCAGATGGTGGAGCATGCGCAGCTGCGCCTGGGCAACCAGTGCGTGCTGAACAGGCCGAACCTGCTGGACGTGCTCTCGGACATCGAGAGCGCACTGCCCTCTGCGGTGACGCAGGGCGCGGCGGTGGTTGCCCAGGAGAAGGAGATTATCGAGAAGGCGCGGCGCGAGGCGGCGGAGCTGGTCCGCAAGGCCCGCGAGGAGGCGCAGACCCTGGTGGACGACGCCAAGCGTCAGGTGGCGGACCTGCAGGCCGCTGCCAAGCGCGACAGCGAGGAGGCTGCCCGCACCAAACAGGAGGTCCACAACGCCGCCGAGGGCGAGAAGGCCCGTGCACAGCGGGAGGCCGAGGGCATCCGCAACCAGGCGCAGCGCGAGCTGGAGTCGGCCCGCACGCAGGCCCAGAACATCATGGCTTCTGCGCAGCAGCAGGGCGACGCGATCTATCAGGACTGCATCAGCCGCGCCAACGCCGACGCGGGCGCCATCATCCAGCGGGCCGAAATGCAGGCTCAGCGCGCCATGACCCAGGAGACCGTGTACAACATGGCCCTGGTGAAGGCCCAGGAGATCCAGGATCAGGCGACGCAGGAGTATGTCCGCATGCGCCAGCGCGGCTATGACTACGCCAGCGGCATCCTCATGGATACGGACGACTACCTGGGCAAAGTTGTCGAGACCCTGCGCAAGATGCAGGACGACATCCGCCAGCAGTGCCATGCGCTGGACGGCATGCAGTAAAAAAGCGCACTATGAACGGAAGTTCATGGGGGATTCATGTGAAATTCATATTGGGGGCGTATGCTCAGGACAGGTCGGGACGGAACCGCCACCATCCGCACCGGCCGGAGACCTCCCTATCCTCCATACAAGCAAAGGCCGCAGGCGTGTCAAAGCGCAGGCGGCCTTTGTGATTCACATAAGCCCAGCCCCGGCAGGGCATGCTGAGGGGAGGAAAGCGCAGGGGAGGCGGAAGGATGCGGAGGCGGTGCAGGGCGGCGGTTGTTGTGGCGTTGACGGTGCTGGCGGTGGCGGGGATGGCCTGGCTGCGGCAGGAGCGGCCGCGGGCGGCGCAGATCGTGCGGGTGAGCGCGGGAGAGGTGCACTGCGTGGCCGCGCTGGCGGGGCGTGTGGGGTACACCGGGGGACACGGAGCCTTTGCGCCCTGGCCCGGGCAGGTGGCGGAGGTCTATGTGCAGCCCGGGCAGCGGGTGGCGGCGGGGCAGGCGCTGGTGCGGCTGGAAGCAGCAGCGGTGGAGCAGGCCGTCGCCGCCTGGGCAGCCACGGAAAGCGACGAGGGCGGGCAGGCCCTGCAGCAGATGCTGGAGAGCACCATCATCCGCGCGCCGGAAAACGCCACCGTGCGCCAGGTGCTGACGCAGGCGCATGCTCCCGTGCAGGCCGGCGATGCGCTGGTGACGCTCTCGGACGCGCAGCAGGTCATCCTCTGCATGGCCGTGGAGCGGGACGCCCGCGACCTGCGCGTTGGCATGGACGCGGTGCTGCGGGTGGACGGCGAGGTCGTGGGGGAGGCGGAGGTCACGCGCGTCGGTGCGGTGGAGGCCGAGGCAGAAACGGGGCGCATGGTGTGCCCCATCGAGCTGACGCCCCGGCAGCGCCTGGCTCTGCCCGAGGGCGCAGCGGTGGAGGCGGAGGTAACGCTCCTGCGGCGCGGTGGCGTGCCGGTGCTGCCCCTTCAGGCCGTGACGGAGCGGGGGACGCTCTGGTGGGTGCATGATGGAATCTGCACAGAAATCCCGGCGGGAATCGTGCTGAGTGACGAAATGCGCGCCTGGGTGGACCTGCCGGAAGGAATCGCCGTGGCCGTGGGCGAATTCCGGGAGGGACAGCGCGTGCAGGAGGCGTCGCCATGAGGCTGACAGACGCTGTTCAGATGGCGCTGGGAACCCTGCGCAGCCATGCCGGGCGGACGCTGCTGACCATCCTGGGCCTGGGCGTGGGGGTGGCAGCGGTGCTGACGGTGCTGGCCCTGGGTGCGGCAGGGGAGGCGCAGGTCGAGGTGGAAATCGGCCGCATGGGGGTCAACTGCGTGTGGGTGAGCCGGGCGGATGGCGGCTGTCTGACGGAGGCAGACGTGGAAAACGCCGCCGGGGCTGCAGGCACATCTGCCTGTGCGGGCGCTGCCCGGGCGGGCGTTGTCGTGCTGGATGGCGAGGCCGCTGCAGCGCAGCTGACGGCCTACGATGCATCGATGCAGGCGGTTCACGATGTGCAGCTGATCCGGGGGCGCGGGCTGTCTGCGGCGGATCACGATGGGCGCAATCCCGTGTGCCTTCTGGATGCGGCGCTGGCTGCAGAACTGGGCGGGGATGTGCTGGGGCGGCGGCTCCTGCTGGGCGGACGGCTGATGACAATCGTCGGCGTGGCGCAGACGCTGCCGGCGTCGGCGATCTCCACCGGCGGCGTGGTCGCCATGCCCCTGGGTACCTATGAGGACACCTTCGGCGAGACTGCCAGGGAGCTGACGCTGAAGGTTCCGGCAGACGGGGACGCAGCCCTGCTTGCCGAGGCTGTGCGCGCCGCCCTCGGCGGGGATTTCCGCACCCGCACGCTGCAGCAGGAGATCTCTGCGGCGCGGAGCATCGTGCGCATCTTCGTGACGGTGCTTATGTGCGTGGCGGGGGTCTGCATGGCAACGGGCGGCGTCGGGGTGATGAACGTGCTGCTCCTCTCCGTGCGGGAGCGGCAGCGGGAAATTGGCCTGCTCAAGGCCCTGGGGGCGACGGCGGGGCAGGTCTGCCTGCTCTTTCTGCTGGAGGCGGTGGGGTATGCGGCGCTGGGCGGCGTGTCCGGCCTGGCCCTGGGGGCGGGGCTCATCGCCCTGTGCGGGGCCTGGACGGGCGTTCCGGCGGCGCTCACCTGGCGTCAGGCGGCGCCGGTGATGCTGCTGGCAGCGGCACTGGGGCTGCTCTTCGGGGTGATCCCCGCGCTGCGGGCCGCCCGGCTGCAGGTGGTGGACGCGCTGCGCCAGCACTGACGGATGCATCCGCTTTGTGCAGGATGGATAGAAATTCTGGGGCAAGGTTGACCGGACATTACATTCTGCACAAGGAATGATGAAAAGAATTATCAATCCTGCCAATTCCCTTTTGGGACGGAATACGCTATAATATGTGTAGCTGATCCGGACGAAGTAAGAGGACGGCCGGGTTGCAACATCAGAGGAGGAAACGATTATGGCAAGCGTATCCCTGCAGCACATCTACAAGGTGTACGCCGGCGGCGTCACCGCTGTCAGCGACTTCAACCTGGATATCAAGGACAAGGAATTCATCGTTCTGGTTGGTCCTTCCGGCTGTGGTAAGTCCACCACCCTGCGTATGGTGGCCGGTCTGGAAGAGATCTCCGACGGCGAACTGTACATCGGCGACAAGCTGGTCAACGACGTCGCTCCCAAGGATCGCGACATCGCCATGGTGTTCCAGAACTACGCGCTGTACCCCCACATGACCGTGTTTGACAACATGGCCTTCGGTCTGAAGCTGCGCAAGACCCCCAAGGATGAGATCCGCCGCCGCGTGGAAGAGGCTGCGAAGATCCTGGGCATCGACCACCTGCTGAACCGTAAGCCCAAGGCTCTGTCCGGCGGCCAGCGTCAGCGCGTCGCCCTGGGCCGTGCCATCGTCCGTGAGCCCAAGGTCTTCCTGTTCGACGAGCCTCTGTCCAACCTGGACGCCAAGCTGCGCGTGCAGATGCGTACCGAGATCACCAAGCTCCATCAGCGCCTGCAGACCACCTTCATCTACGTTACCCATGACCAGACCGAGGCCATGACCATGGCTTCCCGCATCGTGGTTATGAAGGACGGCGTTGTGCAGCAGGTGGATACCCCCCAGAACCTGTACGACTACCCCGCCAACGAGTTCGTCGCCGGCTTCATCGGCTCTCCCCAGATGAACTTCTTTGACGTCCGCCTCCGTCGCGAGGGCAACGACGTCGTGGCCACCTTCGGCGAGAATCGCATCGTCGTGCCGCGCGGCAAGGTCGAGTGCTTCTACGACGAGTCCTACGTCGGCCGCGAGGTCGTCATGGGCATCCGTCCCGAGAACATCCACGACGACGAGATGTTCCTGGCTGCCAACCCCGACGCCACCATCACCGTGGGCGTTGAGGTGACTGAGAAGATGGGTTCCGAGACCTACCTGTACCTGACCACCACTGGCAAGGAAGGCAACATCATCGCCCGCGTGAACGCCCGCACCAAGACCAATGCCGGCGAGACCATCCGCGTGGCCTTCGACGTGAACCACCTGCACTTCTTCGACAAGGAGACCAGCCGCACCATCCTCGAGTCTGATGCGGTGCCCGCTCCCCGTCAGCAGCCTGCTGCTTCCGTTCAGGCTTAATCTTTGATCCACTTGGCGGCTCCCGATTGCGGGGGCCGCTTTTTTGTGTGGCGGCGGCGTTTACAGGGAATGTCGGTTGCGATGGAAAACTGGCACGTCAAGAGAGCCTTCGCAGGTGGCAAGGAGGTTCGGTTTTGTAACATTTGAACAAAATTTGCGGCAAATTCATCAAAACACGCTTTTCTTTGGCAAAGAAGTGTGATATAATCATTGATATGATTGGGTTCCCTGCCAAGCAGGAGCGAGGCAGATGAAAGGGGCGTTGGAACCATGAACGATAAGCATCAGGCAGCGCTGATCGAGAGGATGCTTTCTGAGCTGTCTGCGCCGCTGGAATTGATGGAAGCGGCCAACTGTAACGTGGCCTTTGACGGTCATCAGCCTGTGGCGGCCGACGGATGGCTGTATATGCCCGTCCGGGGCAGCCGCTATGTGGTGCGCTGCAGCGAAGACGCGGCCGGCGCCAGCGATGTGCTGCAGCTGGCGGTCATGCTGGTGGCGACCATTGCCGAAAGGAGCAGCCACGCCGATGACAGCTTCGCCGTCTACCGCCGCGCACTGCGGGGCGAGCTGACGGGCAGCGAGCTGGAAGCGCTCAGCCACGAGTATCAGCTGCCGGAGGATCTGCGCCGGTGCGTGCTGATCTTCCACATCGTGCAGACGGATGGCGAGAGCGCCTATGACCTGCTGCGGGACATCACGCCCATGCAGGATCGGGATGTGCTCATCGACATGGACCGGCACTCGGTGGTGCTGCTCAAGGACATGAGCGAGGATGACTCCATTGATGAACTGGTGCAGTATGCCCAGGCGCTGCAGGAGACGCTCATGGAGGAAACCGCGCACCAGATGACCATTGGCGTGGGCGGCACCCGGCATACGCTGGAGGAGCTGCGGGAAAGCTATGCTGAAGCACGCAAGGCCATCGAGGTGGGCCGCATCTTCAAGCCGGAGGAGAGCATCTACGTCTACAGCCGGCTGATTCTGGAGCGATTCCTGACCGAGCTGCCGCCGGACATCAGCGCCTACTACCACGCGCTGCTCTTCAACCGCCGCAATCAGCGCCTGTTCAACGATGAAATGCTCTACACCATCGACATGTTCTTCCGAAAGGATCTGAACCTGTCCGACACCGCGCGCCAGCTCTACATCCACCGCAACACCCTGGTGTACCGGCTGGACAAGGTGCAGAAGCAGACCGGGCTGGACCTGCGCTCCTTCGAAGACGCGGTGACCTTCAAGATCCTCATGGAGCTCAAGCGCGTGAGCGGCGAGCGGGGATCACACCGCAAGAGCTGACATGTTCTGAACGAAGATGCAATCCCTGACGCTATCTGAAATGGAGGAATTGTGATGAAGAAGCTGCTTATTGCTGTCAGCCTGCTGCTGGCGGTGTGCATGGTCACGGGCTGCGCGTATCTGCCCAGCCTGATGTCCGGCGATATGCTCACGGGCACCGGCTCCACCACACCTGTGGCCGCCTCGGGCGACACGGTGACGATCTCCCGCGAGGAGTACGAGCGCTACCAGCAGTTCGACGTGCTGCTGGAGCTGATGGACATGGCAGACGCCTATTACTATGAGGACGTGGACACCCAGGCGATGCTGGAGGGCGCAGCCAATGGCCTGCTGCAGGGCCTGGGCGATCCCTACACGTTCTACTACACACCCGAGGAGTACGCGGAACTCTGGGAGGAAGACGAGGGCGAGTATGCCGGCGTGGGCATCCAGATCAGCACGTCCTACCTGACGGGTCTGTGCACCGTCAGCCGCGTGTTTGACAACGGCCCGGCCCGTGAGGCGGGCATCCACAAGGGCGACATCCTCTACATGGTGGAGGATCTGTACGTCAATTCTTCCACCATCAATGATGCGGTGGATATCATGCGCGGCACCCCCGGCACGGACGTGACCATCGTGATGCTGCGCGGCACGGAGGAGCTGACCTTCGTGCTGACCCGCGCCACCATCACCGTGAACCGCATTGAATCCGGCATGCTCAATGATCAGGTGGGTTACATCGTCCTTTACGAGTTTGCGGGCGACTGCTCCGCGGAGTTCGAGAAGCACCTCAAGGCGCTGGAAGCCCAAGGCATGAAGGGCCTGATCATCGACCTGCGCGACAACCCCGGCGGCTGGGTGGATGATGCGGAGGAGATTGCCGACCTCTTCCTGGAGAAGGGCGTCGTGTGCTACCTGGAGTACAAGGACGGCAGCCGCGAGTACTACCGCACCCGCACCGACGGGGATGACCGCGTGGGCTTCCCGCTGGTCGTCATGGTGAACGAGAACAGCGCGTCCTCCTCCGAGATCCTCACCGGTGCGCTGAAGGATCGCGCGGGCGCCACCGTTGTGGGCGTGCAGAGCTACGGCAAGGGCATCGTGCAGAGCGTGGTGCCCCTTGATGACGGCGCTGGCATGCAGATGACCATCGCGCAGTACTACACCCCCAACGGCAACGCAGTGCACAAGCTGGGCATCACCCCCGATGTGGAGATTCAGCTGGAGCAGGGCGACAATGGCATGTATGAGTTCGGCGACCTGAATGATCCCCAGCTGGCCAAGGCACTGGAGGTCATGATGGAGAAGCTGGCGAAGTAAACCGCACAGGGCGGGCGTTCCGGAAGGGCGCCCGCTTTTGCATATCCCGAAAAGTACCACGGACAGGGAGGGGTTCCCAAAATATACCACAGGGAACTGCGCTGATTGCATGAGAAAAGCGCCCCGGAAGACCGGGACGCCATTGTTGCAGGATTATTCAGCTTCGGGGGCTTCCTCGTCGTCGGAGAGACCGGCGGCTTCAGCGTCGGCTTCCAGCTGCGCGGTGAAGCGGCTGAACACGGCGTTGAGCACGTCGTCGTTGTCAACGCTCACGAAGCTTTCCTCCTCGCCGTTGCGCACGGCCTGCAGGATCAGCACGTTGTCCTCCTCGTCCTCTTCGTCCTCCAGGGGCAGGAGCACGAGGTAGTCCTTCTCGTCATACTCAACCACGTCCAGCAGGAGGAAGTCAACCTCGGTGCCTTCGTCGTCTGTGAGGGTGATGATGCTGTCGTCATCCAGTTGAATCATGGTCTGTTCCTCCTGAAATGGGGTACAATACGGGAATCCCGGAATGCACCCTGGTTATCGCAGGCGTTACTCAGCGTCGGTGAACTCCGCGTCGTCGTCCTCGTCATCGGCGAAGAGGGCCTTGGCTTCCTCGAAGATGGAAACGAGCAGCGCTTCGTCCTCCACGTCGACCAGCTCCTCGGTCTCCTCATCCACCAGCACGGACTTGAGGATCACAACCTCGTCGTCCTCCTCGTCCTGGGGAACCAGCACGACGTACTCATCCTCACCGCGGGTGATGCGGCAGGCGATGTCGTAGAGGTACTCATTACCCTCGTCGTCGGTCATGACAACGACGTCGTCGATCAGCTCGTCGCCGCTCTCGGGGATCATGTTCTTATCAGTCATGGGAAATTCCTCCTTAAGGCAGATGTTGTTGGCGATTGCCACCCCTATTGTAACACAACCCGCGCCGCAAAGCAAGGGCGGAATTGACGCAGGCGGGACGAATGTGCTACAATACCTGCGGAGGTGATGCGCATGATGCATCTGCCCGCACAGATTGCGGCCTATCTGCCCGAGGCTGCCGGGCGCGCGGAGGATATCGGCAAGTCCGGCGCGACGGTGCTCGAGTACCCCGGCTGCTTCCTGAAGGTACAGGAAGACTGCAATGTGTCAGCCAATGAGTACAACATGCTGCTGTGGATGCAGGGGCGTTTGCCCGTGCCGCAGATCATTGCGGCGGCACATGAGGACGGCAGGCGCTATCTGCTGACGCGGCGGATGCCGGGCGCGTACCTGTGCACCGATGCGCTGCTGGATGATCAGGTGCGCCTGGCCGAACTGTGCGCCGGTGCTCTGCGGACGCTCTGGGCGGTGGATATTGCGACCTGCCCGACGCGGCGCACGCTGGATGAGAAGTTCCGCGAGATCGAGGAGGGCCTTCGTGGCGGCTGGATCACCGCTGAACAGGCGGGCGACCCGACCATCTATGACGTGAGCAAGGGCGGCTTTGCGTCCCCGGCGGCGCTGTTTGACTGGCTTGCCAGGCACCGCCCGGAGGAGGATCTCGTCCTGACCCACGGCGATCTCTGCCTGCCCAACATCTTCGCGGATGAGCATGGCCTGACGGGCTTCATCGATGTGGGGCTGGCCGGTGTGGCGGACCGCTGGGTGGATATTGAGAAGTGCCTGTGGAGCATGTGGGCAAACACCACGGGCTTCTTCGGCGGACGGGTGCGGCCTTTTGACCGGCAGCTGCTCTTTGATGCGCTGGGGATGCAGCCCGACGAGGAGAAGCTGCGCTACTACGGATTGCTGGATGCGCTGTGCTGACAACATAACGAAAATAACCCGGGGTACTGCGTGTATCCCGGGTTTTCACGTTGTGCATTCAGATCTGCGAGCGCAGCCAGCGTTCGACAATGGCCGCGTCGCCCTCATCCATGAAGGGGTGCGCGCTGCTCTCCGCCACGGTCAGGTGGCAGCCGAAACGGCTTGCGAAGCCCTCGACAACTTCCGGCGACTGCAGGTCATCCCGGCCACCATAGAGAATGCCTGTGGGCATCGGCCAATGCAGGACAGGATGTGTGATGACATATTGATAGTAGTCCCAGCGCAGCGGGTCGACGGGTGTGGCGATCTCCCTTTCCTGCATGAGGCGCTCTGGCGTGACGTTGAACCACAGGAACATCCTGCGGATCAGGTGCTCCATATCCAGGATCGGCGACTGAAAGAGGCATTTGCGGAAGGGACGGTCGGAAAGGGCCTGCAGGCTGAAATATGCGCCCAGGCTGCAGGCGAAGAGGCTGACTTCACGCCAGCGACCGAAGGCATAGTCGGCCACGGCGGTCAAGTCGCGCACACCGCTGAAGACGTCGCAGCGGGTGGGTTCCCCCTTACGGTCGCCGTGTTCCGCCAGGTCGAAGCTGAGGGTCTGGCAGCCGCATTCCGCAGCGATGCGGGCGACGCCCTCGGCGGCCTCCTTCGAACCCATCTTGCCGTGCACGCACAGCCAGACATGGTCGGACGCATCGCCCCAGACGAGGGCGGGGATGCCGCTGATGCGGATTCTTTCGATGCGCATGCCTGCCCTCCTTTACTCGCGGATGACAAGCTCCATCGGCCAGTGATCCGAACCTTTCACGCGGTTGTGGACGTGGCAGTCCGCCAGCTGCCCCGCGAACCGCGCAGAAACGAGGACGTAGTCCATCCCCATGGCGCGGATGCCCTTGCGATAAGCGAAATCACCCGCCTTGCCATCGGGGTGGAAGTGGCGGTACGCATCGATGAATCCGGCGTTCAGGATGGCGGTCAGGCCGCTGCGCTCCTCCTGCGTGTAGCCGGGGATGTGCATGCCCTGTGCCTTGCCGCTCAGGTCGGCGGCGTTGTAGGCGGCGTTCAGGTCGCCGCAGAGGACGACGGGCTTCTCCGCGTCCAGCGCGGTGAGGAAGGACAGCAGCGCCGCGTCCCACTGGGTGCGCTCCTCCAGCCGGGAAAGGTCGGGGGCGGCGTTGGGCGCGTAGCAGTTGACGAGGTAGAAACTCCCGAAATCTACCGTGATCACGCGGCCCTCGGCGTCAAAGACCTCATGCCCCAGGCCGGTGTAAGCCCCGATGGGCTCCTTCAGCGTCAGCACAGCCGTGCCGGAATAGCCCGGGCGGTCGGCGTAGCTCCAGTACTGGTGGTAGCCGGGGAGGTCCAGCCCACCCTGACCGGACTGGAGCTTCGTTTCCTGCAGGCAGTATACGTCCGCGTCCAGCGCGGCGAAGGTCTCCAGCAGGTTCCGGCTCATGAGCGCGCGGAAGCCGTTGATATTCCATGAAATGATCTTCATCAGCGGTACCCCTGTTCCTTCCAGCTGGGCGGGTCGGTGCTGTCCACGCCTGTGTAGCATTCGGGATAGAGCGCGGCGGTGGAGTAGGGCTCATCGCCGGCGTACAGGTGGCCGATGTCGCCCAGCTGCATGCAGCGCCAGACGCACTCGCCCTTCACGCGTTCCTCGGTGATGAGGGTCGTCACGCTGGAGGGCTGGGCGCAGAAGCAATGCCACAGCACCATGGGCGAGATTCCCAGAAGATACCCCAAACAGGCGGCCGTGATGCCGAAATGGCAGAACAGCACCAGTGTATCAGGGTGGTTTTCGGGATTGCGCCAGATGTGCCCGTCGCGCACGAAGCCATAACGGCCCAGCAGCTCATCAAGGCCGGCCTTGGTTTCCTCCCAGATGGCGGCCACGTCGCCTTCGGCAAAGAGGGGATCGTCCAGCCACTGCTGCGCGTCGCGCAGGCCCTCCCGGGGCATCCAGATGGCGGGCTTGTAGTCCCACGGGATGCGGTGGCGGCCGTCTTCCGGGTCGATGGAGCGCCCGCGGAACTCCGCCAGCCAGGGCAGCACCTCCGCCTCGCGGCCCATCTTTTCGAGGGTGTAGCGGGCGGTCTCCCGGGCGCGGCCCAGGGGGGAGGTGTAGAAGGCCTTCACGTCCAGCTTCGACAGGCGCTCGGCCAGGAGCGCTGCCTCCCGGTGACCCTTCTCCGTCAGGTTGTCGATGGCGTACCACGGCTCAGCGTGGCGGACAAACATCAGCTTCATGGCGGTTGCTCCTTATCAGAAATGCTCGTGGTGGATCTTCTCCAGCGGCAGCTCCTCCACCGTGTGTGGCGAGGGATGGCTGGCAGGCATGCCGAGGGTCAGGATGGCCATCACGCCGTACTTGGCGGGGATGCCCAGCAGTTCCCGGACCACATCTGCCGTGTCGCGGCCATCCTCCGCCTTGCGCAGGCGCACCTGCAGCCAGCAGCTGCCCACGCCGGTGGCGTCGGCCATCAGGTGCATCTGGGTGATGGCGCTGGCGCAGTCCTCGACCCACACGTCCACCAGCTCCGCGTCTGCGCAGACGACGATGGCCGCGCTGCACTTGCCCAGCAGGTTCGACGCGCCGGGGCGGCATGCGCCCAGCTTGTTCAGCATGGCGCGGTCACGCACGACGACGAACTCCCACGGTCTGCGGTTCTTGGAGGAAGCCGCCGCCAGTCCCGCGTACAGGATCGCGTTCAGCTTCTCCTCCGGAATGGGGTCGGCGGTGTACTGCCGGACGCTCCGGCGGGCGAGGATGGTATCAAGCATGTCCATGGGGCGGCCTCCTTCATGCGAAAACAGGGCTGACCGGGTTCGCCAGCCAGCCCTGCGATGTGCGAGATTACTTCAGCTTCCAGGCCAGGTCATTGAGGAACAGCTGCTGTTCCAGACCCTCGACGGTGGTGTCCTTCGTGATGTGCACGAATTCGACGCCCATCATCGTTGCCCAGTCCTTCATCTGCTCGGCGGTCACGTCGTAGGAGAGGACGGTGTGATGCGCGCCGCCGGCGGTGATCCAGCATTCCACGCCCGTCAGCAGGTCGGGCATGGCGCGCCACATCACGCGGGCCACGGGCAGGTTGGGCATGTCCATGATGGGCTTGACGCATTCGATGTCCTGACAGATCAGGCGCAGACGGCCGCCCATGTCCACCAGGGACACGACGATGGCCTTGCCGGCCTTGCCCTCAAAGACCAGACGGGCCGGGGGCTCGCGGTCGCCGATGCCCAGGGGGTGTACCTCGATGCGGGGCTTGTCAGCCGCCAGAGACGGGCAGACCTCCAGCATGTGCGCGCCGAGGCTGTACTCCTCGCCCTTGACGAGGTGATAGGTGTAGTCCTCCATGAAGGCGGTGCCGCCGGTCATGCCTTCGGACATGGCCTTCATGATGGCCGTCATGGCGGAGACCTTCCAGTCGCCCTCGCCGCCGTAGCCGTAGCCCTGCGCCATCAGGTGCTGGGAGGCCAGGCCGGGCAGCTGCTTCATGCCGTAGAGATCCTGGAAGGTGTTGGTGAAGGCCATACAGCCTTCTGCGTCCAGCATCTTCTTCATGGCGATCTCCTCGCGGGCCTGATAGCGGACGGTCTCGATATCGTCGGTGGCGATGGTGTAGAGACTCTCATACTCGGCCATCTTTGCATCGATCTCTTCCTCGGTGACGGCGTTCATGTACTCCACGAGCGTCCCCACGGGCCAGGTGTTGACCTCCCAGCCGAGCTTCGCCTGCACTTCCACCTTATCGCCTTCGGTGACGGCCACTTCGCGCATGTTGTCGCCAAAGCGCATGACCTTCAGGCTCTTGCTGACGGCAACGCCCACCGCCGCGCGCATCCAGGATCCGATGCGGGCCTGCACGTCGGCGTCCTGCCAGTAACCGGCGATGACCTTGCGGGGCATGCGCAGGCGGGCCGCGATGAAGCCATGCTCGCGGTCGCCGTGGGCGGCCTGGTTCAGGTTCATGAAGTCCATGTCGATCTCGTCATTGGGGATGGCGCGGTTGTACTGGGTGGCGAAGTGGCAGTAGGGCTTCTGCAGGTTGGCGAAGCCGTTGATCCACATTTTGCTGGGGGAGAAGGTGTGGCACCAGGTGATGACGCCGGCGCACTTCTCGTCGTGGTTCGCCTCGCGCACCACGTCGGTGATCTCCCTGCTGGTCTTGGCGGTCACCTTGTAAACCAGCCGGCAGGGGAGATTGCCGGAGGCGTTCATCTTGTCCACCATTTCCTGGGCACGGGCGGCGACGGTCTCCAGCACCTCAGGGCCATAGAGGAACTGGGAGCCGACGACGAACCAGAATTCGTAATTCTTCAGAGCCATGTACATACACTCCTTTACATCATTAGGAAACAGAGGGCCACAAACCGGTTGTGCCCCGTCCTTATTGTATATCATAAACGCGCTTCTGGCAAGCGAAACATGCGTATGCAGGAGAACTGCGCCGCGAAAAAAACATTCGCCGCTCTTGTGTCAGCCCCGGTGCCGTGCTATAATGAATAGGTATGGGCTGATTTCAGGATGGAGGGGATTTCCATGCGGATTGGTTTTGATCACGACAAGTACACGGCGATGCAGTCCGAGCACATCCTCAAGCGGATTGCCAAATTCGGCGGCAAGCTGTACCTCGAGCTGGGCGGCAAGCTCTTTGACGACACCCACGCATCCCGCGTGCTGCCCGGTTTCCGGCCGGACAGCAAGATCTCGATGCTGCTGAACATCCGCGATCAGGCGGAGCTGGTCATCGTCATCAACGCCGAGGATATCGAGAAGAACAAGACCCGCGGTGATCTGGGCATCACCTACGATGCGGACGTGCTGCGCCTGATCGACGCATTCCGGGGCATCGGGATGTACGTGGGCAGCGTGGTGCTGACCCGCTGGAACGAGCAGCGGGCGGCGGTGCAGTTCAAGGAGCGGCTGGAGTCCCTGGGGATCCGCGTCTTCCGGCACTACACCATCGAGGGCTACCCCTACAATGTGAAGCACATCGTGTCCGACGCGGGCTTTGGCCGCAACGAGTATGTGGAAACGACCCGCCCCCTGGTGCTGGTGACGGCGCCCGGCCCCGGCAGCGGCAAGATGGCCGTGTGCCTGAGCCAGCTGTATCAGGAGCACCAGCGCGGCGTGCAGGCGGGGTATGCCAAGTTCGAGACGTTCCCCATCTGGAACCTCTCCCTCAAGCACCCGGTCAATGTGGCCTATGAGGCCGCCACCGTCGATCTGGACGACCACAACATGATCGACCCCTATCACCTGGAGGCCTATGGCGAAACCACCGTCAACTACAACCGCGACATCGAGATCTTCCCCGTGCTCAGCGCGGTGTTCCAGCAGATCTACGGCGAATCGCCCTATGCGTCCCCCACGGACATGGGCGTGAACATGGTGGGCAACTGCATTGTGGACGACGAAGTCTGCCGCGAGGCCGCCCATCAGGAGATCATCCGCCGCTATTACTCCGCCCGCTGCGCCCTGCGTCAGGGTCATGGCGACTCTGCCGAGGTGGAGAAGCTGGAGATGCTGCTGCAGAAGTCCGGCCTGTCGGACGACAACCGCCCGGTGATCGCCGCCGCCCGCACCCGTGCGACGGAGACCGGCGAGCCCGCTGCAGCCCTTCAGCTGCCCGACGGCCGCATCGTGACCGGCAAGACGACAAAGCTCCTGGGCGCCTCTGCGGCGCTGCTGCTCAACGCGCTCAAGGCCCTGGGCGGCATCGAGAAGAGCGCGCACCTGATTGCCCCCAGCGTCATCGGGCCCATTCAGTCCCTCAAGTGCGATTATCTGGGCAACCACAACCCCCGCCTGCACACGGATGAGGTGCTGCTGGCCCTGTCCATCTCCGCCGCCACGGATGAGCGCGCCGCCCTGGCCATGGCGCAGCTGCCCCAGCTCAAGGGCTGCGAGGTGCATACGTCGGTCATCCTCTCCGCGGTGGATGTGAACATCTTCAAGCGCCTGGGCGTGAACCTGACCTGCGACCCCCAGTATCAGACGCGCCGGCTCTACCACAAGTGAGCGTTGACAGGCGGCGGATTCTACGGTAGAATAAGGGAAATGACACCCTTGCAACATCATACGAAAAAGAAGGCGATCACATGCTGAAGCATACCATGACCATCGCGGGCCTCGAGCGTGGCCTGCCCATCTGCCGCGTGACGGACGACCTCTACATCGGCGCATTCGTCATCTTCGGCGACTGCGAACTGACCACCGCCTGCGCCGCCGAGCTCCTCAAGCGCGCGCCGGAGTACGACTACATCATCACCGCCGAATCGAAGGGCATCCCGCTGGCGCAGGAGATGGCCCGCCTGAACGGCGACGCGAAGTGGCTGCTGGCCCGCAAGGGGCCCAAGCTCTACATGCAGGACATCCTGTGCGTGGAGGTCAAGTCCATCACCACCGAGAAGGTGCAGAAGCTCTACCTGGACGGCAACGACGCGGCCCTCATGCGCGGCAAGCGCATTCTCGTGGTGGACGATGTGATCTCAACCGGCGAGAGCCTGCGCGCGCTGGAGCAGCTGGTGGAGGCCGCCGGCGGCGTCATCGCGGGCCGCATGACCATCCTCGCCGAGGGCGACGCCCAGGAGCGCGAGGACATCGTGTATCTGGAGAAGCTCCCGCTCTTCAACGCAAAGGGCGAGATCATCGGGTAAACCATGCAATCGGGAGGGCGGAATGGCTCTCCCGGTTCCGCAATTCAGAAGAAAGGAGGGTGACGCACGGTGGCGATGTATTCCGACAACTGCCCCATCTGCGGGTACCTGCTGGAATATGCCGACGCGCAGACGGTGGTGACCTGCCCCGCCTGCAGCACGCGCAGCAAGCTGCCTGACGAGCGGGTGCGCGACCGCGCGGACTTCCGCAACGCCCGGGAAATGCAGAAGAACGGCGACTTCATCAACGCTGAATCCAGTTACCTGCGCGTGCTGGACGCTGTGCCCGACGACGCGGACGCGCTGTGGGGCCGCTTGCTGTGCCATTACGGCGCGAAGCTGGAGATCGACCGGGGTGGCGAGCGGCGCTACACGGTCAGCCGTTCCCGGCCCAGGGCCTTCCGCGCCCAGGGTGATTACGAGCGCGTGCTGGAGAACGCCCTGCCCGAAATGCGCGAGCAGTACGAGCAGGACGCCGCTTATATCGATGGTGTGCTGGCCCGCATCCAGAGCGGCGCATCCGACCAGACGCCCTACGACGTGTTCATCTGCCACAAGACCACCATGCTGGAGGGCGAGGGCCTGACGCTCGACTACAGCGATGGCCGCGACCTGTACGACCTCCTTACCGCTAAGGGCTACAGGGTCTTTTTTGCGCCCGAGATGCTTTCCGGCGTGGCGGCCGGCGAGGACTACGAGGCCGCCATCTACCACGCCCTGTACACCGCGAAGGTGATGCTGGTGGTCTGCAGGGACAAGCGGAACCTGTATTCCACCTGGGTGCGCAGCGAATGGGAGCGCTTCCTGGCCCGCCGGGACGAAGGGGAACAGGTGACGCTGATCCCGCTGCTCTTCGGCGGCATGAAGGGGACGGACCTGCCCCGCGCCTTCGGCAACCTCCAGGCGATCGAGATAAAGCTGAGTGGCAAGGATGTGCTGCTGGAGCGCATGCAAACCATCCTGCCCAAGGAGAAGCCCAGAAAGAAGCTGCCCCTATGGCCGCTGCTCATCGTGCTGCTGATGGCGCTGGCGGTGGGCGGATGGTTCATCGCGCAGCGCGGTGGGGAAGAACCGGGGATGGAGGAGAGGACGACGGCGGCACCGGCCACGGAAACGCCCACGGCGACCCCCACGGCCACGCCCACGGCTACGCCGACACCAACCCCGACACTCACGGCCACGCCGACACCAACGGTTACGCCCACGGCGCCCCCCACGCCCACGCCCACGGCTACGGCCACGCCCACGGCGACACCTACACCCACGGTTGCGCCCACGCCCACGGCCACGCCGACACCAACCCCGACACCAACAGCTACGCCGACGGCAGCGCCGACCACGGCCACGCCCACACCTACTTTAGTTAAGTCGGGCAAGCAGGTTGGTGATTACAAGATCAACGTGTACAGCAACGCTACTTGCGAGATTGTTGACTATTCCGGAATGGCAACAACGCTGAATGTTCCTGGCACGATTGACGGTTGCGTCGTGACGAGCATCGGGGATTGGGCGTTCGATGATTGCGACTCCCTGACGAGCATCGCCCTGCCGGAGAGCGTGACGAGCATCGGGGCAAATCCGTTCTTGTGTTGTGATAAGCTGACAAAGATCAGAGTGTCCAGCAATCATCCGGTCTTTGAGGTTGTGGATGGCGTTCTGTTTGACAAGAACGAACGCAGGCTGATCTGCTACCCGTATGCATCTCAGGCTAAGAACTATGTTGTTCCGGACGGTGTGACGAGCATCGGGGTTTTCGCGTTCTATCATTGCTTCTCCCTGACGAGCATCGACCTGCCGGAGAGCGTGACGAGCATCGGGGATTTCGCGTTCGGTAGTTGCTCCTCCCTGACGAGCATCGACCTGCCGGAGGGATTGACGAGCATCGGGGTTTACGCGTTTAGTGACTGCTCCTCTCTGACGAGCATCGACCTGCCGGAGGGATTGACGAGCATCGGGAAATCCGCGTTCAAGGGTTGCACCTCCCTGACGAGCATCGACCTGCCAGCCAGCGTGACGAGCATCGGGAATTCCGTGTTCTATAAATGCTCCTCCCTGACGAACATCATGCTGCCGGATGGAGTGACGAGCATCGGGCCGTACGTGTTCTATAAGTGCACCTCCCTGACGAGCATCGACCTGCCAGCCAGCGTGACGAGCATCGGGGATTCCGCGTTCTATAAATGCTCCTCCCTGACGAACATCATGCTGCCGGATGGAGTGACGAGCATCGGGGATTCCGCGTTCCGGAACTGCTCTTCCCTGACGAGTGTCACGCTGCCGGGGGGAGTGACGAGTATCGGGGATTCCGCGTTCGATGACTGCCCCAACCTCACCCTCCGCGTCCCCCGCAACTCCTACGCCGAAACCTACGCGCAGGAAAACGACATCCGCTACACCTACACCGACTGACCCCCGCCGCCCCCGGCCTCACCCGCCGTCGGGGCGGCCTTTTTGCGCCCATCCCGCCATCCCCCGCATACCCAGCCCCCATCCCGGCCATACTCCTCCCAAAAGGAGGCGATCCCATGAACTACAGAACCGACCTGGCCGTGGAGCGCACGGTCTGCCCCGGCGGCCTGGGGGACGGCGTGACCGTGCAGCGCCAACAGGAGGCGGGCGCGGAGATCACCTGGGTGCGGGTGCAGACGGAGGCGGCGGCGCAGCGGCTGGGCAAGCCCGTGGGCACCTACTGGACGCTGACGCACCCGGAGCTGCCGGGCTTTGCGCCGCCGGAGCGGATGCAGGTGGCGCGGCGCATCGCGCAGATGCTGCGGCTGATGCTGCCGCCGGAGGGCCCCGTGCTGGTGCTGGGGCTGGGCAACCGCCGCATGACCGCCGACGCCCTGGGCGACCGGGTGGTCAGCGGCGTGCTGGTGACGCGCCACATGCAGGACTATGTGGACGGCGGGCGGCTGCGGAGCGTGTGTGCGCTGTCCCCGGGGGTGCTGGGGGTGACGGGCATGGAGTCGGCGGAGATGGCCGCAGGGCTGGTGGAGCGGCTGCACCCGGCGGCGCTGATCGTGGTGGATGCGCTGGCGGCCATGGAGACCAGCCACATCGGCACCACCGTGCAGCTGACCGACGCGGGCATCTACCCCGGCAGCGGCGTGGGCAACCACCGCACGGCCATCACCCGGGACACCATGGGCGTGCCGGTCATCGCCGTGGGGGTGCCGATGGTGGTGTATGCCTCGACCATCGTGCGGGACGCGCTGGCGGGCATCCTCGCCGCGGACGCCGATCCGGAGGAGGCCCACCGCCTGGCCGGGCAGCTGACAAGGCAGGCTCACACGGATCTGGTGGTCACCCCGCGCAACATTGATGAGCTGGTGGCCGGGCTGGCGGACATGCTGGCCCTGGCCATCAACGCCGCCCTGCAGCCGGGCTGCACCCTGGAGGAGCTGAGCGGTTACCTGCACTGAGGCATAACCGCTGCGCGCGCCGCATAGGATGTCAGCAAAGGCGGTGATGCGGTGGACAGGCGGCAGCGGGCGATGCTCTGCGTGGTGCTTCAGCTGATGGCGACGTGGGTGGGTGCATGTGTGCAGGGGATCCGCTGGACGCGGGAGACCGCGCGGGCGGAGGCGGCCTTCACGGCGGAGGTCGTCCGGGAAACGCCTGCGCCCACGGTCACGCCGGAGATAACGGCTCTGCCGGAGGCGACGTCCTCCCCGGAGCCCACGGCGGATACGGCCTTCCGCGTGGAGGTCGTCCGGGAAACGGCGCCGCCTCAGCCCTGGGCGGGCAAGCGCGTGCTCATCTATCACACCCACACATACGAGGCCTACCAGCAGGACCCCGACGCGCCCTACAGGGAGACGGAGACCTGGCGCACCCGGGACGAAAGCTGCAACATGCTGGCCGTGGGCGAGGCGCTGGCGGCGCACCTGACAGCCCTGGGGATCGAGGTGGTACACGACCGCACAGCCTTCGAACCCCCGGATCTGGATGGCGCGTACGCCCGGAGCCTGGCCATGCTGGAGGCGCGCACCGCCGACGGTGAGCGCTACGACCTCTACATCGACCTCCACCGCGACGCGCTCGCCAGCACCTCCACCATTCGCCGCACGGTGGAGACCCCCGGCGGGGAGAGCGCCCGGTTCATGGTGCTGGTGGGTAAGGGGACGACGGGCGGGTATGCCGAAAAGCCCGACTGGGAGGCCAATCTGGCCATCGCGCAGCGCATCACCCGGAGCCTGAACGCCCAGGTGGCCGGCATGGCCCGGGACGTGAAGATCAAGACTGGCCGCTTCAACCAGCACATCGCGCCCTGCTGCGTGCTGATCGAGTGCGGGGTGAACACCAACACCCTCCAGCAGGTGCTGACGGGCCTGCCATATCTGGCGCAGGCCATTGCCGAAGCGCTGGAGTGAAGAAAGCAACGAAAAGCCCCGGCGGGTGCTGCGTGCAGCGGATCCACCGGGGCTGATGCTGTTATGAGGGCGTCACAGGGCGGCCTGGGAGAGGGGGAACTCGTCCAGCGCGGCCTTGACGGCGGCGTAATGGCGTCCAGCGCGGTCCACCGAGGGGATGATCCACAGCAGCACCGCCCAGTCGGCCGCGGAGGCGAAACCGCCATCCATCAGGTCGGAGCAGACGCTGATGAAGCGGAACATGTTCCTGCGGGCAGCGCCGGAGAGCGGGGCAGCGGCATGGAGCACGGCGGAGAGCGCGGTGCGGATGTCCTGCTGGGAAGCCGCGTCGGTCTCCAGCAGCGCAGCGAGGGACGCGGCGCTCACGGGAACGACATTCTCCGGAGCGGCGATTTCCTCCACGAAAGGCAGGGCAGGCACGACCATCACCGGCCAGGGATCCGCGTCATAGGCGCTGTTGCGCACCATGCCGGGCACGTTGCGGTTCAGCAGGATCTTCGTAACGCCGGCGATGGCGCCGTGGTTGGGCAGGCTGGTCATGAGGATGGCGGGTGCGCTGTCCACCGGGCGGGCGGTGACCATGGGCCGCTGCTCCTGGGAGAACTGGTGGACGAAGCTGTCCGCCCAGCCGAAGGCCGCGGCGATGTTGCGGCAGAGGGTTGCCAGCGGCGCCACCGTGGGGCACACCACGCCCACGCGGGGGGAGAGCGCCAGCAGCACCAGCATGGCGATGGCCTGATTGCGCGTCACCTGCACGCCCGAGGCGTGGCAGACGGCGGTCATGCGCAGGATCAGGTCCTCCGGAGACACATGTGCGCCGGCGGCGGGGGACATGCGCAGGGGCGTGCCCAGGGTGGGGGAGAGCATCTGCGCATCGGTCAGCAGCCGGGCGACCTCGCCGGGCAGGGTGTCCTGCTGCAGCTGCTCCACGCGGGCGAGCAGCGCGTCGTGCTGGGCCTGCAGGGCATTGATCTCCTGCTTGAGGGCCTCGACGCGGGTTGCGGCCTCATCGTGGGCGGCGCTGAGCTGGCGGGTGTCGCGCTCCAGGCGGGTGCGCATGGCAGCGGTGATCTCCTCGCGGTAGGCGTCGGCGTCGCGGCGGGCGCGGTCCAGCTCGCAAAGGGCGGTCAGCCGCTCCGCCTCCAGATCCTGCAGGCGGTCGCGCAGCACCTTCTGCATCAGCGTAGCGCCGCTTCCCTGGCAGAGGCGGTTTTCCAGCTTGGTGCGGAAGCCGTCCAGGGAGAGGATGCAGTCCAGCAGCTGCGTGTGCGCGTCGGTGTTGTGCCATGCCTTGCGGAGGCTCGTGCAGGCGTCGGCCACCGGGTTGGCCACATCCTGCAGCTGAGCACCCCGGGGCAGGGCGGTGGTCGGCGGTTCATAAGCGCCATGGGAGCCGATGAAGTGCCCCGTGGCCAGCTCCTGCAGGCGGTTCTTCGGCTGCGGGGTGGAGGTGCGCAGGGAACTGGGCATCAGGCGGGTCCCGCTGGTGGGAGCGGTGCGGCTGTCAACGGAGTGGGGCTTCACGGGCTGGCTGTCCCGCTGGCGCAGCAGGTTCGCGCCGGCGGACACGGGCTTGTCCAGCGTATGCAGGGTCTCGTCATGGGTCTTGGTGGAATCGAGGATTTCCAGCCGCTGGGCGATGGGCGTGGTTTCTTCGGCGGGAGCCTCGGGCGCGGGCGCCTCAGGGGCTTCAGGAGCTGCAGGAGCTGCAGGAGCTTCCGCCACGGGGGCTGCGGGGGCTTCGGCTTCCGGGGCCGGGTCGGCCTTGGGGGCTTCCGTACGCGCCGCGCGGGTCAGGGCGGGGCGTGCCTCGGAGGCCGGGGCGTCTTCCATGCACAGGATCAGGCGGCTCTGCCCGTCGGGGCAGGGGATCTCAAAGAGCGTGCCAGCGGCTTCGCTGGCGGGCTGGGGCGGCTGGGGCGCTTCACGCCGGACGGGGCCATAGAGCGTGTCCCCCTCGCGGATAAAGAACAGGGGCGTGATGGCCTGGGCGCACGCGGCTTCAACGCCGGCGACCTGACCATCGACAATGTGATAGAAGGAGTGCTCCGGCAGGGCCTTCACCGTGTCGGAATAGAGGATGTACTGATTCACCTCGCCCCGGGCGGGGTTGAAATTCTTGTTCGTGCGGATCTTCCCCGCGTCGGCGGGCAGGCCGCGCAGATCCACCACGCACCAGGAGCCCAGGGCGCGCATGCGGTTCTTGAAGGAGTGCAGCTCATTCCTGTCCGGAACGATGCGCAGATAGCCCTCGCTGGGCCAGAGCTCGTCTGCTTCGGTGCGCACGTCGCCCTCGGCAGTCAGCAGCGGACGGATGCGGAAATACGCCTTCTGGATGTTATCTTCCTCGATCCACGAGAACAAGAGACAGCGGTCGAGATTCATCGGTATGCCTCCATAACAATATAAATAGGGGGAAAACGGATAATGCCACCTATTATCAAATATAACAGATGAAACTTCAACCGTCAAGCCCCAAAGGCGCAGTTTACGCGGATTTGAGCGGTTATTTCGGGCCATTCAGGGCATCCTTTGAGGGTGAAAGGCGGGTGAGTGCTTTGAAGGGTGCGACGCTGCTGCTCATGGGCGCGGCGATACTGGTTTATTGCGGGGTGCTGGAGCGGGTGCTGGACAGGATGCGCCTGCGGGACCGCACGGCGCTGCTGCTCATCGGCGCGATGCTGCTGGGCACATTCCTGCCGCCATTGCGGCTGGGGACGGTGGCGGTGAACATCGGCGGCGGCGTGATCCCGCTGGGGGTGTGCGCGTATCTGCTGATCCGGGCGGACACGGCGCTGGAGCGCTGGCGGACGCTGCTGGGCACGGGGATCACCGCGGCTGCGATCTACGCGCTGACGCTCCTGCTGCCCTCGGAACCCGAGCAGCTGCCCGTGGATCCCACGCTCCTCTCGGCGCTGCTGGGCGGCGTGGCGGCCTGGCTACTGGGGCGCAGCCGCAGGGGGGCGTTCGTCTGCGGCGTGGCGGGAATGCTCCTAGCTGATACTGTCACGGCCCTGGTCAACTGGCGCAGGGGGATTGCGCAGACGCTCACGCTGGGGGGCGGCGGCCTGGCGGATGCGGCGGTGCTAAGCGGCATGCTGAGCGTGCTCCTGTGCGAGGGGATCGGCGAGGCGGTAGAGCGCGTGAAGCGCCGCCGGATGCAGCAGAGGGGAGGCGTAACATGATGCGCAAGCTGATCATGATGCTGGCGGCCATCGGGCTGATGATGTTCCTCATGCGCGGGAGGGCAGAGGAGCAGCCCGCGCGTTACGACGTGTGGGAGATCGTGACGGAGGACGGCGCGCCGCTGACCAGCGTGTGCGAGGAGCCATTCCCGGGGGACCTCTACATCGCGGCGGACAACCGGCTCTACGAGGTGACGGGCGCTCAGGGCAGCCGGGCGGTGGCGGCCTACCGCGAGACGGTGGTGCTGCCGGATGTGAGCTGGCTGGAGGCGTCGGACGCGCTGGCCGTCAGCCAGGTGAACCGCCGCATCGCCCTGTACTGCACCCACTCCGACGAGAGCTACACGCCCACCGACGGCTACTACTCCACCGACGGGCGGGGCAGCATCTACGAGGTGGCGCAGGCGCTGGCTGATGACCTGGCGGCCCGGGGCGCGGAGACCATCGTGGCGGACACGCTCCATCACCCCCATGACGCCGGGGCCTACCGCCGCTCGCGTCAGACGGCGGTGCAGCTGCTTGCCTCCGCGCCGGACTGTCTGCTGGACGTACACCGGGACGGCATCCCCGACCCAGCCAGCTATGCGGTGGAGATCGGCGGCGAGCCAGCCTCCAAGGTGCGCCTGCTGGTGGGGCGCGGCAACGCCAACATGGCCGTCAACAAGGAGTTTGCCCTGTTGGTGAAGGCCGTGGCCGACCGCGTGTATCCCGGCCTCATCAAGGACATCTACATGGGCCGGGGCATGTACAACCAGGATCTGCTGCCCCGCAGCCTCCTGCTGGAATGCGGCACCTACACGCTGGAGAAGGAGCGCGTGCTGCGCTCCATGGACATGCTGGCGGACGTCATCGACCGCGCGCTGTACGGGGGCGTGCTGGGTTCGGCGGGATCGGTCAGCGACGCGGGAAGCGTGCCGTCAGAGCGCGGCGGCGTGACCATGGGCGAACCGGACCCTGTGCCGCAGGAGCCGGAAGGCAGCGGCGTGGCAAGCGGCCTCGCGTGGACGCTGGGCGCGCTGGCGGTGGGCCTTGCGGGGTATGCGCTGCTCAGCGCGGGCTCGTGGCGCGGCGGCATGCGCAAGGCCGGGCGCAACCTGAGCGAGATGACCGGCGGCCTGCTGGGCAAGCGGCCGGAGGAAGGCGAGGAACCGGAGCACTCCGGGAAGTGAGCATGCGGGGCTGGCGGATGCGCCGGCTCCGTTTTCGCGCAAAAAAGCGCCTGCCATTGCGGCGGGCGCAGCGCGTCAGGGATGCTCATCAGCGAGAAAGAAGGAGTACCAGGAGTGCTCCTCATCGTAATACCAGTAGTCCGAGGATGTGCGCTGACCATTCTCGTGGGTCAGGCAGCCGATGGGGTTTTCGTAGCAGTAGATGTCCTGATTCCTGATGCGGACGCCCACAATGATGTCATCCTGGGTCAGGAACTCATGCTTCAACAGATCGCAGGGCGTACCTTTGCGATGAGGATCGAAAGCGGGCAGCCTGAACTGATCGCCGGAGTCAGTGATCGAACAGGTATGCTTATAGTGGCGGTACAGGCGGAAGTGCGCAAGCTGCTCCTCCGGGGTAACGCCGTGGAACCGCGCCATCACGGCCTCGGGGATGATATGGCCTTCAACGGTGGGTGAAAATCATCGGATGGCCTCCTCGTGGGTTGATCTACCGTATTATTCCATGTTGCGCGTGCTGATGTCAACGCTTCGTACCGTCCAGCACCGCCAGCACTGTCGCGCTCAGGCCACACCACAGCAGCGAATAGGGCAGGCAGATCTGCCCGTGCAGGTTCAGCGGCTGGCGGCGGTAGTCCCAGATGCGGTGGGTGCGGTTCCAGCGGCGGCCGATCAGGTACTCGATGGCGGTGATCCCCGCGCCGCACAGCATTGCCCGAGGCATCAGGCCGCCCCGCATGCGGCTTGCGCGGCGGATCAGCAGCATTGACATGCCGCCAGCAAGCGCCATCGTGGGGTGCGTCCGGCCGCGCCAGAGCAGCTCCAGCGCGGGGTAGCCCACCGCGCCGGTCAGAAAGGTTTTCAGCATCGTCAATCACCTCTTCTTCAGCATGCGCGGAGCGGGGCAGGATTATCAGCCTGCGCCACTTTTTCCGCCCAAAACCATTGACCAGAGCCGCGAAAAATGGTACATTATAAGGTGCGTGATTATGCCCTCCTGCGGCTCCGAACCCGGTGGCTGCAGGCAGGTGAAGGAGGAAAACCCTTTGACGATGCACGAAAAGATCGAAGCGATGCTGGAGAAGGTGCAGAAGGCCCCCCGCTACACCGGCGGCGAGATGAACACCGCTGTGAAGGACTGGGACGAGGCCGCGCTCCGCTTCGCCTTCTGCTTCCCGGATACATACGAGATCGGCATGTCCCACCTGGGCATGAAGATCCTTTACCACGGCATCAACAGCCAGCCGGACATGCTCTGTGAGCGTGTTTTCATGCCCTGGGTGGACATGAAGGCCCTGATGGAGGCGGAGAGCGTGCCGCTGTTCTCCCTGGAGAGCCGCACGCCCATCAGCCGGTTCGACGTGGTGGGCTTCACCCTGCAGTATGAGATGAGCTACACCAACATCCTGGCCATGCTGAAGCTGGGCGGCATCCCCCTGAAGAATGCCGAGCGCGCCGAGGACGATCCCATCGTGGTGGCAGGCGGCCCCTGCGCCTTCAACCCCGAGCCCCTGGCGGAGTTCATCGACGCCTTCATGGTCGGCGACGGCGAGGAGCAGATCCTCGAATTAAACCGCGCCATCCTGGAGGGCCGCAGGGCCGGGCTGTCCCGCATGGACATCCTCAAGAGCCTGTGCAGCATCCAGGGCGTGTATGTCCCCGCGCTCTACGACGTGAGCTACAACGAGGACGGCACCATTGCCGCCATGAAGCCCAACTGCCCCGAAGCCCCCGAGAAGGTGATGAAGGCCATCATCACCGACCTGAACACCACCTATTATCCCACCGAGATCCCCGTGCCCTACACGGACATCGTCCATGACCGCATCATGCTGGAGATCATGCGCGGCTGCACCCGCGGCTGCCGCTTCTGCCAGGCGGGCATGCTGTACCGTCCCGTGCGCGAGCGCAGCCTGGAAAACCTGGTGGAGCTGGCCGTGAGCCTGGAAAACGCCACCGGCTATGAGGACATCAGCCTGTCCAGCCTGTCCTCGGGCGATTACACCTGCCTGGCGGAGCTGATCCGCGAGCTGATCCGCCGGATGAAGGAAAAGCGCGTTTCCATCAGCCTGCCCAGCCTCCGCCTGGATTCCATCCTGAAGGACTCCCTGGAGGAAACGCAGAGCACCCGCAAGACCTCCCTGACCTTCGCCCCCGAGGCCGGTACCCAGCGCCTGCGCGACGTGATCAACAAGGGCGTCACCGAGGATGACCTGATCGAAAAGGTGCGCGACGCCTTCCAGGGCGGCTGGTCCAGCGTGAAGCTGTACTTCATGATGGGTCTGCCCACCGAGACCTACGACGACCTGGACGGCATTGCCGACCTGGCCGGCAAGGTGGTGCGGGAGTACTTCGCCGTCCCCAAGGATCAGCGGGCCAAGGGCCTGCGCGTCACCTGCAGCGCGTCGGTGTTCGTGCCCAAGCCCTTCACCCCCTTCCAGTGGGAGCCCCAGGATACCCAGGAGGTCGTACGCGAAAAGCAGCGTCACCTGGTGGCGGCGCTGAAGAAGGTCAAGGGCGTCAATTTCAACTACCACGAGAGCGACCTGAGCTACCTGGAGGCCTGCTTTGCCCGCGGCGACCGCCGCATGGGCCAGGTGCTGCTGCGGGCCTTCGAGAAGGGCTGCATGCTGGACGGCTGGGGCGAGCATTTCAAGTACCAGGCCTGGCGCGAGGCCTTTGAGGAGACGGGCGTCGATCCTGCTTTCTATGCCTTCCGCCGCCGCGAAAAGGATGAGATCCTGCCCTGGGACTTCATCGACTGCGGCGTGACCAAGGAGTTCCTCTGGCGCGAGAAGGAAAGGGCGGACGCCGCCGTGACCACCAAGGATTGCCGCAAGGGCTGCAACGGCTGCGGCCTGCAGCGCTTCAAGGGAGTGTGTTCGTTTTGCGGATGATGGCTGTTTTTGAGAAATCCCCCCGTCTGCGTCACATCGGCCACCTGGATATCCAGCGGGCCGTGCAGCGCGCCCTGCGCCGCTCCGGGCTCCCGGTCAGCTACTCGAAGGGCTTCAATCCCCATATCCTTCTGACCTTTGCTTCTGCCCTGTCCACGGGCTATGCCGGCAGGCGGGAGATCATGGAAGTGCAGCTGGAGCGCGAGGTGTCCCCGGAAAGCTTCCTGGCGGCGATGAATACCGCCATGCCCCCGGACATGCAGCTCTCCGAGGCGAAGGTGCTGCCCGATCAGCACATCGCCCTGATGGCGGCCGTCCAGGCGGCGGACTACACCATTACCCTCACGGACGACGCTGCCGCTGCGGCCATTGCCGAAAAGCTCCCGGCCTTCCTGGCCCAGGAGAGCATCATCGCCCTGCGCCGCACCAAGTCCGGCATGAAGGAAACGGACATCCGCCCCCTCATCCACACCCTGACGGCGGAGGGGAATGCCCTGCGCGCCGTGATGACCCTCACCGAGCGCCTGGCCTGCAAGCCTGGCATGCTGCTGGACGCGCTGGCGGCCTTCTGCGGCTTTGAAGAGACGCCCCGCGCCATGGTCGTGCGCAATGCCCTGCTGGGCGCCGATGCGGCGGGCGCACTGGCCCCGCTGGAGACGCTGTGATGCGCGAGATATGGATCCGCACGGGCGAAAACGGCCAGGACATTGCCATCCTGGAGGACGGCCATCTGGTGGAGTACCTTCCCGGCGAACGGGAATCGGCTGCCGAGGCCATCCTCATGGGCCGCGTGGATCGCGTGGTACCCGGCATGAAGGCTGCCTTCGTGCATATCGGCCAGGAGAAGGCCGGCTTCCTGCCCCTGGAGGAGAGCGGGCGCGGCCTGCCGCCGCTGCGCACCGGTGACCGCATCATGGTACAGATCCGCAAGGCGGCTCAGGGCGTCAAGGGTGCTTTCCTGACCCGGGATGTGAACCTGGCAGGGGAGTACGTCCTGCTGTCGCCCGTGTCGCGGCAGATCGCTGTGTCCAGCCGCATCACCCGGGAAGCAGACCGCAAACGCCTCAAGGCCCTGGGCCGGGCAGTCGCCGCGGACCGCTTCGGCCTGGTGATGCGTACCTCCGCCCAGGACGCGGACGAAGCGCTCCTGCGCGAGGAAGCGGAGCAGCTGTGGACAACCTGGCAGGCCGTTGCCAGGGCGGCCCCCACGGCCCATGTGCCCTCCGTTCTGCATGCGCCCCGCACCCTCCTGGATGCCGTCATCGACGATTACCGCCCCCGGGGCATTGACCGCATCGTCAGCAACGACGCGGCCCTGCTCTCCCGCATGGAGCAAATTGCCCCCACCCTGCACATGGGCGACAATCTCTTCCATGTGGGCCGCATCAGCAATCAGCTGGCCCAGGGGCTGGAACGGCGCGTGTGGCTGAAATCCGGCGGAAACCTGGTCTTCGACCCCTGCGAGGCGATGACCGTCATCGACGTCAACACCGCCAAATTCACCGGCGAAAGGAGCCTGGAGGAGACTGTGCTGCAGCTGAACCTGGAGGCTGCGGCGGAGATTGCCCGGCAGGTGCGGCTGCGCAACTGCTCCGGCATCATCATCATTGACATGATCGACATGCACAGCGCCGAACACCGTCAGCGCGTCCTGAAGGAGCTGGAAAGCTGCTTCGCGGCTGACCGGGTGAAGACGGTGGTGCATGGCCTGACCTCCCTGGGCCTGGTGGAGATGACGCGCAGGCGCACCCGTCCGCCGCTGCGGGAGGTCATGAAGCAGCAGGCGGGCCCGTTGGACATGACGGACGCGCCCGCATCCGAAGAATAAGGAGAATCCCGATGGCTGAACGCAAGCCTGTACTCATTACCCCCGAGCAGCTGGCGCAGCAGCGAGCCTTTGCCGCCCTGGTCAGCGCTATGGAAAATCGCCCCCGCTCCTATCATGTGGTGACCTATGGCTGCCAGATGAACGCCCACGACTCGGAGAAGCTCTCCGGCATGCTGGCAGACATGGGCATGACCGAGGCCCCCACCCGCGAGGAGGCGGACTTCGTCATCTTCAATACCTGCTGCGTGCGCGACAACGCCGAGCGCCGCGCCCTGGGCAATGTCACCTGGCTGAAGGAGGTCCGCAAGAAGAACCCGAACCTCATCATCGCCGTCTGCGGCTGCATGATCCAGCAGCCCGGCATGGCGGAGAAGATTCTGCGGCAGTACAAGTTCATCGACCTGGCCTTCGGCACCTCCAACCTGTGGAAGCTGCCGGAGCTGCTGCACCGCACCATCACCTCCGACCGCGCTGTGGTCGTGGTGGAGGACGAGGACACCATCGCCGAGGATCTGCCCCTGCGCCGCCTGCGCACCGATGCGGCCTACATCACCATCATGTACGGCTGCGACAACTTCTGCAGCTACTGCATCGTGCCCTATGTGCGCGGCCGCGAGCGCAGCCGCGACCCGGAGGCCATCCTGGCCGAGGCCCGCGCCCTCTACGAGAGCGGCGTGAAGGAGATCATGCTCCTGGGCCAGAACGTCAACAGCTACGGCAAGGGCCTTGATTCCGGCGTGAATTTCCCGGAGCTCCTGCGCCGCCTGGACGCCATCGGCATTCCCCGCATCCGCTTCATGACCAGCCACCCCAAGGATCTTTCCGACGAGCTGATCGGGGTGCTGGGGAGCGCCAGGCACATACTGCCCCAGTTCCATCTGCCGGTTCAGCACGGCAACGACGAGATCCTGCGCCGCATGAACCGCCGCTACACCCGGGAAGACTACCTGGACAAGGTGCGCAAGCTGCGCGCCGCCGTCCCCGGCATCGGCCTGACGACGGACATCATCGTCGGCTTCCCCGGCGAAACCCAGGAGCAGTTCGAGGATACCCTCTCCATCGTCGAGGAGGTGGGCTACGACAGCGCCTTCACCTTCATCTACTCGCCCCGCACGGGCACCGTCGCCGCCTCCATGGAGGAGCAGATCCCCGAGGATGTGGCCACCGAGCGCATCAAGCGCCTCATTGCCGTGCAGGAAGCCGGGCAGCGCAAGGCCATGGCGCGCTTCCTCGGCACGGAGGAGGAGGTGCTGGTGGAGGGTCTGTCCCGCCGCAGCAGCAAGGCTGTCTCCGGCCACGGGCGGCATGGCGTGTCCATCACCTTCCCGGGTACGGAAGCTGATATCGGGCAGATCGTCCGCGTCCGCGTGACGGAAATGAAGAACAATACCCTGATGGCAGAACGAATCTGATATGGAGGTATATGTAAAATGCGTGAAGTGATGATGAAGGCCCAGGAGCTGGCCCAGGCCATCCTGGACACCGGTTACTACCAGAAGATGCAGGAGCTGGAGAACCAGCTCTCCGCCGACGAGACCGCCACGGCGCTGATCGCCGCCTTTGTGGAGAAGCGCAATGCCTTTGAACAGCTGATGCAGGCCGGCACGGCCTCCCGGGAGGAGTTCGCCGCCGCCGGGAAGGCCTACGCCGACGCCCAGACCGCCCTGGATGAGAACGCCCTGGTGCAGGCGATGCGCGAGGCGCAGCAGCAGTACAACGACCTGATGGGCAATGTCAACCGCATCCTGCGCCTGGTGGTCACCGGCGAAACGGAGGATGAGGGCGGCTGCAACGGCAACTGCTCCTCCTGCAGCGGCTGCCACTGATTTTCCGCAGGTGGAAAATCAAATTCGGAATTCGGAATGATGAATTCGGAATTTATTGACCTGCACTGCACCCGAAACTGTTTCCACACTCCCAATTCCGAATTCCGAATGAAGAATTCCGAATTATGCCGAACAAAGTGAGGTACCTATGGCCCTGACACCGATGATGCAGCAGTACCTGCAGCTGAAAGCCGATAATCCGGGGTGCATCCTGTTTTTCCGGCTGGGCGACTTTTACGAGATGTTCTTTGACGATGCGCGGCTTGTGTCCCGGGAGCTGGAGCTGACGCTGACCGGGCGGGACTGCGGCCTTGAGGAGCGCGCCCCCATGTGCGGCGTGCCCCATCATGCGGTGGATACCTACGTGCAGCGCCTGGTCGTCAAGGGCTACAAGGTCGCCATCTGTGAGCAGATGGAGGATCCCGCGCTGGCCAAGGGGCTGGTGCAGCGGGGCATCACACGCATCATCACCCCTGGCACGGTGATCGAATCCAACATGCTGGACGAGCGGGCGAACAATTACCTGCTGTCCATCTGCTTCGCGCCGGACCGGGCAGGTCTGGCCTTTGCGGATGTGTCCACGGGTGAATTCTTCGTGCATGAGGTGGTCAGCCCTGCCGACACCCTGGCGGATGAGATGGCACGCATCGCCCCGATGGAAGTGATCACATCGGACATGGTGAAGCTGCGCGAGTGCATGGGCCGGGAGGTCAGCAACGCCTCCGAGCAGCCCGGCGCGTGGTATCAGCTGGCCAATGCCACCGAGACCCTCTGCCGCCACTTCCGCCTCAGCGACCTCTCGCCCCTGGGGCTGAGCGAGGAGTACAAGGCCGCAGCCTGCGCGGCGGGCGCGCTGATGCGCTACCTGGCCGATACGCAGAAGAACGCCCTGCAGCACATCACGGCCCTGCGCATCCATCAGGGCTCGGAAACGATGCTGCTGGACCGCAACACCCGCCGCAACCTGGAATTGACCGAGTCCATCCGGGGCCGGAGCCGCAAGGGGAGCCTGCTGGCTCTGATGGACAAGACGGCCACGGCCATGGGCGGCCGCCTGCTGCGCGCCTGGATCGAGCAGCCCCTCATCAGCCGCGGGAAGATCGAGCGCCGCCTGGACGCGGTGGAGGAGTTCGCCGACCAGCATGTGCTGACCATGACGCTGCTGGATGAGCTTCAGGGCGTCTACGACGTGGAGCGCCTGCTGTCCCGCGTGGCATACAAGAACCTCAACGCCAGGGATTGCCTGGCCCTGTGCGCGTCGCTGGGCAAGGTGCCGGCCATCCGGGAACTGCTGATGAACTGCCGGAGCGAGGCGCTGCGCGAGGTGCTGGAGGGTCTTGACCCTCTGGAGGACCTGACGGCGCTGCTGGCGCGGGCTATCCACCCCGACGCGCCCCAGACCATCACCGAGGGCGGCATCATCCGCGATGGTTACAGCCAGATGCTGGATGAGTACCGCGAGGCCTCCACCAGCGGGCGGCAGTGGATCGTCGAACTGGAGCAGCGCGAGCGCGAGGCCACGGGCATCCGCAACCTGCGCGTGCAGTACAACAAGGTCTTCGGCTACTACATCGAGGTCACCAAGAGCTACTACGACATGGTGCCCATGCGCTATGTCCGCAAGCAGACGCTGGCCAACTGCGAGCGCTACATGACCCCGGAGCTCAAGGACATCGAGCAGAAGATTGTCGGCGCGCAGGAGCAGAGCGTGCGGCTGGAGCTGCAGCTCTTCACCGAGATCCGCGAGCGCATCGCGGCGGAGATCAGCCGCATCCAGCGCACCGCCATGGCCCTCAAGACCCTGGACGCGCTGCTGAGCCTGGCGCGCATCGCGGTGACGAACCATTACGTCCGCCCGCAGATGAACGACGAGGGCGTACTGGAGATCGTCGAAGGCCGTCACCCGGTGGTGGAGCAGTCCATGACCGAAGGCGGCTTCGTGCCCAACGACACTCACATGAACGGCCAGGGCAGCCGCATGTGCATCATCACCGGCCCCAACATGGCCGGCAAGTCCACCTACATGCGTCAGGTGGCGCTGATCACGCTCATGGCGCATGTGGGCAGCTTCGTGCCCGCAACCGGCGCGAACATCCCCATTGTCGACCGCATCTTCACCCGTGTGGGGGCCTCCGACGACCTGGCGTCCGGCCAGTCCACCTTCATGGTGGAGATGTCGGAGACCGCCTACATCCTGCGCAACGCGACGGAGAAGTCGCTGGTGATCCTGGATGAGATCGGCCGCGGCACCTCCACCTTTGACGGACTGGCCATCGCCTGGGCGGTGGTGGAGTTCCTCACCGACAAGCAGAAATCCGGCGCGAAGACGCTCTTTGCCACCCACTATCACGAGCTTTCCGAGCTGGAGGGGCATATCGAGGGCGTGGAGAACTACTGCATCTCCGTGCGCGAACACGGCGAGGATGTCATCTTCCTGCGCAAGATCCAGCGCGGCGGGGCGGACAAGTCCTTCGGCGTGCATGTGGCGCGGCTGGCGGGCGTACCCAAGCCCGTGCTGGTGCGCGCCCATGAGATCCAGGCGCGCCTGGAGGTCAGCAACATCAACCAGAAGGGCATCGGCCAGAACATCCTGGAGGACAATGCGGACCGTCCCGCCGAGCAGGTGGACATGTTCGACTTTGCCCGCACGGAGATCATCCACGAGCTGCAGACCATCGATGTGATGGCGCTGACGCCCATGGACGCCATCAACCGGCTGTTCCTGCTGCGGGAGAAGGCCCGGAAGCTGTAAAACCGACCGCACGTCGGTCAAACCCGACTTGAAGTCGGCATCAAGGAGGAAACCATGGCTGGAAAGATACTGCTGCTGAGCGACGAGGTCGTCGGCAAGATCGCAGCGGGCGAGGTGGTCGAGCGGCCATCGGCAGCCATCAAGGAAATGGTGGAGAACAGCCTGGACGCGGGCGCAACGGCTGTGACCGTGGAGATCCGCGACGGCGGCGTGAGCTACTTCCGCGTGACGGACAATGGCAGCGGCATCGACCAGAGCGAGATCCGCATGGCCTTCGAGCGCCACGCGACGTCAAAGATCACCCGGTCGGACGATCTCTTCGGCATCCGCACGCTGGGCTTCCGTGGGGAGGCGCTGGCCTCCATCGCTGCGGTGGCGAAGGTCACCTGCACCACCCGCACCAGGCAGGACGCCACCGGCGTGAAGGTGGTCAACGAGGGCGGGCGCATCACGGCCATTGAGGAGGCAGCCTGCCCGGAGGGCACCAGCTTCGTGGTACGCGAACTGTTCTACAACACGCCCGTGCGCCTGAAGTTCCTCAAGAAGCCCGTCACCGAGGCCGGGTATGTCTCCGACCTGATGATGCGGCTGATCCTGTCCCGCCCCGACGTCAGCTTCCGCTACATCAGCCAGGGCAAGACCGTGTACCACTCCGCCGGCGATGGCAAGCTGCAGAGCGCCGTCTTCAGCATCTACGGCAAGGAGCTGCTGCGCTCCATGCGCGAGGTGGATGGGCATCAGGGCGGCGTGCTGCTCAAGGGCTTTGTGGGCGTGGGGGAGGCCGGGCGCGCCAGCCGCGGGCATCAGTCTTTCTTCATCAACGGGCGCTACATGCGCAGCGGGCTGCTGTCTGCCGCCGTGGAAGCCGCCTGCCGCGAACGCCTTGTTTCCGGCCGGTACCCCACCTGCGTGCTGCACCTGACCATGCCCTTTGAGGCCGTGGACGTCAATGTGCACCCCAACAAGCTGGAGGTGCGCTTCCAGAATGAGCAGGCCGTGGCGGAGGCTGTGGAGGCCATCGTCCGGGACGCGCTGGTGGAGAAGAACGCGCTGGAGCGGCCGGAGGTGCTACGTCTTGTGTCGGAAGCGCCCGCACCCGCGCCCGTTGCAGTGACAAAACAGACCGCGATTCCACCTGTGACCGACCAGAAGTCGGTTGTTGTGCCGACCCTGAAGGCAAGTGATGTACCGCCTGCTGCAAAGGTGCAGGCGAAACCGGAAACGCCGCCTGCTGCAGAGCCTGCGCAGCCGGAAGCGCCTCAGAAAGCCACTTGCGTCCCCCCGCTGACGGAGCTGAAGCCCATCAACCCCGTCCTGCGGCAGACGACGATGCTGCCTGTCACGCCGCGCCCCGCGCCCGTGCCGCCGCCCGCGCCTGTCAGGCGGCCGGAACCTGCGCGGCAGGCTGCTCCGGTTGCGGATTCCTTCCTGCCGGAGGCGGAAAAGCCCCTGCGCCTGATGGGCACGGCCTTTGGCTGCTACATCGTGGTGGAATATGAGGAGAACCTGCTGCTGATCGACCAGCATGGCGTGCATGAGCGGCTGCTCTTTGACCGGATGATGAAGGCGCTGGACAAGCAGTCCTGCGCGCAGGAGCTGCTGATCCCCATGATCGTGCCGGCAACGCGCCGCGAGCAGCAGCTCCTTGAGGAGCACCGCGACATGCTGCAGACCCTCGGCCTGTCGGTGGAATCCTTCGGCGAGACGGAGGTGGCGATCCGCTCGATCCCGATGATCCTGGGGCAACCCCAGGCGGGCGACCTCCTCCGGGAGATCATCGACCAGCTGGAGGGGGAGCGCGGCGTTATCTCGCTGGAGAAGCGGCGCGCGGGCATCCTCGCCCTGGCCTGCAAGAAGGCCGTCAAGCCCGGCGAACGCCTGAGCGAAAGCGACCTGCGGACGCTGGTGAGCCGCATGGTGGACGAGCACGTTACCCCCACCAGCCCGCGCGGCACGCCGCTGATCATCGCGCTGACAAAGGGCGATATCGACCGGCGCTTCCGCCGCCTGAATTGAGGTGCGATATGGACAAAAACGAATGCTGGGTGCTGACCGGCCCCACCGCCAGCGGCAAGACCGCGCTGTCCATCCGCCTCGCAAGAGCCCATCAATGCGAGATCATCTGCATGGACTCCATGCAGATCTACCGCCGCATGAACATCGGCACGGCCAAACCCACCATGGACGAAATGGAGGGCGTGCCCCATCACATGATCGATGTGGCGGAGCCCGACGAGGCCTTCTCCGTCGCCCGGTATCAGGAGATGGCAGAAGCGTGCATCGCGGACATCCACAGCCGGGGGAAGCGCGCGCTGCTGGTGGGCGGCACGGGCCTGTACCTGCGGGCGCTGCGGCAGCCGATGGCCATGGGCGACGTGTCCGCAGACGAGGCCATCCGCGCGGAGCTGGAGGCCATCGCCATCGAAAATGGCGGCAAGCAACGGCTGCATGACATGCTGGAGGCGGTCGACCCGGTGACGGCGGCGCGCCTGCATGTCAACGACAGCCGCCGGGTTATCCGCGCGCTGGAGGTGTACCGGCTGACGGGGCTGCCGTTCTCGCAGCAGCCTCAGATACAGACCGGAAGTCGGTATCAATACCGCGTCGCCACCCTGACGATGGATCGCACGACCCTCTACCAGCGGGTGGAGAAGCGCATCGATATCATGTTCGCGCAGGGGCTGGCGGAGGAGGTGCGCGGCCTACTGGACAGCGGCGTTCCCGCCGACGCGCAGGCCATGAAGGCCATCGGCTACAAGGAGCTGGTGCCCTATGTTCGCGGCGAGGCGACCTTTGAGGAGACGGACTACCTCCTCAAGCTCAACACCCGCCACTACGCCAAGCGCCAGCTGACGTGGATGCGCCGGGAACCGGACGTCCTCTGGGTGGATGGCCTCGCGCCCGACGCTTATGACAGGCTCGAAAACTGGTATGTACACGGCGTCGGCGACGCCACAAAAGGAGAAGAAGCATGACTATTCAGGAACGTATCGCCCACGCGGAAGCGGGGCTGAAGGAGCAGTTTGCCCGCATCGACGCCATCGAGGAGCACGGTACGCGCCGCATTTTGAAGGCCTTCCAGGAGCACATGGTGGCCTACCGCCACTTCGCGCCGACCACCGGCTACGGCTATGACGACGTGGGCCGCGACACCCTCGAGCGCATCTACGCCGACCTCTTCGGCACCGAGGCAGCCATCGTCCGCCCGCAGATTGTCAGCGGCACCCACGCCATCAGCCTGTGCCTCTTCGGCCTGACGCTGCCGGGCGACGAGATCCTCTCCGCCACCGGCATGCCCTACGACACGCTGGAGGGCATCATCGGCTGGGGCGACGGCCCCGCGCCTGTGGGGAGCCTTCGCGAGATGTGCGTGCGCTACAACCAGGTCGAGCTGACGGAAGACGGCCGCATCGACGTGGCCGCTGTGGACGCGGCCATCAGGCCCAACACGAAGCTGGTCATCGCCCAGCGCAGCCGCGGCTACGCGTGGCGGCCCTCGCTGATGCCTGAGGACTTCGCAGAGCTGGCTGACATGCTGCACGCGAAGCACCCCGGCGTGCGCCTGATGGTGGACAACTGCTACGGTGAGTTCGTGTGCGAGAAGGAGCCGAGCCACTACGGCGCTGATGTGTGCGTGGGGAGCCTCATCAAGAACCCCGGCGGCGGCCTTGCGCCCACCGGCGGCTACGTCGTGGGCAGGCAGGACGCCATCGAGCGCATTTCCTACCGCCTGACCGCCCCCGGCATCGGACTGGAAGTCGGTTCTTACGCCGCCAGTTACCAGCCCTTCTATCAGGGCCTGTTCATGGCGCCCCACACCGTTGCCCAGGCGATTAAGACGGCCTGTCTGGCTGCCCGCATCTTCGAGGAGCTGGGCATGGTGACAACTCCCGCCGCCGACGCCCCCCGCGCGGACATCATCCAGGCCATCCAGATGCGCACGCCCGAGCGCCTCGTGGCCTTCTGCCAGGGCATCCAGATGGCCTCGCCCATTGATTCGATGGCCCTGCCGGAGCCCTGGGACATGCCCGGCTACAACGATCAGGTCGTGATGGCGGCGGGCACCTTCGTCGCGGGCGCATCCGTTGAGCTGTCCGCAGACGCCCCCATGCGCGAGCCCTTCACGGCCTACATGCAGGGCGGCCTGACCTACGCCCACGGCCGCATCGCCATGGCGCAGGCGCTGCAGCGCATGGTGGATCAGGGTGCGCTCACACTGTAAAACCGACCGGAAGTCGGCACATATCACCACCTTTCCCCGCATACCCTTGCGCAGGAAAGGTGGTTTTTCTATGGCGGAAAACATGGGCACGCAGGTCGGGCGGATGACGATACGCAAGCCGCGAGCGGCAGGGGAGCCGGAGATCACATGGAAGAAGGCGGCGAAGCGGCGCCCTGGCGAGCGTCTGCTGGGCAACATGGCGGTGGCCTCGGCGCTGCTGATCTGCGCGGTGGCGCTGCGATCCGGTGCGCTGCCGGAGCTGTCGCCGGCGGCGGATGCGGTGCTGACGGCGGCGACGGACGACTCTCTGCTGGACGATCAGCTGGGGCGGCTTTCCTTTGTGTGCGCGCTGTTCCCGGAGGCGGCGCTGGTCTTCGGCGCGCAGGATGACGCGCTGGCTCTGCCCGTCAGCGGCGGCGCGGTGGTGCATGCCTGGTCTGCGCAGGAGCCGTGGATGAGCTGGCGGACGGGCAGTGGCACAGTCACGTCTGCCTCCGATGGCGAGGTCGTCGGCGTGTACCACGGCAACGGAGACGAGCGACTGGTGCAGGTGCTGGGCGCGGACGGGCTGGCCTGCCTGTACGGCAATCTGGCACAGGTCAGCGTGTCCACAGGCGACGCGGTGTCCGTCGGCGACGCCATCGGCACGCTGATGACCGGCGCGGACGCGGTCTTCGAGGTGCGGCGCGACGGGGTGAGCATCGACCCGGCGCTGCTGCTGGGTGGCGCATGAGGCGCAGGATCTTCTCCGTCGGGCAGACGGACGTGTACCTGCACCTGGCGACGGTGCTCTTTGGCGCGTATGTGCTGCTGAGCGGCGCGTGGCGGGCGGCGCTGGTGGGATTCGCGTCGATCCTGCTGCATGAGGGGGCGCACGCGCTGGCTTCGGCGCTGCTGGGTCAGCCGCCGCAGGAGATCGAGCTGACCCCCATGGGCGCGGTGATGCGCCTGGAGGACGAGGAACGCCTGCCGCCGATGCGTCGAGCGGTGATGCTGGCAGCGGGCCCTGCGATGACGGCGCTGCTGGCGTATCTGGCGCTTTGGATGACGGCGCGGGGGTGGCTCAGCCTGCCGGACGGGCGGGTGCTGTTCATGGCCAATGCGGCGATCCTCGCGGTGAACCTGCTGCCCGCCCTGCCGCTGGACGGCGGACGGCTGCTGACGCTGCTGCTGGGGCGGTTTCTGCGGGGCGAGTGGGTGGCGCGGATCATGCGGGCACTGGGCACAGCGCTGGGGCTGGCGGCCATCGGGGGAAGCCTGTGGCTGGCATGGCGGCATGGCGGCTTCAACTGGTCGCTGGCGGCGGCAGGGTGCTTCCTGATGTACGCAGCGGCTACAGCCACGACCACCCAGGCGATGGCGGAGCTGCGGCGGCTGATGGATCGCAAGATGCTGCTGGAGGGCAGGGGATACGCACCTGTCCGCCGCCTGGCGGTAATGGCCGACGTTCCCCTGTACCGGGCGGTGCGGCTGCTGCATGGTCAGCGTGTGACGGAGTTCGTGGTGATGCAGCGGGGGACGATGCGGCCCCTTGGCGTACTGACGGAGGTGGAGGCAGTCAGCGCATGGATGGATGCTCCGCAGCTGCTGTGCGGGGAGGCGAATCTTTGCGCGGATGGTAAAAACCGCAAAATCTGATCAAAAGGTCGCGCACGATGCATTGACAACCGCCTGCCATCCATACTATAATGTACCAGTACGGATATGCCTGTTCCGCCGCACGGAAGCGGCTACGGCACATGAGGAGGTACTATCATGGACATTCTGGAACTGAAGGATGTATGCCGGCGCGTTCGCCGCAACATCATCATCATGACCAACAAGGCGGGCGCGGGTCATCCCGGCGGCTCCCTGTCCGCGACCGAGGCCCTGGTGGCGCTCTACTTCGATGTGATGAAGGGCGTTGATCCCCAGGACGACAAGAACCCCAACCGCGACCGTTTCGTGCTTTCGAAGGGCCACGCAGCTCCCGGCCTGTACGGCACCCTGTGCGAGCGCGGCTTCTTCGGCACCGAAGAGTTTGACAAGTTCCGTCAGCTGCATGGCATCCTGCAGGGCCATCCTGACGTGAAGAAGTGCCCCGGCGTGGATGCCTCCACCGGCTCCCTGGGCCAGGGCATCTCCATCGCTGCCGGCATGGCGCTGGGCGCCAAGAAGACCGGCAACCCCTGCCACGTCTACACCATCATCGGCGACGGTGAGTCCCAGGAGGGTCTGGTCTGGGAGGCTTCCATGGCCGCGGCTCACTACGGCCTGGACAACCTGACCGTCATCTTCGACCACAATGGCATGCAGATCGACGGCACCAACGACGAAGTCATGTCCCTGGGCGATATCGGCGCGAAGTGGCGCGCCTTCGGCTATGACGTGATCGAAGTGGCCGACGGCAACGACATGGAGCAGGTTCTGGCTGCCCTGCACACCCCCGTGTGCCCCGGCAAGCCCCGCCTGATCCACCTGCACACCACCAAGGGCAAGGGCGTCTCCTTCATGGAGGGTCAGGTCGGCTGGCACGGCAAGGCCCCTAATGCGGCGGAGACCGAGGCTGCTCTGAAGGAACTGGAGGCGTAAGAACATGGAAAAGAAAGCAATCCGCGTCGCCTATGGCGAAGCCATCGTCAAGCTGGGCGCTGAGAATCCCGATGTTGTCGTGTTCGACGCTGACCTGGCTGCTGCCACCATGACGGGCGGCTTCAAGAAGGCCTATCCTGACCGTTTCATCGACTGCGGCATCGCCGAGGCGAACATGGTCGATATGGCCGCCGGCGCCTCCACCATGGGCCTGATTCCCTTCTGCTCCACCTTCGCCGTGTTCGCTGGCCGCTCCTACGACCAGATCCGCAACGGCGTGTGCTACCCCAAGCTGAATGTGAAGTTCGGCTTCTCCCACGCGGGCATCACCCTGGGCGAGGACGGCGGCTCCCATCAGGCCATCGAGGACATTGCGCTCATGCGCGTGCTGCCGAACATGACCGTGCTGGTGCCCTCCGACGCCACGGAGTGCTACAAGTGTGTCGAGGCTGCCGCGAAGATCGACGGCCCCGTGTTCATCCGCACCGCCCGTCTGCCCTCTCCCGTGTATGAGGAGCGTCCCTTCGAGGTCGGCAAGGGCAATGTCATTGTCGATGGCACCGACGTGGTGATCTTCTGCTGCGGCATCATGCTGGAGCACTGCCTGGAGGCCGTGGAGATCCTCAAGGCCAACGGCATCAGCGCCGCGCTGGTCAACCACCACTCCCTCAAGCCCTTCGACGAGGCGCTGACCCGCGAGTACGCGGCCAAGTGCGGCAAGGTCTTCACCGTGGAGGAGCACTCCATCATCGGCGGCCTGGGCGATGCTGTGGCTTCCGCCCTGTGCGGCATGGGCCTGACCCACTTCGAGAAGATCGGCATCAACGATGAGTTCGGCCAGTCCGGCAAGCCCGCCCACCTCCTGGAGGAGTACGGCCTGACCGGCAAGCAGATCGCCGATCGCATCATGAAGGCGTAATTCCGGATTCACTGCGGCGTTCCGAGTCCTCGGGGCGCCGCTTTTGCCGTAGCTGAAGGAGCGTGAACCGACGTGAACATCCGCCTTGCGACGCAGGACGACCTGCCGCGTGTCAATGAGCTGCGCGCCCAGGTCAGTGCCCTGCACGTTGCCGGGAAGCCGGAGGTGTTCCGCCCCGGCTTCTGTGAGGAGCTGCAGGATCATGTGCATACGCTGTTTTCCGCTGCGGATCATGCGATTCTTGTGGCGGAGGGCGATGGGGGGATTGTCGGCTTTGCCTGCGTGAAGCTGGTGGACAGGCCCGGCTCTCCCTACCGCCTGCCGCAGCGATACCTGGATGTGGATGAGTTCGGCGTGGACGAAGCTGTCCGCCGGCAGGGGATCGGCCGGGCGCTGTTTGACGCGGTACGGGACTACGCCCGGGCACAGGGCGTACATCGGATCGAACTGAACATGTGGGAGTTCAACCGGGAGGCCCTGGCCTTCTATGAGGCCATTGGCTTTGCGACCTATCGCCGCTACATGGAGTACCGTATCGACTGACACGAAGGACGGAGGAGCGGACATGCTCACATTCATTGTCAATCCCGCCGCAGGCAGCGGCTATGCACTGAAGATCGAGGCGCAGGTGCGGGCAGAGCTGGAAAGGCGCGGCGTGTCAGCGGAGTTTCTGCGCACGGATGCGCCGGGCCATGCCACGGAACTGGCGCGCGCTGCAGCAGACCGGGAGGGCTGCTCGGGCGTCATTGCCGTGGGCGGCGACGGCACCTGCTACGAGGTGGCCTGCGGCCTGATGGATACCCGCGTGCCCTTCGGCATCATCCCGGCGGGCACGGGCAATGATTTCATCAAGACCGTGGGCATCCCGAAGAAACCCATGCAGGCGCTGGAGCTGATTCTGGCCGGCAAGCCCCGCCCGGTGGACGTGGGCCGGGTCAATGACCGCCTGTTCCTCAACGTGAGCGGCACGGGCTTTGACGTGACGGTCCTGGACTACACGCTGGAAGCCAAGAAGTACGTCAAGGGCATCCTGCCGTACCTCTACGGCCTGATCCGTGGCATCGCGCATTACAAGCCGGTGCACATGCGCTTCACCGCTGATGGCGAAACGCAGGAGCGGGATGTGCTGATCTGCGCGGTGGCCAACGGGCGGTTCTTTGGCGGCGGCATCGCCATCTGCCCGGATGCACGGCCCGACGATGGCTGCTTCGACCTGGTGGTGGTGGAGAATAAGCCTCGCTGGGTCATCCCGTTCTACATCCCCGGCCTGCTGCTGGGGCGGGTGCTGAAGTTCAGGATCACCACCCACCGGCGGGTCAGGCGCGTGCGAATCGAATCCCCGGGCATGCGCCTGAACATGGATGGCGAGGTGTACAGCATGGATGCGGCGGAGTATGAGATGCTGCCCGGCGCGCTGATGCTGTTCTGGTAACGGGAAACAGAACTTGTCAAGATTTCATCGGGTATGCAGGAATTCGGCACAGGGACGTCGAATGAATTATATGGTGGGAATACTTTATTTTCAGGAGTGATAACAATGTCTGAAATTACCGAGACCCTCAAGGGCGTTCTGGCCGATGGCCTGCGTATCGTGAACCGCGCGGCGAGCAGCGTTGCCTCTGCGACCACTTACAAGCTCACGGAGCTGGACAGCAGGAGCCGTCGCCGTGAAGCGATTGTGGAGCTGGGCGAGAAGGTGTACGCGATGTTCCAGGCGGGCGTTGAGATGCCCGAGGAGGCGCTGCCCCTGCTGACCGAACTGCGCGCGCTGGACGAAGGTCTGGAGTCCATGCGCGTGGAACATCAGGAGAAGAAGACGGCTGAAAAGCTGCGCAACGCCGAGGAGGACGCCGTCCGCCGCGAGCAGCGTGCCACCGAGAAGGCCGCCCGAATGGCTGCCCGTCAGGCGGAGAAGGAAGCCCGTGCTGCTGCCGCTGCCCAGGCCGCTGCCGAGGAAGCCGCTGCTGCCGCCCGCGCTGCCATCGAGGAGCAGGAGGACGTGACCGAGGCGCAGGAGGCTCCGGTCGTGGAGGCCGAGGCTGAAGCCCCCGTGCAGGAGCCCCCCGTGGCTGAGAATGCCGCGGAAGCGACCGCCGAAGACGACGACCTGATGCTGATGTAAGCCATAAAGTCGGGCTCTTCCCATGCGGATGTGCCCCGGAATCATGAAAAAGCCCCTTCCATTGCGGAAGGGGCTTGCTTTATGCCCTGCGCCAGGTCAGCTGGGTGAGCGCTGCATCCATGATGGCCTGCGGCGGGCAGCTGCGGTCCAGCCACTGGGTGTGCAGGCTGGGCGGCAGGATGATGGGCATCCGGTCGTGGAAGGGGGCGATGGCCTCCGCTGCCGGGCGGGTCAGGACGGTGAATACCGGCCAGGCGGAGTCCGCCTCGAAGCGGTACAGCCCCGCCAGCCAAAGCAGGGGCGAATCCGGCAGGGCGAAGCGGTACTTCGTCAGCGGCTTTGTGCGGTGATCCCACTCGAAATAGGCGCTGGCCGGGATGAGGCACCGCCGGTTGACCATGCTGTCGCGGAAGGTGGGCTTCAGGGCGGCGGTTTCTGAGCGGGCGTTGATGAGCAGCTGCCTGTCCATGCGGAAGCCCCACTTCATGGCGAACACGCTCTTCTGGCTGGCGCGGTTGAGGGACACGACGGCGGCCCAGTCTCCCGGACGCACCTCGCCCCGGGGCAGGCGGAAGGCCGGATCGGCGGCCTGCACGCGGGTTTCGGCGCGGTTGAGCAGCTCGATCAGCTCATCGGGCGTGTCGTCGGACTCGATGTAAAAGCGGCCGCACATGACTCAAATCAGCTCCACTTCGAAAACGAAGGGGTAGCTCTCGCCGGGCTGCAGGGTCAGCGCGTGGGGCTTGTCGGCGAAGGCGCCGCTCTCGTTCACGCCGCCGGGCTGGCCCACCCAGGGCTCCAGGCAGAGGTAGTCGCCGTGGTTGTTCGGGCGCGTCCAGATGGCCAGCACGTCCATGTCCTCGCAGGTCAGGCGCAGGCCGTGGCCGGTCTTGCGGTTCACCAGATCGACGTGCCTGCTGTTGATCTCCGTCAGCATCAGCGTGTCCTTCTTGTCGAAAATGGCGTGGGTGAGATCGATCACGCCGCCGGGGAAGGCGATGGGCTCGCTGCCGGTGATCAGCTGACCGCCGGGGCAGAGGAGGTTGGTGGCCTTCTCGTCCGAGGGGAGGCGCAGCTGGTAGTCCTCGAAGGCCGCGCTGGCCTCCATCGGCACCACGAAGGCCGGGTGACCGCCCACGCAGAAGGGCATGGGCTTGTCCGACTCGTTGTCCACCTGCATCGTGCAGACGAAGCCGGTCTCCGTCAGCTCGTAGGTGACCTGGAAGGTGAAGTCAAAGGGGTACATCTTCTTCGTCGCGGGGGACTCGGTTATTTCCAGGGTGACGTAGTTGCTGCCGATGATGATCGGGTCGAACATGGCCTTGCGGGCAAAGCCGTGCTTGCTCATGGGGTACTTCCTGCCGGCGATGATGACGGAGGCGTCCTTGCAGTTGCCGATGACGGGGAAGAGCACGGGCGTGTGGTCGGCCCAGATGGCAGGATCGCCTTGCCAGATGACCTCGCGGCCGTCGGGGGCGGTGAGGGAAACGATCTGCGCGCCCTCGGGGCGGATGGACGCGGTGAACTTGCCGTTGCTGATGCGGATGATATCGCTCATGGCGGTGACCTCCTGAAATGCGTTTGTTGAAAGATTCGCCGCACAACCGGCGAAATCCTGCATATGCTGTAGCAAAGGAGGGATGCACATGCAGACGACGATGACAACCCGGGCGGAGCAGCAGGCCCGGTGGCTGCTGTGGCAGATGGGCAGCGTGACGGTGGACGGCGCAGGGGCGTCACATGCCCGCATGGCAGCGCCACCGGAGCCGCCCGCGATGGCCGAACCCCGCCGCAGCCGCTACGATGCGGTGATCCGCCGTATGCAGCAGGCCGGGCAGCGCACCGGTACATACACGCCCTGGGCTTAACGCAGGATGACGCAGCCGGCGTCCGGCAGCCTGAGGGCGGCGAAGTAGGCGTTCTCCAGCGGAATCCAGCGTGCATTGAAGGTGGCGAGCCGCTCCGGGCCGACGCGGCTCAGCAGGCGGCGCTGCTGCTCAGCGGCATCGATGGTGAGGAAGACGCGCAGAGACGCATGCTGCGCGATGGCGGGCAGGTTGCAGTAGGTGCCCTCGAGGATCAGCAGGCGGCTGTCGGGCAGGGGCTGCGCGTCGCCCATGCGGTCCTCGTGGCAGAGGTAGGGGCGGACGGCAGCTGTCTGACCCGCCAGCCAGGGAGCGATCACCTCCGCCAGAAGGCGTTCCGCGTCCGCATTGCCGCCGGGGATGGCGAGGCGCTCCGGAGTCTTCTGTGCGTGGGGGATGACGAAATCGTCCATGTGGATGACGGGTGCGCCGGTAGCTTCGGCCAGCTGCTGCGCCAGCGTCGACTTGCCGGAGCCGCAGGGGCCGTCGATGGTGAGGAGGATGCGCTCCCCCTCCAGGGCGGAAAGCGCCTGCAGGATGCTGCTGATGCGGTCGTGATCGGTCATGGTGGCTCCTCCAAAAGGCGCACTGCCGCGTAAGGGACAGTGCGCCTTGTTTTTATGCCAGATGCTTCTTCAGGATCGTGATGCCCTGCTTCAGCTGCTCCATAGGGATGTTCAGCGGGGGCAGCAGGCGCACCTTCTCGTGGGCGGTCAGCACCAGCAGGCCATCTGCCAGGCAGGCTGCGGCGATCTCGCCCGCGGTGTGCTTCGTGGGCAGGATGCCGATCATCAGGCCCATGCCGGTGACGGTTTCGACGCCCTCTGCGCCCTCCAGCTCGCTGCGGATGTAGGCCGCGCGGGCCTTTACGCCCTCAAAGAGGGCCTCGTCCATGCGGGAGATGACGTTCAGCGCCGCCGCCGCGCAGACGGGGTTACCGCCGTAGGTGGAGCCGTGATCGCCCTTGCCGAGGGTGAATTCGACCTTCTCGCCCATCAGGCACGCGCCGATGGGCAGTCCGCCGCCCAGGCCCTTCGCCGTGGTCACCACATCGGGAGTCACGCCGAACTGCTGGTAGGCGTAGAGGCTGCCGGTGCGGCCGTTGCCGGTCTGCACTTCGTCGATCATCAGCAGCACATCGTTTTCCCGGCAGAGCTTCTCCGCCAGCTGTACATAGGACTTGTCCAGCGGGATCACGCCGCCCTCGCCCTGCACCATCTCCATCAGGATCGCGCAGACCTTGCCGGAGGTCAGCGCTGCGGTCAGCTCGGCCTCGTCATTGGCATGGATGTGCCGGAAGCCCTCGGGGAAGGGGCCGAAGTGGGCGTGGAACTTGTCCTGACCGGTGGCGGCCAGCGTGGCGATGGTGCGCCCGTGGAAGGAATTCCACAGCGTCACGATGGTTGTCCGGCCCGTGGCCTCGCCGTAGCGACGGGCGACCTTCAGCGCGCACTCGTTGGCCTCGGCGCCGGAATTGCCGTAGAAGACCTTCTTCATGCCTGTCTTTTCGCACAGGAGCTTCGCCAGCTCCGCCTGGGGGGCGGTGTAGTACAGGTTCGAGGTGTGTACCAGCGTCGTCAGCTGCGCCGTCACGGCGGCCACCCACTCCGGGTCGCCCGCGCCAAAGGCCGTCACGCCGATGCCGGTGCCCAGGTCGATGTAGGTCTTGCCGGCTTCGTCCACATAGGTCGCGCCGCTTGCACTGGAAAGCGCCACGTCAAAGCGGCCATAGGTGCCCGCGACGTATTGCTGGTCGGTTTGTTTGGTTGTATTTTGCATATCAATCACCCCTGTGTCAGATTGGGGAGGTCGGCGACCCAGCGGAGGAAGTCCGCCTCGATCGCGACCATGGGTTTGCCCAGCAGGGCGGGGAGACACTGTGGTTTTTCAGCGTCGCAGTCTGCGGCGTAAACCTTTTTCAGGTAGACAGGCAGGGTCAGCGTTTCGGCCAGATAACGGGTAAAGGCCCCGGCGATGGGGTAGGAGATCTCGCAGGGCACATCGTAGAAGCTGTCGTTGGGCATCAGCTGCGCCAGAGGCACATAGCGCCCATCCGAGAGGAAACGGCGCACCCACGCTTCGTTGGGTTCACCCCACCAGGTCTCGTCCATGTACATGGCCAGACCCTCGATGATGAAGCCCTGCCAGGGGTCACCCACCAGCTGCGCGATGACGTGCGTGTCCTCATGCATACCGATGCACTTCACATCCTCGTTGTAGACGGCGGTGATGGTATCGGGGAGGTGCGCGCATCCGTTCAGCGGGCCGATGGATGTGCCGGTTGCCTGTTCGTACAGAGCACCACATTCCTGGGCGGTTTCCAGCAGGATGTAGTGCAGCGGAAAGTCCGGCATTACCTGGAGCGCCGCCGTGATGCGGGCAAAGCAGCTCTCCTGTTCAGCGGCGATCAGGCAGATATCACTGGCCGCGGTGCTGCCGGGGCGGTAATGGAAAGTGTAATGGGGCGTGCGGTGCTCCGCAAAGCCGGTCAGATTCTCGTGAAGCATGACGTCAGCTCCCTTCACCCCACGCTGTAATGCGGGTTCAGCTCCTTCTTGAACATGGTGCCCGCGCCCTCGTCGGTCAGGCACTCGATCAGCAGCGCGTGGGGGACGCGGCCGTCGATGATGAAGACCTTGCGCACGCCGTCGCGGATGGCGTCGGTGCAGCAGGCCACCTTGGGGATCATGCCGCCGGAGATGACGCCCTTTTCCTTCAGCTCCTCGCAGCCCTTGAGGTCGATGCGGCGGATGAGGGTGGAGGGGTCGTTGGGATCCATCAGCAGGCCCACGGTGTCGGTCATGGAGATGAGCGCCTCGGCCTTCAGCGCGCCCGCAATGGCAGCGGCGGCGGTGTCGGCGTTGATGTTGCAGACATGGCCCGTCTCGTCGCAGCCGATGGTGCTGACAACGGGGATATAGCCCTTCTCCAGCAGGTCGAGGATGGGCGTGGCGTCCACCTTGTCGATCTCGCCCACGTAGCCCAGCCGCTCGTCCACGATGCGGGCCTTGAGCAGGTTGCCGTCCATGCCGCTGATGCCCATGGCGCGGCCGCCCAGCATCTCCAGCTTGGCCACCAGGGACTTGTTGATCTTGCCCGCCAGCACCATCTGCACGATTTCGCTGGTCTCTTCATCGGTGACGCGCAGGCCGTCCACGAACTGGCTCTCCTTGCCCACGCGCTTGAGCATGCCGGAAATCTCCGGGCCGCCGCCGTGCACCAGCACGACCTTCACGCCGATGAGGGACATCAGCACCATGTCGCGCATCACGTCGTGCTTGAGGACTTCGTTGATCATGGCGTTGCCGCCGTATTTCACCACGATGATCTTGCCGTAGTACTTCTGAATATAGGGCAGCGCCTCCACCAGCACCTGAGCGCGGTCGGCGTTGCTGAGGATGGAAATATGCTCGCTCATGGTATTCCTCCTGATCAGGTGCGGTAGTCGCCGTTGATCTTGACGTAATCGTAGGTCAGGTCACAGCCCCAGGCGGTGGCGGCAGCGTCGCCGTCCCGAAGGGTGATGAGGACGTCGATCTCGTCCTCAAGAAGGATCTCCTTGGCCTTTTCCTCCGAGAAGGGGACGGAGGCGCCCATGCTGCACACGTTGATCTCGCCCTTGATGCTGCGGAAGGTCACGTCCACGGCCTTCACGTCGATGTCTGCGCCGGAGTAGCCCAGGGCGCACAGCACGCGGCCCCAGTTGGCGTCCGCGCCGAAGACGGCGGCCTTGAACAGGCTCGAGCACACCACGGACTTGGCGGCCAGCTTGGCGTCGCGCACGGTCTTGCCGCCGCAGACGCGGCAGGTCAGCAGACGGGTCGCGCCCTCGCCGTCCTTGGCGATCATGCGGCAGAGGGTGGTGGTCACCTCGTTCAGCGCGGCGCAGAAGGCGGCATAGTCGCTGCCGTCGGCGGTGATCATTTCGTTGCCCGCCATGCCGTTGGACATGATGCACACCATGTCGTTGGTGGAGGTGTCGCCGTCCACGGAGGTCATGTTGAAGGTGTCCTGCACGTTGTCAGCCAGGGCCTTCTTCAGCATATGGGGGGCGATGGCCGCGTCGCAGGTGAGGAACACCAGCATGGTGGCGAGGTTCGGGTGGATCATGCCGCTGCCCTTGGCGATGCCGCCCAGCTTGCAGACCTTTCCGCCAGCTGTGAAGGAGACTGCGACCTCCTTCAGCTTCGTGTCGGTGGTCATGATGGCCTCGGCGGCCTCCTGGGAGCCTTCCGCATGCACGGAGGCAACCAGGTCGGCCATGCCCTCCGCGATGGGGGTGATGGACAGGGGCTGGCCGATGACGCCGGTGGAGGCGACGATCACGTCCTCCGCCTTCAGGCCCGTGGCCTGCGCGGTCAGCTGACACATCTGCCAGGCCACGTCCTCGCCGTCGGCATTGCAGGTGTTGGCGTTGCCGCTGTTGCAGATGGCCGCCTGGGCGACGCCGTCGGCGATGTTGCGCTGGGTGACGTAGATGGGCGCGCCCTTGACCAGGTTGGTGGTGTACACCGCGCTGGCAGAGGCGGGGACTTCACTAATGATGAGCGCGATGTCGCGCTTCACGCGGTTCTTGCGGATGCCGCAGTGAACGCCGCCAGCCTTGAAGCCAAGGGGGGCACAGACGCCGCCGGTGATATGCTCCATTGTATAATCCTCCATATTGGTTGTATATTCTGCATACCGGCTCCCTTTTGGGGGAGCTGTCAGCGAAGCTGACTGAGAGGGTACCTTTAGGGAAACTGACTGATAAAATTACAGATTCAGCCCCAGGGTCTCGTCCTTGCCGGTCATCAGGTTCAGGCACTGCAGCGCCGCGCCGGAGGAACCCTTGCCCAGGTTATCGAACAGGCTGACGATTTGCAGGCGCTCGTCGTTGCCGGTGACCATCAGCAGCATGCCGTCCTTGCCGGACAGGGCGTTGGCCGGGATGAAGCCGCCGAAGGCTGCGACCTCCTCCGCGCCCAGCACCTCGACAATGGGGGAACCGGCGTAGTGAGCCTTCAGGCAGGCGGTGACGTCCTCCACCGGGTGGGCGCAGTTCAGCTGGCTGCCGAAGAGGGGAACGGTGACCTCCATGCCCGAATAAAAATCCGCCACGATGGGGGCAAAGATGGGCTGCACCTGCAGGCCGGGGACATGGGTCATTTCCGGCAGGTGC
>JAFQQT010000033.1 GCA_017410455.1 Clostridia bacterium
ACAGGAAGCCCCAGTCGTAGTTGCTGACAGTACAGCTCTCCACGGTGATGCTCTTGATGCGGTTGGTGGTAATGGCGTAGTACGTACCATCAACGAAGTTCACGTTCTTAACCGTCACAGCACTGGTAGTGCCGGTCACGGAGATGTTGCCGGTGTACTCGAACTCCGCACCGTCGATGGTGACGCTCTTGTTGACCGTCACGTCCTCAGTGATGTTCGCCAGGAAGACGATGGTGTCGCCAGCCTCAGCTGCCTCGATGGCGTCAGTCAGCGTCGCGTACTTGGTCTCGCCAATCTGAGCAACCGCCTCGAGCACAGTCAGCGTGCCGGGAACAACCTCGATGGCGTAAGCGTCGCTCATGAACACATACGCATTCGCGGTGATCTCGTACTCGCCCACGCCCTCAACCGTCACCTCGGGAGTCTCGACGACGAGCATCGTGCCGTCCTCGGCAACCTCAGCGAAGTCGGTGGTGTAGGTGAACTCAGGCATCTCGTTGCCGTCAACCACGGTCACATCGTCGAAGGTGACGGTGATCAGAGGCTTGACGGTCCAGGTGCCGTCCTCGTTGTCAACAGCCTTGTAGCCCTCGGCGCAGTACTGCTGCACATCCTCGGTGTAGGTGCCGCCGTACAGAACCATGGTGCCATTGACGCTGGCAACGGTGGTCTGGTTGGAGGAGTAGTTACCATCGTAGATGGTCAGGCTGGAGCCAGCCTTCACAGCGATGGCATTGCCGCCATTATTGCTCTCGCCCTTCACAACCGCATCGTTGATCACGACGTCGGAGTCAGCATCGCCGCCGACGTTGATGCCGTAGTTGGTGAGGCCGCTTGCCTTCGCGGTGAAGCTGCCGCCGTTGACAGTCACGTTACCGCCCTCGGCACGCAGAGCGTGACGCACGCCGGTCACATCGACATCAGTCAGGGTCAGGTCAACTTCGCCGATGTACTGGCCATACAGCAGCAGCAGCGCAGCGATCTTGTCGTCGTCGGAGCTGGTAGCGGTCCAGGTCTGGACGGTGCTCCACTTGGTGTTGGTGCCGTTCAGGGTACCATTCTTGATCTCAACCGTGCCGTTGACGATGAAGAAGCCGTTGAAGTCGACGGTGTAGCCCGCCAGGTCAACAGTCAGATCGCCAATGACGGGGATCGCGATGGACTGGCCAAGGTAAGTGGTGTCCTCGGTGATGTTGGTCAGGACAACAACGGGATCCGTGTTATCCGGCTCAAGCGCAGCCTTGACCGCCTCGGTCAGGGTCTCGTACTTGGTCTCGCCGACCTGAGCAACCCACTTGCCCACAACCACGGTCCAGGTGTTATCGCCGGTCTTACGGGCGATGTAGCCCTCGGCAGTCGCGTCGTAGGTCTCACCAAGCACAAGCTTGTTATCGGCAGTCTGACGGAAGAAGTGCGCTTCCTCAGGGTTCATGCCGGTGAACGTGCCGCCGTAGATGGTGATGTCGCTCAGCGAATAGTCGATGACGGAGTTCTTGTACTCGCCATTGTGGTTAACGATCAGGTAAGAATCACCGTTGGAATCCAGATCCTGGGTGAAGTTACCCGCGTTGATAACCAGCTGGCCGCCATGAGAGACATACAGGAACAGGTTGGTGCCGCTACAGGTTGCGCAGCCCTTGTTCACCCAGGAACCGCCAGTCACGTTGATGACGGAATTGGGAGAAGCCGCGTAAACGCCGGAAGCCATGCCGTACACCGTGATCAGGCTGTCGCCCACGGTGTCGCAGATCTCCAGGTTCGCGCCAGCGTTGGCGAAGAACAGGCCATGAGCGACCGTGCAGGAGTTGTAGGTCTTGCCGTTCCAGGTGAAGGATTCGTGGCCGTTGTAGGTGATGTTATGACCGTTCAGGTCAAACTTCACGTTCACGCCAACAGCGTTGAAGATACCGGGGTTCAGATACTTACCATTGCTGTTGACAGCCGCCGGGATGGAGTCGATGTAAGAGCCATCGACCACAATGTCGCGCTCCAGCTTGACGTCGCGGCCAGCCAGCAGTTCAGCCTTGAGCCACTCGACGTAGTCCCAGACCACAAACACATTCTCGCTCTCCTCGATCGCGATGTACTTCTCGCTCGCGAGGAAGTTGGTGTCCGCGCCCTCAGCCGCGTTGGCCTCGGGGTTGAAGCCGTGGAAGGTACCGCCGGTGACCACGATCTTCGCAGAACCATCGGCGTAGTTCGCGTCGATGCAGTTCAGCAGGTAGCCCGTGCCATAGCCGGAGTCAGTCACCTTGAACTCGCCGCCGGTGACGGTCAGCGTGCCCTTGGTCACAGAGGCCATGGTGGTGTCGCCGGTGTAGGTACCGCCGCTGATCGTCAGGTAGCCAGCGGAAGAACCGTCGGAAGCGCCCAGGACGAACACGTAGTCGTTGTTCGTGATGGTGCCGCCGGTGATGGTCACATTCGCGCCATCCTGGATGCGGAAGGCCGGGTACACATCGCCATCCGTCGTCACGGTCAGACCGGTCAGGTCATATTCCTTGTCTTCGGAGATCACGATGTCGCGCAGCAGGACGATTTCCTTCACGTCGCCCGCGTTCGCAGCCTCAACAGCCGCGTCGAAGGTCTCGTACTTGGTCTCGCCGACCTGCGCAACCCACTCGCCCACAACCACGGTCCAGACGTCGCCGACCTTACGGGCGATGTAGCCCTCGGCCACGGCGTTGAACGCGGTGTAGGGAGAGGTGCTGTCATCAAGGGTCGCCTCGGGGTCGTAATCAAACGTACCGCCGGTGATCTTGATGGTGGACTTGCCCTTGATGAAGTAAGCAGAATTCTGGCGATCCTTCTCATTACGCATGATCAGGCAGGAGGCGTCTTCAGCGGTGGTCTTGAACTCGCCGCCGTTGATCACCAGATCGCCGGAATGGGTCGCCCACAGCAGGCTGCCATAGTTGTCAGCAACGTACTTACCGCCGTTGATGGTAACCACAGTGTCCGTACCAGTGGACCAGATCACGGGCGCATCAGCCGTGTTCGTGACAAAGCCAGTGCCAACGCTGTCCGTGAAGGTCACCTTGGCATTGTCCATGATCATGAACGTGTATGCAGCCGCATTGTTGATGATGGAGTGACCGTTCAGGTCAAGCACAGCATTCACATTGGAGGGAGAATTCACGCCATCGACGCGAGTGCCGCCAATGTAGACGATGCTGGGATTGTACGCATCGTAGTTGCCGAAGCCGGTCGCGCCGCCATGAGCGTACACAACGTCGTCAGCATCGTAAACGATGTCAGCAATCAGCTTGACCGTCTCGCCCGCGGTGCAAGCCTCGAGCGCTTCCTTCAGGGTCATGTAAGCCTTGCCGGTTTCCACGACCTCGGCCACATACGCAGCCATCGGGAAGACCTTGTACTCTGCCTCTGCATTGTACACAAACGCGCCGGTGGGATCGACGTACGTGCCGTCGTCGTCATTGGTGAAGATGATCTGATAGCCTTCCGTGTTGGAGGCGGTCAGGGTGTTCTCGCCGGTGACGTTCAGCTCGTAAGCCTCAGTCATCTTGCGAACCACGATGGGCATCTCAGCCGTGATGGTGCAGCCGGAGACGGTCAGTTCCGCCGCGACGTCGCCGTCAGCGCGGATGCCGTAGCCAGTCGCCTCGATCGTGCAGCCGCTGATGGTCGCGCCATTGGAGTTGCCAAGGCTGATGCCATTCTTGCAGCCCTCGACCGTGCAGTCGCTGATCACCAAACCGGACTCCACATTCGCCAGCTGGATCAGGCTGTGCAGGTTGTCAGCCTTGCAGCCGGTCACCGTCAGGTTGGTGCAGCCGCCGGTGTACTGCTTGATGCCAGCAATGTTGTTGCCGCCGTCCGTATCCGTGAAGGTACAGCCGGAGATGGTCACATTGTTGGTGTAGCGGGTATTGTTGTCGCCGCTCTTGCCCAGGTAGATGAACGCGCCAGCGGTGAGGGTGTCAGCGCTGAAGTTCACATTCTGGATGGTGAGCGCGGCGGTCTCGTAACGCTTGCTCTTGCCGTTGACCGTGATGGTGCCGGTAAGCGTGTTGTCGTTACCTTCGATGGTGATCTTCACGCCGTCCTTCTGCTCAACGGTGACATCCTCGGTGATGCCGGTCAGCATCACGACGGTGTCGCCATTCACAGCCGCGTCGACGGCTTCCTGGAGGGTGGCGTACTTCACGTCGCCAACCTGAGCGACATACTCACCCGCGACCACGTCGTAGGCGTCATCCTCATTCAGACGGAAGATGCAGCCGTCGTCCAGGGAGTACATCTCGGCGTAGTTGCTGCCGAAGGTGCCGCCGGTGATGGAGATGGCTTCAACAGCCAGCTCGTCCGCGCCGTAGCTGTACAGATCGGTGATCGTACCGCCGGTGACGGTCACGGTTTCGACAGCGGTCTTGTTCTTGCCGCCAGTCAGAGCCACATCGCCGTCGAGCGTGCCGCCGGTGATGTTGATCTTCGTGTTGGCCATGCTGTAGCCGTAGCTGTAGGAGTAGACAGCCAGCTTGTAATCAGCGCTCTCGCCAGTACCGGTCAGGGTGCCGCCGGTGACATTCAGCGTAACGCTGGGCGCCACGGAGGTATCGCTGCCCGCCAGCTGGATCCACACAGCGCGGGTGCCCTTCACTTTGCCGCCGTTCACGGTGACAGTGTTGGCGTTGCTGCCCGCGATCTGACGGATCGCGTAGTTGCCGTCGTTGATGACTTCGCCGTCATCGATGGTCAGCGTCGCAGCGCTGTTGATGGAGTTGTTGTCGATCGCATAGCAGGCATGGCTCATCTTCGCCGTGCTGTTCACGATGCTCGGGCCGGACACGGTCAGCGTGCCACCGTTGCTGATGGTGTAGTTGCCCTTGGTATAGGCAGTATCCGCCGCACCGGTGTAGGTGAAGTCGATCTTGCCCTCGCCGGTCAGGGTCAGATTGCCCTTGTTGGTAATCATCGCCTCGCCCGCCACAGTGGTGCTGTAGGAAACCGTGTTGCCGCCCAGGTCGATGGTGACCTGCTTGGTGTTCACCACGGGAGCGGTGAGCTCGTGGCCAACAAGCACGGTGATGGTCTCGCCGCCCTCGGCCGCGTCGATGGCTTCCTGGATGGAAGCGTACTTCACGTCGCCGATTGCAACGACCCACTCGCCCTCAATCACGGTCCAGATGGTGTTATCCTCGTTCGCCTTGGCGATGTAGCCCTCGGCGACGAAGCCAGCCTCTTCGACGTCCATGCCGAAAGTGGCGTCAGTGTCAGCGATGAAGGCGGTCAGGTCACGGCCCTCGGAGGTCTCGAAAGCGCTGATGCTGTTCACATGGCCGCCGGTGATGGAAGCCGTGAACGCCGCGCTGGGCTCGAGGTACAGGTTGGCAACGGTGCCGCCCGTGATGGTCACGGAACCGACAACGTCCTTGGTGTTACGCTCGGTACCGTCGGAGGGGTTCTGCAGCCAGATGCTGCTCACAGAGCCGCTGTTGACAGTGACGCTGTTCGCGTTGGTCTCGCTGTTGCAGAACAGACGGATGCCGTCGTAGTAGTTGGAACCGGAAACCTTGATGGTCGCGCCATTGACTTCCACAGTGGGAGCGCCGCTGGTGGAGTTGTTGTCAATCGCGTAGCCGATCTGGTTGGACGCAGTGGACTTATTCTCCACCGTGAACTCGCCATCCAGGTTCAGGGTGCCGGCGTTCAGGATGGTATTCACCGCGTAGGACGTGCTGCCCGCCAGCTGGTGGTCGCACACGATGGCGCCCTCGCCGGTGATGGTCAGGTTGCCCTTGTTGGTGATGACCGCGTACGCAGCCGCCTCAGCGGGGGTACCGGTGATGGTGTAGCCCGCCAGGTCCAGAGTGATCACGTCGTCCGCATCCACGGTGACGGTGTCCGTGATGGTCACATTCTTCAGCAGGACGATGGTGTCATCTTCCTCAGCCGCTGCCACAGCATCGGCCAGCGTCCAGTAACCGTCTTCGTCGATCTGTGCGACATAACCGTAAATCACGGTGACGCCTTCGTAGGTGGGCAGACCGTCAGCACCATACTGCTTGCCACCGAAGAGCTGATCGAAAGGAATCGCTGCCTTACAGTGGGACGTGCAGGTGCTGTGGTCGTAATCAGCAGGCAGACCATCATAGGCATAGCCCGCCTCAACACGCATACCGCGACCATTATTGTACCCAGAAGTAGTAGGATCGCAGTAGTGGTAATTAGCCCAGGAACCGTAAGTAACCGTCACGTCAGTACAGGTGATACCGTACTTGGACGTATCGGGGACAGTCTTGCCGTCGATCGTGGTGCATTCCTGGAGGCGGCCAATGATCATACCGGACATACGATAATTGTAGTAATCGTAGGAAGCGGTGCAGTCATTGTAGACATCCAGTCGGCAAGCAATATCAACATTCTCGAAGGTGTAGGTCGCGCCGGGTTCGCCCTGACCCACAACGCCGCCGATGGAGGAGTCAAAGGAACCCCACAGGCCAGCCAGCGTAACGCTGCTCGTGATGTTGATGTTCTTGAAGGTGTAGTTGCCATCACCAGACCACGCGATGATACCGCCGCAGCCATTGTTATAGGTAGCGAAGGTGGAGTCGGTGATGGTGATGTTCTCAAAGACACAGGTGCCGGTAGCGCTGCCGGTGATACCACCAACGTCGCCGCCCTCAACCAGGCACTCCGCGCCCGTGATGGTCAGGTTCTTGATCGTCGCATCGTTGATGTTCGCGAACAGGCCGATGGAGCCGTAGACGCCCCACTCGTAACCAAGAGCCCAACCGTTCTGGTACATGTTGGAGATCTTGTTGCTGCCGCCATCGAAGGTGCCTTCGAAAGCATGGCTGTTATCGCCGATGGGATCGAAGGTGACGCGTTCGCCGTTCTCATCCACCTCGCTGAGGTCGATGTCGTTCATCAGCTTGACAGTCTTATCCTTGAGCGTGTTGCCGCCCTCAACGATCGCATCCAGGCGCTTGAGGTCGTCCCAGGTGTAGATCTCGTAGCTCCACTCGCCAACGGTGAAGGAGCCATCGCCGTTGTCCGTAACAGCATAGGCAGGATCAACGAAGTTGGTCTCCACGCCTTCAGCCGCGTTGTTCGCGGGATCGAAGCCGTAGAAGGTACCGCCGGTGACCACGATCGCCGCAGAACCGTCGATGTAGTTCGCGTCGATGCAGTTCAGCAGGTAATCCATGCCGTAGCCGGAGTCAGTCACCTTGAACGAACCGCCGGTGATGGTCAGCGTGCCCTTGGTCACGGAGGCCATGGTGGTGTCGCCGGTGTAGCTGCCGGACTCGATGGTCAGGTAGCCAGCGGAAGAACCGTCGGAAGCGCCCAGCACGAACACGTAGTCGTCGTTCGTCATGGTGCCGTTCTTCACGGTCACCTCAGCGCCGCCCTGCACGCGGATCATCGGGTAGACGTCCTTGCCGGTGACTGTCATGCCGCCCAGGTCGATGGTGACGTTCTTCTCGATCACCACGGGCTCGGTGAGCTCATGCTCAGCGATGATGGTGATGATCGCATCAGGCTCAGCCGCGTCGACGGCTTCCTGGAGGGAGAAGAACTTGTCTTCGCCGATCTGCGCAACTTCACACGGATAGTAAGGAGGCTCGACCACGTAGGAGACATTCTCCTCCATGTTGAAGCTGCCGCTCTCGCCCAGCTTGAGCTCGCCGACAACGCCAGCCTGGTAGGCCGTGCCGCTTACCACTTCGCCAGTAATCGTGCTGTTCTTGATGGTGATGTCCTTGTTGTAGCCGGTGCCATTGCCAGCAACCCAGGCCGTCCAGCCATGATCGGCAGTAGAGCCAATGAAGCCGCCAGCCACGTTGGTGCCGGTCACATTGCCGGAAACCGTGCAGCCGTCAAAGGTAACAGCGCTGGAGTAAGAATGCTCGGTCAGACGGCCCACAAAGCCGCCCGCGATGTTGGCGGTCACATCGCCCATCGCCTTACAGTTGGTGTAAGAAGCGCTGGTGATGTGGTTGCCAACGAAGCCGCCAGCAACATGAGAACCGGTCACATCCACATCAGCGGTACAGTTGGTGTAGGTCTGGCCCCAGGTATAGGCACGACCCACAAAGCCACCAACCTTGGCGTGGTAGTTCACGGGGTTCGCACTGTCGCTGCAGCTCTCGGTGATGGTGCCGACCACAGAGCAATCCTTGTAGCTGACAACGCTCTGAGAAGTGCCAACCATACCGCCGACACGGGTCTCGCCCAGATAATCGGTGGTCACGTCGAAGTCGATACCGGTGATCTTGACGTCCTCGACAGTGTGGCCAGTGTCACTTCTCCAGAAGTAACCCACCAGACCGCCGACAAAGGCGCTCGTAGCATCAACATCGATCTTGAGGCCGTTGATGTTACCGTCCTTCAGGGTGATGTATCCATAGTAAGTGTAGGGAGCATAGCCACCCGCAAAGACCGTACCGGCGCTTGCTTTGATGGATACGTCACTTACGTTGAAATCTTCAGCCGTGAAGGCCATTCGGGTATTGCCATTGTTGGAGATGTTCTGACCGCACACATAGCCGTTGATCGCGGCAGCACGAACTTCCTGAGAATCGGAAGCCTTCGCGTCAATGGTGAGATCAGAAACATTGATGCCGCTCATGTTGGCGGGATAGCTGTAGCCCACAACGCCGCCGACAAGGGCAGTGCTGGAAGCAGCTTCCACGTCAATGGTGCAGCCGCTGACCGTGATGTTCTGGAAAGCAAGGTCAACGATGCTGGGAGTCGCCTTGTCGCTGTCCGCGATACCGACAACCGCAGCCGCACGAACCTTCTTGCCAACAGCAGTGATGCTGACATTCTCCATGGTCAGGTTCTTGATAACAGCATTCTTAATGCCACCAAACAGACCCAGGAACTGATCAGTGTCGGGAGTGTTGACATCGATCGTCATGTTGCTGATGGTGTGGTTGCCGCCATCGAAGGTGCCCCAGAAGTAGTTGGTCGTATTGCCGATGGGAGTCCAGTTGATACCGGCCAGGTTGATGTCATCCATCAGCTTGACGGTCTCGCCATCGAAGGTGATGCCGTAATCATTGACCATGCTCCGGAAAGTTTCCAGATCATCGACATCCCAGATCTCGAAGGTCACTGCCATAGGCAGCGTCAGCTGAGTCTCCTCATCGATGCGGGCGATCACCTTGTTCAGCAGAACGCCGGTCTCGCTCGTGGTGAACTCAGTCGCAGCATCGGCCAGCAGCATGATGGAGCCGCTGTTCACGATGCCCTCGGCACTGTTGAACTCATCATGGACATACACAGCCTGCGTGCCGCCGTAAACATCGCTGTTCACAAGCTGCAGCCACGCGCTGTAGTTGCCCTTGATCCAGATCTCAATGCCGCTCACGCCGCCCTTGATGTCACAGTTGGTCGCCGTGCCGCAGGGAGCGGAAATCAGCATACCAGTACCCGCAGCGTCAATGGTAACATTCTCCATGTTGCCAATGACCAGCGTGTTGGCATCGCCGCAGTTGTAGGTCTCGATACCATTGGTCAGCGCATCGCCCTTGATGGTCACATTCTTGATGGAACCAATGTGGACTTCAGTGCCCGACTGCACAACAATACCGCCGATGGTCTTGTTGGCATCGCCCTTGCCCTGAACATCGATGACCAGGTCTTCGAAGGACTCGACATTCCAGGCCTTGATGGCAGCGGTATTGCTTGCATGGACAATCGTACCATTCTTGATGGTGGGATTGTTCTTCAGGCTCATGCCGCCCCAGGCGTTGCGAGTCGTCAGGGTGAAGCCGCCCAGATCCAGGGTGATGGGTGTTTCGATCTTCAGCTGATCCGTACCATAGTCGATGTCAGCCGTCAGACGGATCGTGGCGCCGTCCTGCGCATTCGCAACCGCATTCTTCAGCTCGTCCTTGGTAGCAACTTCGTAGAGCTCGCCCTTCACCAGAACGATCAGCCGATCGTAGGTGCCGTTGCCGTCCCAGTCAAGCCTGAAGGTAACAGAGCCCGGCTCGGCGAAAGGATGCTTGATCGTCGAAGTGCCGGATTCCGGAGTCACGGTCGTCCACGTCTCGCCATCCAGCCTCTGGACGGTGAACACAGTCGAGTTCTCGCCGACCGTGAACTGCATGTAACCACGCGTGTCAATGGAAGTGGGATCGGTGAAGGTCACCGTCACGCCACGCTCGGTACGGGTATAGCCAAACTCCGTGGGAGCCATGATCGTAACGATCTTCGGCTTCACGACTTCGGTGTTCTCCTCAGTCTCGTCGGAGCTGTCGCCCTTACGGTGATCGTAAACGGTCGCGCCTTCCTCAGCGTTGATGCCGCTGAACCAGCCGCCTTCGAGCGTCAGGTACGCGCCCTTCTGGACCGTCACGACGTCATACTGGCCGTTCCAGATGGTGACCTCGGTGGCGTTGAACGCCTTGCCGACCGACCTGGAGGTCGCCAGCAGACCGAGTTCCTCATCAGAGGGCGCCATGTTGTTCACACGCAGCTCGGCGTTGAACGTAACGTCCTTGATGTCCATCTTGCTCGGAAGCAGACTGTGGCCGCCGAAGTAGAAGACGTCGATCGAGTCGCCGGACTTGACTTCGCTTCTCTTCGTGCCGATGGTGCCGTTCCTGACTGTCAGGTCCACGGCGTTAATGCGGGTGCCGTAGCCGCAGTCCCAGGTATGGCCGTTCAGATTCAGGGTGACGGACGGCACGGTGTTGTCGTCGGAAACCGACAACTGCACCTTCCCGTCCGCATCCTTCAGCAGCACGATGGTATCGCCATCCACAGCAGCCTCGAAGGCGGCCTGCAGGGTGACGTACGGCGTGTCGCCGATCTTCGCAACGTAATCCGTCTCAACGACGACAACCCCGTTCGAGTCCTCAGCGCTTACAGGTGCAATGGATAGCACCATGATAAACGCCAGCATCAGACTCAGGAAACGCTTAAGTGTACTACTCATGTTTTCCCTCCATCTTGTAGCTTCAACGTGGCCCGAACAAGCCCTTTCCTCCTGCGCCGGCGAAAGTCCACAGGAACAAAGAGCTCACCCGAAGCCATATTTTCAGCATGCCATTTCGCACCGCAAGATGCAATGTACAAAATGGCACACTTTTACCACATAATAATACCACTTTCCAGGCCACATATCAAGACCTTTTGGAAATTTCTTCGAAAAAATACTTCTACCTGGCGTGAACCGGGCAGAAGAAACAGAATGCGCAACACCAGTTCATGCAATGCATATTGGCCGTGCAGTGACCTGTTCCTTTTCCGGTTCAGCCCCCTTTCCTGATGCCTCTGCCAGCACTCCGGCGTCTTCGCGGCATTCATTCGGATGCGTCCGGCGCTTCCTGCAGCAGCAGCAGTCCGGAAGCCCTTTCGGCCGGCATGGGCTCAGGCCGGGGATCCCCATCACACTCGAGCAGTTCACTCGGCCGGATGGACATCGCCCGGCAAAGCTCCAGCAGCGTCTTCAAGCTCAGCTTCCGGCTGCCCCGCTCGATGTGGCTCAGCCAGGACACCGACATTCCCGCCCGACGCGCCAGGTCCGCCTGCGTCAGATTCTTCGTATGGCGCAGGGCACGGATGCGCTGGCCAATGGCAACGTAATCGATCATGATACACCTCCGCAGTTCATGAATTATCATCATTATACGATATATCGTCCATATTGTCGATATATCGACCATCGCGTAATTTCTCCTTTGTTACCCTACCCTTATGAAATCCATCAGGGAGGCATCGCTATGACCACCTTGGACTGTGTCAGGCGCCGGTTTATCGAGCTGTGCAACGAGCGAAATCTCGCCTTTTACGCCCTGGCCATCAGCGCAGGCGTACACCCCAGCACCATGAAAAGCATCATGAACGGCCAGAGCCAGAACCCCGGCATCGTCACCATCAAGAAGCTGTGCGACGGGCTGGACATCTCGCTGACGGAGTTCTTCAACACAGACTACTTCCGCGCGCTGGAACAGGAAATCAAATAACGGCAAAGGACGGCTCTCACGCATCAGAGCCGCCCTTCTTCTGTTATCCCAGATGCTTCCTGAGGAACGCATCCACCTCGTCCAGCGCCGCATCGCAGCAGAAGCCGCGCCAGCCGTGGTCGCCGCCCAGCACCTTGATGAACTCCGCCTCCTTGCCCAGCGCGCGAAGGGCCTCCCAGAGGTGCACGCTCTGCTGGAAGTTGACCGTGCGGTCGCGGCTGCCGTGCATGATGAGCACCGGGGGCGTGGACTTGTCTGCGCGCAGGTAGCTCTGAGGCACGGTGGCCGCCGCCAGCTCCGGGTTCTCCGGCACGCTCAGGTGGCCGATGAGCCAGCCCTCGGGGCAGTCCGCGCTGACGTGCTCGCCGCAGCTGGGCTCGTAGCCCATTTCGGCAACGACCGTGGGGCCATACCAGTCGACAATGCAGCGGACCGACGCGTCGCCCTCATCGCCGGGGGCGTTCAGGCAGTCGTTGCCCGTAAAGCCCACCATCAGCGCCGTGTGACCGCCGCTGGAGTCGCCCCAGACGGCGACCTTCTCCGGATCGAAGCGGTACTTCTCCGCGTTGGCGCGCAGGAAGCGGATGGCCGTTTTGACGTCCTCGGTCTGGGCGGGGAACTTCGCCGTGGTGGAGGGGCGGTACATGACCAGCGCCACGCAGTAGCCCCGCTGACACATGCGCACCATCTCCGGCAGGTGGATGTACACGTCCTGGCGGAACCAGGCGCTGCCCTGCACGAAGACGATGAGCGGGTTGTCATGCCGGTCGTTGCGGGGGGTGAGGTACTGGATGGTCAGGCGCTCACCGTCGCGCTCGGCATAGACGATATCCGGCCGGAAGGCCACGCCGAAGCCGAAGCTGTCCGTCCAGCGGACCTCCCGCACGCCCTCAGGCAGGGCAGGGTTCTCCGGGAAGTTCTCATCCTCATAGGAATAGGGCGTCAGAATCTCGCGGGACATCATGATCCCTCCTCAGAACTCGTAGTCGATGCAGGCGCGGTCGATGCGGATCGTGCCCACGAACTGCCCGAAGGCCACGTGCTCGGGCGATACCTGATAGGCCTGCAGGCCCTCCACATCATCAAAGTCGATGATCAGAGACACATTATAGTTGCATGCCGGCGTGCGGGGATCGTTGGTCACCACCTGAAACGCCCGCACGGAGGGGATCGCCTTCAGGCTTTCCGCGCGGCGGACGAACTCGGCGGCGTTGGCGGCCTTGTCCTCCTTCAGGGTGAACATGCAGATGTGACGGATCATGTCGGTTTCCTCCCTTATTCCGTGTTGCGGTGGCCGCGCCATTCCTCCCAGAACAGCGGGTACCACATTTTGTCCAGCGCGTCGGTGACGGCCTTGGGCTTGCCTGTCCGGTAGAGGGACTCCACCGCATCGGCAAAGCGGAAGACCTCCGCGCGGTATTCCACCAGCGGCACACGCACCTCCGGCAGGCCCTCCAGCGCAATGTGGACAGTGTCGTCCTCATGGATGATATGGCCATCGAAGCCGCCGTTGGGGCAGCCGCCGAGGTAGATGGGGTACGGGTACGCCGCCCCGGCGGGCGTCCAGCAGAAGCCGTCGGTGGGGAAGAGCTTCGCCATTTCGTCCGGCTCATGATCATCGGTGACCGTGCGCAGCAGATGCAGCGCGGCGGCGCTCATGCTGACCTCGCCCTCCACGGCGCTCCCGCCCAGGTGGATGCGCACGATCCCGTGGGCGCACAGGTCGGTCTCCTCCGGTTGACCGCTCAGCCAGCAGAGCTCCAGAATGTCAATGCGGAACATGGGATTACTCCTTATCGATGGTGCACCCGCCGATGAACTCGCGCAGCAGGCTCAGCGGGGGCACCTCGTCCAGGACGGAATCAGGAGCTTCGGTGAAGTAGTTGAGCATCTTCACCAGGCGGCGGGCCGCCAGGTAGTGCGGGCTGTCCGGCGTGATGGCACGGAGCATCCGGTAGGCATACTTCCGCAGGAAGGGCAGCTCGTAGTGCAGGGCGGTGTTAAAGATGCTGTCCGCGTTCTCCTGATAGGGGAAGATCCAGGTTTCCTCGCCCCGGCGGACGCTGGGCCACATGGCCAGGGTCTCCTCGGGCGTGGTGCCGCGGAACTGGTTGTCGCGCACGATACGGCGCAGCAGGCGCACGTCCGTGGTGCGGATGCGGTTGTGGTCATCGAGGTTGATGCAGGTCAGCGCGCTGACGAACACGCGGTGGATCGCCGCCTCCGGCACGCCCTCCACCAGCGCAGGGTTCAGGCCGTGGATGCCCTCCACCAGCACCGGCTGGCCGGGCGCGAGGCGCATTGGCACGCCCCGTTCCATCCGGCGGCCCGTCTGGAAGGAGTAGCGCGGAATCTCCACCGTTTCGCCCTGCAGCAGGCGAACCATATGCTCCCGGAACAGCGGCACGTCGATGGTGTGCAGCGCCTCCAGGTCCACCGTGCCGTCGGGCTCCACGGGCAGATCCTCGCGGTTGATGTAGTAGTCATCCAGGGAGATCATCGCCGGCTGGTAGCCCAGCACCCGCAGGGCAATGGCCAGGCGGCCGGTGGTGGTGGTCTTTCCGGAGGAAGAGGGCCCGGCGATCATGATGATCTGCTTCTTCCCGGCAGCGATGGCGCCAGCAATTTCGTCGATGGCCCTGGCATGCAGCGCCTCGTTGACGCGGATGAAGGCCCGCAGCTGCTTCTGCTCCATCATCCGGTCCAGGTCGGGGGCATTCTTCACCCCGAGGATGGCGCACCACGCCGCCGACTGATCGAACACCGCCAGATGCTTCGGGCGATCGATGTAGTTGTCCGGGCGGGTCGTGTCCTCCGGATCGGGCATGAGCAGCGCCAGCCCGCGCTCCGGCATGTGCTGCACGCCGAAGACCTTCACATAGCCGGTGCTGGGCGGCATCACACCATAAAAATACTCCTGCATGCCGCCGCATTCGTAGAGGTTGAAGAAGGGCACCGTGCGGCGTTTGAGCAGTTCCACCTTGTCCGGCTGGCCATCCTCTTCGAAATAGGCGATGGCGTCGTCCAGCGACCATTCCCGCTTGTCGAAAGCCAGATCCTCGGCGATGATCTCCGCCATCTCCCGGCGGATGGCTTCGCAGTCCGCCTCCGTCACATCGCGTCCCGGCAGATGCAGCGACACGCCGCCGCCCACGCTGTACTCAATGCGCACTCGCTGCCCCGGCCACAGGCGGCGGATGGCCAGCAGCGCCACGAAGCGCAGGCCGCGCTCATAGATGCGGCGGCCCTCCTCGTCGGCGAGGGTGAGGGGCTTCAGCTCTCCGTCCCACAGCACCGCGTCGCCCATTTCCAGCACGCGGCCGCCCTGCTGCACCGCCAGCACGCCCGCCGTGGGCGCATGGAGTGCAAGAAGGCATTGCAGAACCCCTGCGCCCGCCTCCATCACGATGGTCGTGTTGCCGTAGGAAATCTTCATCTGCAATGCCTCCTGTCTATTTTGTTTTTCGTATGCAGCCCTGAGGACGGTTCACTCATCAAAGGGCATGCTGCTGCGGTCGGCCATGTCCAGCTCCGCATCCAGGTCGCGGGGATGGCCATGTTCGGCCAGGTACTCCGCGTCGCGCTGCTGCTGCTGCGTGCGCTTGGTGTGGACATAGGCGCGGTTGCTGGGGTTCGCCTTGGTCAGGTTCATGCTCATGAGCACCTCCCCCTCCGGCGTGCGGCGCAGGCGCACCTTCACCAGCAGGTGGCTGTGCTGAGGGCACCTGGCCAGGGAGATGAACTTATCCGCCGTCTGGCGGACGTAGCCCTCCTCCTCCAGGCGGGCCTTCTTGCTGCAGACGGGGCAGCGGGGCTCGCGGGCGAACTCGCTGGCGAAGGCTTCCGCCACAGTGGCGAAGGCCTGCCCCTTGCGGCGCTCCTTCTTGTCCGTATGGATGAGGGGCCGGGGCTTCTGCGGGTAGTTCAGCACCGCCGCAGGATCGGGGAGTTTGGCAAACACCAGCGCCGTGTAGTAGGCGTCGTGCAGCGCGTTGTGGAAGTACAGCGCCTCATCCGCCTCCACGCCCACCATCTCCATGGCGGCCTTCAGGCCCTTGCGCTCCCTGCACTTGTGCACGTCGGAGAAGAGGCGCTGAATGTCGCACAGGGGCGGCAGCTGCACCTGGCAGCCGAAGAAGTCCATGTTCTGCTTCAGCACGCTCACGTCATCGCAGCCCCAGGTCAGCAGGGTGTAATTCTCCCCGCACCAGGCCGCGAACTGATCCATCGCCTCCAGGAACTGCGGCGCGTCCGCCAGCTCCGCCGCGCCCAGATGCGTCAGCTTCCGGATGCGCGGATGGATCTTCACATAGTGCGTCGGCCGGATCGGGATGGAGATCGAGTCAATCACCTCGAAGTTTTCCCCCACCTTCACCGCGCCGATCTGTATCATCTCAAAGATCAGCCTGTCGCCCACCTGACGGTACACATGCGTGTCAAAGCTGAGCGGCTGATTCCACTCCAAATCCACCACAATGTAATTCAAAGCCGATAATCTCCCTGCTTGTAATGACGAATGCGGACTTCACTGCCAATTCCGCATTCCGCATTCCGAATTTATCAAAAGGGTTCCTCCGCCGCGCAGACGCCCGCCAGCGCGCCCGTTGACCAGGCAATTTGAAGGTTGTAGCCGCCGGTGTGGGCGTCCACGTCGATCACTTCGCCCGCGAAGTAGAGGCCCTCCACCAGCTTGCTCTGCATGGTGCTGGGGTCGATCTCGCGCACGGACACGCCGCCGCGGGTCACGATGGCCTCCTCGATGGGCGCCAGCTTCCTGAGCGGGATGGGCAGCGCCTGCATCATCGCGGCGATGGCCTCGCGCTCCTCGCGGGTGATCTGCGCGCAGACCTTGTCCCCGTCCACGCCGCACAGGCGCGGGAAGATCTCCGCCAGGCGCGCCGGCAGCAGCCCCGGCAGGACGCTGCGCAGCATCCTGCGGCTGTGCTCGTCAAAGTCTCGCTGCAGGCGGGCATCCAGCTGCTCCCGGTTGAGGCCGGGCTTCAGGTTCAGCGTCACGTCCGCGTCGCTGAGGCTGTCGGGCAGGTGGCTGCTCATCGTCAGCACCAGCGGGCCGGAAATGCCAAAGTGGGTGAAGAGCATCTCGCCCAGGTCGCTGTACAGTGTCTTTTTGCCCTTTTTCAGCGTCAGGGTCACGTTGCGCAGGCTCAGGCCCTGCAGCTCCTCGGGCCAGGTGACCGCCGTCTCGATGGCGGAGAGCACCGCACTGCGCGGGGTCACGGTGTGCCCCAGATTTGACGCCATGCGGTAGCCATCGCCGGTGGAGCCCGTCAGCGGGCAGCTCAGGCCGCCGGTGGCGATGATAACCCGGTCGCAGGGGTACGTCCGCCCGTCCATGAGCGTCACGCCCGTCACCGCGCCATCCGCCGTGGAAATCTCCTTCACCCGCGCCTCGTAGACGATGCGCACGCCCAGCTCGCGCATGGTCTTCTCCAGCGCGCGGGTCACGTCGCTGGCCTTTTCGCTGGCGGGGAAAACGCGCCGCCCCCGCTGCACGACCACGGGACAGCCCGCGTCCTCCAGCAGCTCCATCATCGCCTGGGGCGTGAAGTAGGCCAGCGCCGAATACAGGAAGCGCGGGTTGCGCGGCACTTCCTTCATGAACTCGTCCAGCGTGCAGTCGTTGGTGACGTTGCAGCGGCCCTTGCCGGTAATGTAGACCTTCTTGCCCAGCTTGGGGTTGCGCTCCAGCAGCGTCACCTGCGCGCCCAGGCGGCCCGCATGGATGGCGGCCATCATGCCCGCCGCGCCGCCGCCGATGATGATGATGTTATGCACGGGGCTGTTCCTCCTCCGGCCATGCGGTGCTGCCCGCCGTGTCAGACGGCTGCCTGGCGGACGGTCCGGCTTCCTCAAGATATACCTCGTAGGTCTCCCAGATGCTCTCCAGCTGGCGGAAATGCTGCGTCAGCGCCTCCTTGCGGTGCAGGCCCAGGGCCACCAGCAGGGCGTTGATGACCGACAGCGGCGCGGCCAGGCTGTCCACGAAGGAGGCCATGTCCGTGCGGGCGGTCAGCGCCAGGTCAGCAATCTCCATCAGCGGGGACATGGGGCCGTCGGTGATGGCCACCACCTGCGCGCCGCAGCGCTTGGCAAAGCGCATCGCCTCCAGCGTGCGGGTGGAATAGCGCGGGAAGGAGATGCCCACCAGCACATCATCCTCCCGGAGCTTGGAGATCTCCTCAAACACGTCCGTCGCCCCGGAGGACACCAGATGCACGTTATCGAAGATGTAGTTGAGGTAGTAGCCCATGAACTGCGCCAGTGGGGCGGCCGAGCGCAGGCCCATGACATAGATGGCCCGGGCGGAGAGCAGGCGCTGCACCACGCTGTCGAACACGCCGTTGTCCAGCTGCTCCAGGGTGGCACGCAGGTTCTGCATGTCGCTCTTGAGCACCACGGGCAGCGCGTCGTGGGGGTCGATCTCCGTGGACATCTTGAAGCGCTGGTTGGCCGTCAGGCGATGGCTGACCAGCTCCTGCAGGCTGCGCTGCAGCTGGGGATAGCCCTCATAGCCCATGGCCGAGGCAAAGCGCACCACCGTCGATTCGCTCACGCCCACGCTCTCACCCAGGCGGCTGGCGGTCATGAACACCGCCTTGGCATAATTATCAACGATGTACTGGGCGATCTTTCTGTGCCCCTTGGACAGTCTTTTGCCCGACTGATTCAGCCGTTCGATCATGTCCTGCATATCCTGCATGATGGTTCATCTCGCTTCCTGCAGACGTTGGCGTCCGCTCCGCCTGCAAAACAGGCCAACATATTATAAGCCCATCGTGCAGAATTTGCAAGTCAAAATGCAAAAAATGCAGTTTTCGCCGGCAAAATGCAAGTCACAGGCTGACACGGCTCACCGCAGCAGTTCCTGCGGCACCTCCGCCGCCATGCGCTGATACCCCTTCTTTGAGGGGTGCAGGTGGTCGCCGGAGTCATATTCGGGCAGGAACCAGTCGGGCCGCGCCGGGTCGCGCAGGGCGCGGTCGAAGTCAATGCAGCCGTCGATCAGGTCGGTCGTGCGGATGAAGTCGTTGTATGCGTGGCGCATCTCCTGCCGGAAGGGCGCGTCCGTGCGCCAGCCGCCCATGGGGATGAGCGTACCAACATACACCTTCAGCCCCATCTGCCGCGCCTGAGCGATGTAGGTTTTCAGGCCGTCGATGAGTTCCTCCACGGTGGGCAGGTCGCTCATGGGGCGGAAGATGTTGACCTCCTCGCCCACCGGGTGGATGATGTCGTTGATGCCCTGCTGGATGATGACCGCGTCCGCGCCGCTGACCGGCAGCTCATGCAGGAAGCGGTGGCTGCCCATCAGGCCGTAGCTCTCATAGGTCAGGCAGGAATACTCCCGCAGGATGCGCGTGCCGCTGGCCGCCTTGCGGACGATGGCCGTGCGGTTGAACCCCTCCTCCCGGCAGCGGATTTGCAGATCGTCCGGCCAGTCCTGGGCGGTGATGGAGTCACCGTAGCAGACGATGGTGCGATTTTGATGCGCGGTCAGGATGGACACGTCCGACAGGAAGTAGTTCAGCTTCGTCGCGCGGGAGGTGTTCACGTCGATATCCACCGTCTCCGTCTCGTCGCCGTTGGCGTAGAGGCCGCCGGAGAGCGGGCCGCAGGTGAACACCACCGAGCGCATGAGGGTGAAGTCCGCCAGATAAAAGCTGACATACACCGTTTCCCCGGCGCGGATATGAACCTCCACCGGGTCGCTGGCAGCGCTCTCCCCCGCCCCGATGGTGACAGAGCGCTCCCCGCCAAAGGTCACCGGCCAAAAGGCTCCCCCTTTGGGGGAGCTGTCACCGCAGGTGACTGAGAGGGTCTCTCCGGGGGAGCTGTCACCGCAGGTGACTGAGAGGGGTTCCCGCACCAGCAGCGTGGTCTTGTTGATGGTCACCGGCTCCGTGCCGCAGTAGTTGTCGAAGGTCAGGCGGATCGCACTGCCGTCAAAGGGCACATGGATGGGGTAACGGATGGTGATGTTCTTGGCATAGCGCTCCGGGCGGTTCTCCGCAATGGAAACGGCGTTGGCCCAGATGGATGACCAGTGCTGCATTTCTCTCTGCCTCCCAGGGTTGCTCAGTAGGTTTCGGCCTCGCACAGGAGCTCTCCCAGCTGGCCGTCGGCGTCCGTCGCAAAGATTTCCAGGGCTTCAAACGCGTTGTCGTAGTCGGACAGGGCTGCTGTGGGCAGGCACTGCAGGAACTCCTCCATGCTGCTCTCATTGCGTACCTCAATGGTCAGCCAGGCGGCCTCCTCCGGCACGGCCACGCGCTGCCAATGGGGCTGCCACTGCAGCCCCTCCGCCGGAATCTCCCCGTATACGGCCAGATTCCCGTGCAGTCGGCTGTCCACCAGGGTGTGCTGTTTACCGCAGGCGCAGCAGGTCGCTCGGATGACCCGCACATCGATGAACGGCGGCGGTTCCGGCAGATCAAGCGGCTCCCAGCGGCCAAAGAGCCACCGTTTGCGCATCAGGACGGTCTTCCCCTCCTCATTTCTGCGGGGGCGGACGATGAAGCCCCGCATCTGCGCATCCGCGGCGGCTTCGTTGGCGTCAATGGCCGCCTGCTCCTCCGGGGTAAAGACGGACTGCTCCAGCATAAAGCGCAGGCTGCCGCAGGGACAGCACAGGCGCAGGCTGACATGGATCTCACTCGCCTCCTGCAGCTGTGTAATGGGCTTCAGATGGGGCGGGACGGGCAGATTCTTCATATACGGTACCTCCTCGGTTTTACACCGCCCCCATTATACCACACCCCCGCGCCCATGGCAACGAAAAAGCGGCGGACAGCCCCAACCATCCGCCGCACACCATCTCAATTCCTAATTCCTAATTCATAATTCCCTTACAGCACCAGCCAGCAGGGCCGGACCACCTGATCCCTGCCTTCCTTGTCGATGACAAAGTCCCCTGCCAACCCGTCCACGACCGCCTCGTACTCGCCGCGGAAGCCGGTCACGGTGACCCAGCCGTCCTCGTCCGTCATGAGGGTCTCCTTCGTGTGCCAGTCGCGGCAGATGCGCTGCCGGAGCGCGTCGTAGGCCGGCTTGTGGGTGCCGTTGAGGCGCACGAGGCCCGCCGGGGCCCCCAGCCACGCGCCGTCGCAGAAGTCCCAGTTGGTGAAGGCCTCCACCTGCGGGTGGGCAAAGAGGGTATCGATCATGCGCAGGAAGTCCATCGCCTGGCGCTCCTCGCCCGCCGGGGTGGTGGGCCACTCGGGCACCTGCCAGTCGTTCAGGTCGACGATGTGCCCGGGCATCAGGTCGCCGGACACGAAGGTGTTCTCGGTGAAGTGGATGGGCATGTTGAACCGCGCGAAACGCTCCAGCACCTCATGGAGCTTCTCGTCGCCCCAGTAGCCCTGATGCTGGTGGCTCTGGATGCCGATGACGTCCATGGGCACGCCCGCAGCCAGGCACTCTGCGATCAGCCCGGCGTACTTCTCCGAGGTGTTGAAGTCGTTGAGCAGCAGCGTTGCGCCGGGATCCATCTCCCGCGCCATGTCGAAGAGCGCCTTCACCAGCGGCACGCGGCCCATCTCCGCGCACAGGCGGGTGATGGCGTTGTCCTCCTTGTCGAAGACGGGCATGATGACCACCTCGTTGATCACATCCCACATGCGGATGTGCCCCTTGAAGGCGCTCATTTCGCGGCGGATGCGGCCCAGCTGGTTCTCCAGCACTTCCTGATTGCTGCGGCCCAGCAGCCACTTGGCGCTGACGGTGTGCCAGCACAGGGGATGACCCTTCATGGCAACGCCGTGCTCCCGGAGGAACTCCGCCGTGCGCAGGGTCGATTCCTCCTGCGTCACGCCCTCCACACGCTCGTAGCGCCCCTGATAGAAGGGGAGCGTGCCGAAGTTGAACAGCTTCGACCAGCTCTCCCACATGCGCTCGAGCAAAGCCCTACGGGCCGGGGGCGTGGCGGGGTCGAGCATCTCGCTGAGCCAGAAGATGTTGCAGCCGAACTTGAACTCGTGACTGCGGAGCTCCACGGTGACCTTGCGGCCGGCGATGGGGGTGTTGCCGTCCATCAGGCGGATGCGGCAGGTTCCCTTGCGGTGTGCGTAACGATCCATGATATCCCTCCGTTATTCGCGAATGATCCTGTACAGTTCATACTGCCCCGGCATGGCGCGGAAGTCGAAGACGGTCTCCGTTTCCGTGTGGTACAGAGGCTTCACCTCACGGCCAGCCATGGGCATTCCGAGGGCCTTCACCCTGCCTGCGATGTGGATGCGGCCCAGGCTGGGCTGCGTGCCATCGTCCACATAGGGGTAGATAATGAAGGCGTCATTGTCGTAGCAGAAAAGGCTGATGCGGCTTGCGCACTCCAGGTACACGCCATTCACCGGAACGGCGGCGCGCAGGCGGGTCAGCACGTCCACCGGCAGGTGGTACAGGTCGCTGAAGGCGTCCGGCACGGCGAGGGTCAGCATCTCGCCCCGGCCATAGGTGTCCCGCAGGAGCATGCCGTAGCTCTCCTGCCCCACGCGGGTCTTGATCAGCGCCCAGGTGCTGTTGTTGCGGTGCTCCGGCACAGCGATGTGGACGGGCTTTGTGCCATGGGGCCAGGTCAGCAGCCGCCAGTGCATCTTTGACGGCAGCTGCTCGACAAGGAAGTCCTCTGCGATGACCCTGCGCCCCGCAAAGCGGATGGAGGTCATGCGCCGGATGCCGCGATCCATCGTCGCCTCCACAAAGCCGTGGGTCACCAGCGCCTTTCCGCCTGCGGCGACGTAGGCTTCCAGCTTGTCCACGATGTCCGGATCGCAGGCGGAGGAGCGGGTCAGCAGCAGCGACTCCGCCTCCGCCGGGAAATACGGCGTACACACGATGGGCAGGCCCACCATGCCCAGGAAGTCCTGCACGTTGTCCTCGCCCTGGCAGTTGTCGGGCAGGTAGCAGGGGATGCCAATCGGCTTGCCGCAATGGTCCAGCACCGCATCGAGGCGGTCCAGCTGGAAGCCCAGGGCCGGCACGTTCATGGTGTCCACCAGCGCCTGGAAGCAGAACATCATCAGCTCCTTCGGCCTGGAGAATGCCGTCAGGTACGCCTGCTCCAGATAATGCTCGGTGATGTGCATGTCAAAGGGGTCGAACCAGCCGCCGCCGTTGTGGCCGGGCCACATGTTCTCGAAGTAGGTCATCAGCGAGTAGCTGAGGTAGCGGGGCAGGTGCTGGTCGGTGGTGACAGGATCGCGCGTCTCCGTGCCGGTGTAGAGGTTGTCGAAGATGGTGCGCTGCTGGGCGGGGTTGTAGCCCGTTTCCTGGTAGCTCTCGGCCCAGTTGGGGTACTTGATGGTAATGGAGCAGGCCGGGTTGACGGCCTTCGCCGGGGCGATCATGTGCTCCACGCTCACCCGCTGCATCAGGTCCAGGCGGTAGCGCTCCCAGCTGCCGTCGGTCACGCCGTGGACGGCATTGAAGGCGTCGCGGCCCGCGCGGCACCTGTCACAGGTGCAGTTGGTGAAGTAGAAGTCGTCGATGATGAACTCGTTCACCCGGCTGGCCAGGAAGCTGCTCACCTCGCGGAGGGTGGCGAGCATCGTTTCGTCATTGCAGCACAGGGTGTTGAACATACGCTGGCGGTCGTCACCCTCTGCCGGCGGATACGTGGTGGTGACGCCGCCGGACACCTCAATGCCGTGCTGCTCAAACACGGCCCTGCACAGGTCGAAGGGCTCCGCCCCCGCGAACTGGTCGCGGTAGGGCTCCAGATACACCTTGTCCAGCCGCATGTGACGGCCGAAAAACGCCAGATCCTGCTCCAGCTGTTCCCGGGTCGCGCGCTTCACGCCGCCCGCCACGAAATAAACCGCCAGCCTGAAGTTACGGTAGTTGCCCATCCGCTGATTCCTCCGAAACGATATGGTATTGATAACGCTTCAGCGCCCCTGCGCCGCTGAACCCATTGTACCACAAAACCGTTGCAATTGCAACCAATACGCCGGCCTGACCGGCATGAAAACGGTCACCCCCACGGGATGGCCCTATTTCACGTCTTTTCACCGTCTGCGCTGCCGCAGCGCACCAGCACGCGCCCGATGATCACCAGCACCGCATACGCCAGGACAATGCCCGCCAGCACGCCGCCGGCGTCCAGCAGCACATCCTGCCACATGCCGCCCCTGCCGGGGACAAACAGCTGGTGCACCTCGTCCAGCGCCGCCCAGACCGTGCCCGCCAGCCAGCAGCGCCGCGTCGGCCGCCGCATGCCATAAGCCCCGGCCAGCAGGCGCAGGAAGAAGCCCAGCGTGGAGAACTCCAGCACATGCGCCGCCTTGCGCACCAGCTTTTCCACAAAGCTCTGTACGCCGGGTTCCACCACCTGCGCGCCGCCATCTTCCACCATGCGGATGACAAAGTCGGAAAACAGCGCCGACAGCCTGCCCGACACGCTGCCATCCTGCGCAGAAAACACGAAGATGGCAGCCGCCGTCAGCAGCAGGCAGGTCCACAGCACACCCCTGATCCAACCCCGCCGCAGCACCGTCGCGCCATACGCCGCCTGGGATACAGGCTTCTTCATCACGATCTCCCCCTCTGCGGAGCGCCGCCGGGCACTCCTTCTTCATCCACTATAGCATGCCCTGCCCCGCCCGTCAACGGCACATCCCGCCGGATGCTGCCGGATCTCCGCCTCCGGGGGACATGTCCGCGCAGCCACCCCCGCAACCCGTTGCCGGGGGACGTTTTTCCCCGCTGGCCGCATTCCGCCCACATCCGACACATCCGTGAAAATGCGCGAAATTTTCCCGCAAAGCCTGTGATTTCCTGCTTTACAGACGGCGGACAATTCGCTATAATACATTCGTAAACCGTATCCGATGCATGACCAACCGACTCTGACAGGAGGTTTTTCCGATGAGTTCCATCTATCTGGACAGCATGGTGCGCCCTGAGGACATGGCGCGCATCACCACCCCCGAGCTGGCGCAGGCTTTCATCGACGAGGTCATCCCCGCCATCCGCGAGCAGGTGGGCGACAAGAAGGTGCTGCTGGCCCTTTCCGGCGGCGTCGATTCCTCCGTGGTGGCCGCGCTGCTGATCAAGGCCGTCGGCCAGCAGCTGATCTCCGTTCACGTCAACCATGGCCTGATGCGCAAGGGCGAGAGCGAGCAGGTCATTGAGGTCTTCCGCAACCAGATGAATGCGAACCTCATCTACATCGACGCCACCGAGCGTTACCTGACCAAGCTGGCCGGCGTGGCCGCGCCGGAGGAGAAGCGCAAGATCATCGGCGGCGAGTTCATCGACATCTTCAGCGAGGAAGCCGCCAAGCTCGAGGGCGTTGACTTCCTGGCGCAGGGCACCATCTACCCCGACATCCTGGAGAGCCAGGACGGCGTGAAGGCCCACCACAACGTCGGCGGCCTGCCCAACGGCATGACCTTTGTCCTGTGCGAGCCCGTGAAGCTGCTCTTCAAGGACGAGGTGCGCGTGGTCGGCGAGGCCCTGGGCCTGCCCCACGACATGGTGTACCGTCAGCCCTTCCCCGGCCCCGGCCTGGGCGTGCGCTGCCTGGGCGCCATCACCCGTGATCGTCTCCACGCCCTGCGCGAGGCCGACGCCATCCTCCGCGAGGAGTTTGACATCGCGGGCCTTGCCGGCAAGGTCTGGCAGTACTTCATCTCCGTCCCGGACTTCAAGTCCGTGGGCGTCCGCGACGGCAAGCGCTACGAGGGCTGGCCGGCCATCATCCGCGCCGTCAACACCACCGACGCCATGACCGCCACCATCGAGGAGATCCCCTACCCCATCCTGCACAAGATCACCGACCGCATCACCCATGAGGTCGAGGGCATCAACCGCGTGGTCTTCGACCTCACGCCCAAGCCCATCGGCACCATTGAGTGGGAGTAACAAGTCAAAACCCGGAACCCCAGTATTTTCAAGGGGTTCCGGGTTTTTCTATGTCCGTTTGAGTGCAATTTGAGTACATTTTTGTGATCAGGGCGGTATCGGAGGAATAAACACACCTGTGGCACCTGCGTGCTCCCTGCAAAAGACAGATATTGTTGTCCTCGAGCTGTTAGCCTTTGTAGGTAATGATTTCTCCTTCAAGCGCATGGTAATTTAGGTGTATGTGCGTATACTTTTGCAGGAAGGTCGCAATGTATTCTGCATAGTCTGCCGCAGAAGCTGCTTTGACAACAAACTTACGGTATAGTACATTCGAATCCTGTAACGGGACTGCCTCTGCGATTCCACACACCCCTTTTTCTCCTTGTCCTCTGAGCGTTATAAAGACTTTATCAAAATCCAACACGAAATGGTAGATTTCTCCATCCGGATTGACAATCAGAGGCATAATAGAAATTTCACCGGACAAATCATTGATGCTGTTATCAACTTCCAAGAAGAAAGAAGTGTATTGGAGTTGCATCCCCACTTCAGTTTCATTGAAACGTTGGATAAACTTCAACAACTGATAGCGATTCCGGGTTCCTTGACATTGCGGTAGTTGTGTTTGTACTTCCGTCAACACTTGATCAACAAGTTCCAACACTTCGTCTTTAATCTTTTCCGCTTTCTGTACAGCATTCGTTGCAGGGTAAGACGTACCCCTAAAAACAAATGGCAATATATCAAACTGATCTGCGCCTTGACTAAACAAAAGATTGTTCTTTATGGCTACCAATACAGTTCTGATATGCTTGACATAATTATCAAATGCCATTGCGTATTGAAGCTCGGAATTAGTCAGGATACCGCTGATAAGGGAATGTAACTTAGATAAAGCATTCATTCCTTTCAGTCTTTTCGTAATGAGAAGCGGCAGATTTTTTGTGTTGATAGGAAACGCATCATCACCAAACAGGGCAGCATTGATGATTTGTGAAAGTATATCAATACAAAGACGAGCGTAGTGAAAGAATTCTAGTGTTGTTTTTCTAAGGAACAACCCTGAGCCAATCTCAAGCCCTACAACATTGATGTTTTTCCTGTTCAACTGAGTCTGCGTAATAGAAATACGCTTCCCAGGATTAGCTTTCAAGGCTTCGAAAGTCTCTTGGTTTACTTGACGAATAGCATCTTTTTGATGTTGATCGACTTTTCCCAGCAGGGCATATGATAATTCCATATAGTCAAGCGTTTCCAACAAACTCTCAACATATTGCCAGGCATCGTAGACCTTATTTGCAGACAGATCCTTCTGCAAATCCTTGAGATTGATATTCATTTGGTTCCTCGCAATCTGTTTATGCTCCTCGCAAAATCTGCTGACTTATTCCTCATCCTTCTTGCGTCTCATGAACTTGGGCATAGTGTAACGGAACGCTAGTGTCAACTCTGTGTCCTCGCCATACTCTCTCAGCTTACTGCCTTCAGGAAGCTCGGTAGACAGCGGCGTTGTATCCGAAAGAAGTCTCAACTCGACTTCCTCCAGCATGTTTCCGAGTTCCTCGATTTTCTGATGCGATATTTCATCGGTTCCCTCTTCACTTTCACGCCTCCGCAGCTCCTCCAGACCTACATATGTCACAGCCCATATAGAGATATCTCGCGCGGTTGCTGCGTCCTTTAGCATCAAACCAACTTCCTGCAAATGCATGAAGGGCTCAACCTTTCGCTTGACACCGTCCCCCTCCGCGATCAACACGGTATCGAACAGATCTGCGATTGCAGGATTGAGCATGAACATAGTCTTATCCACGTGTTCTTTGGACACAAACCTACCGTCGTTCACAGCCGGGAACATCGCCATGATCACCCGGGCGCGAAACAGTTGCATGATGAGCCCATAGAAATCACCATAGGTCTTCATCTGCATGGGCATACCATTATAGCCCCAGAGCGCAGAGGCATTGATCTCCAAAGCTACCGCAATCCGTTCAATCTGTTCGGCCTGCGGCTGCATCTTGTTTGTTTCGTATTTACGAATTGACACAGGATGGATGCCGGTCATCTCCGCTAGCTTGTCCTGTGTTATTTTTCTATCCTTACGAAAAAAGCGGATTCTTTCACCAATGGTTTTCATTTTTCTCCTCCGCAGAATTGATCTCATATCGTAGTATATCACATTCCGAGCGAGAAAGCTACATTTTTTCAAAAAAACTATTGACATAGCGTCGACGCTATATTATAATTGCAAATAGAGCGAGCACGCTACCAATTTTCAAACTCGTTACAACAAACAACAGGAGGAACCACACATGAGAGACAAGAGCTTTATCACTGCCCCCGAGCTGGCGGAGATGCTGGAGATGTCTGAGGGACATGCTTACAAGGTCATCCGCAAGCTCAACGACGAACTGGCCAGCAAGGGCTTCCTGACCTTCCCCGGTCGCGTGCCAAGGAAGTATCTGGCAGAGCGATGTTACGGCCTGAGCGAAGGAGTGATTCCCGTTGAAGGCTGAGCGCGATCCCAAGACCGGCAAGTGGCTGATCCAGTACCGGTATAAGGACTGGACCGGCAAGCAGCGGAAATCCACCAAGCGCGGCTTCAAGACCAAACGGGAGGCCGAGGAATGGCTGCGAGCCTTCCTGCTGAAGCAGACCCGCAGCTTCGATATGAAGTTCTCCGACTTCATCGCCATTTACTTCGATGATATGAAAAACCGCCTGCGTGAGCACACACTGATTAACAAGCGGTATATCATTGAGGACAAGCTGACCCCCTTCTTCGGAGAGAAGCGGATGAACGAGATCACTGTGGCTGATGTCCGCACATGGCAGAACATGTTGATCCAGAGAGGCTACTCGCAGACCTACCTGCGGACGATCAACAACAGCCTGTCCTCCGTGTTTAACTTCTCCGTGCGGTATTACGACCTCCCCGGCAATCCCTGCGCGAAGGCTGGGTGCATTGGCAAGAACCGGGCGGACGAAATGCAGATCTGGACAAAGGAAGAATTCCAGCGCTTCGCCGACTGCCTGATGGACAAGCGCCTGTCGTGGCTGTCCTTCCAGATTCTGTTCTGGACAGGAATGCGCATCGGTGAGCTGCTGGCGCTGACCTTCGAGGACGTCGACCTGACTGCCCGGACAATCAACATCAACAAGTCCTACCAGCGGCTGAAGGGGCGCGACATCATCACACCGCCCAAGACGCCCAAGAGCATCCGCGTCATCAGCATCCCGCCGTTTCTCGCCGAAGACATTCAGGATTATCTGGACAGCCTCTACGATTATGATCCACAGACACGGCTGCTGCCGGTGACCAAGAACTTTCTGGAGCGTGAAATGCAGCGCGGCGTGAAGCTCAGCGGCGTAAAAAAGATCAGAATTCACGACACGAGGCATTCGCATGCGTCACTGCTGATCGAGCTGGGCTTCTCCCCCAAAGAGATCGCCGAGCGACTGGGCCACGAGAACGTGGAGACCACGCTGAACACCTACTCACACCTGTACCCCGACAAGCAGGAGCGTTTGGCCACCCGGCTGGATTCCTTCTACAGAGAGGGTCTGCAGGAGGTCAAGGAGGCCGATGATGGCACGATACATGGATCACAATCGGACACGGAACAAAACGGTGAGCTTCTGGATGTCGCCAGAGGAGTATCGGAACCTGCTGGCACGGGTGAAGATCACGGGACTGGCGAAGAACGAATTCATGATCCGGGCGCTGCTGGGGCAGCAGATTGAGATCCGGGTCGGTAAGTTTGAAAGTGACCGGCTCAGCGTTGAGCTGAAGCGCCTGCGGGAAGCTCTGCTGGCCGCTGAGTGCCCCACGGACGTCACGCCGCTGCTGCTGGAATGTCGGGCGCTGCTGGAGCAGGTCATTACCATCACCCAAGGAGGCGATCCGCATTGCTCTACATCGTGAGAGTCTACGAGGAAGACATGGTTCACGAGTACGAATACGGCCTGCCGGAGCACGCCCGTGAACATCTTCATTGGGAGAAGTCCCCTGCAGAGCTGTACGTCTACCGCAGCGGCGAAGAAACTCTTATGGAAACCAACGAACAAAAAAAGAGCCATCATCCTGGCAGATGATCGACTCTGTTGATAACACCCACGGCAGCTGCCGCAGGCATCATCGCTTGCAACACTATGATACCGCAGCAGCTGCCGAAAATCAAGAGAAAGAAGGGAATTTTCTTGAATTTGGCAGCATTTCCTGACCAACTCATCCGGGAAGGTCGCTTTTGCTGCTGGCGATATGAAGACAGGAATGGTCAGCGCACCAAGGTACCCTATCAGCCGCTGACGGGCGAGCGTGCCCGCAGCAACGATCCCAGCAGCTTCACCGACTACCTGACTGCCAGCGCCGCATGTCACAACTATGACGGCCTTGGCATCGGGATCTTTGACGGCATCTGTGCCATTGATCTGGACGACTGTATCGACGTGGAGGGTAACTACACGTCTGAAGCCTCTGATATTATCACCCGGATGCACAGCTATACCGAACTCAGCCCCAGCGGACGTGGCGTTCACATCCTGTTCCGCGCCGAGGGTTTCCAGTATGACTCACAGAAGTATTACATCATGAACCGCGCCCGCCACATGGAGGTCTATGTGGCGGGTGCAACCAACAAATACGTGACCGTCACCGGCAATCAATGCGCGGTCTTCGACTTTGTAGACAGGAGTGCAGAGCTGCAGGAAGTGCTGGAACAGTACATGCGGAGGGCGGATGTAAATCCTGCTACTTCAGCAAGAAATGCAATAAATGCAGTAAATACCGATTTGAGCATTGATGACCTCCTGCAGAAGGCATTCGCCAGCCGTAACGGTGATGCTTTTCGCAGGCTGTGGAACGGTGACATTACCGGCTATCCGTCAGCCTCCGAGGCGGAATTCGCCCTGTGCTGCAAGCTGGCCTTCTGGACAGGCAGGGACGCAGCGAAGATGGACGCGATGTTCCGGCAGTCCGGTCTGATGCGCGATAAGTGGGACAGGCCGCAAGCCGGTGAGACCTACGGCGCGATCACCATCAACCGAGCCATTGACCGCTGCACCAATGTGTACATGCCGAGAGGGAGTCAACCGTCCGCACCAGCAATGAGACCGGAGCCGCCGTCGGTTCCTGCATCACAGTTTCAGCCCCTCGTACCTCTGACCCCGCAGTACAGCGAGCTGCCCGCATTCCCCGTGGATGCGCTGCCGTCGGTCATGCGGGACTATGTGGAAGCCGTTTCTGAGCACAGCCAAACCACACCCGACATGGCGGCGGTCATCGCGATGGGCGTGCTGGCGGTCTGCTTGCAGGGAAAGTTCGTCACCGAGGGTACGCCTGGTTACTTTGAGCCGTTGAACCTCTACGTTGTCCTGATCGCCGCGCCGGGCGAGCGCAAATCCGGCGTAATGCGCGACATGACCAAGTACCTTTACGAGTATGAACGTGAGGTCAACGAGGAGCGTAAAGCAGAGATCCGCCGGAACAAGATGGAGCGCGAGGCCCTCGAAATGCAGCTGGCAGAGCTGAAGAAGAAGGCAGCCAGCAAATCGAACTGGACGCTAGATGCGCAGATGTGCCACCTGCAGCAGCAGCTTGACGAGATGCCCGTGGTGAAGCCGTTACGCTTCATCGCGGATGACTGCTCCAGCGAGGCCCTCACCAGCCTGATCGTCAATAACGGTGGTGTGTTCTCCGTCATTTCCACCGAGGGTGGCGTGTTCGACATCATGGCGGGTCGGTACTCCAACCGTACAAACATCGACGTGTGGCTGAAAGGGCATTGCGGCGACCCAATTTACGTCGACCGCATGACCCGCGAGGCGGAGTGTGTGCCGCACCCGGCACTCACGACGATCCTTGCCATTCAGCCCAGCGTGCTGGACGAGATCATGTCCAACACCACCATGACCGGCCGCGGCCTGATCGCCCGATTCCTGTATTCCTCGCCACCATCACGCATCGGATCCCGTGTGTTCAATTCGAAGCCCATCGACCCAGAAATCAGCAAAGCGTACCGCGACATGATCTTCCGGCTGATGGCGCTGTCGATGCCGGAGGAGGCGCAGCCCCTGATTCTGTCCGCCGACGCGACAGAAATCATGGCAGCGTACTTCAAGCAGCACGAGCAGTACCTGACCGGCGAGGGACAGGCCATCTCCGATTGGGCGAGCAAATATATCGGCGCGGTCCTGCGGATCGCAGGCCTCCTGCACGCAGCTGACATGACCGAGGGTGGTAGTCCCATCATCACAGATGACACGCTTGCACGCGCGATCTGCATCGGGCAGTATTTCCTCGCACACTCCTCCTACGCCTATTCAATGATGGGCACCGACCTGAGCATCCAGAAGGCGAAGTTCGTGCTGGCCAAGCTGAAAAAGAAGGGCGCGATGACCATCAAACGCTCCGAGGTTTTCCAGATGTGCCGGGGAAAGTTCTTCAAGAGGACCGAGGAGATTTTCCCAACGCTGGAGCTGCTAGTCGATCACGGCTACATCCGTATGGAGGAACCGGAGCATTGCTTTGTGGGAAGGCCGCCTGACACACGGATCATCGTAAACCCCGAAGCGTGCTGATGATTCTGAGATCGGCAGAGCCGATATAATGCATTTATTGCATTTACTGTTGTGGTGGCAGAATCATCAGGTACGCACTGCGGCTCCCGCAGGAGCCGAATCCCCCGTACCCCCTCGGAGAGCCCACGGTACTTTGCAGCCGGAGGATGAAAGTACCATAGTGGGTTATTACACTTCCGCAGAAGTGCCGTGAGCCCCCGGTTGTCCCGTTCCCCCCATACCCACGGAAAGGAGTCCCATGCCCCGTAACGACGGTAAAAACTACACCGTAGCAAGAAATCGAGACCTCTCCGGCAACGACATCAGGAACGCCCAGGGTCACAACGAACGACAAAACGAAACCTATTCCAACGAAGACATCGTCCCCGAACGAACCCCATTCAACGTCCACTTCAAGCAGCCGACTGCTGGATACAGCGAGATGTTCGATCAGATGGAGCAGGCAGGAACGATCTCCGCTCGCGGCCTAAAAGCCGACGCCACCCACTTCTGTGAAATGGTGCTGGACGTCAACTCCGCGTACTTCTTCAACCACGGCGGCTACGAATTTGCAAAGCAATTCTATGCGGATGCTTACAAGGCCGCAGCGGAAATCATCGGCGGCGAGCAGTACATCCTGTCAGCCGTCATGCACGCCGACGAGCGCAACCGTGCCATGTCGGACGCGCTCGGTCAGGATGTGTACCACTACCACATGCATATCGTGTATGTGCCGGTGGTGGAAAAGCAGATCCTCTGGTCAAAGCGATGCAAAGATCCGGCGCTGCGTGGAACAGTCAAGGAAACGATCATGCAGGTCAGCCGGAGCAAGAAATGGGCCTCGCAGCCCTCTCTGGATGCGAATGGTCAGCCGCTGCTATCGAAGAATGGCAAGCCAATCCTGCGACCCTCCTACAGCGTCCTGCAGGATCAATTCTATGATCGAATGCGCGCTGCTGGTTATGATGACATCGAGCGGGGTCAGCGCGGCAGTACGGAGGAGCACCTGACGGTTACGCAGTTCAAGGTGCAGCAGGAGCAGCAGCGGCTGGCGGAGATCCAGGACGCACAGATCGCCGTCAGTGCTGAGATCGCGCAGCTGGATGCTGATAAAGCACAGGCGGAGAAGGATGTCCGCAAAGCAGAGGCCAGGCTGGAACGCCTGGCACCCCAGGTGGAAAAGCTGGAGGAGCTTGTCAGGCGTTATCCCGATGACCCGGACAAGGTGCTGCCAGAAGCCGGTGCGTTTGAGTCCGCCCGTTCTTATCGCGAGAAGAAAGCCATGCCGCTGGTCAAAAAGCTGCTGAAATGGGTGCACAGCCTGTTTCGCCAGAACAACGCGCTGTCCGACAAATGCGATATGCTTGAACGTTCCAAGGCACATGAAGTCGGCATCTGGAAGCGCCGGTTTGAACGTGCTGAAGAGATCATCCAGCAGCTACGCCCAAAGGCAGAGCAGTACGATCACATCAGCCGGCTGCTTGATCAGGAACAGCTTACCCAGTTGCTGAGCCAACCCCTTCCTACCCATGAACCGACTACCCATCGACAGAAAGGAGCAGTACGATGAACAACAATGAAATGCAGCCCATGGAAATCCCCTACAAAAAGGTTAGTGACTACTACCTGCCCATGTTCTCCTACCCCGCAGCAGATCGTCCAATTGGTCACTGGGGCCGGATGCGCCGTGACTATCTGAAGGAGCACCGCCCGGTATACTTCTCCCGGCTTGTGCTGAGCGGTCAGTTTTACATTGAGCTGGCTGAGATAGATCAGCAGGCCCAGGATCGCTACGAGCTGATCATTGAGCAGATGAAAAAGGCTGAAGGCGTGACCGAGGAGTTGAAGGGTCGTGACCAGATGGCATGGGTTGGCAGGATGAATAACATTGCCGCCAGGGCAAGGGAAATTGTGATGGAGGAAATGATCTACTGCTGACCGACCTGCTCGGGAATGCCCTGATCCGGAAAAACCGTATCAGGGTATTCCACATCTGGATTACCCGCATGTGGCTGGCGTGGCGCAAGTGGACAGATAACTATTATTCTGGCGATTTTCACACACAATCACATCTATCCCCTTACTGTCCACATCCGGATTTTCCGTATCTGGGCAAAACAACAAAGCCGTCGGGACAGTCCCGGCGGCTTCATCATTTTACTTCCTGTTCAAGGTCATGAAACTGTTCAGCGTCGAAAAATTCTTGAATGGTGATACCGAATCCATCACACAGCTTCTTGATGGTGGAAATCGTCGCACTGCGGTTACGGCCACTGACGATATTGTTCACCGTGGACTGCGTGACGCCGCTGATATTGCTTAGCTTGTTGATAGAAATCTCGCGCTCCTCACACAGCTGCACAATACGCACCCTCACAGCTTCGCCAATGCGCATCGGTATCACCTCACTTTCATGTGAAAATGATACTCAATCCCCATTGAAAAGATTAACCCTTTTAAGTTAAAATAACTCAAAAGGGGTGATTTTTCATTATGAGTAGAAAACGTTGCTTCTTCATCGGCCATCGCGAAGCCTCTGATGATCTAATGCCCGCTCTCCGTGCAGCCATTGAGCAGCATATCGTTGATTACGGTGTATCGGAGTTCCTGGTCGGCAAATACGGCAGCTTTGACCGACTGGCAGCGCAATGTGTAATTGAAGCAAAGCAAAAGCATCCAGAGATCACGCTCACGCTGCTACTGCCATACCACCCGTCTGAACGAAAGATAGATCTGCCCCAGGGCTTTGATGGCAGCTGCTACCCGCCCGGTCAGGAATCCGTCCCCCGACAGGTCGCCATTGTCCGCGCCAACCGATATGCAGTTGAACACTCCGACCACCTGATAGCCTATGCGTGGCATGCTGGCAGCAACGCCCGCAACATTCTTGAATACGCCGAAAAGCGCTCATCCCTAAACATCACCCGCCTGTCCCGTCCATAATTCGTATTCCTGCTGGCTTTTTCAGCAGGAATCTTGCTATATTTACCGTCTTTGCAGTATAATACTATGCAGAGTATACATTCACCGATACAATCCAGGAGGTACCCATCATGACCGACATGGAACAGCGCGCTG
>JAFQQT010000034.1 GCA_017410455.1 Clostridia bacterium
AAGATGTGCCGCGTGTGCGACCTGATCCGCGCGGGCAAGCCCTACATCGCCACCCACCCGGACTTCAACTGCCCCACGGAGACCGGCTTCATCCCCGACATGGGCGCCATCATGGCCTTCATCGAGGCCAGCACGGGCCGCAGGGCGGATGTGATCATCGGCAAACCCCACTACGGCATCGTCCGCGAGGCGCTGGTGCGCACGGGGCGTTCGCTGGAGGAGATGGCCATGGTCGGCGACCGGCTGTACACGGACGTGGCCACCGGCGTCAACCACGGCATGAAGGGCGTGCTCGTCCTCTCGGGTGAGGCGACGATGCAGGACGTGGCCGAATCGGATGTGAAGCCGGACATGATCTTTGGCCGGCTCAGTGATATGATCCCGTATCTGTAAAGGAGAGAGAACGATGCTGAAGACGATGTTCCCCACCATCAACCGCCAGAGCAGCATGCTGGGCTTCGGCTGCATGCGCTTCCCCACCACGCCCGAGGGCAGGATCGACGAGGCGGAGGCCATCCGCATGATCCGCCACGCCATCGACAGCGGCGTGACCTACATCGACACCGCTTACCCCTACCACGGCGGCGAGAGCGAGATCGTGGTCGGCAAGGCCCTGCAGGACGGCTACCGCGAGAAGGTCATCCTGACCACCAAGCTGCCCTGCTGGAACGTCCACTGCCATGAGGACATGATGAAGCACCTGGACGAGCAGCTGCAGAAGCTGCAGACGGACCATGTGGACTTCTACATCCTCCACGCGCTGAACAACGACCGCCTGACCCAGATGCAGGAATACGACTACAAGGCCTTCTATGCCCAGGCGCTGGCCCAGGGCAAGATCCGCTACCCCGGCTTCTCCTTCCACGACAACGCCCAGGCCTTCCTCCGCATCCTGGATGACTGGGATCAGTGGAAGATGGCCCAGGTGCAGATGAACATCCTCGACGACGAGAACCAGGCGACCCTCGCCGGCATCCGCGAGGCAGGCAGGCGCGGCGTGGGCGTGGTGATCATGGAGCCCCTGCGCGGCGGCCTCCTGGCCAATCCTCCGACGGATGTGCGGGCGGTGTACGAGGCTTTCCCGGAGAAGCGCAGCCCCGTGGAGTGGGCCTTCCGCTACCTGTACGCGATGCCCGAGGTTGTCACGATCCTCTCCGGCATGAGCAGCTGGGAGCAGACGGTCGACAACCTGCGCATCTTCGATATCCCTGAGCGGCCCGTGCTGACGGAAAAGGAGAACGAGCTCTTCCGCCAGGTCAAGGCCACCTACATGGCTCGCATGAAGACCGGCTGCACCGGCTGCCGCTATTGCCAGCCCTGCCCCATGGGCGTGCAGATCCCCCGCATCTTCCAGGGCTATGATGGCACGAGGCTCCGTGCCGAGCCGGACTTCTCCCGCGGTTATACCCGCATCGCCGAAGAGGAGGGCGACGCCTCCCGCTGCGTGCAGTGCGGCCAGTGCGAGAGCAACTGCCCCCAGCACCTGCCCATCATCCGGTACCTGCAGGAGATCCACGCCGAATGCACAGGCGAGTGAACCGAATACAAACAGCACCGGCCTGTACCCTGTGAGGGGCGCAGGCCGGTGTTTTTCTGTTGCTGCAAAGCCTCAGCATTCATCCAGATGGATGCCCAGCTGGGTCGCTGCGGCGTGGAGATTCTGCGTCACGAGGGATTCCATCAGCGCCTCGTCCATGCAGGGCATGTACTTCGTGGCGATGCACACGGCCAGGCCGTGGGTGTAGAAGAAGCTGCGCTCATAAAGGCGGATGGCGGTCTGGCGGTCCACGCCGATGCTGGCCTCAATGATGGGAAATCCCCAATCATGCCTGTATTCGCGGACGGCGTCGCCCTCGCTGAGCCGGTCGCGCATGAAGAGGAGCTTGAAGAGCTCCGGTTCATCCCGGGCGAAGAGGAGGTATGACATGCAGACGGATACATAGGGGTTGCGGCTGCTGGCGGCCCGCTCGGTCATAGCCTGGCAGAGCACGCGATCCGTCTTGCGGATGACCTCGGCGCGCAGCTCATCCATGTTGCTGAAGAGGCGGAAGATGGGCTGCGTTGAGGCGCCAAGTTCGCGGGCGACGGCGCGGGCGTTGAACGCTGCGGGGCCTTCGCGGCGCACCAGGCTCCAGGCGGCGTCCAGCACGGCCTCGCGGGTAAAGCGGATGGCAGGGGGCATGGGGTTTACCTCCTTACAGAAGGGATCATGATTCTCTTTGGTACCTCAGGCGGGCGGTGGGGTTGAGCTGCGGCGCGGAGTAGGTTCCGGCAAGGCTGCGGTTGCGCGTCACGTTGAGCACAAGGCCGATGCCGCCCATGTTGGTGGTCATGTTCGAGCCGCCGTAGCTCAGGAAGGGCAGGGGAATGCCCGTGATGGGCATCAGCCCCAGGGTCATGCCGATGTTTTCGAAAATGTGGAAGAGGAGCATCCCCATCACGCCGATGATGACCAGCATGCCGAACTTGTCGGTGGTGTAGCGGGCGAGGTAGAGCATGCGCAGGACGATGGCGAAGTAGACCAGGATGATGATGCTGCAGCCGATGAAGCCCCAGGCTTCGCCGATGGTGGCAAAGATGAAGTCCGTCCAGTCGGCGGGGACATAGTTGAGCTGGCTCATGGCGCCATCCTGGAAGATGCCGATGCCGCTGAAGCCGCCGCTGCCGATGGTCATCTTGGACTGGTTCATCTGGTAGGCGTCGTCCAGGGGCGACAGCTCCGGGTTGAAGAAGGCCAGGATGCGGCGCAGGCGGTAATCATCGATGTCCAGGGCGATCATGCCGGCATAGAGCGCGATGACCAGCAGCACGGCGATGATGATCAGCGTGAAGATCAGGCGCATGTTGACGTTGGAGAAGAACATCATCACCGCGCAGAAGAAGATGATCACGATCAGCGAGCCGGTCTCGCCGGAGGCCAGGATGATGACGGCGGGGATGGCGATGCGCAGCATGAGCATCCAGAATTCGCGGGGGGTGGAGAGGGGGCGGTCCTCCCGGGAGAGGTCGCGGGCCAGCACGAGGATCATGGCCAGCTTGATAAACTCCGACGGCTGAATCGTCAGGCCCCAGATCAGGTCCGTCCAGGCCTTCACGCCCTCGGCGCGGTTGGACAGCCATGTGAAGGCGACCATCCCCGTGGCCAGGATGTAGATGGGCACAGGGTAGCGCTTGAACAGGTGGTAGGGGAGGTTCATCATCACCGTGACGATGACGGGAGCCAGCAGCAGGAAGAAGCACTGGCGCATGGCCGAGTCGGACTCGATGATGTGCGCCAGCAGGGATTCGGCGGTGGAATCCGGGGTATAGGTGGCCACGCACACGGCAATCACGCCGAACAGGGACAGACCGGCGACCAGCAGGATCAGCGGCCAGTCCGTGTGGGCCCGCATGCGTCTGTTGTCAGCAATCAATGCGTTGGACCTCCTTGAGTTTCGGGGTTTTGCGGAACAGCCGGCGGTACCAGGGCTTCCGGGCGGTACCGTAGCCGGGCAGGGGCGCATCCAGGCCCGTATCCAGCATCCGCCATGCGATGCGCGTCAGCGCCCGGCGGGCCTGGCAGTCGATATCCATGGGGCTGATGTGCCTGAGCGTCGCCCGGCAGATGGCGTTGTCCTCGGGGATCTCGCCCAGCAGGGGCATATCCAGGGTCGCCGCCACCGTGGCAGCTGCGTACATCTCGCCGGCCGCGATCAGCTCCTCCTGCAGCCGGTTCACAATCAGCCTCGGACGGGGCAGGCCCTTCTTGTCCATCACCGAGGCCATGCGCTCAGCGTTGCGGATGCAAACGTCGTCCGGCGTGCAGATGATGACGCTCTCGTCCACCTCGCAGTTCATCAGGCCGCGTACACCGCGCTCAATGCCTGCGGGGCAGTCGATGAGGATCACGTCGAAGCGCTCCTTCAGGCGCGTGAGCATCCTGCGGAAGGCCTTGGGCTCCAGCTCCTTTGCCCGGGCGAACTGGCTGGCGGGCAGCAGACTCAGGCGGCTCATGCCCTCCGGGGAGATGAGCGCCTGCTCCAGCGTGCAGGATCCGTTTGCCACGTCCAGCAGGTCAAACACGATGCGGTTCTCCAGGCCCAGCAGCACATCCTGGTCGCGCAGGCCGATGTCCGCGTCGATCACGCATACGCTGCGGCCCTCCCGCGCCATGGCCACGCCGAGGCTGGCGGCGATGGTGCTCTTGCCCACGCCGCCTTTGCCCGATGCGATCATCCAGCTGGTGCTCATAACAGGTGTTGCCTCCTTGGTATTATGGTGCGAGAGAGTTGCCCACGGGCAGGATGACGTCGGTGGTGCGCTTCTCGGTGTTGTCCAGGTACCACTGGACAAAGTCGCGGGCGCCGATGGAAGCCATGCCGCCGGAGTAGCCGTGGGGCACGAAGACGACGACGGCGATCTCCGGATTCTCCAGCGGGGCGAAGCAGACGAACCACGCGTTGTTCTCCAGGTCGATGGCGGTCACCTGCGCGGTACCGGTCTTTGCGCCGATGGCGTTCTGAACCTCGGTGTAGTTGCGGAAGTAGGCGCGGGCAGTACCGGTATCGTCCGTCACGCCCGCCATGCCGCTGCGGATCAGTGCCAGGTAGTTGTTCGGGTCGTCCAGCTGATTCTTCAGCTGGGGCGAGCTCTCAAAGAGCACCTCGCCATCCGGGCTGACGATGGAATCGATGATGGACACGTTGTACACATACCCGCCGTTGGCGATGGCGGCCACGTAGCGGGCCACGGCGATGGGCGTCACCGTGGTGACGGACTGGCCGATGCCGCACAGGATGGTCTGCTGACCGCCCCACTTGATGTCGTTGAGGTAGATGTAGGTGTCCTGAATGACGGCGTTCTTGTAGACCATGGTCTTGGTCATGTTCAGCTCCTCCATCAGGATGGAGCGCATGTGGGGGATCCAGTCGTCCTGGTCGGTCTGCACGGCCATGTCCATCAGGCGCTTGGCGGCGGTGGAGAGCTTGGTGTCGTCGTAATCATAGCCGTAGGTGATGCCGATCTGGCGCAGATGGCTCTTGATGGCGTTGAACACGATGATGGGCTGGGAGGTGTCCTGGTAGGCCTCGCCCATGGGCTGGGTGGGGTCGTAGAGGGTCTCCTGGCTGCCCACGACGCTGCGCACTTCGCCCGGCAGCTCAATGCCCGTCAGGCTGGTGAGGCCGAAGTCGGTGGCGTAGCGGTAGAGGCGGTCTTCACCCAGGCGGTCCGCCATCTCGTAGAAGAAGTAGTTGCAGCTGTTCTGGATGGCGTCCTCGATGGTCTGGTAGTAATGCTTGCGCGAGTCCGTCACCCAGCACTTGGGCGCGGTGGCCAGGTCGTTGTTGTACTTGGTGTAGTAGCCCATGTCGGAGAACATCTCGTCCGGCTGGAGCTCGCCCGAGTGCAGCGCGCCGAAGCCCGTGACCATCTTGAAAATGGAGCCGGGGGTGGCGCGGGAGCCGATGGCGTAGTTGAGCATCAGGTTGCGGTCATCGGCCAGGATGGCGCGGGCCTCCTTGCCGGCGGCCACCAGGGCGTTCAGGTCGTAGGTGGGGTAGTTGGCCATGGCCAGCACCGTGTCATCCTTGACGTTGAGCACCACCAGCACGCCGTGCTCGGCCAGTTCCAGCGGGTACTCCTCCCAGTTGCGGCGGGCAATGTCGGTGCGGTTCTCCTCCAGCCAGCGGGAGTCGGTCATCTTCTCTTCCTGCTCGTCGCGGATCTGGGCCACGTTGTTGGCGATGGCGCGCTCGGCAGCCTGCTGATAAGAGGCGCGCAGGGTGAGCTTGACGTTGTTGCCGTCCTGCGGGGGGGTGTAGGAGAGCTCGCGCACCACCTTGGACCAGTTGTTGCGCTCCACCACGCGGCTGCCCTGGCGCTGGGAGTTGTTCTGCGTCAGCCAGGTCTCCATGGAGGACTCGATGCCGTCGCGCCCGATGGTGTCGTTATAGCTGTAGCCCTGCTGCTGCAGTTCCAGCCACTTGGTGCGCGTGGGGATCTTGCCCGTGTAGCCGATGATCTGCGCGGCCATGTTGTGCTTGGGGTAGACGCGCATGGTGCTCACTTCCACGTCCATGCCGGGGAGCAGCGCGGAGCGGGTCTCCACCAGGTTCATCGTGGCGTAGCTCACGTTCTTGGCGATGGCGATGGGCTGGGAGTTGAACACGTTCATCTGCATCTCGGAGAAGACGGCCATCACCTTGAGCATGGTCGCCTCATCCAGGATGTGCACCGGCACATAGGCGCGCTCGGCCTCTTCATCCGCGGCCAGGAGGGCGTCGGCCTCTTCCTGCGTGTTGGCGATGCGGTAGGTGCTCTTCAGGCGGGTGATGCAGTCCGCAGCGGTGGGGTAGCGGGTGGCGGTGACGTAGTTGTTGGAGCGCCACTGCTTTTCGCGCGTGGCCAGCACCGATTCGGACACGCCGGTGCCGAAGTTGAACTCCCACTCGCCGGTCTCCTCATTCCGTTGGATCACGTAGTCAAAGGCCAGCTCGCTTCCGCCGGCTTCGATGATCTCCAGCGTATCCACGATGGATGCGGTGTAGTCGTAATAATTCTGGCGGCTGGTGGTGCTGGCGTCCTTGTAGAAGGTGATGTTGTAGACCAGCTCATCCTTGGCGAGGATGACGGAGTCCGCATCGATGATGTTGCCGCGCTTGCCACGCAGCACGATGGTCTTGGTGCGGGTGGCTTCGGCCTTCTCGGCGTACTCCTCGCTGTTGACCAGCTGCAGCACCACCAGGCCGTAGATCAGGTATCCGAACATCAGCAGCAGGATCGCGATAAATACGATATAGCGCCATCCGATCTTCTTTTGCGGGTCATAATGCGTGTTGCTCAAAGGTCGGCCTCCTTCGGGGTTGGGGGGATCAGTCCTCCAGGCGCATGGGCTTGCCGAAGCGCAGCTGGGGGGTGGGTTCGGTTTTCGGCTTGCGGAAGCCCAGGAGCTTGCGCAGCGGCACCATCAGCAGCGCCGTCAGCGCGGCGGTGGATCCGATGCACAGCAGGGCGCGCCCCACGGCGCTGGCGGTGAGCGCGGCGTCGTTGAGGTACATGTAGACGAGGTTGACCACCTCGATGCAAACCCCGTTGAGCACGGCACAGATCACCGTGCGCAGCAGGGGGCTGCGGTTGCGGCCCACCTTGCCGATGGAGCGCTCATACTGCAGGCGTGCGGCGCTCTTGTCCGCGCAGGGGACGCTGCACAGCAGCGCGCACACGGGGTAGAGCATCAGGTTGAACATGGGCACGGAGGCCAGGAAGGTCTCCGTCACGATGCCGTAGAAGGCGCCGGCCCAGAACGCCCGCAGGCGGCCATAACCCACCGTGATCACGGCGATGGTCACCACGAGCATGCTGGGGGTGACGCTGCCCACCTGCAGGTAGGGCATGATGCACGCCTGGGCCAGATAGCCGCCCAGCAGCACCAGAAAGAAGCGTACCTGCCGCCAGATCATGTTGCGCATGGTCAGTCATCCTCCCAAGTCATTTCGCCGGGGATGATGGTGATCACGGGCGTGGGGCTGGGTGTGGGCGTGGGGCTGGGTGTGGCCGTGGGCCCCAGGAGGGAGGACTGGTACTCATACGCCGGGCCGGTCACGCGGGGCGTGGGCGTGGCTGTGGGCGTGGGGGAAGGCGTGGGGCTGGGCGTGGGCGAAGGCGTCGCCGAGGGGACCACCGTGGGCGTGGGCGTTTCGCCAAAGCGCAGCGTCGAGCCGATGGAAAGCGTCGGATACGGCCGCGCCGTGTCCGTAGGCACGAAGACCGTGTACTCCGAGGTGGTGTCGCGCCCCTGCACGGCCTCCGCCTCTGGCTTGTAGCGGTAGACGATGACGTACTCCAGGTGCTCAAAGTCCGCCGAGGGCTCCACGACCACGTACTTCTTGTTCGCGTCCGTGCCGCGGGAGGACTCGCGCACCGTGCCCACCGGGATGCCCTTGGGGAAGGACATGCCGATGCCGCTGGTGACCACGATGTCGCCGGGGCGGGGCAGGTGATCGTCGGGCAGGTAGTACATGCGGCACATGGCGGTGCCATCCACGCCCAAAGTGCCGGAGATGATGCCTTGATCGCGGGTGGACTGGATGAGCGCGGCGATGGATGCGCCCGAATCGATGATGGTGCGCACGGTGGCGCTGGATTCGTAGACCTCCTCGGTGTAGCCCACCAGGGCGCCGTTGATGGTCACGGCCATGTAGGGCTCCACGCCGTCGCGGCTGCCCTTGTTGATGGTGAACACGGAGAAGTAGTTGCCCTGCTCGCGGCCGATGATCTGGCAGATGAGCGGGTTGAGGTTGCGGTTGGTGCCGGTGGAGATCTCCTCCCACATCGACTCGTACATCTCCAGCTGGCGCTTGTACTCCTCCGCCAGCGCGGCGACCTGCGCAGCCTCCTCATACTTGGCGCGCACTTCCAGGTAGGATTCCTCCAGGTTGGCGCGGTACTTGAGGGTGCGGAAGTAGCTGGCCACATACTCCGTCAGGCCGGAGAAGAATTCCTGCACCGGCCCCACGCTGCTGGACACCGCCGTTTCGGGCAGCTTGAGCAGCTCCGTGTCGGGCATCATGGTGCGGGTGAGCATCATCATGCCGATCATGCCCAGCAGCACCGTCGTCACCGTGATGAGGAAGAAGCGCCGCAGGATGATGTTCCTGCTCTTGCCGTCGTCATCCTCGCGCCTGTTGCGGCGCTTTGCGGGGGGCAGGGGATCGGCGGGGGCGTTCTGCGGCTCGCGGCGCAGGCGCTCACGGGGGGTCAGATAATCGTCGGCGTGCTCGTCCTCATCAGGCAGCACGGTGTAGCGGCTGGCCTGGAGGGTCTCGGGCTCCTCGTCGTCGGCGTCCTGTGCGCCGTCATCCTGCTCTGCCTCGTCCTCCGCGGGGGCGTACTCATCCTCGGTGGGCAGGCCGCGGGTCACCTCGTCCAGGTCGTCATCGAAATAGTACTCGTCCGGGTCGGGCAGAAGGGAGTGGCGACGGGACGTATCGGGGGTTTTCTTTGCCATGCGTCAAATCACCTCAGCGGTTGATGGCGTCTCAGCCCATGGGCGGCATGCGGCCGATCTGCGTATAAAGGGAAACATTCTGCACGATGTGGCCCAGGCCCTGCACGGTGCAGTCGCCCGGTTCCCTGGCCACCAGCACGGGAATGCCCAGCTCGGTGGCGATGAACTGATCCATCCCGCTCAGCTGTGCGCCGCCGCCGGTCAGGTGGATGCCGGTGCGCAGGATGTCCGCGCAGAGCTCGGGGGGCGTGCGCTCCAGCACCCAGCGGATGGCCTTCACGATGGCCCGGCAGGGCTCGTGGATGGCCTGATACGCCTGGCGGGAGGTGTACTCGATCTCCATGTTCTGCGGGGTGAGCAGGTCGCGGCCACGGATGCGGCGGCTCCGCTCCTCGGCCATGGGCATGGCAGCGCCCAGGTCGATCTTGATGTGCTCGGCCGTGCGGTCGCCGATGAGCATCTTGAACTCGCGCTTGATGTGGTTGATGATGGCCTCATCCATCTTCTGGCCGCCCACGGGGATGGACTGGCTGACCACCAGGCCGCCCAGGGAGATGACGGCCACGTCGGTGGTGCCGCCGCCGATATCCACCACCATGGAGCCCACGGGATCCCAGGCGGGGAGGTTGGAGCCCAGCGCAGCCGCCAGGGGCTTCTCCATCAGGTGGATCTTGGTGATCTTGCTCACGCGCACGGCCTCGGCCAGGGCCTTGCGGTTGATGTCGTCCATCCCGGCGGGGACGGAGACGATCACCCGGGGCTTGAACACATTGCTCACGCCCACGGCCTTGCGCAGGAAGTACTTGATCATCAGCGCCGTCATGTCAAAATCGGAGATGACGCCGTTGCGGATGGGGTGGATGACCATCTGGGTATCCAGCGTGCGGCCGGAGGAGCGGGCGGCCTCGTCGCCCACGGCGTGGAGGGTGCGGCGGTTGCTGCCCTCCACCATCACCAGCGAGGGCTCGTTGATGACGATGCCGCGGTCGCGCACGTAGACCATCGTGTTGGACGAGCCCAGGTCAATGCCGATATCGGGGGTGTAAATATGCATATAGATTCATCCTTCTTTGCGTATCGTATGCGTGGCGTCAGAGCAGGCCGCAGTCCTGCAGCATGCGGCGGACAAGGGTCATGGGCAGGCCGATGACGTTGGTGTGGCTGCCCTGAAGGGCGTTGATCCACAGCCCGGCAATGCCCTGCACGGCGTAGGCCCCCGCCTTGTCCATCGGTTCCCCGGTGGCGATGTAGCCCCGGATGTCCGCGTCGGTCATCTTTTCGAAGGACACGTCCGTCGCGTCCACGTCGCTGATGGCGCGGCCGTCCGCGTCAATGACCGTCACGCCGGTATACACCTGATGCCAGCGGCCGGAGAGGGCGCGGAGCATGCGGAATGCGTCCTGCGCATCGCGGGGCTTGCCCAGGGCCACGTCATCCACCGCCACGAGGGTATCGGCGGCCAGGACGATGCAGCCCGGGTGGAGGGCGGCGGCGGCCAGGGCCTTGCGGCGGCTGAGCTCCATCACGGCCTCCCGGGGCGGGAGGGTGCAGGTTTCGTCCACATCGGGGGCGTCCACCGTGAAGGGGAGCCCGGTCAGCCCCATCAGCTCGCGTCGGCGCGGCGAGGCAGAGGCCAGGATCAGCGGGGTGTCATGCATCGGGATTGCCTCCAGGTCGGGAATCGGAATCGCTATAGCATTCCAGCCTGTATTATAGCATATATCCGGCGATAAAGGAATGGCATTATGTAAATTTTCAGGTGATGGACAGAATTTTTCTTCAATAAATGCGGGGGAAATGGGGGAGGGGGGCCTGGATGCCTGACCTTTCCTGAACGGGGTGGAGCGGGTGTGTTCCTTTGTTTCTGTGTTGGAGAGTGAGGAGGCCGCTTTCGGCGGCGAAAGCGGCGGAAAGCCGCTGGGGGGAATCGAAACGGCGATTCCCCCCAGACCCCGGTACGTAGCCCGAGGTTCGCGAGAACGCGGCTGCATAGTCTGGCGGCGCAGGTTGCGAAGGGTTGCTCTGAATTTCCGCTTACGCGGAAGCAACCCTTCGCAAAGTCGCCGCATCGTCCCCTTGTTTGGTTCGGGTGCAGCCGCGGCGATGGTTCGCGCGGGTCGTGCCGCCACGTTGCTGTTCGATGCGGCTTGTTCGGGTGTGCGGGGTTGCCGCTGGGGTGGGGTTGTGCGCTTCTCTTGTTGATGTGCGGACGTGAGGGGTTGCCGCTTTCGGCGGCGAAAGCGGCAACCCCGCATACCCGCGCAAGCAACAAAGGAACCCACCCCCAGGTCAGGCAAGGTCAGGGGTATTAACATTCACCTGCCACTTTCGCCTTCGGCGAACTCCCCACTGGGGAGGCGTGGCACGCGAATGCCCCAGCGGCATCTCCCTTTGCACGAACGCAAACAGGCCGCCCTCCCCGAACCCGAAGAAGACGACCCATCTTTGCAGGACCATACGTTCGTACAATAGCATTATAACACATGCAGCCAGAAAGCGCAAGCTAATCATTGCTACTCTTTGCTAATCAGTTCTGCCCTCATAACATCCTGGAACACCCGGGCCATCATCAGCAAGCGCATCAAAAACGCGCCTCCCGCGCAGGGAAGACGCGTCATCATCAAGTGTACCGGCTCAGATCGACCCGGCCCAGGGCGGGCAGCAATACCAGCATGCCCAGCGCCACCGCAGCGATCTCGCCCGCGGCCACCTCCAGCATCGTCAGCTGCCAGGGCAGGCTGCAGGATACCGACAGCACCAGCCCCACGATCACCCCGTTGGCAACCACCGGGCAGGCGGCGGCCAGCAGCGGCCTTTTCCGCAGGAGGTAACTGCCCACGGCGGCCAGGAGCGTCGCCAGGGAGCCGAAGATCACATCGGTGAGCATGCCTGTGTACAGGTTGGCGATCAGGCAGCCCACGAACAGCCCCGGAATGGCCTGGGGCAGCAGGATGGGCAGCACCGTCATGGCCTCGGAGATGCGGCATTGCACATTGCCGTAGGAGATGGGCGCCAGCAGCAGCGTCAGCGCCGCGTATAGGGCGGCGATCAGCGCACTGAGGCACATCGAGCGGGTCGTCAGCAGCTTTCTGAACATAAAAGCGCCTCCTTTGTTTTTTGCTGCGGCTGCCGGAAAGGAAGTCCGACGCCCTTCAGCCTCCCTACAGCATAGCACATTTTTCCCCGAATCACAAGGGGAAATCCGGGCATGATGATGGTGCGGCGAACGCGCCGACAAAGCGCAAGGAGGAAACGCGATATGTCCTGCAAAGACAAGAATCAGGCCATCCATTGCTCCGTGGAGAGCTGCCAGCATCACGCGGTGAACGGCATGTGCTCCCTGAGCGACATCCAGGTCGCGCCCAAGCAGAACTGCTGCGACGGCAAGGCCGACGAGAGCCAGTGCAGCTCCTACAAGTGCCGCTGGTAAGCATCCGGAGGGCCGCGTCAGTCCGTGGGGCGGGCGCGGCTTTCCCATGGGGGAAGGGAGGGGCGGCGCATGAGGCCCATTGCCAGCGATATCACCGGTGCACGCCGCGATCTGGATGCGGCCCTCAACCGGGACGTGAACCCCGACATGCATGTGCGCCACCTGCGGGTCTGCGGGCGGGAGGCTTCGGTGTACTTCGCCGACGGCCTCGTTTCGGCGGACATGATGCAGCACTACATCCTGCAGCCGCTGATGGCCCTGCGGGATGTGCCCATTGCCGGGGATCTGCCCCGGGAGATCGCCTCGGCCGTGTGGGCCTGCGACGTGCAGCGGGCGGAGGACGTCCCTGCGGCGGCGGAGCAGGTGGTGAACGGCCGGGCGGTGCTCATCGTGGATGGGATGCCCTGCGCGCTGGGGTTTGACGCGCGCTTCTCGGTGCGCCGGGGGATCTCGCCGCCGCTGACGGAGCGGGTGGTGCTGGGGCCCCATCAGGCCTTCAACGAGGCCCTCAGGGACTGCATCACCCTCATCCGGCGCATCCTCCCCACGCCGGACCTGATCGGCGAAATGCTGCCCATCGGCACGCGCTGCCCCACGCCCCTGTGCATGCTGTACCTGAAGGGGGTGGCGGAGGAGACGACGGTCTCCCGCGTCCGTGCCCGGCTGGAGGGCGTGGATGCGCAGCAGGTGCTGTCCATCGGGGCGCTGTCGCAGCTGCTGGAGGACAGGCCGTATTCGCTCATCCCGCAGTTCGTGCTGACGGAGCGGCCGGACAGGGCGGCCTCGATGCTCCTGGAGGGGCAGGTGGTGCTGCTGATGGAGGGCTCGTGCCAGGCGCTGGTGTTGCCGGTGAGCCTGATGCACCTGCTGCACACCCCCGAGGACACCTCCGCCCGCTGGCAGTACGGCACATTCCTGCGGCTCCTGCGCATCGGGGGGATGCTGCTGTCGCTGGTGCTGCCGGGGCTGTTCGCGGCGCTGGTGACCTTCCATCCCCAGGCGCTGCCGGTGGCGCTGATGACCTCCGTCCTGGAGAGTCAGGCGGCCGCGCCCCTGTCCATCCCGGCGGAGGCGCTGCTGATGCTGGTGATGATGGGGCTCATCGGCGAGGCGTCCACCCGGGTGCCCCAGGCCGTGGGCGCGACGCTGGGCACCGTCAGCGGGCTGATCCTGGGCAGCGCCGCCGTGGATGCGGGCCTGACCCATCCGCTGATGCTCATCGTGGTGGCGGTGGCGAGCCTGGGCAGCTATGCCGCGCCGGATTACGCCCTGGGGCTGGCTATCCGCATCGGGCAGCTGCTGGTGCTGGGGGCGGGCAGCGTCTTCGGGGTGTACGGGGTGGTGCTCTTCCTTGTGGCGGGAACGGTGCGCCTGTGCGGCCTGACCAGCCTGGGCTCGCCCTTCATGGCGCCCCTTGCGCCCGGCCGGCGGCACAACCCGGATCTCTTCACCCGCATGCCTATCTGGATGCAGCGCTGGCGTACATGGCTCACAGCCGGGGAGGACGAAAATCGCAGCCCCATGCGCCGCTGGGACAGGAGGAAACCATGACCGACCCCCGCACGAATCCCGCCCCTGTCCGCCTGCTGGCGGAGAACCGCGCCCGCGTGTGCCTGGTGCAGCTGCTCTACGGGGCGTCGCTGCTGCTGACGGGGCTGACGCGCCTGCTGCCTCTGGCGGGGTGCGCGGCCTGGTGGACGCTGCTGCTGATGCTGCTGCCGGGGCTGGCGGCGTACGGGCTGGCGCGGCTGGCCATGCGGTTGCTGGGGGCCTCCACGCTGCCGGAAATGGCACGAAGCCTGCTTGGGCGCGTGGGGGGCGTGGCGCTCACGGGGCTGCTGGGGGCGCTGCTGCTGCTGGAAGCCGCCCGGAGCGTTGACGCCCTCGTTACCCTGTTCACCGATGGCGTGGGCAGCCGCGGCACGCCCCTGACCCTGGCCCTGGTCACCTGCGGTGCGCTGGGGCTCTGCCTTTGGCGGGGCGGGCTGGCTCGCGGGGTGCAGCTGCTGCGGTGGCCGATGCTGGCGGGGTGCGCGGTGGCGGCGGCAGCCCTCATGCCCCTGTGGCGGGCGGATCACCTCTTCCCGCTGCAGGGCGGGGGGATGCCCGGGGTGATGGCCGCGCTGCGGGCGGGTGCGCCCCTGACCTGGCCGCTGCTGACGCTGCTGACCATCCCGGCGGATCCCGCGCGGGGGAGGCTGCATCTGCGGTGGGTGCCGCCGTTGGTCGGCGCGGCGGGAGCGCTGCTCATCCTCTGCCTGACGGTTCCCCAGGAGATCCTGACCACCCCCGCCACCCTGGCGCAGCAGTTGACGCTGCCCTGGCGATACGCCCCGCCGGCCGCCCGGCTGCTGATGCTCTGCCTGCTGCTGACGGCCCTTTTCCTGGCCATCGCTGCGGCGGTGGAGCTGGCGACTGCGCAGCTGTGCGCCCCGTGGGGACGCCGCCCGGCGTGGCTGCCCGGTGCGCTGCTGCTGGCGCTGGCGCTGACCCAGGCGGTGGAAGTCCGCGCCGTGCTCACGCTCCTGCAGGGTGTGCTGGCCATCCCCCTGGGCGGGTTCTGCGCCGTTGTGCCGGTCATTGCCGTGTTGAGGAGGCTGAGGAGATGAGGAGGGGGTGCGGTGGGCTGATGGCGGTGGTGGCGCTCACCCGGGTGGGGACTTGCTGTGTCGTCATCCCGCCCCTGCAGGGCGTGGTGGCCATCCCTTGTGTGGGGACGTGCCGCCCAGCCATCCCGAACTTGCATGGCGCATTGGCCATCCCCCTGGGCCGGTTCTGCGCCGTTGTGCCGGTCATTGCTGCGTTGAGGAGGCTGAGGAGATGAAACGGATCCTGACCCTGTTGCTGGCGCTGGTGCTGTGCACCTCCTGCGCCGCGCTTCCGGCGGAGGAGCGCGCCTTCGCCGTCGTGCTGGCCATCAGCGGGCGGGAGGGCGCGTGGGAGCTGCACGCCCGTATCCCGACGTATCAGGCCGGCGGAGGCTATGCCACCGTCGCCGGCGCGGGGGACACGCTGTCCCACGCCCTTGCCGCCCTGGACGCCGCCGCCCCCATGCCCCTGCACCTGGGTCAGCTGCGGCTGGCCGTCGTCGCGCAGGAGACCGCCGCGTCGCAGGACTTCGCCGATGTGCTGGCCTGGTTCGGGGAGCAGGTGGATATCCGCCCCGGCGCGGTGCTCTGCGTGACAGAAAGCGACGCATCCGCCCTGATGGAGGCGCTGAAGCCCGCCGCCGGAACCCGCCTGAGCAAGGCGCTGGACGCGCTGCTGGAGGCCCGCATCGGGCAGGGGGTGATCCCCGCGTCCGCCCTGGCGGAGGTGCTCACGGCGGGCGAGCGGCAGTCGCCGGTGCTGGCCGGCCTCGCGCTGGAGGGGGAGGACATCGTCCTCTCCGGCGGCTGGCCCGTGGGGGCGGATGGCCGCGTCGCCCCGGCGCTGACCGCGCAGGAAACCCAGCTCCTCACCCTGATGCAGGGCCAGTGGCGGCAGGGGACGCTGACGCTGCCGGAGGGCACGCTCCGCCTGACGGGCGCAACGGCTGCGGTGGAGCTGTCCCTGCCCGCGCTGGATCAGGCCTCCCTCCGGCTGACGCTGCAGCTGGCCGACAACCCGCCCGACCGAGAAGCCCTGTCGCAGGCGATCGCCACCGCCTGCCTGACCCTGCTCAGCCGCCTGTCCGCCCTGGGCTGCGACGCGCTGGGCCTCGCCCGGCAGGCCATCCCCCACATGGATGACATGGCGCAGTGGCAGGCCCTGGACTGGCCGGGCGTCTGTCGGCGGATGGCCTGGTCCGTGTCCGTGGGCGTGGAGCCCGCTGCAACCTGACCCCGTTGTTCCTCGGGGAGGGAGCCGTTTGGCCCCCTGACCCATTATTCATTATTCGCTATTCATTATTCATTAATAAGTACCCCACCGAAGACCGCCCTCTGGCGCCGTCCTCACTCCGCGTCGAACCCCTGCGCCCACATCCGCTGGCCCACGCGGATGCGGCACACTTCCAGCACGTCGCGCTCGTACCGTGCCGCGAACTCCGCCAGGCAGGCGTCCGCCTCGTCCCGGCTGGCAAAGAGCGGGCTGTTCAGCAGGTCGCACTCGTTGCTCCCGCAGTCCCAGTTCCAGCCGCAGGCCTGCCATATCACGCCGCTTTCCGGCGCATCCACCGCATGCCCGGCGATCTCCCACGACCCCCACGGATTGTCCCGGAAGCCCGGCACGTTGGCCGTGTAGTGCGCCTTCGCAGCCTCTGCGTCGTCGAGGGTGGCGAAGTAACCGACCTCGAACCCGTCCGGCCGGGGTGCGTCCGGATCCTTGTAAAACGTCAGCTGCCAGATCATGTGTCGTCCTCCCTGTCTGTGATTGCCGCCCGCCACGCCTCCGTCAGCCGCTGCAGCGACCACGCCGCATTGGCCGGGCTGGTGGACGGCGCGGTGATGGCCTCGATCCCCGTCACGCCCAGCAGGTGCCGCCGGTACAGCTTGGCCGCCAGCGCGCCATTGCACACGACCCGCCGGATCGGGGCGATGGCCATCACCCGGGCGACGTCCACCGGCACGGCGTTCTTCACCGACGCGTCCGCCGACCCGTTGATCTCGCAGGACGCGATCACGTCCCACAGGGCGACGCCGTGCCGCAGCAGCAGCGCCTTTTTCGCGGCCACATCCGCCGGGACGGTTTCGCCGAATACCGTCGCCATCACACGCCAGAAGCGGTTTTGCGGGTGGCCGTAGTAGAACGCGTTCTCCCGCGACTTCACCGACGGGAAGCTGCCCAGGATGAGGATCGTGCAGGTCCCGTCCACCACGGGCGGGAAGGGGTGTTGCTGCGTCATGGGGAGCCTCCTTTGTGCCGCGAAGGGGAATGTGTGTGCGCTGTTCCACACTGCCATTGTACCACGGATGGGATGATAATGCAAGCTGATCTTTGCTAATTTGCGAAAAAATGTTCGCATACCCCTTGACGAACGGGCGTTCTTGTGTTACACTATGGGGGAAAGGGGGCAAAGGTAAGGCCGAACCCCGCCGGGGACAAGCCCCATATCCCCATCGCCCGATCGGGATGGAAAGGGATAGGGCCGGCAGGATCAGGCCTGACCCGGTAAGGGGACAAGCCTTATGCCCTATCACCCGATCGGGATGGAAAGGGATAGGGCCGTCAGGAACAGGCCTGACCCGGTAAGGGGACAAGCCCTATATCCCCATTGCCCGATCGGGAAGGGATAGGGACAAGCCCCATGCCCAATCACCCTATCGTGGTTGGTGGAAAGGCCGCAGGGGTGGCTTGCACCTCCCGGGCATCCGCGCCACACGCATACGCGAAGGCGGCCGCCGATCGGATGAATGGGCCATCCCCGGAACGCACCTTGATAACTGCATCAAAAAAAGCCGGAACGCAATGTCCGGCGGGGGAACTCCCTCGGGGAGGACTCCCTCAGTCACCGCACAAGCGCGGCGACAGCTACCTCGGGGAGGGAGCCTTTTGGCGGGGTGTCCACGGTGACGACCCCTGCAAAGGGGAATGCCAGCGGGGGTGGCCGTAGGGGCGACCGCCCTGCTGCGGCGCGATCCGGCTTGTAAAGGGCGAACGGCGACGGTGTGAGCGCCACATCCGGCTCGCCCTCAATCCTCCATGACCAGCTTCCACACCTTCGCGGGGAAGGTCTGGGTGCCGTCGAAGGTGGAGTACTCGCTGTAATGGTCGAAGGTGCAGCCGACTTTCTCCATCACGCGCCCGCTGGCGGGGTTGTCAACGGCGTGGCTGGCGTAGAACACCTTCACGCCGAAGGTGCGGTGGGCGAAGTCGATCATCGCCCGGGTGGCCTCGGTGGCGTAGCCCCGGTTCCAGGCGTCGCGGCGGAGGTTGTAGCCGAACTCCCACGCATCGGCGATGGCGTAGGGACGCCCGTCCTTCGGGCCGATGGAACCCGCGCCGATGAGCAGCCCGTCCGCCTTGCGGACAAAGCCGAAGTGGTACTCGTCCGTGCATTGCTCCACCGTGCGCAGCCAGGCACGGGCCTCGTCCACCGACGTGTAAAGGTTATAGGGCATGAACCGGTTGACCTCCGGGTCGGACAGCCAGACGAACTCCGCCTGAGCGTCGGCGACGGTCAGGGGCCGCAGGATGAGGCGTTCGGTCTCAAGGATGTAGGAATGCATGGAATCACCTGCTTTCAGGGATGATTCTCCATGATAACACAAAACCAGCCGGAGCGCAATGTTCCGGCTGGTATAACCCTCAACTTCCACGCGCGCGTACTCCAAAGGAGCAGCTCAAGAAAGATCGCGAGAAAGGGTGTCGAGAGGGTCGAAGACCCTTCGCGGGATCCAGGGGCAGAGCCCTTGGCAGCGCTACAGGTCAGGGCAGGACGATGCGGGGGTTGTCCTTGCTGGGGCGGTACATGACGAACCGGCGGCCGATGCACTGCACGGGCTCGGCCTCCAGGGCGGCGCAGAGCTCGTTGAGGGCTTCCTTGGCGGTGAGGGGGCAGTTCTGCTGGATGGCACACTTGATGATCTCGCGGGCCTCCAGGGCGTCGCTGGCCTGCTTGATGGTGCCGGGGACGATGCCGTCCTTGCCGATGTAGAGGATGGTCTCCATGGTGTTGGCCATGGAACGGAGATAGGCGCGCTGCTTGCTGGTCATTGTGATTCTCCTTGCAGTCGAATCCTAATTATGAATGATGAATTAGGAATGATGAATTGAAAGTGTTGTTCTGTCTGTACGGCGTCGGATGGGAAAGTGTGGAGTGACACGGCTCGTGAAATGGAATCACAAACTAAATTCATAATTCATAATTCCTAATTCATCATTTATTCCACAAAGTCAAACTCCATATCGGCGATCCTCACCGTCTCGCCCTCCCTGGCGCCCTTCCTGCGCAGCGCGTCGATGACGCCCCAGCGGCGGAGGGTCCGGTGGAACCAGGCGATGGACTCGTCGTCGTCGAAGTTGACGGAGTCGATCAGGCGGTCCATGCTGGTGCCGACGACCTCGTAGACCGCGCCGTCGCGGATGACCTCAAACTCGCCGGGCTTCAGCTTGTCCTCGAAGGTGACCTCCTCCACAAAGTGGACGATGGGGGGCAGCTCCTCCAGCATCTCGGCGGCCTTGTCCAGCAGCGCGTCAAAGCCCTGATGGGTGGCGGCGGACACCACGAAGATGGGATAGTCGAGGCCCTTCTCCTGCAGGTGGGCGCGCAGCATGTTCACGCCCTCCTCGGCGTCGGGCAGATCGGCCTTGTTGCAGACGATAATTTGAGGGCGGTCGGCCAGCTCGCCGTAGTTGGCCAGCTCGTGGCAGATCTGGTCGAAGTCCTCGGTGGGCAGGCGGCCCTCGCTGCCGGCCACGTCAATGACGTGGAACAGCAGGCGCGTGCGCTCCACATGGCGCAGGAAGTCGTGGCCCAGGCCCGCGCCCTCGGCGGCGCCCTCAATCAGGCCGGGGATGTCCGCCAGGACGATGTCCTTACCGTGGCGGCGCACGATGCCCAGGTTGGGGGTCAGGGTGGTGAAGTGGTAGTTGCCGATCTTGGGCTTGGCGGCGGTGACAACCGACAGGATGGTGGACTTGCCCACATTGGGGTAGCCCACCAGGCCCACGTCCGCAATGGTCTTCAGCTCCAGCAGGAACGTGTGGATCTCGGTCTTCATGCCGGGCTTGGCGAAGTTGGGGGCCTGCCGGGTGGGGGTGGCGAAGTGCTGGTTGCCCCAGCCGCCCTTGCCGCCCTTGAGGATGACGCGGGTCTCGCCGGGGGTGTCCATGTCGGCCACCACCGCACCGGTCTCCTCCTCGCGGATGACGGTACCCACGGGCACCTTGATGAGCAGATCCTCGCCGTTTTTGCCCGTGCAGCGGTTGGCGGAGCCGTCGGAGCCGTTCTCGGCGGTGAACTTGCGGTTGAAGCGGAAGTCCAGCAGGGTGTGCATGTTCTCGTCGGCATAGAACAGGATGTCGCCGCCCTTGCCGCCGTCGCCGCCATCGGGGCCGCCGGCCTGCACGAACTTCTCGCGGTGGAAGGACAAACTGCCGTTGCCGCCGTTGCCGGCCTTGCAGGTGATCTTGACGTGGTCAACAAAATTGGACATTGGAACCTCCGAAAGGGGGATTTGTAATTTGTGAATTAGGAATTATGAATTAGGAATTATGAATTTAGAATGAGGGACTGGGGTGGCACAGCTGGTGTCACAAACTCAATTCATAATTCATAATTAAGAACCGACTCGCCCCGCGAATCAATTCTTCGGCTCTAGGAATTGTGAATTTAGAATG
>JAFQQT010000035.1 GCA_017410455.1 Clostridia bacterium
CTCGCCGGGATCGCTTCTCAGACCATCAAAAAAGCCAGCAACCGCATCATTTCCGGCAGGGGTGCCGGAAATGTTGCTTCCTGCGTTGGCTGCAGCTGCAGATCCGGTCATTTACCGCGAAGTAAACTCCCGGATCTGCGGCTTTGCCGCCTTGGCTTGCAGACTTTTTTGATGGTCTGCAAACCATCGACTTTGTCGATGCTTTGAGAAGCGGTCCGGCTCGCCGGGATCGCTTCTTTTTTTGCGTTCCGACCGACAAAATTTCCCCTGTGGATGAAAAGCGGTCGCGCAAGGCGGCCTTTTGTGCTATAATGGCTGCAGAGATTCGGGATGATCCACACATATGGGAGAGAAAACGGGCTGTCCCGAACGTTGAGAAGAGCGAATTACGGGCGTGGTCTGTCACGCGGGAAAAAGCAGGAAGGGGGCAGGGGCATGGGAATCGAAGTCCGGGAGCCGCCCCGGTGTATCCACTGCGGCACGGCGCTGCACATCACCGAGGGCGCCGCGCAGGTGGTCTGCCATGCATGCGGATACCGCATGGAGATCGCAGGCTTCACGCAGGAGGACCGGTGCCTGACGGAGGCGATCGAACGTGCAGCGCAGCAGGTGCAGGACGCGGTTGCGCGATCCGACGGGCTGGAGGCGGAGCACCGCGCCAGACTGGAGGAGCTGATCGCCGGTCAGCGCAGCGCGCAGGCGCACCAGCTGCAGAAACTCTACGAGATGGGCGACGGTGAGCAGCGTCTGGGCCGCTATGAGGAGGCCATCAAGGTCTACAGGCAGCTGCTGCTGCTCAGCCCGGCCCAGGAGGCGGAGCTGCACTGGCGCATCCTTCTGTGCCGCTACGGCGTGGAGTATGTCTACGAGCAGGACAGCGGCCAGTACCTGCCCACTATCACCGCCATTTCCGCCCAGAGCGTGCTGGATGATCCGGACTACCTCGCGGCGGTCCAGTATGCCCGCAGCCAGGAGGTCCGCTGCTATTATCAGGAGCAGGCGGAGGCGCTGGAGCGGATCCTGAGGAAGTACCGGGAGATCTGCGCCACGCAGCCGCCCTGCGACGTGTTCATCACCGTCAAGCAGGGCGATGGCGCCGGGAACCCCACCCAGGACAGCCTGGTGGGCATGGAGCTCTACATGGACCTGACCGCCCGGGGCCTGCGGGTGTTCAACTCCCGCAAGAGCCTGGAGGGCTGCGCCGGGCTGGACTACGAACCCTACGTGATGGCGGCGCTCTCCACGGCACGGGTGCTGATCGTGCTGGGCAGCACGGCGGAGTATCTGGAGGCGCCCTGGGTGGCCAACGAATGGCGACGCTTCCGCTGGCTGATGAAGGACGGCACGGGCCGCAGGCTGATTCCCTATCTGATCGGCTTGCCGGCCAACCAGCTGCCCGTGGGGCTCAGCGGCGTGCAGGCCATCAGCAACCAGAATGCCGAGCCGATGAAGGAACTCTACCGCAACCTCAGCGACGTGTTCGGCAGCCGCTTTGACGCGCGGCAGGCGGAACAGAGCCGGGACGCGGTGGTGCAGGAGCTTGTCTGCCCCTTCTGCGGCACGCGGACGATCCTGCACGCCGGCACGGCGATGCGCGAGAACTGCGCCTGCTGCAGCGCCTGCGGCCATTATGCTGCGCCCGCCGACGTCCATACGGAGCTGGTGCAGCGGCTGGAGGAGGCGCTGGCCCTGCGGGAGCAGCGGGAATTCCACCAGGCGCTGGAGCGTTTCGCGGCCATCCGCACCCTGTACCCGGGCAGCCGGCGGGCTGTGCTGGGGGAAACGCTGGCGCAGCTGCAGGCGGCCTTCGTGCCCACCGGGCGCGGGGAGGAGCTGAAGGTGCAGCTCTTTGCCCCGCCGCAGGAAAATGCGGTGGATGTGCTCAATGTGGCCTGCAGCCGCCTGATGGTGCCAGGCGATGTGCCTTCGCCGGAGGCGCAGAGTGCCCTGGCGCTGCTGCAGTCCCTGCGCGATATGGTGCAGGGGTATCAGCAGGTGGCGGACGGCCCCGGATGGGATGTGCTGCTGTGCTGCGAGGCGGCGGACAGGCCTGCGGCGGCGCAGCTGCAGGGCCTGCTGGCCAGCTGGGGGTTCAGGACCTTCCTGCCCGGTGGCGCGGCGCGCGGCAGCTCGGCGCGGGAGGCCGGGGCGATTGCCCTGCATGCGGCGCTGACGGCGCGGGTCATGGTGGCTGTGGCTTCCACATCGGACGCCTTCTACCGGCCGGCGATGATGAATGAGGCGCTGCGGTCTGCTGTGACGGGCCGGGAGATCATCCCCTGCATTGCGGGGGATGAGGCGGAGGTGCCGCCGGAGTTCAATCCCTACGGCGTCATCTGCCTGGACGAACCGGATGCGGAAACGCTGCTCTTCTCGGACCTGACCCGCATGCTGCCGGAGGTTGCCGCGTGCAGCCACGAGGGGCAGACGCTGGAGTTCTGGCAGGCGGGGCAGGGGCGCATCGCCCGGCGCTGCGTGCGCTGCGGCTGCATCCTTGCGGCGGAGGATCCCCGGGGAGGCGAGGAGGCCGCACGGAAGATGGCCCAGTGCTTCCGGAGCCTGGATGATCGCAATTATCCCCAGGCGGCGGAGCAGGCCCGTGACGCAGCAAAGATGCTGCAGAACCGCATGGCAGCCATGGGGGCGGGCGCGCAGCCGGCCCTGGAGCGGCAGCGGGTGCTGGCGGCATACATCAACTTCAGCGCCAACCTGGGGCTGAAGACCTACGCGACCCGGCGAGGATGGCAGGTGGCCATCGGCGTGACGGAGCTGCCGGAGCATGCCGCCCTGGAGCGGCAGTACCGGATGCTGATGGACCGGCTGGGCGACAGCCTGGGCGATCTGCTGGAGCTGGCCTGGCAGGCGGCGTGCAGCATCAGCGGCCGGAACGCCCCAGCCCGGCAGGTGGATGTGGGCCTGACGCTGCGCATGCCGGCCGACGGCGGCACACAGCAGGGCGCGGACTTTGCCCGGCTGCTGACGCAGAAGATGCGCGCCCTGGGCCTGCTGGTGAGCAGTGCGGCGGATCTGGGCGATGGCTCCTGCTGGGGCGCGAAAGAGGATGAGCAGCACACGGCCGTGTTCGGCAGCCAGTGGCTGCTGGCGCTGGCCGCCTGCAGCGGCGACCTGGCCTCCCCGGAGGTGCGCAAGCAGACCGACCGCATGCCCGCAGGAAGGCGGGCGCAGGTGCTGGAGCTCGTGCCCGGCGCGGCGGATGGCGCGGAAAACGTCCGGGCTGTGGCCAACTGCGACGAAGCCAACGCCACCATGCTGGCCGGGGAGATCCGGCAGAAATGCGTGCTGCGCTATCGCAGGCGCATTGCGGAAATGTGGACCAACCTTCGCGAAAACGCTGTGGAGATACGCTGGTACTGCGAGCGGGGCATGGCCCTGAGGAGCGGCAGCGAGATGCGCGAGTTCCAGTTCCGCCTGGCTATGCTCTACGCCTACGGCGCCTCGCCCTTCCACGATGCGCAGCGGGGCGTGGCGCTCCTGCAGGAGGCTGCCCGCTATGGCAACCCGGACGCCATCGCCTTCTGCCGCAAGCGCGGCGTGACATACTGATTTCTGTGTGATCAAGATTCATCAGGAGGTAATGAACAGATGAGTTTCTTCAAGAACCTGTTTGGGGGCAAGAAGGAAGCGGAACGGCAGGCCGCTGAAGAGAAGGCCCGCCGCGCTGCGGCCGAGGAAGCCTCCCGCCGCGCTGCTGCGCAGGAAGCCGCCCGCCGCGCCGCCGAGGAAACCCGCCGCGCTGCGGCTGAGGAAGCTGCCCGCCGTGCTGCCGAGGAGGCTCGCCGTGCTGCAGCTGAGGAAGCTGCCCGCCGCGCTGCTGCTGAGGAAGCCGCCCGCCGTGCCGCGAGCACGCCCCCTGCGCCGTCCACGCCTCCGGCGCCTGCCGGGGCGGATCAGCCTGCCCCGCAGCGCCCGGCGCCCCGGCCCCAGGGGAACCGCCCGCCTGCCCGCAGTCAGGGCCCCATCGGCGGCGACCTGACCATGCAGAGCATCCACCGCCTGGGCACCAAGGTGATCGTCGATGGCTCGGCGGCGGCCAGCGAGGGCTTCGCGGCCTTTGCGGAGGCCTTCAGCGCCTCGCGCCCCCAGCCCAACCGCTTCCTGTTCCTGCCGGACTTCTGCATGGACAAGCTGGGCGGGAACGCGGAGCTGATGGCGCAGCTGGTGGGCAGGCGCGTGGTCATCCGCTGGGATGGCAGCAAGGATTATCCGGAGCTGCTTGAGAAGCGCGGGAGCTTCGCGCCCTTCCTGGTGGTGGTCAACGATGAGGAAACGGCCCATGCCATCCAGCGGGCGGCCTTCGCGGCGAAGGTGCAGATCCGCCTGGTGAGCCTGCAGGCGGGCGGCGCGCTCAGGCCGGTGCTGCTGTCCTCGCGCCAGCGGCCCGCACAGACCGCAGCTGCAGAGGCCATGGCGGAGGGCGCATACAGGATTTCCACCACCTTTGCGCGCTTCCAGTTCGCCCGCCTGCGCCGCGGCCAGATTGGCGTGGGCTCCACCGTGCGCACCGCCGGCGGCAGCGCCATCCGCCTGGGCAATGAGATCACCCACAACGAGAACTCCATCACCTATGCCATCCCCGGCAGCGACCGGGTGGCGAAGATCTACGCGGCGGATAAGCTGACCACGCTGGAGATGAACAAGTGCCGCCTGATGCTGAGCAAGCCTCTGGACTGCCCGGGCCTGTGCTGGCCGCTGGAGGAGCTGCAGGACGCGTCGGGTACCTTCGTGGGCTATGTGACCCGCGCCTTCCGGGGCGTGCCGCTCAATGTGTGCGTGATGCAGGCCGGCGGTCTGCAGGCGCACTTCCCCGCCTGGACGAAGGTGGAGCTGAGCCGCCTGGCCAGCACGGTGATGGACAAGATCCGCTTCATGCACACCCACGGCGTGCTCTTCGGCAGCATCGAGCCCGCCTCCATCCTGGTGCACAGCGATACGGAGGTCCACTTCCTGGATACCGACCGCTACCAGGTGGAGGGCTTCCCCTGCATGAAGTACAGCTACGTCTTCTGCGCCCCTGAGGCGCTGGACAAGGCGGACAAGGTGCACCTGACCACCATGGAGGAGGAGCGCTTCGCCGTGGCGGAGCTGGCCTTCTCGCTGATCATGCCCGGCAAGACCAGCTATCCCTCCGTCAGCAGCGGCGATGCGCTGCGCAACATCCGCGAGATGCGCTTCCCCTACTCCTGGGGCGAGCACAAGGGTGTGGCGGATGAGAACAACAAGATCGGCCAGTGGCGCTATGTGTGGAGCCATCTGCCCCGCGACCTGAAGGAGTGCTTCTACAAGACCTTCATGAAGGGCCGGTTCCTCTACCAGCCCCAGCAGCGCATTCCCGCCAGCCAGTGGATGCGGCTCTTCGACAGCTTCGCGGCCAATCTGGCTTCCCCGGACCTGTTCGACCCCAACTCCCGCAAGCTCTTCCCGCCCTCCTTCAAGCGCACCAAGGGTGAGACTTTCCTGCGCTGCCAGGACTGCAATGTGGAGCATCCGGAGTGGTTCTTCCGCAAGGACTTCGTCAACGCGGGCTTCCGTGTCTGCCGCCCCTGCACGCGCATGGCCTCCCAGGAGGGCTTCACCTGCAGGAAGTGCGGCAAGGAGTTCATCTACACAAGGGGTACGGCCCTGTACCACCGCATCCGCCGCGAGCAGGGAGACTGGGACAAGCAGAAGTACTGCAGCTTCTGCAGGGAGAAGACCGAGAACTGCATCGACTGCAGGCAGCGCATGTCCATCACAAGGCTCCGTGACGACGGCCGCTGCGGCGACTGCCACGAGCGCTGGCGCAACGCTGCGGCAACCTACGTCACCTGCCGCGACTGCAGCACCCGTTTCCCGGTGACCAACGGCGAAATGGAGTTCCTGCGCAAGAAGGGCTTCAATACCCCCACCCGCTGCCCGCAGTGCAAGGCGCGGCGCAAGTCCCAGTACTGAGAGAGGTGAATGAGCATGGCATATGAATATCAGACCCGGGAAGAATACAGCCAGCTGGCCAGCATCCTCAGGAAGGGCGGCACCCGTGCGCTGGTCTGCTTCTGCGTGGACGTGAGCCAGAGCATGACCTACATCCTGGCAGGGCAGGAGCACAAGATCGACCAGCGCAGGAGTGGCGCGGCCAGCGTCGTGGAGGGCGCCAATGCGCACATCGTTGTGCCCAAGCCCGGCTACACCCTGGAAAACCGCATCGACAAGCTCAACAGCATCCTCGTGGAGATGCTCCAGCGCATGAAGCGCAACGCCAACCTGGCCGACGGCGTGGTGATCAGCGTGATCACCTTTGCCAACGAGGCGGACATGAAGTACTCCTTCCTGGACGTCGCGCTGATCGACCCGAAGCAGTACGGCAAGATGACCATCGCCCGCCGCGCGGACCGCACCAATGCCGGCCAGGCGCTGCAGGCGGCGCTGCAGCAGATCGAGTACACCCAGAAGCTCTTTGACGATGCGGATGTTGACCTGCGCACGCCTACCCTCGTCTTCCTCAGCGACGGCGAGCCCTCCGACACATCCGCCTACAACGCAGATGTGGTCACCCTCGATTCCGGCGAGGTGCGCAACGACGCCAACTCCATGGCCACGGAGATCCGCCGCCGGGTGAATGGCAGGCAGCTGAACGTCGTGCCCGTGATGATCGGCGAGGGCAACGCCATGGCGGATTCCTTCATGCGCAGCCTCACGCCCGAGCGCACCTACCGCCGCATGAACACCGAGCGGGACTTCGAGGAAGTCTTCGACATGATCGAGCAGACGCTGGCGCGGTATTGCGTCATCCCCGTGGCGGACCAGAACGCGCACATCGAGGAATCCGTGCATGTGGAGAGCCGCGTGGCCGAGAGCGTCACCAACACCAACTCCACCGGCTCCCTGGTCGTTTCCGATGACGAGCTGGCCAGCCTCTTTGCCGGCGGCCCCATGGACGATCTGTTCGGCGGCTCCGGCGGCGCTCCGTCGGATGATGACCTCTTCCTGTAAGGGGTTGTGGGGTAAAACGTTTTCGCCGCCATATGGCGTTTCCGGTCGCAACTGATGCCGAAAATTTTTATGGAAACGATACCGAAAACCTCTTGCGTGATGGCGAAAAAGGTGCTATACTAACCATAACGGAAAGGGACGTCCCTTTCGCATGCCATCGTTCCGACGGCATGCAGGGGCACCTTCCAAGCTTACAAGCGGGAAAACCGCGCAACTAAAAGGAGGAGTATCCCATGAAGAAGATCCTTTCTCTGGTTCTGGCGCTGGCGATGGTGCTGTCCCTGTGCAGCTTCGCTGCGGCTGAGGGCTACGACGGCGAGATCAAGATCTGGGTTGCCGAGGCGACTGTCGAGTTCACCAAGGCGCAGGTTGAGATCTTCAAGGCCAACAACCCCGAGTACGCCGGCATGACCGTTGTGGTCGAGCCCGTTGGCGAGGGCGACGCTGCCACCAAGATGATCACCGACGTTGAAGCCGGCGCTGACATCTTCGGTTTCGCGCAGGACCAGCTGGGCCGTCTGGTGGCCGCTGGCGCTCTGGAAGTCGTGCTGGACGAGAACGCTGTGATCGTCGAGGCGACCAATGACGGCGGCGCTGTGGCGGCTGTCAAGATGGGCGACACCATGTATGCCTACCCCATGACCTCCGACAACGGCTACTTCCTGTACTACGACAAGACCGTGGTCACCGATCCTTCCAACCTGGAAGCCATCATCGCTGACTGCGAGGCCGCTGGCAAGAACTTCTACTTCGAGATCAACTCCGGCTGGTACCAGACCGCCTTCTTCTTCGGCGCTGGCTGCACCCTGACCTACTCCACCGACGACAATGGCAACATCGTCGCCATGGACTGCAACTACGCTTCCGAGAACGGCGTGCAGGCCCTGAAGGCCATGATCAAGCTGGCTCAGTCCCCCGTGTTCGTGAACGGCTCCTCTGCCTCCAACGCCACCAACCTGGGCGCGATCGTGGACGGCACCTGGGACGCCAACGCCATCCAGGGCATCCTGGGCGAGAACTACGCCGCTGTGAAGCTGCCCACCGTTGACGGCTTCCAGCTGGGCGGCTTCGGCGGCTTCAAGATGCTGGGCGTCAAGCCCCAGACTGACGAGGCCAAGCTGGCTGCCTGTGACGCTCTGGCTCTGTTCCTGACCTCCGGCGAGGTGCAGGCTGCCCGCTTCGACGCGGTTGGCTGGGGCCCCTCCAACCTGGAAGCTCAGGCTTCTGAGGCCGTGCAGGCTGATGTGGCTCTGTCCGCTCTGGGCGCTCAGCTGAACTTCTGCGTGCCCCAGGGTCAGTACCCCGGCGAGTACTGGTCTCTGGCCACTGCTCTGGGCGACGACATCCTGGCTGACAAGTACGACGCCTACACCGACGAGCAGCTGATGGAGGTTCTGGTGACCTTCCAGACCACCGCTGGCACCTACATCGCTCAGTAATTCTGTAGCATGGCGGGCTGGGAGCGATGAGCTTCCAGCCCGTTTTTTACCCGCATGCTCTCCCTCACGCACGAGGCGAAAGGCACACCGCCTCCTGCGTGGCGGAGCGCTCGTGTTTTCGGTTTTCCTTAAGACAAAGCAAGGGTTGGTGAAAGCATGAACGATCTGGACTATTTGCGGATGAGTAAGCTGCAGAAGCTGTGGTACAACATCTGCAAGTTTTTCCGCGGTATTCCCAAGGCGCTCCTGGGGATGCTCATGGGCATCCTGAATTTCTTCAAAGGCATCGGCACGGGCGTCGGCAATGTCTGCAAGGACATTGTGATGACCTATATCCATGGCGACTGGAAGACGAAGGTCTCCTACACGGTGATGGGCTTTGGCTCCTTCATGCGCGGGCAGTGGCTGCGCGGCCTGCTGTTCTTCGTTTTCCAGACGGCTTTCAACCTCTACCTGTGGTTCTTCGGCATCGGCTATGTCATGAAGCTGCCGACGCTGGGCACCGAGACGCTCCGCACCACGGCGGAGGGCGCTACCATCTATGGCGACGACTCCTTCCTCATCATGCTCTATGGCGTGCTGACGTTCTTCTTCATCCTTGCGTTCCTGTACACCTGGTACGTCAATGTGAAGCAGAACCGCATCGCCGAGCAGATCCTCAAGTCCGGCAAGCCCCTCAAGTCCGCCAAGGCGGATGTGGCCTCCATGCTGGATGACCAGTTCCACAAGACGCTGCTGGCCCTGCCGGTGCTGGGTGTGACGGTGTTCACCATCCTGCCCATCATCTTCATGATCCTGGTGGCGTTCACCAACTACGATAAGGAACACAACCCCCCGCTGAACCTGTTCACCTGGGTGGGCTTTGACAACTTCAATGAGCTGCTCAGCACCGAGGAAACGCCCCTGTCGGTGACCCGCTCGGTTCACCCCGATGGCACGGTGGCCCTCTCCGTGACGGCCAAGAACGGCGATATCTACAATCTGTATGTGGATCCTGCGGATGTGGAGCGCGTGGACGCGGCCATCGCCACCACCTACCTGCCGGCCACGGAGTTCCCGCTGGAGCTGGAAGCCGGCGACGCCTGGGCGCTGACGCTGACCAAGCAGAGCCGCGGCGCATCCAACCTGAAGCTGGTTCTGCCCAATGGCACGGAGTTCACCTTCTCCACCGACAAGGCGCAGCTGGATAACACCAATGCCGCGGTGGATATGCTCAAGGTGGGTGGCGTATCCGGCCACATGACTGCTGAGGGCGACACGGGCGCCCTGACCCTGACCGGCGCGGACGGCACTGCCATCACGCTGAACATCACCAAGGTCAAGGAGACCCCCGGCAAGGACATCGACGCCGAGTTCGCCTTTGCGGACCGGAAGGACGATGCCGTGACCCTCGCCCGCAAGGACCAGACGAACGGCACTGTGAACATCACCATCAACGCGGAGGATGACGTGACCATCGCCGCGAAGGTGAGCGCGGAGGAAGCCGCGAAGCTGACCGACGCCGAGGCCATCCTGACGGCTGGCGGCAAGGTGCGCGTGGAGCAGAAGGAACGCACCGTGACCAACGAAGCGGGCGAGGAAGCCGCGCAGGCCTACACGGTGCTGGTCTTCACCGAGGGCGACACGGAGCTTGAAGTCGAAGCCACGGGCGTGGCCCAGACCGACAGCCGCCGCATCATCTTCGTTTCCGCCACGGGCGAGGAAGTGGACCTGAACATCTACAACCTCACCGAGGTCATGACGCCCTCCATGCCCCGCACCTTTGCGCAGGTGCTGATGTGGACGCTGATCTGGGCGTTCTTCGCTACGTTCCTGAACTACTTCCTGGGCATGCTGGTCGCCATCATGATCAACAAGAAGGGCATCAAGTTCAAGAAGCTGTGGCGCACCATCCTGGTGATGACCATCGCCATCCCGCAGTTCATTTCCCTGCTGTACGTTTCCAAGATGTTCGCGGCGGACGGCCTGGTCAATGGCATGCTGCTGAGCTTCTTCGGCGACGGTGGCACGCTGGAAAACTGGATCAAGGAAGTTGCACTCAGGTTCAACAGCGAGGGCCTCTATGCCTGGGCTGATGGCATGAAGTGGATGGCCGAGCCCCTGCCCTTCTGGACCAACGCCAACTGGGCAAAGGTGACCATCATCGGCATCAACGTGTGGATCGGCATTCCCTACCTGATGCTCATCGCCACCGGTATCCTGATGAACATCCCCGCTGACCTGTACGAGTCTGCCCGTATCGACGGCGCGAACGCCTTCCAGACCTACATGAAGATCACCCTGCCCTACATGCTCTTCGTCACCGGCCCCTACCTGCTGACGAGCTTCACGGGCAACATCAACAACTTCAACGTCATCTTCCTGCTCTCCGGCGGCAAGCCCACCGGCATGGGCCTCTCCGGCAACGCCGGCAGCACTGACCTGCTGATCACCTGGCTGTACAAGATGACGGTCAACGACAACAACTACAAGCTGGCGGCTGTTCTGGGCATCCTGGTGTTCGTGGTCTGCGCGGTGATCAACCTCGTGGTCTACAACCTGATCCCGTCTGTCAAGAATGAGGAGGATTTCCAGTAATGACTAAGAAGAATAACATTCCGGAAGTCGACATCGTTGTTGACGAGGCGGCCGGCGTTATCCGCGAGGTCAAGCCGGAAAAGCACCTTCGCTCCAAGAAGGGCCATGAGCGCCGCGTCAACGCGAGCATCTATGCCATTCTGATCATCATGTCCATCATCTGGCTGTGCCCCTTCGTGTTCCTGGTGCTGCAGTCCTTCCGCGGCGAGACCGGCGGCCAGGTGGCCTACATCCTGCCCAAGCAGTGGACGCTGGACAACTACGCGTTCCTCTTTGCCGGCGCCAGGATTGATCCTGCGCTGCTGGTGAAGGACTTCTGGGCCATCCTCTGGACGGTGCTGATCAACGTGGGCGGCGTGCTGGGCGTTGTGATGTGCCTGCGCCGCAAGCCCCGCAATCCGCTGGAAAAGACGGAGAGCAACTGGAAGATGGCGGCGCTGCTGGGTGCGGGCGTGCTGCTGCTGGACTTCATCCGCATGGTGGACTCCTCCAACTGCAACTTTGTGCGCTGGTTCCTCAACACCCTGACCATTGCGCTGTTCTGCGCAGCCATCCAGACCATCATGCAGCTGAGCGTGTCCTATTCCCTCAGCCGCATCCGCTTCAAGGGCCGTAAGCTCCTGATGAACATCTGCCTGGTGCTGGGCATGTTCCCTGGCTTCCTGACGATGATCGTGCTGTACTACCTGCTCAAGACCTTCGGCATGACGCAGGAAGGCGCGGTGGCCGGCCTGATCCTCGTTTCCTGTGCCTCCTCCGGTATGGGCTACTACATCTCCAAGGGCTTCTTCGACACGCTGCCCAAGTCCCTGGATGAGTCCGCCCGCATCGACGGCGCGACCCGCTTCCAGGTGTTCCTCAAGATCATCATGCCGCTGGCCAAGCCCATCGTCATCTACACCATCCTGATGGCGTTTATGGGCCCCTGGGGCGATTACGTCTTCGCCTCCTACGTGGCCTTCGGCAAGACCAGCAGCTACAACGTGGCTGTGGGTCTGTACCAGTGGGTCAACACGAACGACTACCAGGGCTACTTCACCAAGTTCTGCGCTGGCGGCGTGCTGGTGGCCATCCCGATCACGGTGCTGTTCATGTGCCTGCAGAAGTACTATGTCGAGGGCGTGACCGGCGGCGCGGTGAAGGGCTAAAGCGTGTCGTGAAAATGCTGAAGGCATTTTCACGAGATTGCACTCCCTCGCTGGTCGGATGGCAAAGCCATCCTCCCGGCCGCTCGTCCGTGTAAGGAATGTTTTCCGCAAGCGGAAAACGCCCCGCCCCGCCGGGAGACCCGGCGGAGACGATTACAGTCTGCCGACGGCGAATTTGTGAAACTGTAGCCAACAACTGAGGAGGAAACAACAATGGCAAGCGTTACGCTTGAAGGCGTCAAGAAGATTTACGACGGCAAGGTCATTGCCGTGCATGATTTCAACCTGCAGATCAAGGACAAGGAATTCGTGGTGTTTGTCGGCCCCTCCGGCTGCGGCAAGTCCACCACCCTGCGCATGATCGCCGGCCTGGAGGACATCTCCGAGGGCACCCTGACCATCGGCGACCGCGTGGTCAACGACGTGGAGCCCAAGGACCGCGACATCGCCATGGTGTTCCAGAACTACGCCCTGTACCCCCACATCTCCGTTTACGAGAACATGGCCTTCCCGCTGCGCATCCGCAAGATGAACAATGACGAGATCCACCGCCGCGTGTGCCAGGCGGCTGAGATCCTGGGCATCACCGAGTACCTGACCCGCAAGCCTAAGGCTCTGTCCGGCGGCCAGCGTCAGCGCGTGGCCATCGGCCGTGCCATCGTCCGCGAGCCCGCCGTGTTCCTGATGGACGAGCCCCTCTCGAACCTGGACGCCAAGCTCCGCAACCAGATGCGCGCCGAGATCATCCTGCTGCGCAAGCGCCTGGACACCACCTTCATCTACGTCACCCATGACCAGAC
>JAFQQT010000002.1 GCA_017410455.1 Clostridia bacterium
GTGCTTGTCGTCGGTGGCGAACATGCAGCGGTGGGCGTACTGCGGGGTCAGCAGGGGCATGAGCGCCTCCAGGTTCTGGGCGGCGGTGCCCTCGCGGATCATGATGAACTGGCCCTTGCGCAGCTTCTCCAGGGCGTTTTCGAGGGTGTCGCACTCGTGGTCGGAATACACGCCGGCGGACATGTAGGCATTCAGCTCCCTGCCGCAGAGGCCGGGAGCGTGGCCATCGATCTTCTTGTGATGCGCCTGGGACACGACGATCTTCTCGATCGTGCTCCTTTCGCCCATGAGGATGCCGGGGTAGTTCATCATCTCCGCCAGACCCAGCACGCGGGGGTGGTCGAAGTAGGCGTTCAGGTCGCGCCAGGAGAGGGTGCAGCCGCTCTCCTCCAGGGGCGTGGCCGGCACGCAGGAGGGCAGCATGAAGTGCACGTCCACCGGCAGACCCTCCGTGGCGGCCATCATGTAATCCATGCCGCCTGCGCCGGATACATTGGCGATCTCGTGGGGGTCGGTGATGACGGTGGTGGTGCCGTGGGGCACGACGGCCCGGGCGAAGGAGGCCGGTGAAACGAGGCTGGACTCCAGGTGGATATGCGCGTCCACGAAGCCGGGGGACACGATGCGCCCGCTCACGTCCACCTCCGTCAGGCCATGATAGCCCTCGCCCATGCCCACCACCAGGCCGTTGGCCACGGCGATGTCCCCGTGGCAGATCTCGCCCGTGAAGACGTTGATGTAGTCCGCATTCTTCAGCACCAGGTCAGCCTTCTCCTGCCCCAGCGCCACGCGGACGAGCCGCTGCTTGCGCCGCACCTTTTCCGCGATGCGCTCTGCCTGCGTCTTTGCCTGTGCCATGGTTTATTCGCTCCTTTCGCTCAGCCGGATGATTTTTCTATCATTATACAGCATGGGGGCGCGGTTTGTAAACCATGGATTCACGCGCTGCCTGTTATGGCCGGCCGGGCGCGCATAGACTGGGGCGGGAGGATATGAACGATGGGAATCAATGAACTGGCGCTGATCGCCCTGGGGATGAGCATGGACGCCTTCGCCGTATCCGTCTGCAAGGGACTGAGCGTACGCCGGGCGGAGCCGCGGCACGCCCTGAGCGTGGGCCTGTGGTTCGGCGGCTTCCAGGGGCTGATGCCGGTGATCGGCTTTGCGCTCACGGCCATCTTTGCCAGCTATATCGAAGCTGTGAGCAGCTACGTCGCCTTCGTACTGCTGGCCTTCATCGGCGGCAACATGGTGCGGGAGGCCCTGCGCGGCGAGGAGGAAGAGGTGGATGACTCCTTCAGCTTCCGCACGATGCTGACCCTTGCCATCGCCACCAGCATCGACGCGCTGGCCGTGGGTGTGACGCTGCGGCTGCAGGAGGCGGACGTCCGCATCGCCGCGCCGCTGATCGCCGTGACGACGGGCGTGCTCTCCCCCATCGGGCTGAAGGTGGGCCATGCGTTCGGCGCGAAGTACAGGAGCCGGGCGGAGCTGGCGGGCGGCGTGGTGCTCATCGGCCTGGGCGTGAAGTTCCTGCTGGAGGGTCTGGGCGTGCTGTGAGGGCGGCAGCGGGAGTCGAAATTGCCAGTTGCTGGGAAAATGTGCGGGCAGGTTGCATCGGCGGCGGAAACATGCTATAATAGGCTGTATTGCTCTACCAACATGCGGGTCTGCGCGACCCGGCACAGGAGGTGAACCGGCGAAAGCCGGATACCATGCCCACGAAGGAAAGAATGCTCATCACAGGCGGCCATCCGCTGGAGGGCGAAGTGCGCGTGAGCGGCGGCAAGAACACGGCGGTGGCTGTGATCCCCGCGACGCTGCTGTGCGATGAGCCCTGCACGATCGAGAATCTGCCGGACATCGCGGACGTCTATGCCCTGGTGGACATCCTGCGCGCCCTGGGCGCAAAGGTAGACTATGCCCCGAACCTGTACATGAAGGTGGATCCCCGCCCGGCGGAGGGCTGGCAGGTGTCCTACCGGGACTCCCAGCGCCTGCGTGCCAGCTATTATCTGCTGGGTGCGCTGCTGGGCCGCCGCAATGAGGCGGAGGTGTACCTGCCCGGCGGCTGTGCCATCGGCGCACGACCCATCGATCAGCACATCAAGGGCTTCGAGGCCCTGGGTGCGGAGGTGGATCAGATGGGCGGCCGCATCACGGCCAGGGCCGGCGCGCTGATCGGCAGCGATGTGTTCTTCGATGTGGTCACCGTGGGCGGCACGATCAATGTGATGCTGGCAGCGGTGAAGGCTCAGGGCAACACGACGATCTACAACGCCGCCAAGGAGCCCCACATCGTCGATCTGGCGAACTTCTTGAACTCCATGGGCGCGAAAATCAAGGGCGCAGGCACGGACGTGATCCGCATCCGCGGCGTGCAGACCCTGCACAGGGCGACCTATGCCGTCATCCCTGATCAGATCGAAACCGGCACGCTGATGATTGCCGCCGCCGCCACCCATGGCGACGTGGTGATCCATGGCTGCATCCCAACGCATATGGAGGCACTGTCGGCCAAGCTCCTGGAGATGGGCGTGCGCGTCACCGACAGCGACGACGCCATCCGCGTGCGCTCCAACGGCGTACACCGGGCAGTCAACATCAAGACGCAGGTGTACCCCGGCTTCCCCACCGATCTGCAGCAGCCCATGAGTGCGCTGCTGACCACCGCCAAGGGCACCTCCATCGTGCAGGAGACGATCTACGAGAGCCGCCTGAAGCATCTGAGCGAGATCTCCCGCATGGGCGCCCAGGTGCGCATCATGGACCGCACTGCCATCATCGACGGCGTGACGGACCTCTACGGCGGCCCCATCACCGCCACCGACCTGCGCGCCGGTGCAGCCCTGGTGATCGCCGGCCTGATGGCACGGGGCACAACGGAGATCTACGAGCCGCACTATATCGACCGCGGCTATGAGCATATCGAGGACAAGCTGCGTTCCCTGGGTGCGGTGATCAGCCGCGAGAAGGGCGAGTAAACCGGGGCGGGACGGAATCCCGCTGGCGACGGAGGTGATCGCCATGAAAACGCCTTTTGCTGTGCTGGGTCTGGACGCTTCTGCAACAGCAGAGGACGTGCGCAACGCCTACCGGCAGATGGTGAAGACCTGTCATCCGGACAGGTTCCTGGATCCTGTGGAGCGGGCTGCGGCGCAGGAGAAGATGATCGCGCTGAACCTGGCCTACGAGGAGGCGCTGAAGCTGACCGCCTCGCGCCGCACGGTGGTGGAGAACTACACAAAGGAGCTCTCCCAGGAGGAAGCGCTGACCCTGGCCGCCAAGATGCTCCGCCGCGAAAGTCCCGAATCCGCCCTGCGCCATCTCATGCGATCCACGCAGCGCGATGGCCGCTGGTATGCCATGCAGGGCACCATCCTCATGGCCATGGATCAGTATGAAACGGCGCATCAGTCCTACCGCGAGGCCGTGCGCCACGAACCGGACAACAACGAATTCCGCCGTGGCGCGCTGGAAGCCGCCGTGGCGCTCAAGAAGAGCCGCACGCTTTGGGGCCGCATCCGTCTGATGTGGCGCAGGCAGCGCAGGCGGCGCAGGTGACATCAACTGCATACAGAACGCCTCCCGACTGCAGAAAGCAACTGCACTCGGGAGGCGTGTTTTCATTGAACTCAGTAGGCGGGAAGGAAGGACAGGGCTTCGTCGCTGTAGACGATATCGGCCTCTGCCTCCCAGGCGGCCATGGTCTGCTGATACAGCGCGGCCTGGGCTTCCTCCAGCAGCTGGGCGTGGAGGGCGGCATGGAGCTCCGTGGTCAGGGCCACGGGGCCGCCCTGCGCATCGCTGACGTAGCAGAGGATGTAAACGCCGTCATCGGAAACGAAGGGGGCGGAAACATCGCCGTGCTGCGCCAGGGCGAAGGCTGCGTCGCGGTAGCCGGCGGGGCAGAAGATGGAGTCCATGTGGATGGGGTAGCCGGCGGCAATCTCGGCTTCCTCGTTCATGCTCTCATCGGCGGTGTACAGGGGGATGAGGCTGGCGAAGGACTCGCCGGCGGCCAGGCGGCTGGCGATCTCATCGGCCTGGGCCTGCGTGGAGGTCAGCATCGCCAGGCGGGCATTCTCCACCTCTTCGGCCGTCACCGCTTCCCCGGTGATGGCGCCGCCCTCCTCCAGCAGGATCTGCTGCTCCTCATAAACGGCCTGCAGCTCGCTCCAGGCTTCCAGCGTCGCGGCGTCCACCGGCAGCAGGATGTGCGTCATGATGCGGTACCCCTCGGGGATGTACCACACGTCCTGGTAGTACTCCGTCATGCCGGTCATCTGGGCGAAGGCGTTCATCTGGCAGGTGGATTCATAGGCGGCGGCATCCTCGGCGTAGCGCTGGCGGTCTTCCTCCACCAGCTGCTCGTAGAGGTACTGCACCTCGCCCTCGGGCACCGTCGCGCCTTCGACCATCAGGGCCTCCAGCTTGAGGTAGAGGGCGCTGGAGACGGACTCGGCGATGTAGCTCTCCTCGGTGTAGCCCAGGGCCTCCAGGTCAGCCAGCAGCTGCACCATGACGGCGGCGCGCTCTGCCTCGGAGGATTCGGAGGTCACGCCACGGTAGCTCAGGGCGTTGGACACGTCCTGCACCCACAGGCTGCGGCCTTCCTCCTGGGCTGCGGCCAGCTCATCGGCCGTCAGCGTCACGCCCATTTCAGCGATCTTCTGATCCATCAGCGTCAGCTGCACGAGGGTGCTCAGGCTCAGGTAGCGCAGGTAGGCGGTGTTTTCGGCGGAGGTCACGTCGTAGCCGTAGTAGGCGTAGTATTCGGACAGGTTCTGCAGGTAGCTCTCATAGGTCTGGCGGGTGATGGCAACGCCGTTGATGGTGGCCATCACGTCATCCGGCGCGGTTTCGGCCAGCGCGGCGGCGCTCAGCAGCGCCAGTGCCGCAATGAGGGCCAGCAGGCGTTTGATCATCTTCATGGGGCGCCTCGCTCCTTTCAAATGGCTCAGTAGGCGCTCAGCAGGGTCTGGGCTTCTTCGCTGTAAGCAATCTCAGCTTCAGCCATCCAGGCTGCGAGCGTTTCCTCGAACAGAGAGGACTGGCGGGGGGACAGCAGCGCCTCGCTCAGCAGGGCGCGCACGTCGTCGGTATAGGGCACGGGGCCGCCGGGGACGTCCGCGGCGTAGCAGATGATGTGCACGCCGAAATCGCTGACCACGGGAGCGGAGATCTCGCCCACCTGCGTGAGGGTGAAGGCGGCAGCCTGGAAGGGCTCGGCCCAGCCGGTGGACTGAGCATGCAGCTCATAGCCTGCGGCGATGGCGCTCTCATCCATCATGCCGGTGTCGATGGTGTACTCGGGGATGAGGCTGGCGAAGGACTCGCCGGCGGCCAGGCGGGCGTTGATCTCGTCCACGGAGGGCTGCACGGAGGCCAGCACCGCAGCTTCGGCCGCGGCGATCTCAGCCGGATCGGCGCCGTTGGCGTTCAGGGCGGTCCAATTGGCCAGGGCCGTGTCGTCCGCCTGCAGCAGGATGTGGGTCAGGCTGCGGTAGCCTTCGGGCACGTAGTACAGGTCCACATAGTACTCGGTCATGCCGTACATCAGGGCGTAGCGGTTGCTCTCCAGCATGGCCTCGTAGGCGGCCACGTCGTTGGCGTAGGCCACGCGGTCGGCGTCCACCAGCGCGTCGAAATGGGCGCGGATTTCCTCCTCCGTCACGCTCACGTCGCGCACGACCCAGTCGTAGACCTTGTCGTAACCGGCGTTGGTCTGCGACATGGCGATGTAGGACGCCTCGGTGATGCCCATGGCCTCCAGCTGGGAGAGCACCTCCACCATCACAGCGGCGCGGCCGGCCTCGGTGGACACGTCCGCCAGGCCGTAGAGGCCGTACTGATCCACGATCAGGTCCACCTGCAGGCTGAAGTCCTCGCGGGCCAGCTGGGCAGCGTCGGCCAGCTCCTCGTCGGTCAGCTGCAGGCCCAGCTCCACGATCTTGAACTGCAGCATCTCATACTGCATGGCGGTTTCCAGGGCCATCTGCTGCAGGATGGCGGCCATGGTGGGGTCGGTCACGTCATAGCCGTAGGACGCGTAGGTATCCTGCAGGGAGGTCAGGCAGGTCTCGTATTCCGTGCGGGTCACGGAGGAGCCGTTGATCGTCACCAGCACGTCCTCGGGCGTGGTTTCCGCCAGCGCGGGCAGGCACAGCAGCAGGGCCAGGGTCAGCGCCAGCAGGCGGGAGAGCATCTTCATAGGGTGTTCCTCCTTCGATATAGGGGTTGCTTCTATTATTACATGAATTCCGCCGGGGTGCAATGCTTTCACGAAAATGTTACAGAACATTCATAGTCTTCGTATCATGTGCGGGTTGATGGACGTCGCCAGGGCGATTGCCTCTCCGGCCGATCCCGGGTGTACCGCCAGCCGGTCCACGCACATGAAGGCGTGCTCTTCTGCCTGGAAGTCACAGGCCGGAAGCACGATCTCCCGCAGGCTTTCATTCCATGCGAACGCCTGACTGCCGACGAACCGCAGCGTTTCGGGCAGCACCAGGGTTCCTGTCACGCCGGAGGTGGCATAGCCGCCGGGTGCGATGTGCCGCAGCGATGCGGGGATGGGGTTCTGCACCTCCCCACCGATGCGGTAGAAGGCGTGGACGCCGATCTCCTCCACGGAATCCGGGATCACAAGGGGCTGCGTGAAATGGCAGGCGCAGAAGGCATGGCGCCCGATCCGCCGCAGCGTTTCCGGCAGCATGATCCGCCCCACATGCGCTTCCCGGAAGGCCTCTTCACCGATGGATGTGACCGGTCGCCCACCTATGTGCGCGGGCACGATGACATCCCTCGTGGAGGGGGGCCAGCACGGCTCCTCCGGGCCGGCATACTTCGCGATCTCCACCGTGCCGTCCGGCAGGACGATGCAGCTCAGATCCTCATGCTGGAACTGTGTCATTGAGCGCCTCCTCCGGTAATCGCGCCGGGCTTCTGCTTTGCTTCCTGCAAACAGGATACCACAAAGCCGGCGGTGTGTCAAACGGGGCGGCTGCCATGCAATAATGAAAGAGAACCGCCCCCTGTGGAGGCGATTCTCTCATAGACCTCGATCCTGCCGGATGCCTGATTAACCGAAGTGTCTTTCCAGCAGCGCCTGCAGGGCCTTGCCGTGCCGGGCTTCGTCGCGGGCCATCTCCATCACTGTGTCGGCGATGGCGTCCAGCCCGTGGGCGCGGGCGAGGTCGGCCAGGGCGGCCTTTTCCCGGGCGGAGGCGAACTCCGCGTCGATCTGCCCCGTCAGGCTGACCTGCGTGGGCTGCGTCAGGGCCGCCTCCAGCGCGGAGGGCGCGGGCACGAAGTCCTCCCGGCCGTGCTTGCACAGCGGGCAGAGGAAATCCTCGGGCACCTCGTCCCCCTCGTAAACGAAGCCGCACACGCTGCAGATCCAGCCCTTCTTGCGCACGGGCTGGGGCCGGGGCTTGATCTCCGCCTGATAGTGGGCGTAGGTGCAGGCCGGACGGTCGGAGTGGACGGCGCCGTCGACAACTTCGGCGATGAAGAGGGTATGGCTGCCCAGGTCCACGGTTTGCATAACCTTGCAGTCCAGATGGCCACAGGACGCCTCCGTGAGGTGGAGGAGCCCATTGGTGCCCCGGGCGACGTCCCTGCGGCCGGCGAACTTGTCCGCCGCGCGGCCGGACTGCATGCCGAAGTGCTGATAGAGCGCAAAGGGCGCATCCACCGACAGCGCCGTGAGGGTGAACTGCCCCGTGGCCAGCGCCATATCGTGGGTCAGCCCGCCCCGGATGACGGAGATGGCCACCCGCACGGGGTGTTCCGCCACCTGCACGGCGGTGTTGATGATGCAGCCGTTGTCCCGCCCGTCCTGATGGGCGGTGAGCAGATACAGGCCGTAGGTGAGCTTCCAAAGCGCCTTCATATCCATGATTGTCCCCCTGTGTGACCGCCGTGCGGATGTGTACGATATGATTATACCATGCCTGCGCGGAGGTGAAACCCCCTGCAGGAAAAAGGCGGAACAGGAATACAGAGAAAATACATGAATAATGCATAAATATGCTTGACAAATGCATAAAATGAGCGTACAATAGCGCTTGTTCCATCAAAGCCCGAAAGGACGGTATGAATTATGAAGAACATGAAGACTCTGCTGGCGCTGGTTGTGGCGCTGGTGCTGTGCCTGGGCACTGTGGGCGCGTCCGCCTGCACGGCCATTTATGTCGGCTCCGACCTGACCGCGGACGGCTCCACCATGTTCGCCCGCTCGGAAGACATCTCCAACAGCTACAACAAGGTGTACTACGTTGCGCCCGCGGGCCTGCACAAGGCTGGCGAGGTGTACCAGGGCTGCTACGGCTTCACCTACACCTTTACGAAGGACAGCTACTCCTACACCGCCTTCTCCGACGACAACCTCTCCGGCTTCTGCCCGGACTGCGGCGGCACCCATGCCCACACCCCCTACGAGGCGGGCGGCACCAATGAGATGGGCCTGACCGTCACCGCCACCGAGACCCTCTCCGGCGGCTGCAAGGCCGTGAAGGCCATCGACCCCATGAATGGCGAAACCGGCATCGAGGAAGCGGAGATCCCCACCGTGCTGCTGAGCGAGTGCGCCACCGCCAGGGAGGCCGTCACCCTGCTGACCAGCATCTATGACACCGTGGGCTGCCAGGGCGGCTCCGGCATCTTCATCGCCGACAACACCGAGACCTGGTACATCGAGAACGTGACCGGCACGCAGTACATCGCCCTGCGCCTGAGCGAGTCCGTGGCCTTCGCGGTGCCCAACCAGAGCGCCATCGGCCTGATCGACCTGGACGACGAGAACGTCATCGCCTCCGCCAACCTGATCGCCGTGGCTCAGCAGGCCGGCACCTATGTGGGCGACGCCGAGGCCAACACCATCGACTTCATCGCCTCCTACCTGCCCGAGCAGACCCCCAACAGCCGCTACATGAGCGCGCTCAGCCACTTCGATCCCGCCTTCAGCAAGGCCGCTGAGGAAGTTACCGCCGCTGATTACGCCATCTCCAACGTGGACGCCGAGGGCAACATCGTTCCCTTCTACACCAACATCTCCGTCAACCGCGCCTTCACCGTGGCGGATATCGTGGCTTACTACGACATCCCCGGCATCGGCTCCACCAGCAACCTCGAGATTCACATCTTCCAGACCTGGGCCGAGGACGGCGCCACCGACACCATGGAGTGGGTCGCGATGGACAACGGCTGCTGGAACGTGTTCGTCCCCTACTACCCCATGCTGACCACCGACGTGTACGCCGCCTACAAGCTGGGCACCGAGAGCGCCGCCTTCACCCAGGAGCAGCCTGCTGAGGGCCTGTACTATCCCACCACCGGCCGCGTGCGCGACGCCGAGGGCAAGCGCGTGACCGTCGATGGCTTCAAGGTGCTGCCCGCCAACTGGGCCGACTCCATGTACTGGACCTTCGACGCGCTGAGCAACCTGTGCGAGTACGCGGGTGTGTCCGACGAGCAGAAGGCTGCCGTCGAAAACGAGCTGGCTGCCCTGCAGCAGATTGCCTATGACGCTGCCGAGGCCCTGAAGGCTGATCCCGCCAACGCCACCGCCATCAGCATGCAGACCGCCCAGACCGTCCACCAGAAGGTGGTCGAAATGGTCAACAGCATCAAGTAAGACAAGTGCATCCCCTGCCCGTGCTTCCCCTGCGGAGGCACGGGTTTTCTGTATATCGTGCGGGCGCGCGGCGCATACTGACGGTATCCACCGACAAGGAGGTACCCCCATGCAGACCATGAACCCCTTCCGCGAGCGCGCCAACCCCATCGAAAGCTGCCTGCTCAACTGGCGGGCCATGTCCCCCGCGCCCTACGACAAGCGGGCCGTCGACCCCTACACCCGCACCCGTGTGATCCTGATGAACGGCACGGAGTTCGAGAACGTGTGGTTTTCCCACCAGTTCTCGCGCAACTGCCCGGACAACGACCTGCGCCGCGCCCTCGCCCTGATGCGAAGGTCGGAGCAACAGCAGCAGAAGCTCATCGCGGCCCTGAAGCCCGATGACGAAACGCTGCTGGAGCACACCATCGGCTATGAGCAGCTGGCCGTTGACCTGACGGCCCACCTGGCCAAACGCGAGCCGGACGAGCACGTCCGCGATGCGCTGAACTTCGCCCTCCTGGAGGACTTCGATCACCTCTACCGCTACGCAGACCTGCTGGACATGGAGGCGGGCGTCCACGCGGAGGACCTGGTGGGCCGCATGACGGAGATCATGCCCGCCCGACCCACCATCGCCCATCACCGCTTCCCGCTGGACGAGATCAAGAAGCCCATCGACGGCAAGGCCGCCGCGCTGGAAACGAAGCTCTGCGTGGGCGTGATCACCGCCGCCGAGCAGCAGACGATGAACTACTACATGAACGTCTGCGCCGCCTACCCGAACGCCCCGGGCCGGGCGCTGTACCGGGAGATCGGCCTGGTGGAGGAGCAGCATGTCAGCCAGTACGGGAGCCTGATGGACGTCAGCTGCACCTGGCTGGAGAACCTGCTGATGCACCAGTACACTGAGTGCTGGCTCTACTGGAGCTGCCTGCAGACGGAGACCTGCGCTCACCTGCGGCCCGTGTGGCAGCACATGCTGGACATTGAGCTGAGCCACCTGCACGAAGCTGCCCGGCTGCTGGAACGCTACGAGGGCAAGCAGTATCAGCAGGTGGTGGGCGAGGGCACCTTCCCCGCGCCGCTCACGCTGGAGAGCAACATCGACCACGTCCGCCGGGTGCTGGCGGGCACGGTGAACCTCACCGGCTGCCGGGAGAGCTACGCGCCCCTGGAGGACCTCAGGCCGGAGGTGGACTTCTTCCAGTACCAGAAGGCTCTCAACGGCGATGGCGCGGCGGTCGCCAGCCATCAGGTGATCGCGCGGCACATCGCGGATTTCGGCCAGGACTACCGCTGGGAGACCGGCGCGAATCCCATCCCCCTGCTGCGGGACAGGAGCGCCGACAACACCCGCGTGGGGCGCGTGCCGGGGGCTCAGAGCCAGAAGCAGGGGTGAAAAGCGGGCTTCCGGTGATTGGAAGGCAGACCTGCCATGCTGCTCCCACATACTCCCTCAGTCGCCCGTCGGCGACAGCTCCCTCCGCGTTATTATGTAGAGGAAGGTTTACCCCTCCTCGTCATGAGTCGCGGGAAATACAGTAAATTCAAGCAGTTATGGCTTGAAGGGAAACCTTCAAGTACATAGCTGCTTTTTCTATTGCAGCAGAAAGCGAGGATACCCCA
>JAFQQT010000006.1 GCA_017410455.1 Clostridia bacterium
CTCTACAACAGGAGGTAACAGAGCATGAAGGTTCGTCCGTCCGTGAAGCCCATCTGCGAGAAGTGCAAGATCATCCGCCGCAAGGGCAAGGTCATGGTGATCTGCGAGAATCCCAAGCACAAGCAGAAGCAGGGCTAATCCAGAGCTTGCCTCTGGCGGGGCCCATAAGCGTCATGCCGCGAGGCGTGACCCCTCTGCCTGTCAAGAAGTGGCTTCGGCCACTTTTTTCTTTTGTGCGCAGGGGATGCGCGGGCAGGGCATGTATGGGGGCGATAATGAAAAGGCAGACACGTTCGCGTGCCTGCCTGTTTTGATGTTCCCGATATGTTGGCGTGCTCAGGCCTTCGCCTGGAGCTTCTCCAGCGCAGCCAGGGCAGCGGCCTGCTGGGCCTTCTGCTTGGTTTTGCCCTTGCCGCGGGCCAGCTCCGTGCCTTCCAGGGATACGGAGGCCTCGAAGGTTCGGTCGTGGGGCGGGCCCTCCTGGGCGACGATGGCGTAGGTGGGGGCGGGGCCGCCGTCCTTCTGCAGCAGCTCCTGCAGGGCGCCCTTGCTGTCCTGCATCGGGCGGCGGACGTCCTCGGGCCGGGGCCAGTGGCGGCGGATGACCTCGCGGGCGGCGTCCAGTCCACCGTCCAGGTAGATGGCGGCAAGGATGGCCTCCATCGCGTCGGCGAGGACGCTGGGCTTCTCGCGGCCGCCGGTGAGGGCCTCGCCCTTGTCCATGCGCAGGGCTTCACCCACATTCAGGCTGGTGGCCACCTGAGCCAGCGCCGCCTCGCACACCAGCAGCGCGCGCAGGTGAGTCATCTGCCCTTCGCGGTCGCGGGGGTGGCTGGCGTAAAGGATATCGGACATGAGGTACTGCAGCACAGCGTCCCCGAGGAACTCGAGGCGCTGGTTGTCTTCCGGGCCGTAGGAGGGGTGCGTCAGCGCCTGGCGCAGCAGGGCGGGGTTGCGGAATTCGTAGCCGAGGGCTTTCATGAGGTTATGCATAGGATGCTCCTTCCGGGTCCTGCATCCATGCGCAAACGGTGAAGCGCACCTCACCGCTTGCGTATGGATCAGAGTAAAGTGAAACCGGGAAGCCCCATGCCTCCGGGGCTCCCCGATGAATGCCTTACTGGTTCGCTTCGATGTAGGCCACAACGTCGCCCACGGTCTTCAGCTTGAGGATCTGGTCATCTTCCACGGTGATGCCGTACTTCTCTTCCAGGTCCATGATCATGCACAGCACGTTGGCGGAATCGGCCTTCAGGTCCTCAACCAGGCGGGTATCGGGGGTGATGGTGGCGGGATCCGCCTTGAGCTGCAGGGCGATGAGGCCCTTCACAGTTTCAAAAGTCATGGGTGTATTCCTCCTTGATGATTCTGGTATATCGCAAGCCGGGGTGGCTTAAGCGTCGGTGGCGGGGGCGAGGGTGGCAACGCCCTTTTCGATGATATCGACGACCTTGCCGTCAATCATCCGGATGACCTGGCCGATGGCGCAGGCGAAGGCGTGGGCATTGCTGCTGCCGTGGGCCTTGACCACTGCGCCGCGCACACCCAGGAGCGGCGCGCCGCCAACCTCGGTGTAATCCATCAGCTTCTTGACGCGGCGGAAGGCGGGCTTGCCGATCAGCCCGGCGATCTTGCCGCTCAGGTCGGCCATCATCTCCTGCTTGATGATCTTCAGCAGGGCCATGGCCACGCCCTCGGTGTTCTTGAGGATGAGGTTGCCGGCAAAGCCGTCGGCGACCAGCACGTCGGCCACGTCGGCCATCACGTCGCGGGCCTCCACGTTGCCCACGAAGTTGTAGGGCGCCTTCTCCAGCAGGGGGTAGGTTTCCTTCACCAGCGTGTTGCCCTTCTCGGCCTCCGCGCCGATGTTGACCAGGCCCACGCGGGGGTTCTCCATGCCCATCACGCCCTGCATGTAGGCCGTGCCCATCAGGCCGAACTGCACCAGATACTCCGGCTTGCAGTCCACGTTGGCGCCGCAGTCGATGAGCAGGAAGTGCCCCTTGCCGTTGGGCATCAGCGGCGCCAGCGCGGGACGCTCGATGCCTTCGATGCGGCCCAGGCGGAACATGCCGCCCGCCAGCACCGCGCCGGTGGAGCCGGCGGACACGAAGCCGTCAACCTCCTTGTCGCGCAGCTGCAGCATGCCGATGACGGTGGCGCTGTTCTTCTTCCTGCGCACGCCCATCACGGGAGACTCCTCGTTGGTGATGACTTCGGGCGCGTCCAGCAGGGTGATGCGGCTGCGGACGTCGTCGCAGTCGACGAGATACTTCTCGATCTCGGGCAGCACGCCGGCCAGCGTCACCTCCAGCTGCGGAAAACGGCGCAGGGCCTCAATGGCGCCTTCGACGGGGGCCTGCGGGGCGTTGTCGCCGCCCATCGCGTCCACAAAAATGCGCATCATTCGCACCTCCATGCATGGTGTTATCGATCTATTTTAGCACACTCCGCGCTGAATTGGCAAGGGTTTGCGGCGGAGGATTACGTCCTGCAGGCGAAAAATTCCTTTGATGATCAAAGCATCGTCTGCCGGTTAAGGACGGGGGCGGACGCTCAGGCCCACGCCCAGGGCGCCTTCGCCCGTATGACAGCTCACGCCCAGGGAAAGATCGTCGTAGAGCACAGGCATGCCGGGGAATGCGGCTTCGATCTGGGCGATCCACTTTGCGGTCTCCTCCGGGGAGGCGCTGCCAGCGGCCAGCAGGTGCACATCGCCCCGGGACTGCGCGTCAGCAAAGCGGATGGCCAGGTCGGAGCGGATGGATTCGAGCATGATCTCCTTTGCCTTGAGCATGCCACGGGCCTTCTTGTAGCTCTCCAGCTTGCCGGTGGTCAGGGACAGGATGGGCTTGATGTTCAGGATCGTACCCACTGCAGCAGTGGCGCCGCTGATACGGCCGCCCTTGTGCAGGTACTCCAGGGTCTGCACGGCGATGTAGATGGTCAGCTCGTCACGGGATTGCTCCAGCGCCGCCTTGCACTGCGCGGCGGTCAGGCCCTGATCGATCAGCTCCATGGCGTCCAGGATGCTGCGGTGCAGGGGCGTGGCGATGCGGCCGTTGTCCACAACGAACACGCGGCCGGCGTAGGCTTCGTCATCCGCCAGGAGCTGCGCCGTTTCGCAGGAGCCGGACAGGCCGGAGGAAATGGGCATGTAGAGCAGGGATTCGTATTGCGTGAGCAGCCTGTCCCACAGGGCAAGCACATCCGCCGGAGCCGGCTGGGATGTGCCGATGATGTCGCCCGCGCGCTGGTGCGCGAAGAACTCCTCGCGGGTGAGGTTCACGCCTTCAAGATAGTCCACGGTACCGATGCGGAAGGGCATGGGCAGCACATGCACGCCCAGAGCCTCCGCAGCCGCCGGGGAGAGGCTGCTGTGACTGTCGGTGACAATGCCGATTTTCTTCATCATGGAGACCTCCTTGCGGCATTATGTCACCCTATATTCTACCATATGCATGATGCGTTTTCAACTCAACTTCCGTTGATGTTTGATCCGATAATGATCCTGCGCAATGAAAAGCGCCACAGCGGAGGACTGCGGCGTTTCGGTCGGAGGCCTGTTCCGGCGGCCCGGCGTCAGATGTAGCTCTCGTCCCGGCAGAACAGGGGCACGAAGTCGGTGGAGGCGCTCTCGGGCTCCTGCAGATAGCCGGGGAGGTCCAGGGTCAGCATGTGGTCGCGGACGCGGCGATACTCCCGCTCGGTGATGGGGCGGTCCAGGCCGCGGATGGCCACGCCGTTCATGGGGATGTACTGGCGCATGAGGCTGACGGGCGTGCCGGGGAGGGTCTCCGCGACCCAGTCCAGCAGCTGGATGGACTCGCTGGTCAGGCCGGGGAGGATCAGGTGGCGGATGAGGGTGCCGCGCTGCATGATGCCATCCGCACCGTACACGGGCGTGCCTGTCTGGCGCACCATCTCGCAGATGGCGGAGGACGCGCGCTCGAAGTAATCCGGGGCCTTGGCGCACAGGCGGCCCATGGCCTCGCTCCGGTGCTTGAGGTCGGGCAGGTAGACGTCGATCACGCCCTCCAGCAGCCGCAGGGTTTCCACGGTTTCGTAGCCGGAGGTGTTCCACACCAGGGGCACCGGCGGGCGATAGAGCTCCAGCGCGGCGAGGATCTGATGGATGTAGGGCGTGGCGGTGATGAAGGAGATGGTGTGCATGCCCGCGTCCACCAGGCGGCGAAGGCTGTCGCTCAGCTCCTGTGGGGTGAAGGGGCGGCCGGCGTTGCGGTGGCTGATGTCGCCATTCTGGCAGTAGGCGCAGCGCAGCGTACAGCCGCTGAAGAAGACCGCGCCCGTGCCGCGCGTGCCGGAAATGGGCGGCTCTTCCCACAGGTGGGGCTGGATGCGGGCGATCAGTATCGTTTCCGGCAGCTGGCAGAAGCCTTGGCCGGCGTCCGCCGTGCGCAGTGCGCCGCAGCGGCGGGGGCAGAGGGTGCAGTTCATCGGGCAGGACCTCCATCATCAGGTGCTGGGACAAGCATAGCACGTTTTGCGCCCTTCGGCAAGCGAAATTTGGCGGCGAAAAAATTGCACAACTGCAGGAAAACCCTTGTATTCCCTGCAAAACTGTGCTATAATATCAAGCGTATGGATATATCACGCTGCGGGCAACTGCAGCGGCAGTGTACGGCGACGGCACTGCCGGGCACGGAGGGCGAGTGAATCGCCATTCCACCCGGCCGACGGAAAGAAAGAAGGGTTTACCGATAAAGAGTGGGCATGGCCTGATGGCCGGACAGAGCAGTGCAAGGCAGGATTGCAGCCTTTTTGCATCCGCCGGGAAGCTGCTTTGTTTGCGTTGTCAAGGCGATGTGGGCCACTCTTTTCTGTTGCCTGAACTGCAGCACATCAGGGTCGGAGCGACCCGCATGAAGGAGGTGGCCTGATGGCGAAGGCCGAACTGACGCAGGTGGTTGAGCCCAAGTGCCAACGCCTTGCCGACGAGCAGGGCGTGGAGCTGGTGGACGTCAGCCTGGACAAGGAACCCACGGGGAAGTACCTGCGCATTTACATCGACAAGCCCGAAGGGATCACGCTGGACGACTGCGAGCGCTACCACCGGGCCATCCAGCCGCAGCTGGAGAGCTATGATTACGACTTTCTGGAGGTCTCGTCTCCGGGTGTGGACCGGCCGCTGAAGAAGGATCGCGATTTTGAACGCGCCCTGGGTCTGGAGGTGGAGGTGCACCTCTTCAAGGCCCTGGATGGCTGCAAGATCTTCACCGGCGAACTGGTCGCCTGGGACAGGGAGAGCCTGACCATCCTGGCGGACGGGGAGGAGCGGGTCTTCACCCGCCGCGCTGCCTCGCTGATCAAGCCCATTGTGGATATGGATGGCGTGCAGGAAGTGGATCTGACCGGCGACGGGCCGGATGAAGAGGCATAAGCACAAACAAAATAACATATAAGGTGATATCATGAGAGCAAAGAAGAATGTGGCCCCGGTCAAGTCGCAGGGGCAGGAGCTGGTGGAAGCCATCGTTGCGCTGTGCGCAGAGAAGGGCATCAGCGAAGAGATGATGTTCCAGACCGTGGAGACCGCCCTGAAGAAGGCCTACGAGAAGAATCAGCCCAATGGCGCCCCCCGGGTGGCCTCGGGCAACATCACCGCAGCCATCGACCGCACCACCGGCGAAGTGCACATCTACCTGCGCCGCCTGATCGTGGAAGAGGTGGAGGGCTCCACCGGTGACCAGATCACCCTGGAGGAGGCCCGCAAGCTCAAGGACACCTACCAGATGGGCGACATCGTCGAGACGGACGTGACCCCCTCGGGCTTCCTGCGCGTGGCCGCCAAGACCGCCAAGGACGTGATCATCCAGCGCCTTCGCGATGTGGAGCGCGGCCGCGTCTACAGCGACTACATCGACAAGGAGAACGAGATCCTCACCGCCATCGTGCGCCGCATCGACGCGCGCGGCAATGCCTATGTGGATCTGATGGGCCGCACCGAGGGCATCCTGGAGGCGGAGGAGATGATCCCCGGCGAGGTGCTGCAGGAGGACGACCACATCAAGGTCTACGTCCTGGAGGTGCAGCGCGCCCAGGCCGGCGCCGGCCGCAGCCCGCAGGTGCGCGTCAGCCGCATCCACCCCAACCTCATCAAGCGCCTCTTCGAGATGGAAGTGCCGGAGATCGCCTCCGGTACAGTCACCATCAAGGCCATCGCCCGCGAGGCCGGCAGCCGCACCAAGATCGCCGTGTACAGCGATGATGTGCAGATCGATCCCGTCGGCTCCTGCGTGGGCCAGCGCGGCAGCCGCGTCGAGCGCGTGGTGACCGAGCTCAAGGGCGAGAAGATCGACATCATCAAGTGGTCCAAGGATTCGGCCGAGTTCATCGCCAACGCCCTGAACCCCGCCAACGTGCTGATGGTGTTCCCCGAGAGCAGCGGCGCCTTCGTGTGCCGCGTGGTCGTGCCGGACAATCAGCTGTCCCTGGCCATCGGCAAGGAGGGTCAGAACGCCCGCCTCGCCGCCAAGCTGACCGGCTGGAAGATCGACATCAAGTCCCAGAGCCAGTACGATGCGCTCATGAGCGAGCAGGCGCCTGTGGAAGAGGATGTGCTGGCCCCGCTGGAGGGCGAGAGCTTCTCCGGCGTGCTGCTCGAGGAGATCGACGACGACACGGAGTGATCCGTGACGGCGCGATAACGGGAGGCGATGAGCGTGAAGCCAAGAAAGATTCCGCTGCGCATGTGCGTCGGCTGCCGGGAAAGCAAGCCCAAGCGGGAGCTGATCCGCGTGGTGCGCGCGCCCGACGGAACCCTGTCGATGGATCCGGGTGGGAAGAAACCCGGCCGGGGCGCCTATGTGTGCCGGCAGGAGGCCTGCCTGCTGCGGGCGATCAAGCAGAAGCAGCTGGAGCGGCAGCTGGAGGTGCGCATGACCGAGGAAGTCGCCGCCGCCCTGCAGTACGAGCTCAAGCACCTGCCTGCGCCGGAACCGGAGGCTGATCAGCCTTGACGGAGCAGCAGGAGAACAGGCTGCGCGGCCTGATGGGGCTGTGCGTCCGCGCGCGGCAGGCCGTGTTCGGCGAGGATGGATGCCTCAAAACCATCCGCGCAGGAAATTGCGGCGTGCTGCTGCTGGATGCAGGCGCGTCACAGGCCACGCAGGAGAAATACCACGGCGCGTGCCAGCACGCGGGCGTGGAGCTGGTGCGGCTCCCTGAGGGGCTGCTCCACGAGGCGACCGGCAAGCCCGGCGTCGCCATGGCCGTCCTCAAAGGAGGGCTGGCCACACAGATCAGACAGCTACTTTCGTCTCCGGCGGATTCCACCGGCGTACGGAAGATGAAGTATACGAATTCGCCAAATCATAGCGGGGGTGCAAGCGTCGAATGACGAAAGTTAAGCAACTCAAGGATGCAACCAAGGAGCTGGCCCGGGATGCGGCCAGGGCTCGCGAGGACGCGAGCCGCATGCGTCAGAGCGCCGAGAGCCTGCTCACGGCCCTGACCAACACGGAAAAGAGCATCATCAAGGCTGAAAAGGATCGCGAGGAAGAGCGTCGCCGCACCGAGCAGCAGAAGCGCCTCTCCGATCAGTCCCGCGCCTACGTCATGCTGGACGCTGACGAGCAGGCGCAGGTGGACGCTGCCGCGGCTGAGGCAGCCCGGGCCCGGGAAGCTCAGCAGAAGGCGGAAGCGGCTGCAGCGGCGGAGCAGGCCAAGCTGGCAGAGCAGGCCAAGCCGGCCCGCAAGCCGGAGGCGCCCCGCGCAGCAAAGCCTGTTGAGCAGCCTGCAGCCGAGGCTCCCAAGGCGGAAGCGCCCAAGGCTGAGGCTCCCCAGGCTGAGGCGCCCAAGGCAGAAGCGCCCAAGCCTGTCGAGGCTCCCAAGCCCGCCGAGGCGCCCAAGGCTGCTGAGCAGCCCAAGCCTGCGCCCAAGGCGGAGGAGCCCAAGCGCCCCGCCATCGGCCAGATCATCAGCCGTCCGGGCGTGAATGTGCCCCAGCAGCCCGTGGGTCTGGCGCCCAACGTGATCCGTCCGCCGCGTCCCGTGCAGCCCCGTCCCCAGCAGGGCGCTCAGGGCCAGCAGGGTCAGCGTCCGCAGGGTCAGCAGGGCCCGCGCCCCCAGGGCAATGGCACCTTCCAGCCCCGTCCGCAGGGTCAGCAGGGTCCCCGTCCCCAGGGCAATGGCACCTTCCAGCCCCGTCCGCAGGGTCCGCGGCCGCAGGGCAATGGCGCCTTCCAGCCCCGTCCGCAGGGGGCGCCCGGTCAGCAGGGCCAGCGCCCCATGCCGCCCCGTCCCGGTATGGGCGGCGCCCGTCCGATGGGTCAGCAGGGCGGCGGCTTCGGCCAGCGTCCGGCTGGCGGCCCCGGCGGCCGTCCCATGGGCGCGGGCATGGGCCGTCCCAAGCCCTCTGTGCCGGACATTCCCCAGTCCACGGGCAAGGAGCGCGTCTCCAACTATGATCCCAACAAGAAGCAGTACGTTCGCCAGCATGACCCCGAGCATGTGGCGCGCAATCGCAAGCAGCTCAGCCGCGATGCGGGCTACAGCGGGTATGATGACGACGTCGTGCGCGGCGGTCGCCGTGGCCGCCAGAAGAAGGTGTCCGCGCAGCAGATGATGGCGCCCATCAAGATCGAGACCGCCTACATGGCCGGCGACACCATCGTGGTGCGCGACCTGTGCGAGAAGATCGGCAAGAGCAGCGGCGAGATCATCAAGAAGCTCTTCCTGCTGGGCAACATGGCCACCATCAACTCCGAGATCGACTTCGACACCGCCTCCCTGGTGTGTGCGGATTTCGAGATCACCCTGGAGCGCAAGCAGGAGCAGACCGCTGAGGAGCAGCTGGCCACCGAGGACTTCGCCGATACCGACGAGAACCTCCTGCCCCGTCCGCCTGTGGTGACCATCATGGGCCACGTCGACCACGGCAAGACCTCTCTGCTGGACAAGATCCGCCAGAGCAAGGTGACCGAGGGCGAGGCCGGCGGCATCACCCAGCACATCGGCGCCTACACCGTCAGCGTGGACGACGAGCGCCAGATCACCTTCCTGGATACCCCCGGCCACGAGGCCTTCACCGCCATGCGCGCCCGCGGCACGCAGGCCACGGACATCGCCATTCTGGTGGTTGCGGCGGACGACTCCGTCATGCCCCAGACCGTCGAGTCCATCAACCACGCCAAGGCAGCTGAGGTGCCGATCATCGTTGCCATCAACAAGATCGACAAGCCCACTGCCAACCCCGAGCGCGTCAAGCAGGACCTGACCAACTATGGCATCGTCTGCGAAGACTGGGGCGGCGACGTCATCATGGTGCCCGTTTCCGCCCACACCGGCGAGGGCATCGATGAGCTGCTGGAGATGGTGCTGCTGCAGGCCGAAACCATGGAGCTGCGCGCCAACCCCAACCGCCTGGCCCGCGGCGTCATTGTCGAGGCCAAGCTGGACAAGGGCCGCGGCCCGCTGGCCACGGTGCTCCTGCAGAACGGTACCCTCCGCGTGGGCGACAACATCGTTGCGGGCATGGCCTCCGGCCGCGTCCGTGCGCTGATCAACGACCGTGGCGAGCGCGTCAAGGAAGCCGGTCCCTCCATGCCCGTGGAGATTATGGGCTTCGACGAGGTGCCCTCCGCCGGTGACGAGCTCATCGCTGTGGGCGATGATCACCTGTCCCGCCAGGTGGCCGAGGAGCGCAAGGCCAAGCTGAAGGCCAGCCGCGAGGCGTCCATGGCCAAGATGAGCATGGAGAGCCTCTTCTCCAGCCTGGAGGCCGGCAAGGTCACCACGCTGAAC
>JAFQQT010000036.1 GCA_017410455.1 Clostridia bacterium
ACGGTGGCAACGCCGGGGCAGGGGAAGTCCAGGTCGAACATGCCGAAGTCAACGCCAACGGTCATGCCGGCAGCAGGCGTGAACACGGGGATGTCGCCGCCAGCCAGGCAGGTCCACGGAATGACCAGCTCCAGCGTGTAGCCGCCGTCGATCTCCACGATGCAGGCCTCGTAGCCGTCCAGCACCTGCTCGTCGCCGTCTTCGCCGCAGGTGTCGAAGCCGCCGTTGTCCTCGATCATGTCGCGGTCGATGCCGGTGTTGTAGTAGTAGTCGTCGATGACCATGGTCACGCGCCAGTCGTTGGCGGTGTAGGCAGTGCGGGCCGCATCAGCGGTGGGGTCGGTGGACAGGAACAGCACCAGGGAGTCCGCCATATCCGGGGGGAAGCCCTCACGATACATGAAGGGGGTGTCGTCCAGGATGGTCGCGCCCAGGTAGAGGTTCTCCTCCTCCCACATGACGTACACGTCCAGGGACAGGTCAGCAGCGCCCTTTTCCTTCCACTGGCCGGGGTCACGCACGACCTGCGCTTCCACGTTGATGGTCGCGGGGGAAGAGGTGTTCCACTCGGTCAGGTCGCCGTCGATGGAGATATCGGCAGGCGCGCGGTAGGCGTTGATCGCCCGGGGGGACTCCGCAAATGCAGCGGTGCAGAGCATCAGCAGCGCGAATGCGATCGCCAGGACTCGGATCAGCTTTTTCATGGTTGGTTCCTCCTTTACATTTATCCATAGGGATTCGATTGTGATTTCATTATACTGTCGCCGCCCTCCAGCGTCGATGGAATATCCAGCACATACAGTTGGAAAATCGAATCCTGTCGCGCTTGGAAAATCCAGCACACGCGTTTGAAATATCCAGCACTTCTGGCACAAAGCCGGCATCATATGTTATAATGAAGAAACCGAAACTTTGATACCGAGGGCATCCACATGAAGATGATCCACAAGCTGATCCTCGTCTTTTCGCTCCTTGCCATCCTGACAACGGCAGCGAACTCCATCTACTTCTATCAGACGCGCATGGCCGACCTCAACCAGCGCACCTACGACCACCTGTACACCCTGGGCACGAAGATCGTCAGCGAAATCGAGCAGTATGTGCGCCTGATGGACTATGCCATCGACAGCCTGACGGCCGACCCGGACTTCATGACAGCCTTCCACGAAGCCTCCCATCTGGACGAGGAATCCGATGTGGGCGAAACGCTGGCGGTGCAGAACATCCTCTCCCGCAAGCTCTATCAGGAGCCGATCCTGGAGCCCTTTTTCCGCGTGAGTGTGTATTCAGGCAACGGCTTCTTCATCTCCAGCCGCTTTGAGAAGACGGAGTCCATCACCTCCATGTCCGAGGAGGCCCGCTCCACCGTTGAGTCCCTCCCCTACCTGTGGCGCTGTGACGCCGAACCCTTCCGCCGCCACATCGTGGGTCCCCACAACGATCCGTGGACGGAGGAGTTCGTGGGCGTGTTTTCTGCCGTGCGCTCCGTGGCCTGGCGCGGCGAGCAGATCGGCTATGTAGAGGTCAACGCCTATCTGGACGACCTGGCGGAGATGTTCATGTGGCAGCAGCTGGATGGCTTCCTCGTGCAGGGCATCTTCGACAACGGCGAACAGCTCTTCCGCAACCACGGCGATGACATCGTGTACTCCGGCCTGAACGCCACCGGCTTCACCCGCGTGCAGACCGACGGCGTGGACCGCCTTGTTGTGGGCCTGTACAGCGATTATCTCCACATGACAGTCTACGTTTCGCAGGACATGTCCATCTACAATGAGCAGGCCAACGCGCTGATCCGGAACTATGTGCTGGTCGCCACCGTCATCCTGGCGGTGACGCTGTGCTTCGTGGTGGCCTTCTCCCTGGGGCTGACCCGCGCCATCCGCAAGCTGACCCGCCGCGTCAAACACCTGCCGGTGGACAGCATCCTCGCCCATTCCGACGAGGTGATCACCGCCACCGTCACCTCCCCCCGGGATCAGGAGATCCACAAGCTGGAGAACACCATGAACCGCCTCATGGGCAAGCTCCAGACCTCCATGCACAACGAGATGGCCCTGCGCGAGGGCGCGCTGCAGGCGCAGCTCAACGCCCTGCAGATGCAGATCAACCCCCACTTCATCTACAATACCCTCAACATCATCTCCGCCAAGGGCATGGAGTGCGGGAGCGAGGAGATCACCGACATCTGCGACCAGTTCGCCCAGATGCTGCGCTACGCCACCGACCTGCGCTCCAAGACCGCCACCCTGGGCGCGGAGCTGCAGAATGCCCACCGCTACCTGCAGCTGGTCAAGGCCCGCTACGAGGATCAGCTCACCTACGTCATCGACGTGCCGGAGGACATGATGCGCCTGACCCTGCCCAAGCTGACCCTGCAGCCCATTGTCGAAAACGCCCTCACCCACGGCTTTGCCGGGCGCACTGACCCCCGCGCCGTGTCCATCACCGGCACGCTGGTGGATGGCACGCTCCAGCTCGTCGTCCGGGACAACGGCAACGGCTTCAGCGAGGCGTCCCTGGCGCGGCTGCACGGCGCCTTCCGGGATATGGAGAGCAACCCCTCCGCCTTCTCCTCCGAGGGTGGCGAGCACCTGGGCCTCATCAACACCTATCTGCGCCTGCTGCACGCCAGCAAGGGCCACATCCGCATGACGCTGCACAACGATTCCGGCGCCGTCATCACCCTGACGCTGCCCATCGAACAGGAGAACAAGCATGTATAAAGTACTCATCGTGGACGACGAAATGCCGGCCCTGCGCTATATGCAGGCCATCGTGGAGAAATATGCCACCGGCTACGGCATCATCGACAGCTGCACCAGCGGCGAGGCCGCCCTGGCGGTGCTGCAGCGGGAGCATGTCGACCTGCTGCTGACCGACATCAGCATGCCCTCCATGGACGGCATCACCCTGGCGCTCAAGGCCCGGGAGATGAAGCCGGACATCCACATCATGATCGTCACCGGCTATGCGGATTTCGAGTACGCCAAGCGCGCCATCCAGGCCTCGGTGGATGATTACATCCTCAAGCCCGTGAGCGTGACGCAGATGAAATCCTCCCTGGATAAGCTCCGCCTGCGCATGGATGAGGAGCACGCCACGCGCCTGCCGCTGGCGCTGGGAGCCCTGTTCTCCCGCAAGGCATACGACGAGGCGCTGCTGACCCGGCACTTTGGCGCGGGCCGCTTCCACTTTGCGCTGCTGCGCTGGGGGAATCTCGGTGCAGCCCGGGGCAAGCTCAAGGCCACATCGCTCATTCCCCTGGAGAACGCCCCCTTCCATGCCCTGTATGGCCGGGATGAGGATGAACAGGTGCTCTTCGCCCCCGCCTCCATGTCCTCGCAGGAGTTCCAGGCCCATGTGCAGCAGTATGTGCGCCAGCACCGTTCCGCTGCCACCACCACGCTCCTGTTCACCCGCAACGCCGCCGCCATCAGCGCCCTGCCCGACTTTTTCGACCGCGCCGCTGAGATCATGGAGCACACCACCGTCATCGGCCATCATCAGGTGTCCTACCTCACGGGCAACAACAACGCCGACCTGACCCGCCACCTGTCCAACGCGACCCTCAAGCGGCTGGAGCATTTCATCCTGGACTGCAACACCCGCATGATCAAGGACGCCTTCGTCACCTTCGCCATCGAATGGGACCGCGAGCGCCTGCCCCAGATGTATGCCACCACGATGGTGCAGCAGCTGGTGCATCTGGTGCTCTCCGCCCGCCCCGTGCCCGGCCAGCAGCAGGACGCCATCATGCGCGACGTCCGCGACCTGCTGCGCAACGCCAACACCTATGGCGACCTGATGTCCAGCCTCTATGCGGTGCTCTTCGACATGGGCGCCATCAAGGACAAGAAGCTCTCCACCGAGGACCTGTACCGCTATGCGGTGGAGTACATCCAGGAGAACTACGCCAAGTCCATCAGCATCCAGAATGTATGCAGCGAGGTCGGCATCTCCCAGACCTACCTCAGCCGCCTCTTCCGCAAGCACGGCAACACATCCTTCAACACCTTCCTGACCCAGTGCCGCATGAACGCCGCCATGGCCCTCATCCGCCAGCATCCGGAGATGGCCCTGCGCAACGTCGCTTCCTGTGTGGGGTATGAGGACTACGCCTACTTCAGCAAGGTTTTCCACCAGAGCACGGGCTGCACCCCCTCCCAGTGGGCCGCCGCGGAAGCGCCGCAGGAAGAGCCGCAATGACAGGCGATCCGCCCCGCTGCACAGGAGACCGCCGCATGAAGCATGTCATTCACCTGTTCGGGGCCTCCGGCTCCGGCACAACCACCCTGGGCCGGGCCCTTGGCGAGGCCCTGGGCTTCACCCACATGGACACGGACGATTACTACTGGCTGCCCACCGATCCGGCCTTCACGCAGAAGCGCCCCATCCCGGAACGGCTGGCGATGATGAACGCCGATATCGACGCGGCGGAAAAGGGCGCGGTGATCTCCGGGAGTCTCACCGGCTGGGGGGATCCGCTGATTTCCCGCTTCACCCTCGCCATCCGGGTCGTGACGGCGGCCGACCTGCGCCTGGAACGGCTCCGTACCCGGGAATACGCCCGCTTCGGCCAGCGCATCTGCCCGGGCGGCGACATGCATCAGGCGCACCTGGAATTCATCGCCTGGGCCGCGCAGTACGATACCGGCGACGTGACCATGCGCAGCCGCGCCTGCCACGACCAATGGCAGGCAGAGCTCCCCTGCCCCGTCCTCACCCTGGACGGTGCCGCACCCCTGGAACGCAACATCCACCTGACGCTGCAGGCGCTGAGCCTGTGATCCCCCAACGACGCAACAAGGAGGCACACCCGATGAAGCGGCATGTGAATTTCCTCACCGGCCATATGTTCTACGTCTACGGCGAGCCCGACGGCCGCGTGTACGAGGTCGGCCAGCAGCTGAGCCAGTACCTGGGCTGCGAGCACATCGACCTGGCTTTCATGACCCACTGGCCGGTGGAGGAGAAGCTGATGTACATCAAGCAGCAGATCGGAAACGGCTGCGTCATCTCCGGCAAGCTCCGGGGCTGGGGTGACGAGCTGGTCAAGCACGTCGACTACGGCTTCGAGGTCTGCAGCCGCGCAAACCTCGACGATCGCCCCTACCGCGACTGGCTGCCCGGCTTCCGCTCCTGCTGGCTGTTCACCGAAGATTCCATCCAGCGCAACACCGAAGTGATGAAGGAGATGCTCTCCACCATCCTGGACTGACGGCCCCAGCCCCTCCGGGACATAACAGACCGGCTCCCCTCCGTTTAGGAAGGGAGCCGCAAAGCATCGACAAAGTCGATGGTTTGCAGACCTTCAAAAAAGTCTGCAAGCCAAGGCGGCAAAGCTGCAAATTCGGGAGTTTACTTCGCGGTAAATGACCGGATTTGCAGCTGCAGCCAACGCAGGAAGCATCCTTTCCTGCACCCTTGCCGGAAAGGATGCGGTTGCGGGCTTTTTTGATGGTCTGAGGCTCCCCTCCGTTTGGGAAGGGGAGCCGGCTTTATATGACTTGCTTTCAGTCCTCAACGACATGGCGCTGGCCATGCTCCACGCACCACTGGTGAGCGAAGGAGTCACGGGGGACAATGAGGTGCATCAGCTCGCCGCAGCCTTCAAATGCGGTCTCAGCAATCGTCGTGACGCTGCCCGGTACGGTAACGCTGAACAGGCCGTCGCAGTAGTTGAACGCGTAATCCCCGATCTCCGTCACGCCCTCCGGCAGCTCGACGCTGATCAGCTCGGAACAATCGAAGAACGCGCTGCCCCCGACGATCTCAACCCCCTGCGGAACGGCATAGTGCCCCGCCCTGTGTGCGCCAAGACAGCCGATCAGCCGTTTCTGGCGCGTGTCGAACAGCATGCCGTCGTCAATCTTCAGCCAGGGATGGTCCGGCGAAATGCTCAGCTCCGTCAGAGCAGTGCAATTGGCGAACGGGTTCACGCCGACAACATCAACGCTGCCCGGGATTACCACCTCCGTCAGGGCAGTGCAATTGATGAACGCATAGTCCCCGATGGACGTCAGGCCCTCCGGCAGGGCGATGCGCACGAGGCTGTCGCAGTTGAATGCGGCGCTCCCGATGCCCACAGTCCCCGGGGGCACGGCGTAGACCTCGTCCTCGCGGCCTCTGGGATAGCAGAGCAGCGTCATCGCTTCCCGGTCAAAGAGCACGCCATCAACAGCTTCCAGCACGGGGTTATCCGGCGATACAACGACGTCCGTCAGGGATACACAATACGCAAAGGGGTTTGCGCCCAGGGCAACGACGCTGTCCGGGATGGTCACGCGCGTGGCGTATGTGCACCAGAACGCGAAATCCCCGATCGACGTGACCCGGTACCCATCGATCTGCGCGGGAATAACCAGCTCCTGCACATCACCGGTGTACATCACGATTTCCGCCGTCCCGTCCGGCAGCAGGGCATACACATACCCTTCGCTGACGTACACATCCGGTTCATCCTCTGCCTGCGCGATGGACGCCCCCAGCGTCAGCATCAAAAGCAGCGCAATCAGCAGCTTCTTCATCCAGATCACTCCTTTTCCATTTACCCCCACTATACCACACAACCGGCTCTTCGTCAAACAGAATCCCCGCCTGCAAACCGCAAGCGGGGAACAATAAGTCTTCTTGTCCGGTACAGCGCAACTGTGCCACAGCAACACGCGCGCACAGGCATGGCCGAAGGTGCTCAACCCCATCGCGGGCCGGGTCCAGCGTCACGCTGGCACAGCAACACGCGGAAGCAGGTATGGCCGAAGGCGCTCAACCCCATCGCGGGCCGCCCCGCCGGGGGCTCCCCGGCCAAAACGGCTCCCCTCCGAAACGGAAGGGAGCCGCAATTTTCTTGTCCGGTACAGCGCAACTCCAGCGCGGCGCACCCTCCGTGCGCCGTGCACGCGCAGGAGGCCCTCCGCCGACTGCGCACGCTCAACCACGCCACAGCAACACGCGGAAGCAGGCATGGCCGAAGGCGCTCAACTCAATCGCGAGATGGGTCCAGCGTCACGCTGGCACAGCAACACGCGGAAGCAGGCATGGCCGAAGGCGCTCAACCC